>CAZODA010000031.1:0-36951 GCA_964578485.1 uncultured Alkalitalea sp. | reverse complement strand
TCAAAGAAACGAAGACATAACTTTGAATACAAGATGTACTAGGCCGAAGGCTTACATTGTAGCAAATAAGTCACCATCAGACATAAGATCCCGTCGATATAACATAATAATAACATTAACCATGAGCTAAAAATCTCGACGGGAGAAATAATTATATTTAATCACTTCTGATTTCAACACCTCCCTCTCGGCAAGCCTTTGCGGAATGAAGGTGAATCGCCCACTCCTTGGCGATTTGTAAGAGCAGCATGAAAGTACTAACGCTCAACCCATGCTGCCTTTTGTATTGTTTTCTGGTCACTAATTCTTACTTTATTCACAATGAGTTGTTTGTTTTTGCTTGAAAATAGTTTGCGGAAATAAAAAAAGTATGTACCTTTGCATTATCTCAGTGACCATCCCGGATAGGGTGTTAGTGTTAAAGGAGTTAAGAAGCCGTTTAGTGTTCCTAAGCGGTTTTGGTTTTTTTATAGGTCTCATACTCTTTTCGTTTTTTTCTCAATGAATGATTATGTTCTATATAGAAAGCTGTCCACAATAACAAATAATTTTTTCTTTTATTTAATACCAAAAGATATCTTTCAGCAATATTCAGAATGTGAATGCGTGTGTCTCTTCTAATTTTCTTTTCCCAAACTAAAAGTTCAGCGTGTGGATGATTTTCAATCTTAAATTTTGGAAATCGAATACGCTCCATTCGTCTAATATCAGGTTCTCTATTTTGTTCATCATCGCCTTGGTGGGTGATGTGGTAAAATGTTCTACTTAGTCCATCAACTTCTGGATAACATGGAGCAGTAACCCTAATTCCTTCAAAGTTTGGATTGGACTTTAAAAAGTGTGCAGAAAATATTTGATATACTGCATCGAAATAGTTTTTGAAATTTCCTTGATAGTCTTCAAAATAAATCAAGTCGGGAAATAATAATGTAGTTGCCTTACTCATATAGTATGCCTATATTTTTGATGACTCCCAAAGGAAAATATTGAATTTCTGTTCACGGATTAAAGTGGATTTTGTCAGTGAATATTTTGAGTGATATCTTAAATGATTAATTAAAATATTTTTTGCCTTACTATCTGACAATCCGCGATTTATATATGAAACCGCTCCTGTCAATAGATCCGCTAATTGTATCAACTCAACTTCGTGAGATCGAACTTGCTGAACTTTTTTAATAATTTCTTTTGAATAGTCGTATTTATCACTTCTAAGTACTTGTTCTAATTTGTGTACCTTTTCTCTACTTTTTGTGTCCTTTATGTCGATATAAATGTTATGTGCTTTGTCTGGATTAAGGATTACTCTTAGCATACTAAAGTACATCTTGTAATAAAATGTGTCGTGAGTGTGATTGAACTTTTCATAATCCAACTTCGATTTATCTGGAACGACTAAAACCCTAAAGTTCAAATCATCATCAGCAAAAAAGTAATCAATTACATCTTTGAAATAATTGATTTTCGATAATGAGATTTTATTCCATTTCAATTCATAATACGTTCGGTTATCATTTGGATTTTTTTTGTTTTTAGGAATAAGATTGTGCTTTTTCTTTTTTTTAGTAAGCATTTGAAAAATTTCTTTTTTCTTACTTGCAGGGCAATACACAGCGCCAAGGGCCATCACGTTCTCTTTGTCATTTTCAAGATGACAGCTTTCATCGCAGTATATGTTGATAATTTCTCTCATTTATCTGTTTCAATTCTTTGCAAATTTACATTTATCATTCTATTTTTTGTTTTGCCCATTTTTTAAGGTTTACCTAGATATTCCGCGGCTTTAGTTGCGGGCCGTGTTTTCACCAACAAACCGCAATAAAAGCACAAAACTTAAAATTAATAGTAAAACTTCAAATATCAAACTCAAACCCTACTGAAACTAAGCCGTTATTGAAGGCTGTTATTTGGTTTCAACTAATTTTTTTAAAAAAATATAATGCTCGTATAATTTTTCTAAAATTAATTCTGTGTTGTCATCTTCGATTTTGTCCACATGTAAATAGGCTCGATTGCTGGTTTTTGTATCTAAATAATAATTATCTCTACTATACTTTTTGAGAACATCTGTTTCGTAATAACCCCAGTCTTTAAGATTCCATGTAGTTATATATATTTTAAAAACTTTTAAAGGGTCTCGATCATATAATTCATACTTTGATTCTATGCCAATTTTGTGTTTCTGATTAACAAAACTATTATATCCCAAATCCCAACCTTGCCAAACCCACCAGTTAACTCCTGTTTTTCTGCTAATTTCGTCATGTAATATAGCAATGTTATTTTTTTGAATTTCTAATATTTTGTTTTTATGATTATTATACTGAATAATTAATTCGTCAATTGCTTTAGAGTTTTCGAAGAAGAACAATGATTGGGGATCATCAATAATGGTGTTTTTTGTCATGGCTTCCAAGGTGTTAATAAAATCAAACAAAAATGTAACATATTTAGAGTTTGCATTTGAAAAGTAATTTCCCAGATTGTTTTTTATTACTCGAAACAAATCGTTGTAATATACTATAATGAAATCATTGCGTTTTATCTTTTCAAGCTCGTTTTTCTTTTCTATTTTCCTAAGAGAAAGTACGATTTTGTAATTATTTTTATGAGTATTCTCTATTAGATTTTTGTATATATCTAGCGGATTGTAAACTTCTGAGTTAATTTTATTTTCTATGCCAAGAGCAAAAAAATTACCTTTAACCAAGAGATCCAACGATTTTTCTTCAATATAAACTTCTGTTTCTACTATAATTTGCTCATTGTAAAAATTAAATTGGATTTCTTCCTGAATAAGTTCAAAAAATGAGGATAAAACTAAATCTTTCAACCCATGTTCATTAGATGGTTGTATGTAAAAAGCTAGAATTCGACTACATATTTCTTCAAATCTACTTCTAGGATATCTACAAATATCCAAAAATGTAGTTTCATAAACAGGACTTGGGTATTTTTCAAATTCTTTAATTAATTGCTCAAATTCGGTTAAATTCATTTCTCTATGTTTGCTTAAAGAAACTTATACTCTTTTATACCATTGCTTCACTAATAGCCTACGCTGCTATACTTGGCGAAAGCGGCACTTTTAAGCACTCACTTTAGATAAAAGACGAGACTAAATTTAGCAAAAAACTTTCAATCAAAGCTGTTTACTGCTGCTTTTGTCAATGCTTAATTAGGTGATTTTTATCTTATTTAATTTCTATCGAAGTAATATTTCAACTGCTTTTTCATCCATATTAAATTTGTTCATTACATTTGATATTCTTGTCATACAGTTTGAAGCCGAAATGTTGATATGAATGAAAAGTAAATCATCTTCCAAATCTTTAACTTTATCCCAAACTTTACCATCGAAAGTTTTATAACGGTTTGACATATCTAAATTGGCATCAATTATATTCTGTAAAGTTTTCCAATTTACAATTGTTTCTTCACGCCTGAACAAATCTGTTTGATTGTCTAGAATAAATTCAAAATCATATTTTGGGCTATCTTTCAAATGTTTTAAAAATTTGATGAACACGTCTTGCCAAGATTTTACCTTGATGATGCTGTTATCAATATGAAGTTCAATGGGCTTATTTCCTTCTGCTGTTTCTCCTGCGTCTATATCCAATGGTGAAAAAGTCGTACTTTCTTTGGATTGGGTATTCCAATTGGTTTTATCCTTATATATATCTGGCAAGGGAAAGGTATCAATAAACCCATTAATCATATTAATTTGATGTTCTTTCATGCTTTCTTCATCCCACGTATTTCTATTTATAATATCCAATCTATAATTAAGAGAAGAGGTGGCTAATTTTCTTTTTTTCTCTTCAAATGATTTATTCCCAATTTCGCTATTAAATTCAGTAAGTATTAGATTACCTATATTATGCAGGTATGTTTTATGAATTTCTTGATAATTATCTCCAATTTCCAACTTTCTTCTAATTTTTGGGGCATAATATGCTCTATCGTTATTTTTGGATTACGGAAGTCAACAGCAACTTTGGTATTGTGTTCTTCAATCTTTCCAAGAATGAATTTTGAGTACTTTTTAAGTCCTTCGTAGAAGTTCATTGTTGACAATTCATTCTTCATTTCATTGTCGTTTGGTAATCTTAATCTATAGAACATACCGGTCAGTAACTCAATCATTGTGACATTCCCTTTGGCAATTGACTCGATTTTCTTGCTAAGTGTAACGATATTCTTATTTTCCCCCTGGGTCAAACCCATTATTCTACGTCTTATTAGATAAGTTCTGATTGTCTCTAATATTGAAATAAAAGTCTCGTCACTTAGGCGAATATTGTTAGTTGTATATTGATGATATTCCAAAAGTCCTAACACAAAAGGTTTGAAAGCCTCTGATTTAATATCATGAAATATATTCCGCAATAATTCTTTTATTATCTTATCGTTAAGTGGATTGGAGGAAATGCTGTCATTTACAATTTCAGTAATTATCCATTGATAACATTTTACATATCGAACAATATCATTGATAAAATCATTATGGTCTGAAAATTTTTCTTCTACAAACTCCTTAAATTGCTGATATAATTCTTTGGTGTTATTGTCGCTCACGACTTTTAGAGAGTTGTGTGTTTTATATTGAAGATAGTCTCGAAAAAATTTTGATGTGTTGTCGGTTAGAATATTTTCAATTTTCGGATGCCATATCTTTTCATATATATCTGATTGTTTTTTACTTTCCATATTTAGAAGCACGAAATTCCGTATAAGATCAGACAGGCTTAGCGGTTTACCGAGAGAATTAAGCGTCTCGAAAATTATTTGTGGATCTTCGCCTTTGAAAGGCCTCTCATCCAGGAATATAACAGCTACATTTATTCGCTGTATGGCTATAATATAGTGTTCAAATTCAATTTCAGGATTAATTCGATTCTTTTCATTAATAAGCCTTTTCAAGAGTTCATAGGCATTGGCAATAACTCCTGATTTAGGTTGTGATTTATTGACTAAAGCTCGGTATGCATCCCAATCCTTGGTAACTTGTTTTAGTTTTATTTTATCTTGAAAGGTAGAAGTGTTGTTAATAAGGAAATTTTGGGTAATTAGGTCTTGTTTGACAGGGTCAGCTTCAGAATCTCGTAGTGCAATTAAGAAAATTAGTGTCGTTGTAAGCCTTTGTTGTCCGTCAACTACTACTGACCTATTTGCAAATCCTGCCTTTTCTTCTTTAATTACAACAGTACCGAAGAAATGCTCTAACTTATCGTGTTGCTTAGGATCTAATTCAGAATCAATAATTCTTGAAATGTCACTAAAATATCTTTCAATTTCGGGTCGTCCCCAAGCATAAGCTCTTTGGAATGGCGGAATAAAAAAGGATGTTGCGTTTTTTGCAAGTACATCATTGATTGAATGGCTTTCTGTTTTCATTTTTGTTATAAATCTATTTTGGGTTGTACTGTTTTTGCTAAGGTCCAATTTACAAAATAAATCAATAGCGTCCGGTAAAATTATATTTCTTTTCCAACCCATTATCTAAAATAAACAAGGTCGGAAGGATGAAGTCCACATATTGATCGGGAAATTCGCCCTGAAAGAGCAACATATTATAGCATCCCGCAAACATGCGGTAGAGCAAAACTCTAAACTGGGCGTTTCGACTCCGCTCTCCCGCCTACCACCTATCGGTGATAGTCGGGATTTCGCTACGCTCAAAACAATCAAGTTTCGAGTTTCGTGATTATAAATTCGTGAAAATTTGCGAAAATTCGTTGACTAATTCGTAATTGATAACTAAATCCGAAATGGACACGACATGTCATGTAATTATAAAGACGCACGGCAGTGCGTCTCTACCATTATATATTGTCGATCATTTATACTGTTGACTGATCACTGAAAATCTCGTAATTCGTAATTGAAGATTCGTAATTGGTTTGGGCGTTTCGACTCCGCTCAACGACCAGTTTCGGCTTTGCTCTCCCGCCTACCACCTACCGGTGATAGTCGGGATTTCGTTTCGCTCAAAAACCGTCTCGAATTTTTTAACGACAGTCGGAATGATTTTTTATACGAGGAATTTTCGGAGTCGGTCGGAGAATCCCCACGTTACCTGTTCCGCTTTAGCGGGAGTCGGGATTTCGTTTCGCTCAAAAACCTAACGGAATACAAGATGAGACACTATTTTATAGGTTTTACCGAGCGATTCATTCCTAACGGAATGATTTTATGTAACAGTTCTTTTTATTGAGCGATTCGTTTTTATTAGATGGTTTTTATTTATGCAACAGCCTGGTTTTCCGCAAACCGTAGGATTGCACCGCTCGGTAAAAATATGCTCATCTCTCTCCACCCGCATTCCGTCAGGAATTTGAGTTCAATACGCATGGGAGTGAATATTTATCCCCAAAAACATCCATAATTATCTCCTTCTACGATTTCATTAAACTCTTTCAATGTTTTTACAATCGATACCGGACTATATGAATACCATTTTAAATCTGAGCTTTTTTATGCCTACAGGTCCCCGTATAAAGCAATGTTGGTGAGTATTCTCTCTCATTTTCTATTTTTGTTTTTGAATCGGATGTCAGCCAATTAAAATTAATAAATATTGTTTCATGATTTTTAAAATTTATTGGTTCTAATTTTAATTATAAAATTATGTGGGTTCTACCTATAGAATCCATTAGGTTAGCATCTACATTAACAGCTTTTGCATAACTGCTCCAATTGGAGACTACAGCTGATATCTTATCAATTATTTCTTCAGCGTTTTTTATATTCATTCTTTTGCCAACAGAAAGTAAGTCCTGACGTTCAATGTTTTTTCTTTTACCATTAATGCTGAGAGCATGCTGACTTACCCACCCACTATCTGGTCTGTATGCGTGGCAAATATCATATGCCGGTGATAATTTCCATTCTCCTGCTTTATTCATTATAAAAGCAAAGTTTTTTGTGTGGTCATCACAGTTTCTCGACATTACATTGAAAACCATTCTTCGGAAAAGCTCTTGAGCTTCCGGGTAACTCAAATTAAGCATACGCATGGTTTCAAAGAGTTCTTCATAGCTATATAAATTAACTTCATTAAAATCATAATGCCTTATAGCACAAAAGGTTTGAACATGAATTTTTCCTTTGCCGTATTCTCTATCAAATCGCTTTGTCATGAAGTGTGCCCTTCCATTTTCTTCAAGTAATGCTGACTCCATCATTTGTATTCCTGCCTCAATAGCCATATCATAGTATGCCTTTTCCACTCGTCCATATCCTATTGAGGCACCAAATTGAGAGTCAGATACGCCATCGAATTTAATTAGCCAATGCTTAAAGCCCTTTGGTACACTTGCTTGTCCGCTTCTTACCTCCCCTGTTTCTTCGTTGTAAGCTATTAACGCTTTAGCTCTTGCTCCTCCTGCAGAAGATCCAATCTTCAGAATTTCAAAAAAAGCTTTTTCTTCACTTTCAGATAAATTCGTAGCAAAGTCCTTTCTTCCTGATAAAATATCTTCAGCAATTTCTATGAGACCTTCTAATTCTATTTTAGCGGAAATGTTCTTTGGTTTTGGTTGGACCGGCTCGAACTCTAAGGCGCCCATTCCTCGTTTGCCTATAAAGCAAAGGATTTCTACAGGATTCAAACTATCACTTGGTCTCCCTTGACTTGCTAACCAAGCGTTAATTAATGCATTTCCGTATTTATCCGGTAAAACATCTGCTAACAATCCCGGCAAACCTTTAAATGTTATGCTATTTCTATTTTCCGGGAATTCATATAAAATATCTCCATTTTCTATTGGCATTAGAATTGGCGACAAGTTAATTCCTGATTGTAAAAAAGACTTATCATACTGAAATGTTCCTAATTCTGTATTTGGATTCCAAGCAATAGCACCAACTCTCATGTTCCATATATTTACGAAAGCATTATTTATCATTACCAGTCAGTTTTATTTGTTGCTTTGTTTTTATTTTGTCTTGAGGCTTTTTGGCGCTTCTTCATCTCCATTTCGGCTAACTTAATTGGGCTGATTTGCTGTTTCACTTCAAACGATTCAAAAACATGGAGTTTGTTGAGAATTCTAAGAACTTGAATTAAAGTTATTAATTGACATCTTTTTCCTAATTCCAAATCCGATAGGGTAGTTCTATTTATGCCTGCTTTTTCTGCAAGAATCTTTTGTGTGATGTTTTGTTGTAAGCGATGATGCCTAACAAAATCACCAATTGTTTGAATGATAGTATCATCACTCATTCTATAGATATTTGTGATGGTTTTATTCGTCATTAATTTAATGTTTTTGGTTTTATGATGGTTGTAAGCAACAAATATAAGCAAATTATCTTGACTTCAAGCAAAATATATGATGGCTTTATCCATCATTAAATTGTTTGTATGTGGTTTATGAAGGTTTTATCCATCGCAGATGATTTGATTTTAATATGTCTTATGTGGGATTTTTATCCGGCTATTGTTGAGAGGTCTATTACACTTGCTTCTAACACACAAACATACGTAATAATGTAAAAAATGACAAGATGTTTCACAAGGTTTATATGTTGAGGACTACATCGTATAAAAAAGTTTCGGGTTTCGGGTTTCGAATTTTGAGTTTTGGGTAATTAATCTGTTAAACCCCTCAGTCCTTCGGACAGCTCCCCTTCAAAAGGGGAGCAGTTAGTGGGTGCAAATAAAGGTTTTTAGCCTATTTATTTGTGTCTTCGTGGAAAAATAATTGCATAACCAATGTAGACAGGGCATGCCCTGTCTCTACGACATTTAAATTATTTAATTTGCGGAAATAAAATAATTCGTGAAAATTCCCGCGTTTCGACTCCGCTCTCCCGCCTATCACCTACCGGTGATAGGCGGGATTTCGCTACGCTCAAAACAACCAAGTTTCGAGTTTCATAATTTTTAATTCGTAATTGATTTATCATTCGTGTAATTGAAAATTCGTGTTAATTCGTGTAATTCGTGGATAAAGATTTCGTAATTCATAACTAAATCCGAAATGGACACGACATGTTATGTAAGATAAAGACGCACGGCAGTGCGTCTCTACCATTATATATTGTCGATCATTTTTACTGATGACTGAAAATCCCGTAATTCGTAATTGATTCCCGCGTTTCGACTCCGCTCAACGACCGCGTAATTCGTAATTTTTAATTCGTAATTAATTTATCATTCGTGGAATTGAAAATTCGTGTTAATTCGTGTAATTCGTGGATAAAGATTTCGTAATTGGTTCGGGCGTTTCTTTGAAATTTATGATTGATTATTAGCTTAAGCCTATGATAAGGGTCAAATTTTACGATATGGCTATGCTTTTGACAATTTGGAAATGTTGTATTGGAACATTTCTATACTTTTATGCTATCCTAAATTATTAATCCAAGAAATTTTATTATTAAACCAAAGCAAGCTTGTTTACAGGCTATTTAAATTGCAAATCTTCCAATCGGGCTTCCCAATTCACCTGATTTTGGAGGATTTGCTTTTTTTGCTTATATTTTTTGCAAGTTTCATAAAATTTAGACTAAAAACTTCTTTCTATTCCCTTATCTGTTTTCAAATTCATGAAATAACTGTACTTTTGTATTAGTCACGTAAGTTACTTATAAGTGCGTATAAAATTTTAAATTTAGTATTTCATAATTATCATGCTTAAACAGAGTTTACAACAAAAGATGCTTCAAAAGCTATCACCTTTACAAATTCAAGTGATAAAGCTTTTGGAAATCCCTACTGCTCAGCTTGAACAGCGTATCAAAGAAGAGCTGGAAGTGAACCCTGTACTTGAATATGCAGAAGACAACGATGATGACGAAGTTAGTTATGAAGAAGTAGGGGAAAAAGATTCTAACAAGGATGAATTTACAATAGAGGATTATATTACTGATGATGATACTCCTTCATACAGACTTTACAGTAGAAATTATTCAAAAAACGATAAATATGAAGATATACCTTTTTCAACGGGTACTACTTTTCATGAATATTTAATAAATCAGCTTGGGGTTCAAATAATTGACGACAGGCAAAGGGCTATTGCCGAATATATGATAGGGAATATCGATGAAGATGGGTATCTAAGGAGGGAAATTAGTGAAATAGTTGATGATCTTGCATTTTCACAAAACATTGAAATAGATGAAAAAGAAGCTAGTGAAATGTTGAAACTGCTTCAAAATTTTGATCCTCCCGGTGTGGCTGCCCGCGATTTACAAGAGTGTTTATTGTTGCAGATCAAAAGAAAAGAT
Organism: uncultured Alkalitalea sp.; assembly: GCA_964578485.1. GTDB lineage: Bacteria > Bacteroidota > Bacteroidia > Bacteroidales > Marinilabiliaceae > CAZODA01. The sequence goes on along the minus strand of CAZODA010000031.1, from coordinate 26,709 downwards.
AGAAATATTCAAACCATTGAAATTGCATATCAAATCTTAAAAAATAATTTTGAAGAGTTTACCAGAAAGCATTATGATAAAATGCTTAAGAAGCTCCAGCTTTCCGAGTCAGAATTAAAAGAAGCTATTGACGAAATACTTAAATTAAATCCAAAACCCGGTAGTTCATACAGTAATCCTTTAAGTAAAGCAGTAAAATATATCATCCCCGATTTTATTCTGGAAATTGAAAATGGTGATTTACAATTAAGTCTGAATTCGCGTAACACTCCCGAATTAAGGATTAGTAATACTTATGCTACATTATTGAATGATTACCAAACGAATAAAAAAAATCAAAGTAAAAAACAAAAAGAAACAGCAATTTTTGTAAAGCAAAAATTAGATTCAGCCAAATGGTTTATCGATGCCATTCGTCAAAGGCAAAATACTTTAATGACTGTGATGGAGGCTATATTGAATTATCAGAAAGAATATTTCATTGAAGGCGATGAAACTATGTTGAAACCAATGATATTAAAAGATATTGCTGAAATAACAAATTTGGATATTTCAACTATTTCAAGAGTTTCTAACAGTAAGTACATTCAGACGCATTTTGGCATATATCCTTTAAAATATTTTTTCTCCGAAGGATTACAAACCGATACAGGTGAGGAAGTCAGTACAAGAGAGATAAAAAAAATATTGGAGGAATGTATTGCCAATGAAGATAAGCGAAAGCCATATACCGATGATAAGCTTGCACAAATCCTTAAGGAAAAATCTTACAATATCGCACGCAGAACAGTAGCCAAATATCGTGAGCAACTCAATATTCCGGTTGCACGAATGAGGAAAGAATTATTATAGAGCTAACAATACGGCTAAACAAACTTCCTGTTAACTTAAAGGTAATTTAGATGAGAAAATTATGCATAGCTATATCCGTTTTGTTTCATCCAATGCTGATGCCGATTTTAGGTATATTTTTAATTTTCCAGGCAGGCACACATATTTCCTTTTTGCCACTTGAAGCAAAAAGGATAATATTTTTTACTGTATTCCTATCAACGGCCATACTGCCACTTTCTTTATTACCTCTACTATATCAATTCAAAATAATCAAAAGTTTTAATATGAATTCGGCAAGGGAACGGACACTGCCGGTTTTCCTTACAGGTTTTTTCTTTTTCCTTGGCTATTCCTTATTAAAAAAAATGGGGGTACCTGCAATAATCGGGAATTTCATGTTATTTGCTTCCCTTGCAGTATTTGCGGCTGTAGTTATCACATATTTTTGGAAAATCAGCATACATATGATAGGGCTTGGAGGAGTTATGGGAGCTATTTTTGCAGTATCATTTAATTATGGTATTGACTTATCGTGGTGGTTAATAATGCTACTAATTATCTCAGCTATAACAGCTTCAGCACGCCTATATCTCGGTTCACATAATCCGCCTCAAGTTTATTCAGGATTTTTACTGGGTTTCTTGGCTGTATCAGCTTCGGTATTTATTTAATATCAATAAAACGAAAAGCCAATATCTTTAAGCATCTGATATATATTTTCAGAAGGGATGGCACTCTTTTTAATTTTCCATATTTGAAATTCACGTCTTAAAGGATATTCTCCTCTTAGTTTTTCAAATAACTCGGGATTAGCTCTAAGTCGCTTATCATCATCTTTAATATCATAAGTAGCAAGGATGGCTTTAGCAGCTGCTTCAAAGGCGGGGCTATTACTTGAATCAATGCTGATGAAAGGTTCGTCAGGTTCGGGAATAGAAGAAGGTTGCCACTCTGTGAGTGGTAAGCCGAGCACTTCCGAAACCTTTTGAACAACCATAGTAGTACCATTAGCCTTGCCATCCATCGAATAACCGGCAATATGTGGTGTTCCAAACCGCACTTTATTATGCAGTTCTGCATCTATATCAGGTTCATTTTCCCAAACATCCAAAATTAATTTCGAAATTTTACCTGATGAAAGTCCTTCAAATAAAGAATCATTGCTTACAACTTCACCCCTTGACGAATTTATGATATGAACTCCGGATTTCAGATGCCTTAATGATTCTTTATTAAAAAGTTTAAATGTGGCATCAGGTCCCTCGTAACTTAATGGTGTGTGAAAAGTAATAATATCTGATTCTTTAAGAATGGTATTATAGTCACAAAATTCAACACTCTTTTCTTTGCGTTGTCGTGGTGGATCATTCAATAAGACCTTAAAGCCCAAGGAAGAAGCTAATCGTTGAACCTTAGAGCCAACCATGCCAACACCTACGATTCCAATAACTGAGTTGGCAGGAACCATTCCTTCAAGAATAAAATGTGCTAATACAGATCCAATATATTGTTGAACAGAACCTGAATTACATCCGGGGGCATTTACCCATGCTATACCGGCCTTTTCCAACCATGGAATATCAAAATGATCGGTTCCAATTGTTGCGGTCGCAACAATTTTTACTTTAGATTTGCCAAGTAAATGCTCATTACATAAGGTCCTTGTTCTTACAATTAAAGCATCGGCATTAACAAGATGCTCAGGGCTAATATCTTTACCGGGGATATAAGCTATCTCACAATAAGGTTCAAACACCCCTTTAAGGAAAGGAATGCGATCATCGGCAATTATCTTCATAGTTTTATATAACAAAAGACTAAAAACTCCTTAAAAATACCATTTTTTACCTGATTAAATTCATACTATCTGTTTACATATTTCTAAAAACCAGAAAGATTTATAAATTAATATATTTGTTTACAAAGTAATATGACCAATCAAAGGTTTTACAGGTTCAAAAAAAATGCGTATTTTTGCCGGTCGATCGAGGGAAGAAAATCCCGGATATTAAATGCTTAAATTCATTTATTAACAAGATCCGAATTTAAATTAAAACAAATCATAATAATCTTAATAGCTACTTAGACATGAGTAAAGACATCGCAACAAGAGCCGCTGATAATATTAGAATCCTTTCTGCGGCAATGCCGGAACAGGCAAAATCCGGACACCCGGGAGGTGCAATGGGAGGAGCCGATTTCGTGCAGATTTTATTTTCAGAATTTTTAAATTACGATCCTGATGACAGAGCATGGATTAATCGTGACAGATTTTTCCTTGATCCGGGTCATATGTCTCCAATGCTATATGCTGCATTAGCACTTACAGGGACTTTCACTATGGAGGAATTAAAAAATTTCAGACAATGGGGAAGTCCAACGCCAGGTCACCCCGAATTGGATATAGAAAGAGGAATTGAAAATACAAGCGGTCCGCTTGGACAAGGACATGCCATGGCTGTTGGTGCAGCAATTACAGAACGTTTTCTTGCCTCAAGGTTTGGTGAATGGTTAGCCCACAAAACTTTTACTTTTATTTCGGATGGCGGAATTCAAGAGGAGATTTCTCAGGGAGCGGGCCGTATAGCAGGCTTTTTAGGTCTGAATAATCTTGTGATGTTTTACGACAGTAATGATATTCAATTATCGACCGAAACAAATGTTGTAACAAAAGAAGATACCGCTAAGAAATATGAAGCATGGGGATGGAAAGTAAAAACCATTGACGGCCATAATCCCGATCAAATAAGAGAAGCATTAAAAGAAGCAATAGCAGAAAAAGAAAAGCCCTATTTAATTATTGGTAAAACCATTATGGGTAAAGGTTCTGTAACTGAGGATGGAACACCCTACGAAAAAGTTATCAGCACTCATGGTATGCCTTTAAGTGCTGCCGGAGCTTCTTTCGAAAAAACTATAGAAAATCTTGGAGGCGATCCTTCAAATCCCCTTGTTATTTTCCCCGATGTAGCTGAATTGTATTCAAAAGCAAATGCTGAAAAAGCAAAAAATGCCGCTGAGAAGAAAAACCTTCAAAAAGAATGGGAAAAGCAAAATCCCGAACTCGCCAAAAAGTTTAACCGCTTTATTGCAGGTGGAGTTCCCGAATTTAATTTTGAAGCTGTCAAGCAAAAGGAAAATAATGCTACACGTGCTGCTTCGGCAACAATATTAGGTGAATTTGCCGAAAAAATAGAAAATATGATTGTAATGTCGGCCGACCTTGCAAACTCAGATAAAACTGATGGTTTCCTCAAAAAAACCAAACCATTTGCAAAAGGAGATTTTTCAGGATCCTTTTTACAAGTCGGTGTTTCTGAATTAACTATGGCCTCAATAGCAAATGGTATGGCCTTACACGGAGGCGTCATCCCGGCTTGTGGTACTTTCTTTGTATTTAGTGATTATATGAAGCCGGCCGTTAGACTTGCAGCTTTAATGGAGCTTCCGGTAAAATATATTTGGACACATGATGCTTTTAGAGTGGGTGAAGACGGCCCAACACATCAACCGGTTGAACAAGAAGCACAAATCAGGCTGATGGAAAAACTGAAAAACCATAAAGGTGAAAACAGTATGTTGGTAATACGACCTGCAGACGCTGAAGAAACAACTGTTGCCTGGCAAATGGCTATGGAGAACACAAAAACTCCAACTGCTTTAATATTATCACGCCAAAATATTGTAAATCTTCCGGATAATAATTACAAGAATTCATTAAGAGCCAAAAAAGGTGCTTATATTGTTTCCAAAGATGAAGGGAAAATTGATATAGTATTGGTAGGAAACGGTTCAGAAGTATCTACCCTGGTAGATGGAGCAAAATTGTTGAGAGAAAGAAAAGGACTGAAAATTCAGATAGTATCTGTTCCTTCTGAAGGATTGTTCAGGAATCAGCCAAAAGCATATCAAGATGAAGTACTCATACCGGGAGTGCCACGCTTTGGTTTAACTGCCGGAATTCCGGTTACTCTGGAATCGCTCGTTGGTGAAAATGGAATAGTTGCAGGTCTTGACCATTTCGGATATTCAGCGTCTTTTAAAGTGCTTGACGAAAAATTTGGTTTCACCGGAGAAGCTGTTTTCAAAAAAGTAAGTGACCTTATTGAACAATAAATATATAAAAATCAAGGCTGTTTAAATGTAAACAGCCTTGATTTTTATATATTTACATAGCGTAAGTGTACCTTTAACATAAAACAAATCAAACATAATATTATTTGATTGCTTATTTATAATATTGTTTATTTCTACGAAAAATAATTATATTTGTTAGGAATTAAACTTATAGAACATAAGTTATGTTGATCAGGGAAGATATAAACTTAAGCTTATCAGGATTATTAATATTAGTAAACTAAAAACTTCTTGGATTTATCCAATCAGTTGACCCCACATAAAATACTGATTATGGAAAATTATTTAGTGGAATTAATCAAGGAAAACAATAGGATTATTATTCCAAATTTTGGTGCTTTCATAATATCACGTGAAAAAGGTCAAAACATATTATTCAATAACTTTTTGAGTTTTAATGATGGACTTCTTATCAGTCATATTTGTGCAGTAGAAGGTGTGGATTCTGCCACGGCAACCGAAAAAGTTGAAGCTTATGTTAATACTATAAACTCATCATTAGATAATGATGGCTCTTTTACCATTAAAGGTATAGGAGCTTTTATTAAGGATCAAAACGGGGTTCTGCGTTTTGAACAAGAAAACCCACCGGTAGCAGAAGCTGACCAAGAAGAGCAAAAAAATAAACTTGTAGATAGGGCTTCACCTGATGAGAAAGAAGACCTTTTAGATCTTGACACATCAATAATTACAACAGAAGAAGAAAAAAAACAGACTAAGAAACAAGATTTTACAAGCCCGCCACCAGTACAAACAGCTGCCCCTGATTTGAGAATAACACATCAGGAAACTCAAAAAGAAAAGGAAAAAATAGAACTCCACCGGCAAGATGCTACTTACACAAAAGAAACAATTATTAAAAAACGAGGCTTTATATGGCCGATTTGGTTAATTGCATTGCTTATCATTTTATTTTTATTGGGAGTTGCTTTATACTTATGGTTTTTTACCCCCGCTTTTAATGCTCTGAAAGACAGGGGTGTAGAGGAGGCTGTTAAAATTGAATTGCCGGTTCAGGAAGAGCCTGAAGTTCAGGAAGAAACTGAAATAAGCGATGAGGAAATATTTTTTGAAGAGCAAAGCCCTGATGAAGAAGTTTCACAATTAAGCCAAGCACCGGCAGCTGTCCCGGGCACCAGACAACATCATATTATAATAGGTAGTTTTAAAAATGAAAATGCTGCTATTAAAATGATGAATCAAATGCTTGAAAAAGGGTTCAGATCAACAACAGTTTTACCCTATCAAGGCCGATTCTTGGTAAGTTTTGAATGGCATAATTCTGTAAATAAAGCTTTACAACGTCAAGAAGAATTATTGGGAGAGCTTAAAATAGAAAACTGGGTCTTATCTCTTACTGTAAATTAATTATCATTTATCCTTCCCCGAATTTTATGTCTAAAAGGCTATGCTTTTATTATCCTTTGTAAGTTTGGCACTTACAATTATTTATTTAATTGTTTTTTTGCGGTTTAAAAGAGGCTGGCTTTCACAAAGGCCATTTTCTTCATTAAGTTCACAATCGAACTATCCCTTTCTTTCTGTTATAATACCTTTTAAAAATGAAGCTGAAAATTTACCATTATTAATAAAACAGTTACAAAATCAAACTTACCCCACAGAATCGTTCGAAATTATATTTATAGATGACCATTCAACAGATGCTTCAGTAGAAATAATTCCACAGCAGAGCAATTTTAGCATTAGAACTTCCGATGGTAAAGGGAAAAAGGCAGCTTTAAAGACAGGCATTGAAAAAGCTAAAGGAGAATTTATTGTTACAAGTGATGCTGATTGCACATTTACACCTGACTGGCTGTTGAGCATTGCAGAATGGCTTAATAATTCAAAAGCTTCAATGCTAATAGGTCCTGTTACAATTAAACAGGGGAACTCTTTTTTACATGATTTTCAGGCCATTGAATATTATGCTTTGCAACTAAGCGGAGCAGCTGCAGCAAACCTAAACCAGCCCTTGTTTTGCAGTGGCGCAAATCTGATATTTCCCAGGCAAAAATGGTTTGAAACAAAAAAATATGTAGCAGGTCAAAATTTTGAGTCAGGCGATGATGTTTTTTTACTACATGCCTTTAAAAAAGCCGGAGAGAAAATTGATTTCCTTAACAATCCAAAGGCCTTAGTCTCATCACGACCTGTATCGTCATGGCAAAAATTAATTAAACAACGCATGAGATGGGGCGGAAAAAGTATAGCATATAAGGATGCAGCAACTATATTGATGGCTATATTAGTATTTCTCACAAACTTTTTTCTTGTGTTGTTGCTTATCCTCAGGCCTTTTTACGCAGGTGGAGGAAGGATATTTTTATTTTCCGCACTAATTAAAATAACTACCGATCTATTGTATCTCTATTCAGCTCCGGACTTTTTCAACATTAAAATAAAAGCTGTTCGTTTATTTATATTCACCATTATTTATCCCTTTTGGATAAGCGCAATTGCAGTTTTAGGACTATTAAATCGTGAAAAATGGTAATAACAATTAATTCTATCAGGGCATTTTATACATAAATGCATTAATATTCATTCCGGCACCTACAGAAGTCATCATTATGTTATCTCCGGAATTCACCTTATGCCCCTCAAGCTTTCCTTTTACAAGCAAATCATACATAGTTGGAATGGTAGCAACACTTGTATTTCCAAGTGTTCGTATTGTCATGGGCATAACATTGTAATCCGGTGTTCTTTCACCATACAGTCGAAACAAACGCTTTAATATCGCCTCATCCATTTTAGCATTGGCCTGATGTATTAGGACTTTATGAACATCTGACAACTGCATATGATTCTTATTCAAGCATTCTTGAGCCAACAAAGGAACATAGGTAAGTGCGTAATTATATACCTTTCGCCCCTGCATTTTCAAATAAGTACCTTTATTTTCAGGATTATAGGATTTGCCCATTTTTAATATATCAAGGTAATCATCAACATCTGTTCTGGCTGCATGACGGAGCATGCCTACCGGATCCTTACTTTTTTTGCGCTCTAAAACAACAGCCCCTGCCCCATCGGCAAAAATCATAATATCCCTGTCATGAGGATCCATAGCACGCGAAATACTGTCGGCACCAATTACTAAGATTTTTTTTGCATCACCCGCTTTAATATAATAATTAGCCTGAATCATGGCCTGAGTCCATCCCGGACATCCAAACAAAATATCATAGGCAACAGCCTTAGGGCTTTTGATGCCAAGCTTATTTTTAACCCTTGATGCAAGAGAAGGCAATATGTCGGGATACAATGAACTATCAACTATATCTCCCAAGTTATGAGCTACAATTATATAATCAAGATCTTCTTGATCAATACCTGAATCTTCAATGGCGATACGTGCCGCCTCAGCAGCCATATCTGAAGTAAGAATTTCTGAAGGTGCAATCCTACGCTGAGTAATATCAGTAATTTGCTCAAACTTCTCCGTTATTTCTTTCCCCGGTGTCTCTATCAATGAGCCATCTTCATTCATAAAGATATTATTCTCAAATTTTGAGTTTTTCACTATCAAAGGCGGAATGTAACAACCAGATCCGGTTATTACCGAATAAATTGATTTTTGTGCACACATGCTGTTCTTATAAAGTTTTGGTTTTTTCAAAAAATTCTAACTTAAATTCTTTCCCATCCCAAGTTCCATACGAAAAGTTAGTAAGCCAATCACCTAAAAATACTAAGTGGCTATCTTTGTTTAAATCAACAGTTACTGCTATATGGCGATGTCCAAAAATAAAAAAATCATAATGCTCTGACTTTAATAATTCTCTCGCCCATTTTATCAACCACTCATTATCTTCTCCCATAAATTCAGACCCACAGGCAGAAGAACTTTTCTCCCTGCTTTTTCTCGACCAAAAATGAGCTAAACCAACTCCACAATCGGGATGTATAATTCTAAAAATACTTTGGAAACAAGGATTTCTAAATATCCATTTAAGGATTTTATATAAACCTTCGTGTTGAGTTAAACCATCCCCATGGGCAAGATAAAATCTCTTCCCCTTAATAAGCTTGTCTATAGGTTTTTGATACACAATAATTCCGGTCTCAGAAGGTAGATAGTCAAATATCCATAAATCATGATTTCCGGTAAGAAAATGCACCTTAATTCCTGCATCTGTTAATTCACATAACTTACCAAGGAATCTGATATTACCTTTTGGAACGACCTTGCGATACTCAAACCAAAAATCAAATATATCACCCAAGAGATAAAGTTCTTCCGCATCATTACTGATCATATCAAGCCATCTCACAAACCTTTGTTCATGCTCACGTGGATCTGTTATTGAAGATGTCCCCAAATGAACATCAGAAGCAAAATATATTTTCTTTCCTTGTATCAATTACAATACTAAATTTTTCTTTATTACTAGCAACCTGTCTTATTCATTAAGCAGCTTAAAAATATGCAACAAATATATCTGTTTTACAATATTCAAGCCAGCTAATACTAAAGCAATTCATCAAGACGCTCTTCAAGCCGTGAACCAAACAAATTTTTTCCTATAATTTCCCCTGTACTATCAATTAAATAATTTGCCGGTAATTGCTGAACATTATACACTCTAAGTGCATAGGAATCTGTATAGTTGAGATCGCGCACGCTAATCCATGGGAGTTCATCTTGTAAAACTGTATTTTCCCAAATCAATCGGCTTTGTTCAATACCAACTTGATAAACCTGAAAGCCCTTAGGTCGGTATTTGGCATAAATCTGCTTTAACCTGTGATTTTCATTACGAGAAGCTTCGTCCCACGATCCCCAAAATGATAGTAATATTACTTTATCTTTTAATGATGTTAAAGATATTTCATTTCCTTCTGCATCAGGCAATAATATTTCAGGAATTGACTCTCCTTCAATTGATTCTATATAATCAAAAAATTGGGATGTTCGTTCTGCATTTTTGGCCTGAAGTACATAATCGTATAGCTGACGGGTTCTGGCAGATTCGGGATAAAACAGATTCAACTGAGTTGCCAGGGCGGCAAAATAGATCTGATCCTTTTTATCCATAACATTCATTACCTGCGAACCATCACTTAAGGTAAGAAACAAAGCATAATAAGAGGCAAACGATCTGTGGTTATCCATTACAAATGAGCCAACGAACTCTTTATAATCATTGATGTGATGATTTAAGTCCTCACTTATTCGAGACAGATTTTCAGCTTGATCTTCTTCAGGCAAAGAATGATAATAATTAATAAGGCTGTCAACAGTTTTACTTAAACTAAAGATTTGTTCATTTAAAAGTTTTACTTTTTCAGAACCGGAAGAATTAGAAACTGTATAAGTATAAGCAAAGCGTTCTTTTTTGGCTTTAACCTTAATATGCTCAGCTGAATCACCCAATAGAGTAATAAATCGTGTGGGTGTTAATGATAGTTTAAAAAATGTAGGCTCCTGTAAAGAGGCTTGCTTAAAGCGAAAGGAGCCATTAGATTTAATCACTGCTTCTCCAACAGGAAAATCTCCTTCAAGGTCTAACCTATGAAAATAAATTGTATCACCAACAGCATTATCAACAAGCCCCTCAACAATAAATTGGTTTTTTTTATTACAGCCAATTAAGAGGACAAAAAACAATGCAATAAAAGTAAAATGCTTCATAAAATCTTTACTTAAAAATTATAAGGCCTCTTTTAAAAGACCGATTAATTGTAAATCTGTTACATTTTTTGCTACAATGAGTCCTTCCCTGTTTAAAATAAAATTTACAGGAAATTCCTTAACACCTAAAAGCCTCAATAAACCGGAGGCTTCCATATTAGAACAAGCCATTAAATAATCGTTATCGCTCTTATAAATTGTAGGATCATAATCCCCAACCATTATAAGGCAAGCTTTCCATCCCGAAAAACTCATGGCTCTCAGTCTGTTATGGTATAATTGTTTATTCACAAACGACTCTAAATTTAATGAATCCAAAAAATGAAGAAACAATACCGAGTCTTCAATATCAGACAATTGGAAATTATTACCGGAGCAATCTGTTAATATTAACTCCGGAAAAATTTGACCGGGAGAAGCCTGCGCTTTTAAATTATGCTCTTCACGTAATTTCTTTACCTTTTGTGAAAAAATAGCTACTTCTCTTAAATAATGAAAGTCCTTTAACATTGAATCGACCTCGAAAAATAAAGAGCGATGTTCCCAGGCATCAAATAGTTGGCGATTACCTCCGACTTGGAGAAGGGCGTACATTTTTACAAAAGGATCGTCAGAAACATCTAAAATTTCTTTTCTATAAAGCGAATCAATGCTATTGAGTTGTTTATATAGGTTTTCAAGTGATGAAGGACCTTCAAATACAATTGTATCAACAGCAGGGGACACTACATCACGAATTTTAAGCATCCATTCCTCACTAATTCTTTCTACATTAAGAAGATCATTGGAACAGTTGGAGCCTTCAATTATAACCTGATTGGGGAAACTGATGAACTGGGCATCGAGATATACCTTTTGCAAGCCGTCAAATAATAAAGGCAATCCGCCTTTATTAATTTCCGAGAGTCTGTAAAACCCGGGGATAAGGGTATCGGGGTCCCAGAAAAACTCTCCAAGATGATTAACTATGATGGTATCTGTTAAAAACATCTCATCATCAGCAGCTTCAATTATAAGACGACGTCCTTCTCCTCCCCATAACAAACCCGATAAGACATCTCCTTCATCATGTTTTGAACATGATGAAAACAATATTCCGACAAAGAAACTTAATATAAAAAATCTAAACATCCTTAGCAATAACTTGAACAAAGATAGAGGCTTCAATCTAAGTCAGCAAAATTTTTTCTAATATATTCAGCAAGCCAATCTCCTACTTCAGAAGTTTTTTTAGCTTGAGATTTATCAATATCTTCAGTTACAAAATTTTGCTTTAAAGATGCATCCACTGCCTCTCTAATCATATCTGATTCTTCTTTTAATTTAAAGGCATATTCAAACATAAGAGCAGCAGACAACACCATTGCAAGGGGATTTGCGATATCTTTACCTGCCGCCTGCGGATAGGAGCCGTGGATAGGCTCGAAAACACTGGTGTGCAAGCCAATAGAAGCTGAGGGCAACAATCCCAAAGATCCGGTAATAACAGAAGCCTCATCTGTTAAGATATCTCCAAACATATTTTCAGTTACCATAACATCAAAACGTTTAGGCCACTGTATAATTTGCATGGCAGCATTGTCAACAAACATATATTCAACTTCAACAGATGGATAATCAGACTCCATTTCCTGAGCTATCTGCCTCCATAAGCGAGAAGTTTCAAGGACATTGGCTTTATCAACTACAGTTAACTTTCCTTTACGCTTCATGGCATATTCAAAGCCAAGTTTTAAAATACGCTCAACTTCTTCACGCGTATAAACACAATTATCAAAAGCTGTATTCCCATCTTCGCTCCTGCCTTTATCTCCAAAGTAAATCCCGCCGGTAAGCTCACGAATACACATAAAGTTAGCACCTTCCACCAAATCCCTCCTTAAAGGAGACTTATGCAATAATGACGGGAAAGTGTCAACAGGCCGTAAATTAGCATATAGACCCAACTGCTTGCGCATTCGCAATAAGCCTTGCTCGGGCCTTACTTTTGCCGTAGGATCATTATCAAATTTAGGATGACCAATAGCTCCAAATAATACAGCATCGGCATTCATACATATTTTATGGGTTTCTTCGGGATAAGGATCCCCAACAGCATCAATAGCGACTGCTCCTGTTAAGGCTTCTGTATAATTGACCTTATGCCCCTTTTTTTCGCATACTGCATTTATTACTTTTATTGCCTGCTCAATAATTTCCGGGCCGATACCATCTCCGGCCAGTACTGCAATGTTGAAATTCATATTTGAAATATTTGTGTTTATATAAGCTGCATCAGCTAAAGTGCCAAAGCAAGTGAAATATTAAAATTATCAACCTTTAAATTTTATATCATTACTCTCAATTATATTGAGCATTTTTAAAGTTGCTTTAATGGCAGCTTCAGTTTGATCGGCATCTAAACCGCGGGTTTTAAACTCTTGTCCTTTAAAAAACCAAGTAATTACAGTTTCTACTAAAGCATCAGTTTTTCCACCCGGAGGAATTGAAACCCAATAATCGGTTAATTTGGGATGACTGCGATTCAATTTTTCATAAACTTTCCAAAGAGCCTTCATAAATGCGTCATACTGACCATCTCCAACTGATGTTTCTTCATATATATTATCATAGATCTGAATACGTATGCTTGCAACAGGCTTCATTTTACGTACCAGGCTGAGACTGTAATTTAAAAGTTTAATGTTTTCGGAGCTGCCCCAATTTTTTAATACATCAGAAATAATATAGGGAAGATCTTCGGTAGTAACAGTTTCCTTTTTATCACCAAGTTCAATAACCCTGTCAGTAACTTTCTTCATATCTTCAGGTCCTAATTCGATACCAAGTTCTTCAAGGTTTTTCAAAATATTGGCTTTTCCTGAAGTTTTACCAAGAGCATAACGACGTACCCTACCAAATCTTTCGGGCATTAATTCATTAAAATAAAGATTGTCTTTATTATCTCCATCTGCATGAACGCCGCTACATTGAGTATATACATATTCACCAATTAAAGGCTTATTTCCCGGAATCCTTATACCACTAAAAGATTCTACCATTTTGGATAATTTGGTGAGTTGAGATTCAACCAAAGTATTGGAAAGCTTTAAATGATCATTAATCATTCCTAAAGCACTGGCTAATGGTGTATTTCCGGCACGTTCACCCAGACCGTTAACAGTGGTGTGAATACCCTTGATGCCGGCTCTTAAAGCCATAAATGCATTGGCAACTGAAAAGTCATAATCATTATGTGCATGAAAATCAAAGTGAACAGAAGGATAGCTTTCGACCATTTCTTTACAAAAATCATAAGCCTGCACAGGATTTAAAATCCCGAGGGTATCGGGCAACATAATCCGGCGAATATTAAGTTTACTCAAATGGTCAATTAAAAAATGAACATAATCTCGTGAGTTATGCATTCCGTTCGACCAATCTTCAAGATAAATATTAACCGATATCCCACGTTTCTCAGCTTCATCAATTACAAAGCGAATATCACTGATATGCTTTTCAGGGCTCTTACGAAGCTGTCCTTCAAGGTGTTTCAAGGATCCCTTAGTTAGTAAATTGATAACTTTTCCACCTGCATTTTCTATCCAATCCAGGGAAAGAGCTTTATCTACAAATCCTAAAATCTCAACCTTCTCAAGACAATTGTTCTTAGAAGCCCAGTTTGTAATACGTTTAACAGCTCTAAACTCACCTTCAGAAACTCTTGCAGAAGCCACCTCTATACGATCGACCTTCATCTCTTCCAATAATAACTGAGCGATGGCCAACTTTTCCGCCTCACTAAAAGATACTCCCGTGGTTTGTTCACCATCACGTAGGGTAGTATCCATAATTTCTATCTTGGTCATTTTCTCCTGTTTATAAATTCACTTTCTTAAGCAGACAAGGTAAATCCTATTGTTATTACCTGTCAGACCCTTATTCAAAAAAGCAAGGACTCACTTTTGTGCCTTAGCTTCCCATTCCTTTATTTCATCAGTGATGCTTAATAAATAATCAATATCATCATAACCATTTATTAAACACTCCTTTTTATAAGGATTAATATCAAAGCTTTCAGACAAGCCTTTAGAGGGAATTGAAATAACTTGATTTTCCAAATCTACTTTTACAATGATATTGGGATCTGTTTCTATCTCAGTAAATAATTGATTCAAATATTTATCTGAAATCTGAACCGGTAATACACCATTATTAAGTGCATTATTTTTAAATATATCGGCAAAAAAGCTGGAAACTACAACCTTAAATCCATAGCCCTGAATAGCCCAAGCAGCATGCTCACGGCTTGAACCACTTCCAAAATTTTTTCCTGCAACAAGAATTTCACCTGAATAAACAGGATTATTCAATACAAAATCAGACTTGGGATTTCCATTCTTATCATAACGCCAGTCACGAAACAGATTATCCCCAAAGCCATCCTTGGTAGTAGCCTTTAAAAAGCGGGCCGGAATTATTTGGTCTGTATCAACATTCTCTATTGATAAGGGGACAGATTTAGATTCCAGCGTAACAAATTTTTCTATTGACATTGAGCAAATTAATTCAGATTATACATTTAATTTATTTCACAGTTCTCGGGTCTGTTACCACTCCACTTATGGCAGATGCTGCTGCAGTTAAGGGACTAACCAACATAGTTCTGGCACCGGGTCCTTGACGACCTTCAAAATTACGGTTGGAAGTTGATACGGCATACATACCTTCAGGAATTTTATCGTCATTCATGGCCAAGCACGCAGAACATCCGGGCTGACGCAATTCAAAGCCTGCAGCTTCAAGTATATCTTTTATACCTTCTTCTACAGCTTGCTTTTCAACTTGCTTACTTCCGGGAACAATCCACGCAGTTACATTTTCAGCCTTCTTTTTTCCTTTTATAAACTCACTGAAAACGCGCAAATCTTCAATTCGTCCGTTTGTACAGCTTCCTACAAAAACATAATCAACACGTTTGCCTATCATAGGCTCTCCGGGTTGAAAATCCATATACTCAAGTGATTTTTTGAAGGATTTTTGAGAAGTCTCTTCAATATCAACAATTTCAGGAATATGCGAAGTTATACCTATCCCCATACCCGGATTTGTACCATAAGTGATCATTGGCTCAATGTCTGAAGCCTTAAATGTGATCTCTTTATCGAAAACTGCATCAGAGTCAGAAGGTAAAAGTTTCCATTCTGCAAGTAATTTCTCCCATTCTTCACCCTTTGGAGCAAACTCACGACCCTTAACATATTCAAAAGTAATATCATCAGGAGCAATCATACCACCACGAGCTCCCATTTCAATACTCATATTACAAATTGTCATACGGGCTTCCATAGAAAGAGAACGAATTGCTGAACCGGCAAACTCAACAAAATAACCTGTTGCTCCACCGGTAGAAATCTGCGATATAATATAAAGTACTATATCTTTTGAAAAAACTCCTTCTTTTAATTCCCCTTCGATATTTATACGCATAGTCTTTGGTCGAGTCTGCATCAAACACTGAGTTGCCAAAACCATTTCAACTTCACTGGTTCCTATTCCAAAGGCTATACTGCCAAAAGCACCGTGAGTAGAAGTATGACTGTCGCCACAAACAATAGTCATACCGGGACGTGTCAACCCAAGTTCTGGACCAATTACATGTACTATACCATTATAAGGATGGTTTAAGCCATATAACTGAATACCATTCTCCTCACAATTCTCCTTAAGTTTATTAACCTGAAAACGGCTTAATTCATCATGAATAGGCAAATGCTGATCCATGGTAGGAATATTATGATCGGCAGTAGCAATAGTTTTATCGGGGCGACGTACCTTTATCCCCCTCTGCTTGAGTCCGGCAAATGCCTGCGGACTGGTCACCTCATGTATCAGGTGACTGTCAATATATAAAACACTGGGGCCACCATCCACGTTAGTCACAACATGTTTCTCCCAGATTTTATCGAATAATGTTTTTCCAGCCAAAACTTTTTAATTTTAAAAATTAACAATCTTTGATTTTATATTTTACTTAATAAGCTCCACTCGGAATTTGCCGGCTGCAAAAAAAATAATATGCATATACAAAATTATTCTATTTTACCTAAAGCATCCAAAAAAGCTTCTACCGAGGCGGTTACAATATCAGTATGCGCCGAAAAACCATAATAGGTTTGTCCCTGATGTTCTATTTGAATATGCACCTTTCCGAGGTCATCACTTCCACGAGTAATTGCTTGAATAAGAAATTCCTCTAATCTAACCCTACGTTTAACCAGAGCTTTTACAGCTGTAAATGCTGCATCAATGGGACCATTTCCTGAAGCAGTTTCAGAAAATACATCTCCTTTAAAATTAATAGCCACCGTTGCTGTAGGAATAATAGATTTTCCACACATTACTTGTAGTGATTCAAGCTTAAGCGGACGTTTCTTATCACCTTCAATTTCATGACCTGCTAAAATCTCAAGATCTTCATCAGTTATATCCTTTTTCTTATCGGCAAGTTCTAAAAAACGCTGATAAATTTCATCCAACTTTGCAGGCTCAAATTCATATCCTAAAATATTAAGACGATGCTTTAAAGCTGCACGCCCACTCCTGGCAGTCAAAACTATGGATGATTCCTTAACACCAACTTCAATGGGATCAATAATCTCATAATTTTCCCGGTTTTTCAATACCCCGTCTTGATGGATACCGGATGAATGAGCAAAAGCATTACGACCAACTATTGCTTTATTGGGCTGGATTGGCATTCGCATAAGAGTTGAAACCAATCTGCTGGTCTTTATAATCTGCTTTGTATCAATATCGGTATGAAAGTCTAAATCCTTATGACATTTTAATGTCATAACAACCTCTTCAAGAGATGTATTACCGGCTCTTTCGCCAATTCCATTCATGGTAACTTCAACCTGACGAGCTCCATTTATTATTCCACTAATAGAATTGGCAGTGGCCATACCGAGATCGTTATGACAATGAGTTGATATTATAGCCTTGTCAATATTTTTTACATTATTGACGAGATAGGCGATCTTTTCACCATAGCCTTCCGGCAAACAATAACCTGTTGTATCAGGAATATTAACAACAGTAGCACCTGCTTTAATAACAGCCTCAATTACCTTAGCTAAAAACTCATTATCTGAACGACCGGCATCCTCAGCGTAAAACTCCACATCTTCAACAAACTTCTTTGCAAATTTAACTGCTTCAACGGCACGCTTTAGAATTTCCTCAGGTGTAGAATTCAATTTATTATAAATATGATAGGGAGAAGTTCCGATCCCCGTATGTATTCTACCCCGTTTGGCATATTGAAGTGCTTCGGCAGCTACTTCAATATCCTTTTTTACTGCACGCGTAAGAGCACAGATAACAGGTCGAGAAACTGCTTTGGAAATCTCCACAACAGAATTAAAATCCCCGGGACTTGAAATAGGAAAACCTGCTTCAATAATGTCAACACCAAGTTTTTCTAATTGACGTGCAACCTCAATCTTTTCAATGGTATTCAACTGACATCCCGGCACCTGCTCCCCATCTCTTAAGGTAGTGTCGAAAATATAGATTTTACTGCTCATAACTATTTTTTTTTATCGGGTATAAGCCCTATTCGTCATTCTCAGGTCGCAACTTGCGTACTGCTGCTCCTGCTTGCCACATTTCTGATTCACGCAATTCTTTAAGCTCAGCTTCAAGTTTTACACGATAATCAGCCTGACTGTTGGAATCAATTGAACGTTGAGCTTCATTTCCTTTTTCTACCTCTTTATACAATTCAGTAAATACAGGAAGTGTAGCATCACGGAATTTCTGCCACCAATCTAAAGCACCACGCTGAGCAGTAGTTGAGCAATTGGCATACATCCAATCCATACCATTTTCTGCAACTAAAGGCATTAAACTTTGAGTTAATTCCTCAACTGTTTCATTAAACGCTTCGGACGGACTATGACCGTTATCTCTTAATACTTGATATTGAGCAGCAAAAATACCTTGGATGGCTCCCATTAAAGTACCACGCTCCCCGGTAAGATCACTGAAAACTTCCTTTTGGAAAGTTGTTTCAAATAAATATCCGCTACCAACACCTATACCAAGAGCTATTACTCTTTCAAGGGCCTTACCTGTAGCATCCTGAAAAATAGCATAACTAGAATTCAAACCCCGACCCTCTAAAAACATACGACGTAAACTGGTGCCTGAGCCCTTGGGCGCAATCAAAATTACATCAACATCAGCAGGTGGAATTATACCGGTCCGCTCTTTATAAGTGATCCCAAAACCATGGGAAAAATATAAAGCCTTACCCGGCTTTAGATTTTCCTTAACAGTTGGCCAAACAGCTATCTGACCGGCATCAGACAATAAATACTGTATAATAGTACCTTTTTCCAATGCCTCCTCAATAGGAAATAATGTCTTTCCGGGCTCCCAGCCATCAGCTACAGCCTTATCCCATGTTTTTGATTCTTTACGTTGCCCAACAATTACATTAAAACCATTATCCTTTAAATTTAGGGACTGACCCGGGCCCTGAACGCCATATCCTATAACGGCAATAACTTCATCTTTTAGTACTTCGCGCGCTTTTTCAAGAGAAAATTCATCACGAGTTACGACATTTTCAACTGTTCCTCCAAAATTAATTTGTGCCATAATAATATTATTTATTTAAATGATTTAAGCAAAACATCTTGTCAACTTATAGCTGAGTTTTCACTCTCAAGTTTTTTCAAGTAATTTTCTAATAATTCTATCTTTGATTTTGTAATAGCTATTCTACCTGATCTTGTAAACTGCTGAACTCCATATTTATTCAATTCTTCAAAGAGTTCTTGAGTTTCATTTTTATGTCCTGTTTTCTCGATAATAGTAAACTCAGGGGTAACTTCAAGAATACGAGCTCCATACTGACGTACCAATATTTCTATCTGATTTCCACTTAATAAAGCTTCTGTGGGAACTTTATAAAGTGCAACTTCCTCATGAATTATTTCATCCTCAGTTAAAACAAAAACTTTAATTACGTCGATACGTTTTTCAATTTGCTTGGCAATTTTTTCAATTTCACCGGGGGTACTGTAAACAACAACAGTAAATTTATGTATCCCTTTAATGGCCGATTCAGAAGTAGTTAAACTTTCAATATTTATGTATTTACGGGTAAATACATTGGAAATCTGATTTAATAAGCCAACTACATTCTCTGAAAATATTGATAATGTAAACTCCTGTTTTACGCTCATGGTATTTAAGTTTAATTATTTCAAATTTGCTAAATAACAACTATGCTATTCCAATCGAATATCTGATACAGAAGCTCCTGCAGGTACCATAGGAAAAACATTCCCTTCTTTCTCTACAACAACTTCTAACAAAAAAGGACCATTATGGTTTACCATATTTTCAATGGCCTTATCAAGATCCTTACGATCACTAACTTTTTGTGCCTCTATAGAATAACCCTTTGCAATAGACTGAAAATCAGGATTAATTAAGGCCGTAGCAGCATATCTGCTATCAAAAAACAATTCCTGCCATTGACGTACCATTCCAAGGAAATTGTTATTTAACAATACAATTTTAACATCAATTTTTGTCTGAAAAATAGTTCCCAATTCCTGAATAGTCATTTGAAAGCCTCCATCACCAACAAACAAAACAACGGGCCTGTCAGGGCGTCCTAATTTTGCTCCTATGGCAGCAGGCAAGCCAAAGCCCATAGTTCCCAAGCCACCGGAAGTAACAAGACTACGCGATTGCTTAAAGCGTGAATAACGACTTGCCATCATTTGATGTTGCCCCACATCGGTCACTACTATTGCATCATTATCAAATGCTTCCGATACTTTGTTAACAACTTCGCCCATTAAAATACCCTTTTCAGCAGGCTCAAATTGACGATTGATAATTCTGTCATACTCAATTCGGTAACAAGCACGAAATTCTTCCAGCCACTCCTCACGTGAATTTTTTGTAATTTTCTCAATAAGTAATGGCAATGTTTCTTTAACATTTCCTAATACAGGAACATCAGCATAAACATTTTTATTGATTTCGGCATTATCTATTTCCAGATGTATGACTTTTGCATTTTTTACATAATTATTTAAATCACCGGTAACTCTGTCGTCGAATCGCATGCCTATGGCAATGATCAGGTCTGCTTCATTGGTTTTAATATTCGGTCCGTAATTACCGTGCATACCCAACATGCCAACATTAAGAGGATGCTCTGTTGGTAATGCCGACAAGCCTAATAAAGTCCAAGCAGCCGGAATATCTCCTTTTTCAAGAAAAGCCATTAGTTCTTTTTCTGCTCCTCCAAGGATTACTCCTTGTCCAATTAAGGCCAAAGGTTTTTTCGCCAAATTAATTAAGCGGGCAGCAGCCTCTATCTGTAATGGATCTATTGTGGGGATAGGTTTATAGCTCCTAATATATTTAATAGGCTCATAAAGATAATCAAAACTATCAAACTGAGCATCTTTGGTGATATCTAACAATACCGGACCGGGGCGACCACTTCTTGCAATATAAAACGCCCTTGCAATAGCATAAGGAATGTCTTCAGCCTTTCTAATCTGATAATTCCATTTTGTAATTGGTTGTGTTATACCAACAACATCAGTCTCTTGAAATGCATCAGTGCCAAGTAATGAGGAAACAACCTGACCACTTATCACCACTAAAGGAGTAGAATCAATGAGTGCATCTGCTATACCGGTAACAGCATTTGTTGCACCGGGACCGGAAGTTACAAGTACTACGCCTACTTTACCGGTTACCCGGGCATAGCCTTGTGCTGCATGTGCAGCTCCTTGTTCATGTCTGACCAATATATGATGTAACTCTTGCTGAAAATTATACAAGGCATCATAAACCGGCATGATTGCTCCTCCGGGATAACCAAAGATCATATCTACCCCTTCATTAATAAGGGAATGAACAACAGCTTCTGAACCTGTCATTCTGATAGCTTGTTTACTCTTCGCTTTCATAGCTGTTTTAGATTGTGTTTCCATGGCATTAACGCTTATAGAATTAATATTTTCTTTCAGAATAAATCTGCAACTATTCCTAAAAGATTTCTTTATAACAACTTAATTAACAATAATCAGGTAAAACCCGAATTGCTCCGGTATCAGCAGATGTAACCATACCGGCATAGGCACGCAGAGCCTTTGAAACTATTCGTTCTCGGCTTAAAGGAGTCCAAGCAAGATCACCTCTTGCAAGTTCCTCCTCTTTGCGTCGGATCATTTCTTCTTCTGAAACAATAATATTTATAGATCTATTGGGAATATCTATTATTAATTTATCCCCATTCTTTACTAAAGCAATGGCACCACCTGAAGCCGCTTCAGGTGATACATGGCCAATTGATAAGCCTGAAGTTCCACCCGAAAAACGCCCATCGGTGAGTAAGGCACATTTAGCACCTAATTGACGCGATTTTAAATAAGAGGTCGGATATAACATTTCTTGCATACCGGGACCTCCTTTTGGGCCTTCGTATCTTATAATAACAACTTCGCCTTCTTGAACTTCACCGGAAAGAATACCATCACAAGCATCATCTTGTGATTCATATACCCTGGCAAGTCCTTCAAAAAGGAGAATTGATTCATCAACACCGGCAGTTTTTACAATACAACCATTTTCCGCAATATTACCGTATAAAACAGCTAAACCACCATCTTTAGAATAAGCATGTTCTATACTCCTGATGCAACCCTTTTGCCTGTCAAGATCAACTTCTTCATAGATAGCCTTTTGAGAACCTAAAACTAAGTTTACAAATCCACCGGGTGCACTTTTATAGAGTTCTTCCGCTTCTGCTAATGCTTTACCACCTATTAGATCATAGGCCGACAAAGCTTCTGCCAAAGATGGATAATCAACTCTGCCAACCGAAGTATCTATCAAACCTCCTCTATTAAGCTCTGCTAAAATTCCTAATATGCCTCCTGCACGATTTACATCTTCAATATGATAAGCACTATTAGGAGAAACTTTACACAAAACAGGGGTCTTACGTGATAAATTATCAATATCCTTCATTGAAAAATCAACTCCTGCCTCATTAGCTATAGCCAACAAGTGTAATACTGTATTACTTGAGCCCCCCATAGCAATATCCAATGTCATTGAATTCATAAACGCTGCCCTTGTAGCAATACTTCGGGGTAAGACAGCTTCATCACCATCCTGATAATAGCGATAGGCAAGTTTTACAATTTGTAAAGCTGCTTTTTCGAACAGATTCTTACGATTTACATGAGTAGCTACAACAGTACCATTGCCGGGTAAAGCCAATCCAAGTGCTTCATTTAAACAATTCATGGAGTTTGCAGTAAACATACCGGAACATGATCCACAGGTAGGACATGCATTTTGCTCAACTGCAAATAATTCTTCATCAGAAATTGCATCATCAACAGCCATTACCATGGAGTCAACCAAATCAAGAGCCTTGCCATCTACATTACCGGCTTCCATTGGACCTCCTGATACAAAAATTACAGGAATATTAATCCGCATGGCAGCCATAAGCATACCGGGCGTTATTTTATCACAATTACTGATACAAATCATAGCATCAGCCTGGTGCGCATTAACCATATATTCAACACTATCGGCTATTAGATCCCTTGAAGGCAAAGAATAAAGCATACCATCATGTCCCATTGCAATACCATCATCAATAGCAATTGTATTAAATTCTGCAGCAAAACAACCCTGCCTCTCTATTAACTTTTTTATACCCTGTCCTATTTGATGTAAATGTACATGACCCGGAACAAACTGTGTGAAAGAATTTACTATGGCAATCAAAGGGCGACCCATCTGATCATCTTTCATGCCATTGGCACGCCATAAACTACGAGCTCCGGCCATCCTTCTACCCTGGGTGGTAGTATTGCTCCTTAGTGGTATCTTCATAATAATAACTTTAACTCTTATATTAATATCTGATATTCAAAATCTAAATCACAAAATAATCACAAATCAAAAACCCCTCTCACTTTTAGAAGTGAGAGGGGCTTTATATTTTATCTTTATGAACTTTTACATAGCAGTCTCACTTCTCTATTGGTTTACCACGAGAATAATCACAACAACGAGAAGTAGAGACACAAAAAGTTTCATAATTTCTATTTTTTCATCAAAAGATATCTGCAAATATATGAACTTTGTCAAAAAATCAAACATATCTGCAAAAAAAAATCATTTTTTTTTGATTTTTTCCTCTTTACTACAAATTTATACTAGAAAAACAATAATAATCTAACATGGTTCAATTATTTTAAAAATATTAATCCTTATTTTTCCTTTTGCAAAAACTCTTCCAAGAGTTCTTTTATTTTGGAGATTGCTGAAGAGTAATTGTCGGCATAGGTTATTTCTAATTTTATATTGCAATAAACAATAAATTCATCCAATTTGCTGCCTTCTAAACCTGATACTTCTTTTATTACCTCCCGGCCGGCTATTGACCTTCTGTGGTCAATAAGCGCCTCACGTTCACGCACTTTCATCAGTTCTGTACCGGGATCTTTTTTTCTTCCAATCTTTTTTACCAAAAAGCTTACCGGATTCAGGGGAGAAGTTCCCGAATAATCGGGCCGTTCATTTGGTGGAAGATTACTAACCTCACTTCCAAAATTTGTGGGAAGATGCATTTCTACTTTTAATGGATTCTTTCTGATAACAACTTCCGGTAGCTGATAACTAAGCGATTCTAAAGGAATAATTATACTTTTATCAGAGTCAATTGTATCTAAAACAACAATTTTCGGATAATAACCAATTGCAGCAACACGGATAGAATCTCCTTTTGGGAAGGGAAGATTAAAACAACCGTCCTCATTTGCACTATATAGAGTTACATTTTTAAAACTTGCAATTGTAGCAAACGCAATAGCATTACCTCCATCTGCAGATTTTACACAAGCACTAATTAAAATATCTTTACTCTTTTGGGAATTTATAGTGATGAAAAAAAAGTAAATAAATAAAGTGAAATAATATCTGCTATATTTTATCATTTGAAAAAAGGAAAAACAAAAACCAGAAATATTAACCTTCAATTATTATACCGCTTTATTTTTTACCTTTACATTTTAAATATTAATGCTGTTTTAGAATTTAAATATGAGCAGTTCTCAAGCATATAAGGATGCTGATTTTAAGCAGGCACTGACAGTACTTCAACAGGGTGGTATTATTTTATATCCTAGCGATACTATATGGGGGATAGGCTGTGATGCAACAAATCAAACAGCAGTTGCAAAAATTCTTGATTTAAAAAAAAGAATCAATAATAAAGGACTAATTGTATTAATTGATCAAATATCTGTACTATATCAATATTTAAATAAGATACCTGAAATAGTTTATGACCTATGGGAACTATCAGATAAACCATTAACTCTGATTTGCCCGGAAGCAAAAAATCTTGCCGATAATATAATTACCAATGATGGTTATGCAGCATTTAGATTAACAAAAGAGGCATTTTCAAAAGCGCTTTGTAGCAGATTAAGAAAACCAATAGTATCCACCTCTGCAAATTTTAGTGGAAACACTGCTCCACAAATTTTCTCGCAAATTGACAAAAATCTTATAAATAAAGTAGATTATGTTGTAAAATACAGGCAAAATGACAAAAAACGATCTCTCCCTTCAGGGATTATTAAAATAGGCTTATATAATGAAGTAAAAATTATTAGACAATAAATATGAATTACCAACTTACTGACTTCAATCATTCTTCACCTATTCAAGTTAGATTTAATGACATAGACAGACTTGGGCATGTTAATAATAGTATAATTATGCAGTATTTTGATGTTGGACGACTTGCATATTTGAATGAGGTCTTAAAAGAAGAACTTGGAAAGGATGGTGAAAATGTTGTAATTGTTTCTTACAAAACTGACTTTTATAAGCAGGTTCTCATTCATTATAAACTTAAAGTCCTTACTTCGGTTTATAAAATTGGAAATAAAAGTATAAGAATGTTTCAGTGGTTAGTGAATGAAGGGGACCAATCTCCATTAGCTGCCAGCGATTCAGTTCTATCAGGTATTAATACTTATAACGATACTTCGATAAGAATTCCGGATAAGTGGCGTGAGTTATTTAATCTTATGGAAAAAAATAAACTTATTGAAGATATAAATCGATAAGACCTTCAGGAGTTTTTATATACAACTTGTGGGCTTTATGATCGATTGAAATTATAAAATCATCATGAAAAGGAATAAACAACTCTTTATCATTATATTCCAATTCTAACAAAGGATTATTCTTAATATCAGAAACTGATTTGATTACACCAATTACACCAAGTTCCTTGTCATAAACTTGATATCCTGTTAGTAAATGAAAGTTCGATTTATCCTCATAAGCTGAATTTTCAATATAGGAAGGTTCTATATATACATCAGCTCCCTGCAAATGCGAAATTTTAGTGGTTTCAATAATCTGATCCAGATAAACCAAGAGATCCCCATCACCTCTAACTCTGATTTTTAAAACTTCATAAGGAACCAAGCCTCCATCAATATCTAAAAACAAATATGGTGGATCTGCTATGTTAAATCTCCATTCAGGAAAAATCCTAATAAGAATTTCCCCCTTTACTCCATGGAATTTTATAAGAGTCCCTATTGTTATTAAATTATTTGGGAAAACCATCAAAGAAAAAATATCAAAAAAACCCGTCTATTTATCAAACGGGTTTTTAATTATAAAGGATATTTTCTATTTTTTTTCTTCTTTATCCTTCGAAGCTTCTTTAGGCTTATCTTTTGCTTCAGCTTTGGGAGCTTCTTCCTTTGTAGCTTTAGCTTTAGGAGTTTCTTCCTTTGCAGCTTCAGCTTTGGGAGTCTCTTCCTTTGCAGCTTTAGCTTTGGGAGTCTCTTCCTTTGCAGCTTTAGCTTTGGGAGCTTCTTCCTTTGCAGCTTCAGCTTTGGGAGCTTCTTCCTTTACAGCTTCAGCCTTGGGAGCTTCCTCCTTTGCAGCTTCAGCTTTAGGAGTCTCTTCCTTTGCAGCTTCAGCCTTGGGAGCTTCTTCCTTTGCAGCTTCAGCCTTGG
>CAZODA010000030.1:0-38814 GCA_964578485.1 uncultured Alkalitalea sp. | reverse complement strand
CATAGTGGGGAAATCTAATTGCCAAAATATGCGGGTTTTTATTTGCCGATTACACCTGTAGGCTTTCAGCCTATTAACTTGCTAATGAGATAATTTTTAGGAAATAGAAGAAGGTCACATTCCTGACGGAATGTGTGGGTAGAGAGGGATGAACATGTTTTCTACCGAGCGTTGCAATCCTAACGGATTGCGAAAAACACCTATGTCCCTGTTGATTAGCTAAGAGTAATTCGTAATTGATATCTAAACGACATTGTCTTCAACATTTTCAATTTTTCATTCCTCCATTTCTTCATTTCTTCATTTCCTAATCTACTAATCATCACATCAACTAATCATCACATCAACTAATTTGCTAATCTGCTAATTTGCTAATCAACTAATCTGCTAATCATCACATCAACTAACCTGCTAATCAGCTAATTATCACATCAACTAATCAACCCAAAACGGACGCGACATGTCGCGTCCCTACAAATATCCATTGTTTGATCATTGATTACTGTTCATTGATGACTGTTTACTGATTATTGTTTACTGATTTTTCAGCTTTAGCTAAAGCGTCCATTTCCCATACTTTTTTAACGGCATCATCAAATAAGCTAAAAATATTTTCGGTACCTACCAATGATTCAATACTATGTCCTTTTAGCTCTCTAGCAACAATTTCATTAACCCCCGATAAAAGTATATGCTTATTATCTTTTTTAAAGCGTTGCAGCATTTCCGTAAAATTATGTATCCCTGTAGCATCGATCATTGGGACATTTCTCATTCTAATAATTACAATATTTGATCGGTCGGGAATATTGTGTATTAATTCTTTAAATTTATTTGCAATTCCAAAGAACATTGGTCCTGAGATCTCATAAACTATACAATTAGCGGGTAACTTGAGATCTATCATTTCAATATCGTCATGTTCATCAGAAGGGTATGAAACTAATGTTCTCACTTCACTCACATCAGCCATACGCTTCATAAACAGAATTGCAGCCAACACTATACCCACCTGAATAGCAATTGTAAGGTCAACCACAACGGTAAGCACAAAAGTTGTCAACAATACAAAGGCATCATATTTTGAACCTTTAAGTATGGAGACAAATGATTGCCATTCACTCATATTATAAGCAACTACCATTAAGATTCCTGCAAGGACAGATAAAGGAATCAGACCGGCCCATTTACCGGCAAAAAGCATTATAAACAGTAATACTATAGAATGAACAATACCGGATATTGGGGTACGCCCACAATTTTTAACATTAGTAGCTGTTCTTGCAATAGCGCCTGTGGCAGGAATACCACCAAACAATGCACTTCCAATATTTGCAAGACCCTGTGCTATAAGTTCGGTATTACTTCTATGGCGACTTCCTATCATACCATCGGATACCACAGCTGAAAGAAGCGATTCTATTGAACCAAGCATAGCGATTGTAAAAGCCGGGCCTATATGTCTTATAATAAGTTGCCAATTTATATTTGGAAATGGAGGCATTGATATGGTTGAAGGTATTTCACCAAATTTGCTTCCAATAGTTTCCACATTACTAATTCCAAGAGCAATAAAACTGCCACCAAGCAATAATGCTATAAGGGAGCCGGGAATTCGCGATGATATTTTTCCCCAAAACATTGTTAGTCCAAGACTAACGAGTCCAAAAACTACTGTTTGCCATTGTATAGTATGGAAGGAGAGTGCCAATATTTTTATTTTACCTATAAAATCGGCAGGAAGTTCACCTGTTTGCAAGCCAAAGAAATCTTTTATTTGCGAAACAAAAATAAGCAAGGCAATACCACTGGTAAATCCTACAGTTAATGGATAAGGTATAAATCTAATAACAGCTCCCAATCTAAAAAGGCCAAAAATTATCATTATAACTCCGGCCATCATCGTTGAAATTATAAGCCCATCAAGTCCGTAATTTAAAATTATGCCGGCAACAATTACAACAAAAGCACCTGTAGGTCCACCAATTTGTACCCTACTCCCTCCAAGCAATGAAATTATAAAACCTGCAACAACAGCTGTAATAAGTCCTTTTTCGGGGCTCACTCCTGAGGCAATGGCAAAGGCAATTGCTAAGGGCAAAGCTACCACTCCAACAATCACACCTGCCATCAAATCATTCATAAACTTCTTTTTCGAATAGCCTGTTCTAAAAGACGTTAATAATTTTGGCAAAAAAATTGGTTCCATTATATATTTAAAATAAAATTTATTAAGATGCAAAAATAAGGATATTATTGTATCCTTATAACATTTGCTCTTTGTTTAACGATAATTAAAATTGAATGTTTTAAAAGCTAACAGGATCAAGCTTTTAGACTGTAAATTTAAATCCAGGGAAAAGAATTTCCAAAAATGAAAGTCTAACTATATGCTTTCCTTCAGAAAAAAACATAATTTTGCCCTCATTATAATCAAAAATTTTATATTACAAAACATTATCCAATTTAGTACCCAACAAGTAAAGCAAAATGAATTATTCTTTTTATGATTTTCTAACCCTTGTAGGTTCTCTCGGCATGTTCCTTTATGGAATGAAAATAATGAGTGAATCACTCCAGAGAGTTGCTGGTCAAAAAATGCGGAGCATACTATCAGCGATGACTTCCAACAGATTTTTTGGTGTACTAACAGGATTTATCGTCACCACTGTGGTACAATCTTCCTCAGCGACTACTGTAATGGTCGTTGGTTTTGTAAACGCAGGTTTGATTACCATTAAACAATCAATTGGTGTTATAATGGGTGCAAACATAGGTACTACTGTTACGGGATGGATTATCACTCTTTTTGGGTTTAAGATGCAAATCAGTGATTTTGCCTTGCCTTTGATTGGTCTTGGTGTTCCTCTTATTTTCTCAAAAATAGTAAATCGCCGTTCCCTTGGTGAGTTTATGATAGGCTTTGCTCTTTTATTTTTGGGTTTAAGTTTCCTTCAAGGTTCTATGCCTAATATAAAAGACAACCCTGAGATTATGGGATTTGTTCAACAATTTACCGATTTAGGTTTTACTTCTATTTTAATATTTTTAGGAATTGGCACCTTCTTAACTTTAATAATCCAATCTTCATCGGCTACTATGGCTCTTACCTTTGTCATGGTAAACCAAGGTTGGATATCATTTGAGATTGCTGCTGTAATGGTATTAGGTGAGAATGTTGGTACCACTATTACAGCAAATATTGCTGCAACGGTTGGAAACATAAGTGCAAAAAGAGCTGCACTAATACACCTTGTATTCAACATTCTTGGTGTTATTTGGATGTTATTAATATTCAATCATTTTATTGATATAATAGCCAAGATAACTTGTAATCAAAGTGCAGCTACAATTGCTAATTCACCTGCCTCTATTCCAACAGCTCTTGCCTTGTTTCACACAGCTTTTAACACTTTTAATGTTCTTATTTTCATATCATTTACTCCCTTGCTGGAAAAGCTTGTAATCCATTTAATTCCAATCAAAGACAAGGATGGTGATGAGGAGTTCCGCTTAAAATATATTACCACAGGTATGTTATCTACTCCTGAATTATCTTTGTTACAGGCTAAGAAGGAAACTCAGTTTTTTGCCAAACATACTATTAAAATGTTTGGCTTTGTCCGTAAGTTATTATATGAAAAAAGTGACAAAAAGTTCAACAAGCTTTACACAAAAATTCAGAAGTATGAAAATATCTGTGATAATGTAGAAGTTGAGATAACAACTTATATATCACAGATTTCACAATATAAAATGAGTCAGATTGGTCAACGACGCATGCGCTCGATGTTAAAGTTAGCCGGTGATCTTGAGAGTATTGGCGACAGTAATTACAATCTTGCACGAACAGTAAACCGCATGCGTGAAAATCAAATCAGTTTCAATGAAGAAGCTATGAATAAATTAGAGTTGATGTTTAACCTTGTAAATGACACTTTAGAGGAGATGCAGAACAACTTAAATAAGGATGAATCTGAAATAAATTTAAACAAGGCTGTTTTATTGGAGAAACGTGTAAACAATTACCGCAGCCAATTAAAGGCCGAACATTTAGACAACTTTGCTAAAGAGGTCTATTCACATGAGGCGGGTATTTTATTTAATGATCTTTTCTCGGAGTGTGAGAAACTTGCCGATTATGTTATCAATGTTTCAGAGGCTTTGGAAGAGGTTGGAATTAAAAGATCAAAATAATGGAAGTAACAACAGAAGCTATATTGTTTGCATTCGGGCTCACACTTATAGCAGGATTATCAACAGGAATAGGAAGTGCTATGGCCTTTTTTGCCAAGCGTACCAATACAAAATTTTTATCTCTTGCTTTAGGTTTTTCAGCAGGAGTTATGATTTACGTCTCTTTTGTTGAGATATATACTAAAGCACATGAAGAGCTTACCGGCTATCTTGGTCAAAAAACCGGCAGCTGGGTTACTGCGGCCTCTTTTTTTGCAGGTATGTTGTTAATTGCAATTATTGACAAACTCATTCCACAAAAAGAAAATCCTCATGAAGTAAATTTAATTGAAAACATGACAGAAGAGCAGCGTCTTCAAAAGATGAAAGATCAAAAACTTATGAGGATGGGCATTATAACGGGTTTAGCAATTACACTTCATAATTTTCCGGAAGGCTTGGCAACTTTTACAGCTGCATTATTTGATCCCAACCTTGGTATTGCAATAGCAATTGCCATAGCTATACACAACATTCCTGAAGGCATTGCCATATCAGTACCCATATACTATGCCACCGGTAGCAAGCGAAAAGCTTTTAAATATAGCTTTCTTTCAGGATTGGCAGAACCGATAGGTGCAATTGTAGGTTATTTATTATTAATGCCTTTTATGGGCCCTATGATGTTTGGGGTAATTTTTGCTTCAGTGGCCGGAATAATGGTGTTTATTAGTCTTGACGAATTATTACCGGCTGCCCGCGAATATGGAGAGCATCATTTGCCAATTTATGGTCTTTTTGCCGGCATGGTAGTTATGGCTTTAAGTTTATTATTATTTATGTAGAAACTTAAGGCTCAAGCTGATTTGTACATAATACACAAGACATCATTATAAATTTAAAGGTTAGAACAAAAGTTTATAATTTAAGTTTTACAAATAAAGCAGAACTTATTTTCTTTCGATAAAATAAAAACTACGAGTTAAATAATGACAATAAAAGAACGCTTTAAAATTGTGCTTGCATGGTTTCAGGAGAATATGCCTGATGCTGAAACAGAATTGAAATATAATAATCCTTATGAATTATTGGTTGCTGTTATTTTATCGGCACAGTGTACCGATAAACGTGTCAATATAATTACTCCTCCTTTTTTTAAGCGTTTCCCCTCTGCTAATGAGCTTGCAAAAGCCGAAATAGCAGAAGTCTTTGAATATATTAAATCATGTAGTTATCCCAACAGTAAAAGTAAGAATTTGATAGGGATGGCTCAAACCCTTATTCAGGATTTTGATGGTATAATTCCTTCCGATATTAAAGAGTTACAAAAACTTCCCGGTGTAGGACGCAAAACTGCAAATGTTATTGCTTCCGTTATTTTCGATATTCCGGCTTTAGCAGTTGACACGCATGTATTTAGGGTGGCAGCAAGACTGGGATTAACAAGAGCTGCCAAAACGCCTCTTGAAGCGGAACGCCAGTTAACGAAATACATACCTGAGGAACTACTGTCAAAAGCCCACCATTGGTTCATACTACACGGACGTTATATTTGTATAGCAAGAAAGCCCAAATGTGAAATTTGCGGTCTCAGGGATGTATGCGTTTATTACAAAAAAGAAGTCAAAAACAAAAAGGTTTAAACCTTAATATAATTAGCTCCACAGTTTTTCGGGATATTCTCCTTTATTGTGCAATTCATTTAAAGCTTGCTTAACTCTCGGTTTATCCTCTTGATAAGTTACTCCGAACCATTGTGCATCAGTATTCACAATTTTAACACTTGCTTCCCCCGATTTCACCATATTATCAGCAGGAATAAGAAAATAATATTCCGATTTAAGATCCTGTCCTTTCTCCCTTAAAAAATCTTTAAACCCGGCTTCCAGATGAGAGAAAAATTCAGGTTTAAATATCCAAAAATTCATTGAAATAGGAACTTCCCCTTTCAGTTCACCCTTATAGTCATCCTCATAGAAAAATATTCTATCTCCTTCCTTTCCTATTTTGGTTCGTTCCACAATTTTTGTCAGATAATTATTTTCATCAAATTCGCAAACTCCGCGTGAAACCGTACCAAAATCTGACAGGGTATTTTTTAATGCATAGCCAAGCATTGCATACTCATTATTTTTACTGCTGTTATTAATGAAACCAACGGCCTGCTTATAGGCCTTCGCACCATAAAAGTCATCTGCATTAATTATTGCAAAAGGAGTATCAATAACATCTTTAGCCATTAGCATAGCATGTCCGGTTCCCCAAGGCTTTTCACGACCTTCAGGAATCTCAAAGCCTTCAGGAACTTTATCCACACTTTGATAAACATATTCCGTTTTAATTTTTCCTTTTAAACGACTTTCAAATCTATCCTTAAAAGCTGCTTCAAAATCCTCGCGAATAACAAAAACAACTTTTCCAAATCCTGCACGGATAGCATCAAAAACCGAATAATCAATAATTGATTCCCCTGAAGGACCAAATTCATCCATCTGTTTCAAGCCACCGTATCTGCTACCCATTCCGGCAGCTAAAACAAGTAGTGTAGGTTTCATATATTCTAATTATTTTATTAAGTAATAAGTCAACAAAAATAGAAGAAAAATAAGCAGTTCCCAAGGATTTTGGATTGTTAGTTGCACAGAAAGATCAGCTTCTTTCATCCTCAACAATTAACAAAACCTAAAGGTCAAAATACTTATTTTCTTGAAAATAATTTTTTAAAGGGTCTCAATATTTTTTTGGTAACCTTTCTTCGTGAGGAATATTTTTGTCTTAATCCCAATAATTGATAGGCAGCTTTTATTGAGTCTTCGTCCCATTGTGAAGCATAAGCATCGGCAAGAATTGTTGTTTCCATAGCACTTCCGGTTAAACGTCGAAGATTATGCAGTCCTTTAAAAAATGAAAATTTTCTATTAACACGAATTCTATTCAGATCGATAATTGAAAAGCTATAATCCTTACTCGATTGTTTAACAAGAATATTATTCCCACCAAAATCAAGATGTAAGATTCCATTCTTATGCAAAAACTGATAAACATATGCACCAAACTGTTTAATGATTGTTTCTTTATCATCAACATTTTGGTTTAACACTTCTTCCATGGTATATATATGCTCCTCATAATTTGAAATATAATAGCTATGCTTCAAAAAGCCTTTATCATTATAATACTCAACATAAGCCAAAGGTTGGGGAGTTTCGATTCCAAGTTTCAGCAATAAAAGGCCATTCTCATAACTTCTCTTTGCTTTTGAAGAGCGTATAAAAGAATAAACAAAATAATTTATGATATTAGGCTGCGCAAAAGATTTGATACAAAGATTTTTACCATTATACTCGATCACTTTAACTTCGTTTCTAATCTTATAAATAACAGTGCCGGTATTTTTAAAAGTATCCTGAAGCACAGGAATCAATTTTTCTAATTCCGGGTAATCCGGATGGATTTCGAATTTCACCATGAAGAGAATTTCAATTTTATAAACCTAAAGACATCACAAAAAACAAATATAAATACTCTTTGAAAACAAAAACTTTTTTATAAAATATTTTCAATAAAAATAATGCTTTTCCACATATATCCTTAAATTCTTAGAGTTTTCGCTTTCTTTACAGTTCTGCCCAAATTCTTGCCATCGAAAATCCCGGTGCCTGTATATTAAGATTCAAAAAATATCCAAAAGGAGTTTGTGCAACATTATGATTGGCATTTTCAAGCCTTTTTTGACAGGCATCAAATATATCACGGGTAAAATCCATAGAAGCCTTAGATTTTGACAAATGCGCAAAAGAGTGTAAAACCACATTTTTAGTTTTATTTTTTCTTGTAAGCCATTTTATATGATTCGTCAATTTTTTCTCTCGGCTTCTAAGGTCTTGTTCTTCATCCTCTTCTTCTACTTGTATAAAAGCAACAATACAGTTATCAAAGCCTGCAGGTTTAGGATTTTCTTCAGCTTTTTCATGATTTTTTTCTCCAATAGTATAACTAAAATTATCTGCGTACCAACTTAATACTTTCATTTCGGCAACTTTTGTCAATTAATTATTTCAACCATTTATTCAACCAAGCAAAAAACTCTCTTTGCCATAAAACTCCATTTTGTGGTTTTAGTATCCAATGGTTTTCTTCGGGAAAATACAGAAATTTGGCAGGGATATCCATTATTCTTGCGGCATTAAAAGCAGCCATACCTTGTGAATAAGGTACTCTATAATCTTTTTCGCCATGAATTACCAGCATGGGAGTATTCCAATTTTCAACAAATAAATGAGGTGAATAATCATATCTTTTATCATCTTGTTTCCAATATGGTCCTTTAAGATCCCATTCAACAAAAAACATCTCTTCTGTATTTGTATACATCATGTCAAGGTTAAATACTCCGCAATGTGAGATAAATGCTTTAAAGCGATTCTCATGATTTCCTGCAAGCCAAAACACTGAATATCCACCATAGCTGGCACCTACTGCTGCCAAACGATTTTCATCAATATATGGTTCTTCGGCAAGTGCATCGATAGCACTTAAATAATCCTGCATATTGAGTCCGCCCCAATCCCCGCTGATTTGTTCATTCCATTCAGTTCCATGTCCCGGCATTCCACGCCTGTTTGGTGCTACTATAATATAATCTTCTGCAGCCATCAGTTGGAAATTCCATCTATAGCTCCAAAACTGACTTAAAGCCCCTTGTGGTCCACCTTGACAATACAAAATAGCAGGATAGATCTTTTCAGGATTAAAATGAGGAGGATATATCAGCCATACCAACATTTCTTTATCATCAACTGTTGTTACCCATCTTTCCTCAACTTTTCCCATTGTAATCTGATCGAGGATAGCTTTATTGATTTCTGTAAGGTTTATGGAAGTTCCACTTTCCATATCTATACTATAAATATCAGCCGGCATACTCATACTTTCGCAGCTGGCAATAAGTCGGCCCTCAAGTTGATACAGCTGTGTAAAATTATGTTGGCCTTCAGTAACCTTATAGATTTCACGATTACTTAAATCCATCAAATAAATTTGATCTGTACCTTTAACACTTGCAATAAACCAAATAAACTCTCCGTCTGAATCCCAAACGGGAGCCGCAACATTATGATCAAAATTAAGGGTATAATCTTCAAAAGATTTACTTTCGAGATCCATAATTATCAGCCTGTTTTTATCAGACTCATAACCATCGTGTTCCATACTTTCCCATAGCATTTTCTTTCCATCGGGAGAAAATTGTGGATTTAAATCATAGCCGGGCATTCCTTGGGTTAAATTTTCTGTTGTTTCACTTTCAATATCATAAAAATAAATATCCGAATTAGTTGAAAAGGCATAATCACGACCACTTAATTTCTTACAGCTATAAGCCAATCCTGAACCATTAGGCAACCAACTGATCTGCTCTGTTCCTCCAAAAGGTTTCATAGGTGAATCGAACCTTTCACCTTCCATAATATCTTTGCCTGATTTTATAATTTGTCCTTGTTTATAAGGAGTAATAAAAATATGCTTGTAATGATAATTATGCCAGCTATCCCAGTGTCTGTACATTAAATCTTCTTCAATTCGAGCCACGACATCAGGGAGGTCCGGATATTTGTCGAAAGGCGAATCATCAAGTTTAACCTCCTTAATAAAGGCGAGATAAGACAAATCGGGAGACCATAAATATCCTGATATCCCTCCTTCAATATCAGTGACTTTTTTACGAGCAGAGCCATCAGGATTTATTTCCCAAAGCTGAACTGTTCCTGACTCATTACTTAAAAAGTTGATTTTTTTACCATCCGGACGCCATGAAACAAGAGACTCATTGACATCTGTAGTAGTTAACCTTAGCATATCCCCACCTGTAACAGATACTTTATAGATATCAGAATAAAATCTATTCTCATCAACATTGGGATAACTAATGGTGTAAATGACAGATAAATTATCAGGAGAAACACCAACATTCCCAAGACGCCCAAAAGACCATAGTGCTTCAGCTGTAATACGATCATCGCTTAGCTCAAGGTCACCTGCATCATAGGAACTATCCCTTTGAAACTGATTACAAGAATTAAAAAATAGTAGAAAAAACAAACAGACAAAACTGACGCGGTTCATAATATTTAGGTTTATAATGTTAATAAAGAAGAATTAATATAATTATTACAAATATAAGCTTAATTAAATGTCACAGATAATAAACATTGATCAGTTATCAGTAAACAGTAAGTTTAGAGTTTAGAGTTTGGAGTTTGGAGTTCACGCGAAGGGCTCAAAGATTATTTCACGTAAATCCGCGAAGTTGCAAAGCATACACCTTGGCGTCTTAGCGAGAGAATATTTAACGCAAAGCCCGCAAAAATCAATTACGAATACGCGAATAAATGGGTCAACGAATTCACGCAAATTTTCACGAATGATTTTCACGCAAAGAGCGCAAAGTTGCAAAGCATACACCTTGACGTCTTAGCGTCTTAGCGAGAGAATATTTAACGCAAAGCCGCAAAGAGCAATTTACTAATTATCACATCTGCTAATCAACTAATCTACTAATTTGCTAATCATCACATCTACTAATTAACCCAAAACTCGAAACCCAAAACTCGAAACACACTACTGTTTACTGATCATTGATAATTCTTCAATTGAAAAAATAAAAAAAGAGTTTCGCAAATCTCTTAATAAATGACTATTTTTGTCAGCTATATTAACAATTCCAAATAATGACAAAATCAAATTATAAACCCGCACATTATTTATTGAAGTCGGTAAAGACAGGTCGCGAATTCATTGATCAAGGATGGACCTTAAATGCACCCGGAGAAAAAGACCCCTCTCTAATTCGTGCTGTTTACGAAGAAGTTCAATTAAATGTAAAAGATGCCTCCCTTGGTGTTTTTCGTTTCGACGACTGGCTTCCTGTAACTCAATACCTTATTGGCTCATCAGCACCTATTACATATAAGAGTGAAGGCCTGGCAAAACATTTAGGTCTCGAAAATCTATATATCACCTTTAGTGGTTATTGGCCTGAAAAAGGAGTAACAATGCGCAGCTGTTCTTTCAAGGAAACTGAAGCTTATGCTGTTTGCGGCAGAATGAATGAACAAAACAAAGAAGTTCTTGTAGTTGCTTCTGCGGGTAACACGGCAAGATCATTTGCAAGGGTCTGTTCCGACAACAACATTCCATTATTACTCTGTGTCCCCGAGGACAACCTTGATGCTTTATGGTTTGACGAAGCAATTCAAGATCATGTAAAATTAGTATGTACTCCCGGCGGCAGTGATTATTTTGATGCTATTCATCTTTCAAATCAAATTTGCGAAATAAAAGGCTTTTACCCCGAAGGTGGTGCCCGCAACGTAGCACGACGCGATGGAATGGGTACAACAGTTTTATCGGCTGTTCATGAAATTGGCCGTATTCCCGATTATTATTTTCAGGCTGTTGGAAGTGGCACCGGAGCTGTTGCAGCATTGGAAGCCAATGAGCGACTTATTGTAGATGGCCGCTATGGTCAACATAAAATGAAATTAATGGTTTCACAAAATGCTCCCTTCCTTGCTATTTATGATGCCTGGAAAGCTGATTCAAGAAAATTACTTCCCTTAGATGATAATACCGCCCGTAAACAAGTGGAAGAGATAATTGCCAAAGTCCTTTCAAATCGTCAGCCCCCCTACTCTATTCATGGAGGCTTATATGATTGTCTAAAAGAAAGCTATGGCGATGTATATTCTATTACAAATGAAGAGTTGACAAAGGCAGGAGAGTTATTTAAACAATTGGAAGGTAATGACATCCATCCTGCAGCTGCAGTAGCCACAGCGTCTCTGTTTAAAGCTGTCGAATCAGAACATGTTTCAAAACAGGATGTAATAATGTTAAATATCACCGGTGGTGGTGAAGAGCGCTTTAAATCAGAAAATAAAGTAAGCTATTTAAAACCCAATCATATTTTTGATCTTAAAACTCCTTCGAATGAAATCGAAAGAGTTTTAAAATCATTATTTAAATAAAATTACAGCTAAAAATCAAATCCTTAGCTATCTAAATCATAAGTACTTAAATAGCGTTCACCGGTATCAGGTAAGATAACAACAATGCGTTTGTTTTTATTCTCCGGACGTTTCGCCACATCTATACCGGCTTTAAGGGCAGCACCTGAGGAATATCCACATAAAATTCCTTCAGTAGTTGCTGCAAGATTTGATGCTTCAATAGCATCATCATTGTTAATACGTATTACCTCATCATAAATTGAAGTATTCAAAATCTCAGGGATAAAACCTGCGCCAATACCCTGTATTTTATGAGGACCGGGCTGTCCTCCGGATAATACAGGACTGGATTCAGGCTCTACAGCAATAATTTTAATATTTGGATTACGCTCTTTTAAAACTTCCCCTACCCCGGTTATAGTACCACCGGTGCCAACCCCTGAAATAATTATATCCACCTTCCCATCCATATCATCCCATATTTCTTCAGCTGTTGTTTTTTTATGAATTTCAACATTGGCGGGATTTTTAAACTGCTGAGGGATAAATGAATCAGGATTTTCTGCAGCTATTTCCATAGCTTTTGCAATGGAACCTTTCATTCCTGTACTTGCCGGCGTTAACACCAATTCTGCACCAAATTTCTTTAGCAACTTTCTACGTTCAATACTCATACTTTCCGGCATAGTCAAAATCAAGCGATAGCCTTTAACCGCCGCCACAAGGGCAAGACCTACCCCTGTATTTCCACTTGTTGGTTCAACTATTAATGTGTTTTTTGTAATAAGGCCTTTACTTTCAGCATCTTCGATCATACTAAGGGCTATACGATCTTTAACAGAACCTGCAGGATTATAAAACTCAAGCTTTGCATATACTTCGGCAGCGTTGGCATCAACCATTTTATTTAATTTTACCAAGGGAGTTTTCCCAATCAACTCGGTAATATTATTTGCAATTTTTCCCATTTTAATATAGAATTTAAATATAATACATTAGCTCGTCAGTACGTTTATTATAACTCTGATAAAGCTGATAAAGCGTTTTTTCTTCCAAGAGTTCCCAAAAACCATCCATTACTTGATCAAGAGTGGATTCTACAACTATAGCTGTCAATTCTTTTTCTTTTTGATCGCTTTGATCACTTTTCTTTTCCATCTCAAGTGCGGCAACAACTTCAGCGAGGTGAATTTCCTGTGGCATACGACTTAATTTATATCCACCACCTGCACCACGTTTAACGTTTGCAAATCCATGTCGTTTTAAACTTACAGCTATCGATTCAAGAAATTTGTAAGGAATATTACAAGAGATTGCAGCACGCTGTATATCTGTATATTCTTCATCATCGATAAGAAGAAACAGTAAAAACTGCAAGCCATATTTTACCTTATTTGAAAAACGAAGCATCTTTATATGATTTTATAATACAAATGTAAGCTATTAATTATACATGAATGCAAAAATCATATAATATAATCCTATTGTTGATATATGATTTATCTTTGTGAAAGGTCTAAATCATAGAGTAGCAAGGATTTTGATAAGAAGAAAGTTTATTCCTATGATTTAGATAGGATTTTGAATTGAAAATTGAATTTTGCGTTGATTTTTAAGCGAAGCGAAATCCCGTTTCCCGCTAAAGCGGGACAGGTAACAACGGGACGAGTTTTGGGTTTCGGCTATCTTGGGCGTTTCGACTTCGCTCAACATCCCCGGCACCTTGAAGAGGCAACATAAAATATTTCTTTTGTGCTCAAGCCGGTTCCCGTAACCAATATCAATGATTTATTTCAATAAACAATTACAATGAGAAAAATATGTGGTTATAATCTTCAATTACGGAGGGCCACTTAGGGGCACCCCTAAGTGGCTGTCCGTAATAAAATTTTATTCTTTCAATTCATTTTCAGTTGTAAATGATGGAGCCGGCAGTCCTTCACCATTGAACAAAGAAGCAAGAGCATTATTTCTGTATGCATATCTTACATCAATGGGATCGGGCACATTTTGGGAAGAAAACAAAATAACATTATCCACTATTTCAGCTTTAGCGGGATAAAACACTCCGTCTTTTCCGGCAATTTCAAATTGCTCAGGCACCTTTGTATTAATAATCAATCCTCCGTCTGCATAAGAAAAGGAGATCGCCACTTTATTATTTTCAATTGTTTTTTCTTTTGGCTGAGGACCGCTGAATTTTACATCAAGCTTATAATCTTTGGCAAGTGCCCATCGTGCCAATCGCTCACCCACATCAACTTTATTGGCCGGATGAATACTTACTAAATCGCCAATATCAAGGGTAGAAATCATTCCTGTATTGGGAATTATTTGCATTCGGCGCTGGGCATCGCGTAACACTGCTGATCCACGGCCTTCGGGATCATTATAATGATATGGTGCCAACTGCACATAGTAAAAAGACAATTCATCATTTTCAAAATGATTTCTCCAATCGGTAACAAGCATAGATTTCAATCTCATATATTGATTTGCTCTACCAACATTTGTTTCACCCTGATACCAAATAGCCCCTTTAATAGAATAAGGAGTTAATGGGGCTATCATAGCATTAAACAATACTGAAGGAGTATGGGAGTTAATTGCAAAAGTTTGTATCGGCCTGCTTTCAATAATATTGGTTTCGGGCTCGAACATATACATTTTATTTCCTTTGATTTCTGCCGCAAGTTTATATTTCCATTCCCCTGCCAAAGAAATAGCTTCATCTTCTTTATCGACAGGATAAATTTTCACCAGATCAGGTCTTCCATAAATTCCTCCTCCACCCTGAGTATCAATAACCCTCACTGCAATAAGGGCTTCTCCTTGTTCTACAAGCTCAGCGGCTATGGTATATTTTCTTTCTGCCTGATAAAAGCCACCTTCTTCAATTGCTCCTATTCTTTCACCATTAAAATAAGTAACATCTCTGTCATCAATGGGTCCAAGGCTGAGTATAAGATCATTTCCTTCCCAGCTTTCGGGTATATCAACAAATTTACGTAACCATATTACTCCGTCAAACTCACCAATTTCGGTAGTTTCTATCAAGCCCGGAACCGGTATTATACCCCAATCCGAATCAGAAGTGGAAACTGCTGATGCCCATTCATCATAAACATCAATTCCAACAAGTGGGTCAATATTATTTACCTGTGAGATATCAAGCATTTCGAGATTTTGCAGCCAATCATTATAAGATTTCTCCAAAATTTTAAATTCATCTATTTTGCTCACAAATTCTTGAAAATCTTTATCAATCGACAATACTCCGGAGCTCATCCATGCTTCGGCGGGTGTTCCTCCCCAACTTGAATGAATAATACCAACGGGAACAGCTAAATCCCGATGAAGTTTTCTGGCAAAGAAATAAGCTACTGCACTAAATTTTTCGGAGTTTTCCGGTGAAGAAACATCCCAGCTTCCGGATACATCATCCATTTCATCCAAGCTTACATTTTTTTCTACCGTAAACATCCTTATTTCAGGATAATTTGATTCTTCAATAGCTTCTTGTGCACCGGCAACCAATTCATTGGGAGGATAGCCATTCAAAGTCATATCCATATTTGATTGTCCGGATGCAAGCCATACTTCACCCAAAAGAACATTTTCGATAACAAACTCTGAGTCGTCACAACTAATCACCACCTTATATGGTCCTCCTGCTTCATAAACAGGCACTAACAAATTCCAAGTACCCTCAGAACTAACTTCAACACTTTCTTCAACACCCCATTCGGCAGTTACAGTAACAAGAGAACCGGGATTTGCCTTACCCCAAAAGGGAGCGTTAGTATTTTGTTGCAAAACCATATTATCAGAAAATACGGAAGGGAGCCAAATTCCTTCTTCTATTTTACTACTGCTACATCCAACAAATAAGGTTAAAAGAGCTGCAACAACAACAGTCATAAATCCTGAAATAATTTTAGGGATTTTTTTTAAACTACCACTATTCCCGGCAACAAAATTCCCTTCTTTCATTTGAGAACTTGTGAGGTTAATTTCGGATGTCAGGCTGTCAGCTTGACCTTTAAAAGAGTATTGATGAGTTTTCATAAATTAAGTATATTAGTTCTACATTTTGAGACAAAACTATGTGCTTTAAAATAAAAACAAGATATTTTTACAATGATGATTTTTCGGGAATATCTTAAGCGTAATGATAAAAAGCCGCTTATCAATAAAAATAATTTTAAAAAGCTTATGTCAAAGATAATAAATTACATCTAAGGCAAGCAAAAAAGCATCTACTTAATTCATAATGAAATGCTTCTTCATTTAAAGCTGATTTTCATAATCTAATTCAGAACTTTTTTAATCAGCAGAAAATATGATAATCAATAAGCCTATAAAAATTTATGATTCATAAATTTTACAACAATTTGTTGTATAAAACTTACAGTTCAATATCTTTTTAACATAAACAAGGCTATGTGAATAACTTTAATCTGATTTTTTTGTATGTTCGAAACAATATTTTGTAAATTTAGCCATCAAATATTAATCTTCAACCATAGAATTATGCGAAAAATATTAATCCTCATCATTCTGTTTAGCTTTAACAGTCATCATATTTTTTCACAAGGACGGGTAATCCGTCAGGCACGCAATCAATTTGAGGAAGATCGTTTTATAAACGCAATTGAAACTTTACAGCCTTTACTTAGGAGCAAAGATTTTAATGTTAGTGCTAATTTAATTGCAGGAATGTCGTATCTGAACCTCCATGATGGGGCAGAAAAAGCTTTAGAATTATTATCGGCTATCACAGAAAGGTATCCACTTGGTAAAAAGCCCTCTCGTGAGACTATTGAAGCCCATTTCTATATGGGTCAAGCCTTACATCAGCTTTATCGTTTTGACGAAGCACTTGAGATTTACAATTTATTGACAAAACAAGTTAGGTCTTCCCAGCTATTTGTTCATGATGCTATTCAAAGAGAGATAAATTATTGCAATAATGCAAAAGAATTAATGAAGTCTCCTGTCAAATTTGATATTGTATCTCAAGGCAAAGCACTTAATTCATCTTATGATGAGCACAGCCCTGTTGTTGCCCTTGACGAGTCATCTATTTTTTTCACCTCTAATCGTCCTGATCCCGAGATGAAAGATGAAGACGGCCGTTATTTTGAAAATATTTA
The DNA here is from genome assembly GCA_964578485.1 of uncultured Alkalitalea sp. Classification (GTDB taxonomy): domain Bacteria; phylum Bacteroidota; class Bacteroidia; order Bacteroidales; family Marinilabiliaceae; genus CAZODA01. The sequence continues at coordinate 21,473 of CAZODA010000030.1, read as the reverse complement.
TGTTTCTTATTGGCGTGATGGTGCATGGACAGCTGCCGAAAAGCTTGATTTGCCGGGTCTTTATTATGGTCACCGTGCAACTGTAAGTGTTAGTGCTGATGGTCAGGTTTTAAATTTCTATCAGAATGATGGTATGATAGGTAATTTATACCAGACAAAATACAGATTTGGCGAATGGACTGAGCCCGAAGCTTATCCTATGCCTATCAATTCACAGTTTAATGAAACTCATGCCAGTACTTCATTTGATCAAAACAGTATTTGGTTTACAAGTGATCGTCCCGGTGGTTACGGGGGGAAAGATATATATGTATCACACAAACTTCCTGATGGAAGCTGGGGGCAGCCTATCAATGCAGGACCCAATATCAACACTCCTTATGACGAGGAAAGTCCCTATTTACAATCCGATGGAAAAACTCTTTATTTTTCATCAGAAGGTCACAATTCTATGGGAGGATTTGATATTTTCATGAGTGAGCTTGATGAAAATGGTGAATGGGGAAAACCAAGCAACATAGGCTATCCTATCAATACACCCGGTGATGATATCTTTTTCATGCCTACACCCGACGGACAACGTGTATATTATGCTTCACGTCAGCTTGGTGGAACCGGATCTACCGATATCTACCTTATAACTTTTCAATCTGATGATGAACGTTCACTTGCAGTAATGGCGAGTCATGCATTTATTGAAAATGAAGAACCTGCTGTCGGAACTGTTATAAGAATTTACGAATCCGAATCCGGGGTTTTACAAGGCATTTACCGTCCAAATCCGCTATCCGGAAAGTTCGTTGCTGTTCTTCCCGCAGGAAAAGAATACAAAATGGAGCTTGAATTAGAAGGTTATCAAACTCATATAGAAGAGTTTTCTATTCCTGTGCGCGATGTTTATCAAACCCGTTACAGAGCATTCTATGTCTCCCCCATCAGCCTTAAAAAATAAAATATTTATGCGAATATGCTTGAAAACGAAAATTTGGTTTTAAGAGCTCTTGAGCCCGAAGATGTTGACTTGCTCTATGAATGGGAAAATGATATAAAACTTTGGCAGTTCAGTAATACTCTTACACCTTTTAGCCGTTTTCAATTAAAACAGTATATCGAAGCTTCAAGTCTTGATTTATATCAAACAAAGCAGCTGCGCTTAATAATAGAATTAAGCGACAGCGATAGATCAGTTGTTGGAATGATTGATTTGTTTGATTTTGATCCCTATCATCAAAGGGCAGGTGTGGGAATTATGGTACATGAGAAGTGGCGTAAAAGGGGATTTGCAGGAGAAGCACTAAGTTTGTTTACAGCTTATTGCGAACAACATCTTGGATTACATCAGATTTATTGCAATATTTCAAAAAGTAACAAGCCAAGTATAGCTTTATTTGAAGCTGCAGGCTTTAAGCTTATAGGCAATAAAAAAGATTGGCTGAAAACAAAAAACGCATATGAAGATGAATTAATGTATCAAAAAATATTATAAAAATCAGTGGTTCTGAAGCGATTCTATATCAGGCATTTTATCAACAACCTTAAAATCATTTCCCGACTTATCTAATTTCACACAATAATGCTTTAATCCGTTTGTTATAACGAGATATTTAACCCCCAAGGGAATATTATATCTCGCTGCTTGGTGCAATGCATTATTTGACAATTTTATAGTCGGTGCTTTGCACTCTACAATCAATGCAGGCTTTCCCTTTCGGTTAAACACAACAATATCGGCTCTCTGCCTGAGTTCATTAACCACTACTAATTTCTCAACTGCCATTAAAGATGCAGGATAATTTAATTGTAATAAAAAATGAATGAAATGTTGTCTAACCCATTCTTCAGGAGTTAAGGACACGTACTTTTTTCTTATTACATCAAAAATACTTTTTTTACCTTTTTCCGTTTTTACCCTCAGCTGAAAAGGTGGAAGATTGAGCATTTGCATGGTTCAATTTTAGACTAAAATACAAAGAAATCATCAAAATCCCTTATCTTAGCACATCGGATTTTTTTGAAAAAACTTTCTGATTTTTTATTTCTTTATAAGATAATAAAAAAAGCTTTTCGTTTGTTTTATTTAAAAACAACAAAGTTTTTAATGATATCCATCAGGATTATTTTACAATATTCATTTATCACAAGAAAGTTGAAATTTATTTTAAACTTAGATGATAATTGCTAATGAAAACAAAAAAAGATATAGTTCAAAACTGGCTGCCAAGATATACCGGCAGGCCTTTGGAACAATTTACCAAGCATATACTTCTAACTAATTTTCAGAATTATGTAGAGTTATTTTCATCTTGGTATAAGGCTCCAATTTTAGGTTCTGATCATAATATGCCGAGTTGCAGTGCTAATGGTATTACCATTATCAATTTTGGGATGGGAAGTCCAAATGCTGCTACCATCATGGATTTACTCAGTGCCATAAGTCCCAAGGCTGTTCTTTTCCTTGGCAAATGTGGTGGTTTAAAAGATATAAACAAAGTTGGAGATTTAATATTACCAATAGCTGCTATCAGGAGTGACGGAACTTCAAATGATTATTTGCATCCTGAAGTTCCTGCCTTACCAGCTTTTAGTTTGCAAAGGGCGGTTTCAACGGTAATAAGTGAGTCGGGACAGGACTATTATACCGGCACTGTATTTACAACAAACAGACGTGTATGGGAGTATGACGAGCGTTTTAAGGACTATCTGAGTGAAACCCGGGCATTGGCTATTGATATGGAAACAGCCACAATATTCACCGTAGGCTTTGCCAATTCTATTCCAAGTGGTGCCTTACTATTAATTTCCGATCAGCCCATGATTTCTGCCGGTATTAAAACTGCAGAAAGCGACAAGCAAGTAACACGTAATTTTGTTGAAAATCATCTCAGAACCGGAGTAAGAGCTTTAGAAGAAATCATTCATCACGGAAAATCGGTGAAACACTTGAAATTTGACAATTAGCTTTATCGATATTTAAACAATAGATACTCAAATGAAATTTGAAAAAATCCTTAATCAGGTACAAAACAAAATCTTTGTTCCAATATATTTTTTACATGGGGAGGAACCCTATTTCATCGATGTTATTTCCAACACTATACAAAAGCTTGCTTTAAGCGACGAAGAAAGAGGTTTTAACGAGACTATATATTATGGGAGAGATACAAATGTAATTGATCTGATTCATGCTGCCCGCAGATTTCCAATGGGAGCCTCACGTCAGCTTATCATAGTACGCGAAGCACAATTACTTGATGGAATTGACATGCTTGAATCTTATGTTAAGGCAGCTCTCAAGTCAACCATCTTGGTTATAAATTACAAACATAAAACTCTTGATGGCAGGACAAAGCTCGCATCGGCCTTAAAAAAAAGCAACGATGCAATACTTTTCGAATCAAAAAAACTAAGAGACTATCAGCTTGAAAAATGGATAGTAAGCTATGCAAAACAGCGGAAGCTCACTATTGAGCCCTCAGGCATAATAATGTTGATTGAATTTCTTGGTACTGAAATGGATAAAATCATACAAGCAATTGATAAGTTGACTGTAACTTTGGGGCCAAGCGTAAATCATATAACTGTCGATCATATATCCAAAAATATAGGCATCAGCAAAGAATACAATGTGTTTGAACTGCAAAAAGCCCTCATCAAGAAAGATGTCTTAAAAGCAAATCAAATAATCAAAGCTTTTGCTTCTAATCCCAGACTTTATCCTGTTCCTGCCATAACTGCCATCCTTTTTAATTATTTCCAAAAATTATTGGCTTACTATTATTTAAAGGATAAAAGCAAAAGCTCCGTAGCTTCCGAACTTAAAATTAATCCTTATTTTGTTTCTGATTATCAAGAGGGGGCAAAAAATTATTCAGGAATCAAGGTAGCAAATATCATATCTATTTTAAGGGAGTATGACATGAAATCAAAGGGATACAACAATGTTAATACGGATGGTGGCGAGTTATTAAAAGAAATGATTTTTAAAATTTTACATTAAGGCAATCAAGTTATGCTAATTCCATTAATTCTTGCAGCAATAATAATGTTGACAAGTCTTGCAGCTTTCAACAATGCGAGCATCATGGCTCGTTTTCAATTTAATCCTTGGAGCATAGTTAATCGCAAGCAATATATAAGACTTGTTTCCCATGGATTTTTGCATGCCAACTGGATGCATTTATTTGTCAATTTATTTGTTCTTTGGTCCTTTGGAGGCAGTGTTATTATGTCCTTCAGTGTTTTATTTCCCGGTAAAGCAGAAATTTTATTTTTATTATTATTTTTCACTGCCTTGCCTTTGGCATCTATTCCTTCTTTATTCAAAAACCGACACAATCCAAATTATAATGCCATAGGTGCATCAGGTGCTGTTTCAGCAATTGTGTTTGTATCGATATTTTTTCATCCCTATCATCCCTTGTATCTTTTTGCCATAATTCCTATTCCCGGAATAATTTTTGGCATATTATACCTATGGTATTCGGCTTATATGGCGCGGCAACAAATTGACAACATAGGTCATGACACTCATTTTTGGGGTGCTGTTTATGGTTTAATTTTTCCTATTTTATTTGAACCAAGGTTAATAATACATTTTTTCAATCAACTCTTGTCACCACTTTTTAATTTCTAAAACCACGCATCAGATCTTAGTTTAAATCCTAAGTTATTAATATCATTGTGTCACAGAACAGTGAGTTTTTCATGCCAAAAAGAAAAAAATATTTAGTTTATGATGGGGTCTTGTTTTTGGAAGACAGCCCTTTATTTTCAACTCAAAATCGAGCCTTCAGGTATGGCGATGGTTTTTTTGAAACTATACGCTTCCATAAGGGTTTGCCTTTATTTTGGGATGATCATTACAAACGTATCTTACAGGCCATGGCTGTTTTTAGATTTTCTATAAGTGGCTTCCCAACAAAGGAAAACTTAAAATCTTCAATAACAAATCTCGTTACTAAAAACAGGATCTTTTCTGATGCACGTGTAAGATTATCAATTTTCAGAAAAGGAGCCGGCCTTTACAGTCCTGATACTTTAAATGCATCATGGCTTATTGAAACAACAGCACTAAGTTCATCAGCATACAGTTTTCCCCAAAAAGGCTTGTTGATAGATGTTTACAAAGCTTATCCCAAGCTTCCATCTCCTTCTTCTGCCTTTAAAACCATTTATTCCTTACCTTATATTTTAGCGAGCATCCACAAAAACGATAATAATGTTGACGATAGCTTGATTATTAATGGAAATGGTAAAATAATTGAATCTTCTAATTCCAATCTTTTTTGGTATAATAATTCCATACTATACACTCCTTTAATTTCATCGGGATGCATAGAGGGAATCTTTAGAAGCAAAATACTTGAAGCTGCAAAGGCTTTAGATATAACAGTAGAACAAACAGCGGGTGCTGATGAGAGTGAGTTGCTAAATTCTGAAGAAATATTCCTCAGCAATTGTATTTCAGGAATACAATGGGTGGCAGGTTTTAAAGAAAGGCGTTTTTATGCCATGCTGGCAAAAAAACTTCACGACACTATCTCTCATCATATAAAGGAAATCAGCGATAAAACTAATTAAATGTAGGATTGGCAGGAAAGTTTGACCATGTACGGTAAACATCCCCCATATGTTCAAGACTTTCTTTCCATATCATTGAAACATCAGTACTCATAATTTTCTGATCGTCAATAGAAGAAACTATCCATGAATTTTCTGCAATTTCATATTCTAACTGACCGGGTGACCAGCCGGAATAGCCTGCAAAAAAGCGTACTGACTCGTTTGTTGCAACTCCTTTATTGATTAGTTTTTTCAGCTTATCAAAGTCACCTCCCCAAAATATTGATGAGGTAATCTTTATTGATCCTGGAACAAGATGACCAAGAGTGTGAATATAGTGTAAGGTATTGGATGACACAGGCCCTCCGATAAACAGTTCACCACTAAAGTTAAAAAGATCCTCTATTACTTCGTCAGGATAGACATCAGTTGATTTGTTTATAACAAAACCAACACTACCCTCTTTTCCATGCTCAGTTAATAAAACTATAGACCGGGCAAAATAAGGCCCCTGAAGAAAAGGTTCCGCAATAAGGATCTTTCCCCGTTCGGGATGCATTTTTGCTTTTGTTCCATGAAAAATATTTAAATCTATATTTCTCATTTGTTTCCTCCTGTCTTTTATAAATTTATTGTATCTGCATAAGGTATATAATTTTTTACAATAACTGCCTTTCTTCAGATATAAGATATGATTTTTTAAGTTATAATAGCATATCTTAATATAAAAGGAAGAACAGCAAAAAATAATTATAGCCCTCCGGCATAACTGCATTATCGGTTCTTAAAACAAGGTAAACCATAACGCTTCGTTCAAAGATTCAAATTAATAACGGATTAAGCAAATAAAAGTTCAGCTTCAATATTATTTGAAAATTAAACACTAATTAATTCAATTTAATGCAGATATTAATTAATAGCAACTAAATATCATGTTTTTCCTTTTTTCTAAAGATTTAACACTCTTTCTATTAATTATAAATTGGAGGAAAAGCTTCAGGATTTGCCTCATGCATTAAGGCGTAAATTGCTTCATATACATCTTCGGCATTTGGCTTGCTAAAATAGTCTCCATCGGTTCCGTAGGCAGGACGATGTTCTCTTGCAGATACAGTAACAGGAGGAGCATCTAAATAATAGAATGCATTATGCTCTTCAACAACTTTCTGTAACATATATGCTGTTGCACCCCCGGGCACATCTTCATCAAAAAATACCACTCTGCTGGTTTTCTTTATCGATTCTAATATAACCTTATGAATATCAAAAGGCAGCAAAGTTTGCACATCAATTACTTCTACATAAACGCCAATCTCTTCAAGCTGATTAGCAGCTTCAAGTGCAATTCGGACGCATGAACCATAAGTTACCAATGTTGCATCTCGGCCTTCTTTTAGTATTTCAGGAATTCCAAGTGGGAATTTATATTCACCGGGATTTAAAGGTTTTGATTCCCGTATTCTATATCCATTCAATGGTTCAATAACAAGTGCCGGATCCTCACCTTGCAACAGGGTATTATAAAAACCGGCTGCACGAGTCATATCACGTGGCACACAAACATACACTCCGCGAACAGAATTTATTATCATACTTAATGGCGAGCCTGCATGCCATGGACCCTCTAACCTGTGTCCTCTGGTACTAATTATAAGAGGAACTTTTTGTCCGCCTCGTGTACGATAGTGCAAAGTTGCCACATCATCGCTAAGTGTTTGTAAAGCATATATCAGATAATCAAAATATTGGATTTCCGCTATTGGCCTTAGTCCTCTTAATGCCATACCTACGGCTTTTCCAACTATAGTAGTTTCTCTGATCCCGGTATCAAACACCCTCATATCTCCATATTTCAATTGCAGACCTTCCATTGTTTGATTAACACCTCCAAGTTTCCCTACATCCTCACCAAAAACAAGAACCCTTGGATCCTTTTTTAATATGGCATCATAATTTTCCAACAATATCTCTCGTCCGTGCACCATATTAACTTCTTCGGGGTATATAGCTTTCTGAGGCATTACAGTAAGTGCCGATTTTGATGTTTCATCATAAAGTGAACTATTATACTTTTTATGAGCCTTGGTATAATAATCAGCCACCCATTTTTTAAGATCAGCCTTCAAACCACCGGGTTTATCGCAGCTGGCACAGATATTTCGTAATACCTTACGTGCTGCCTTAAGTATCTCTTTTCGGCTTAATGCATATGCATTACGCAATTGCATAATAGCATCATCTATTAATTTTTGCCTTTCAACATTACAAATACATTTTTTATTGGTAACCAACTCTATAAGTTCATCCCTTTCACGAATCAAGGGACTTAAATATAAATCGAAAGCTTCTTTTTGAGCATTCTTAATGTCAAGAGCTGCTTCCTTCTCTATCTGATTTAACTTTTCTTCATCAGCGATCCCGGAATCAAGTAACCATTGCCTCATATGAACAAGGCAATCATTATCACGCTCCCATCTTATTCGCTCTTCAGATTTGTAACGTTCATGCGACCCTGAAGTTGAATGACCAAAAGGCTGAGTAAGCTCTTCAATATGAAACAATACAGGAACATGCTCCCTCCTGCTCTTTTCAATACCTTCGGCATACATTTGACATAATGCTATATAATCCCATCCCTTGGCACGATAGATTATAATACCATTATTATCATTCTGCCCTTTTTCAAATCCCTTTAAAGCTTTTGAAATATTACCCTTAACAGTTTGTTTTTCTGTTGGCACCGAAATAGCAAATCCATCATCCCATACAGATACGGCCATAGGAATTTGCAACACTGCAGCTGCATTTAAAGTTTCAAAGAAATGACCCTGCGAGGTGCTGCCATCTCCAATAGTAACAAATACTACCTCATTGCCCTGCTTGCTAAACTTGCTAAGATGTTGCAATTCAGGATTGTTACGATATAACTTTGAAGCAAGGGCCAAGCCTACAGAACGAGGCATTTGACCGGCAGTTGGACTAATATCTGAAGATGAATTCTTTAATTCAAGTTGATTTTCCCAGTCGCCATTTTCATCTATTAAGCGTGTGCCAAAATGGTTGTTAAAAGATCTTCCTCCGGTATCAGGATTTAGCTCTAACTCTGTTTCCCCATAAAGCATTGCAAAAAGATTCTGAGGCGTGGTCATACCGGCTGCCAGCATAAAAGTTTGATCACGGTAATAACCCGATCTCCAGTCACCTTTCCTAAATTGTTTGGCCATGGCCAATTGTGCCACTTCTTTGCCATCTCCAAATATTCCAAACTTGGCCTTGCCCATCAGTACTTCCTTCCTGGCAATTAAACTAAATTGGCGACTTAAATGAGCTGTTCTATAGTCGGTTAATACTTCCTTCCTAAAATCTTCAAAACTTAAATCTGTTTCTGTCATTTTAAGTTGGTTAACTACTGTATGCATACAAATTTATTAAATTATCAGTACTAACCCGCCAGTCTGTTCCGGTAATATAAATTTTGTAGTCATTACACAAACAGTTTCAACTAAGAAATGTTTTATAAAAAACTATGAAACATTTTATTTTTTGATAAAATTCAAAAAATAAAGTACGATAACTAATAAATAAATGAGAGGTAGAAATTAAAACACCTCTTCATCATTAACCACAACATTTTTAAGTTGTATATTATCTACAAGATGTTTGTTAATTTGTGGATTCCTTGCTTTAAGATCAAGGTTTTCAAAGGTAAAATTCGACAAACGAAAATCAAATGAATCAATAGTACCCCATGGATCACCGGTTTCAACCATAAAAACAGTGTTACATTCCATTTTTATATTCCTCATAGTAATATTACTTGCATACGACATTAGAGTATTCTCTTCACCTTTCAGGTTAAAAAACTGAGTCCAAGGACGTATATAAAGAAAATGACCAACATGGCTTCCTTCAATATCTTCAATTAACACATACTCGTAATTCTGAGGAGTATCGGGACGCATTTTTAACCATAACAAACGTTGGGCATTGTTGATCTTAATCCTTCGCATCATAATATTTTTATTATGGATGGATTCACTGCCAAAGGTTAAAGCACCATGACAAAAGCCGAAAACGCAATCTTCAATTAAGATAAAATAATTACCACCGTTATCCTCCAGCTTGTCGGCATCAGGTCCTTTACCACCCTTTAATGCAACAGCATCATCATTTACCGACATATAGCAATTTTTTATTAAAAAATTGCTGCATGCATCAATATCAACAGCATCAGAACTTGGAGCTTTAACAGGCTCAGAAGGAGCATAAATATATAAATCTAAAAGTTTTACATATTCACATTTATAAAAATGATTTGTCCAAAAAGGAGAGTTTTGCATAGTCACTCCTGATATCTGCACATTTTTACTATTTGAAACAAACAATAATCGAGGGCGCATTTCATCAACGTTGGTGCAATTAGGATTAAAACTTCTTCTCAACCAAAATGCTTTCCAATATCTAAGTCCGTTACCATCGATTATCCCTTCACCCGATATAGTAAATCCCTCAAGCCCGTCAGCATTCACAAGAGCAGCAAAATACCTCCTTGTTTCCCCTTCAATGCGTGTAGTAAGAAGAGCGAAATCACTTATATCATCACTCCCTTTAAGTTTAGCTCCTTTCTGAATATGCAGATGTGTTCCTTGTTTAAAGAAAATGGATCCACTTAAAAAGCAGCCTTCAGGAATAATAATAACACCTCCGCCCTCTTCATAGGCTTTATCAATCACTGCTTGAATCTCAGTAGTTTGTAAAACAGTGCTGTCATTTTTCACACCATGATCGGTGATTACATAATATTTACCAAGCTTATTAATATCGGTAGGTACAATAGTGTGGAACCATTCAGATACAATTGTTCCGTCGGGCCAAACATCTTGTTTTAATTTATTTGATCCCAATAATAAAGCCGGTAAAAAAAATAGATATAAAATAAAAATTTTCCTTTTCATAATATTTAGAATTTCATAGTTAATAAGTATCAATTTTAGTGTTTTAAAGCTTTTGTTTCATCCAAGGTAGAATAAGTTTTAATCAAACCACCACAATCAACAGTAATACGATCAATAATAACTCCGGGATCTAAAGCATAAATTTTCAAACAATGATGGCCTGCTGAAGGAATTCTATGTTTAGTTTTTACTATTGCATTATTCCTCAATACATTAAGCTTCCACTCTTCACTTCTGCCAAAAGTACGATAATCAACTATTTGTGGCTCTTCATTGTCAAAAGCTATCCCAAAGCGCAAACTATAATTTTGATTTATCGGATGAACAGGAATAGTATAAATAGTAAGCTCTACTTCTTGTCCTCGTGTAAAATACATATCATACTCCAATACCGATGGATCTTGTAATTCAGGGTCGTATTTCAAGACCTTTTCGCGCAAGGGATTCACCCAAACACATTTTCCTGTATAACCCAATCCATCAATAATATCCCATCCAAAGCTATCGGTATTAACAGCTCTGTTATAATTTGCAGCAAAACCGGAAATATATCCATTTGCTTCAATAAACAAATGTTTATCAAGAATTTCGGGCTCTAAATTATTGGCATTTACCTGAATGGAATATGTTACACCTTCACCCGAAAATTTTATTGAGCCGCTTAATCTTTCTCTCTTTGGTGCTTTTTCCCAATCAAGCGACACAAATATTCTTTGTTGTTTACTTCCTTCATTGCCGTTAAGAGTTCCCGAATAGCTGTCTAACTTTATCCAATCGGCTGAAGGCTCAGCTTTCCATTCTAAGATTTGATTTTGTTTCAAAAAGATATCAACAAAATATTCCTTCGGTGAAAAACTGTAGAAAGTTGGCAAATTCAAAGGTCCTTTAATTTCATTTATTCTTCTGATATCTTCATCTCCTTCGGTAGCAATTCCCCATTGTGCTTCTGTAACAAACTCCCACTGCGGAATGGGCAGCATATCAAAAACCGGTAAATCGCGAGGCTGCATATACATCATACCCTTCCATTTACCACCGCCCATTTCTTCATTATAATATTTTGTAATATATTGAATACTATCATATACAGCCTTTGATTTCAAAGCATAATCATTTGCAAGCAATCTGTTTTGTGCAGCATAATAATAAGCCTTTTCCATATATAAAAACTTCTTATTCAAATATGCAGCACCCAATAAGGGATATTCAACCAATTGAAACCAAGCATCATATAAACGCGAAGGCAAAGTATTTTTAATTTCCGACCTTTGTGAAATTAAATCGTCAAAAGCTTCAATTCTTTTCTGAGCTTCATCGCCGGCCTGAAAGTGATTAAATTCGGTGGGATGAATTTTCCGTGTAGGCTCGGTCTGACTCCAGCCCATAAATTCAGGCCTTCTTATGAAATTTAAATCGTAATATTTCCACATCAAAGCGGCAATTTCTTTTCCTGCCTCTGTTCCAAAGATATCAACATGCCAAGCTTTAAAATGCTCACGAACCGATGTGCTGTTGGAAAATTTACCGGTATCCCAAGCCATGTCTAAAAATAAACTAATATTATATTCCAAAGGCTTCAAATCACCAACATTCACCACCCAAATTTCATTACTGTTAAAATATGCAGCCTTTATCATCTCCTCCCATATCAAAACCGGGTGGGTAGAACTCAGCCATAAATAATCATGAGGCCGCCCCCAATATGAAATATGATAATAGATGCCACCTCCCCCTTGTCTTTTTTCTATTGTAGTATCAGAAAATCTATGGATATAACCATAATTATCATCAGGCCATACAAGAGTGATGTCATCGGGGAGCTCAAGACCGGCATCATAAATATCTAAGACTTCTTTATATGCGGTGAAAGCTTGTGGCACAGCTCTTACATCTGCATCAACATAAGTTGTGAGCAAAGAGCGTTGTTGCATAATGATATCCTGTAAAGCAGCTATCTGCTCTTGCATCGATCTTGCACCTACCATTCCTGAATCATGAATTCCCCTCATTCCCAAAGTATAAATACTTTCATAATCTTGGCTTTCTCTAACTCGCTCTTCCCAATAATTTAAAACAGTTTCTCTATTTGTGAAAAAGTTGAATTCTCCGTATTTATCATGATCCCACTCATCAACATTATTGCGCAACATAGGCTCGGCATGAGAACTTCCCACAACAATGCCGTAATCATTTGCAACTTTGGGATTATCGGGGTTTTTGTAGAAAGCATGGGTACAAGGATGCATTGCAGGCCATATAAAATTTGCCTTCAAACGTAATAACAACTCAAAGATAACAGCATAAGTACGTGGACCGATATTAGACTCTTCAGGCTCCCATGTATCTGAAGCCCAAGGATTCAAACCCCAACATTCATCATTCAAAAATATTCCCCTATATTTCACAGAAGGCGTGGAAGAAACAAAACCGGGAAAGTTTATTTCAACAAAATCTTTCTTTTCGGGCTTTACATCAGCCCACCAATTCCATGGTGAAAGACCAATTTTTTCGGACAAATCAAATACCCCATAAGCAGTACCACGTTTATCGGATCCAAAAATCACCAATGCCCTTTCAATCCCATCATAAGCATGCTCAATAAATTGAAATCCATAAACTTCCCATTTTCCGCTAACATCCTTTGTATCAAGAAGATTTTTGTTTTCAAGTTCTTTAATAAAAGAGCTGTTATCAAGACTCCCAACAATAATTACATCCCCTCCCACAGCATTAACATCAGTCATTATAGAAGGTCGAATTCCCGTGAGCAAGTCAAAATCATCAGCCAAAGCTAAAACAGCAAGTTCTACAGTTTTTTCATCATCCTTATCATATAAAATAGTTAAAGGGAAATCCTTGCTATGTCTGATTTTAACATTCGGATATAGAGAAGTTGCAAAAAGAAATAAGCAACTAATGGTAATAATAAATTTTTGTTTGAAAAACATAGAAAATATTATCTGTTCAACAATTATATAATAATGATTTCTAATAAACTAAATATCATTATTACCAAAAATAACGATTAAACAGCAAAACATCTATGCACAGAATGATTTTTTATTTGCAAGTTTTGATATTCGAAAAAGAAAATTTAGATGTATTATTTATTAAAAAAGCACTTATCTCATTTCTTCAATTCCAAAATAAGCCTGCTCAACTCCTTAATATGTTCAGGACTGGTACCACAGCAGCCCCCAACAATATTGGCGCCGGCACTTAGCAGATCCCCAACATAGCGGCCCATTTGTTCCGGTGTTTCAGGAAATATCGTTTCACCGTCTTCATATATAGGAGCTCCGGCATTTGCATGCACTAAAATAGGGATATAAGCATCTTCACGCCTTATCTCCTTTACTATACCTACCATATCTTTTATTCCATTACCACAATTTGCACCTAAGACATGAACGCCCGTTGCCTTCATTTCTTGCACCATCTGTGTTGGAGTAACACCCATCATGCTATGATAACTGTCTTCACCCGACTTTTCAAAAGTCATAGTGCATATAACTTCACACTTGGTGTTATCAAGAGAAGCGCGAACTGCAGCAAATGCTTCTTCCATATCAGACATAGTTTCAATTACCAAAGCATCAGCACCACCTTCTTCAAGTGCCATTGCCTGTACTTTAAATGCTTCATATAACTCATCATAAGTAACATCTCCGGTAATTATCATTTTGCCGGTCGGACCAATAGAACCCATTACCAAGCATTTATCACCTGCCGCCTTCCTGCTGATCTCAGCCGCCGCTTTATTGATTTCATAAACTTTATCGCCAAGACCATATAAGGCAAGTTTAAACTGCGATCCTCCAAAACTGTTGGTCTCTATTAAGTCGGAACCTGCATCAACATAACTCCGGGCTATATCCAATACATCATCAGCTCGGGTTAAATTCCATAACTCAGGACATTCACCGGGAGCAAGTCCCTTTTTTTGTAGAAAAGTACCCCATGCACCATCAGAAACAAGGATGTTTTCTTTATCAAGTAATTTAACTATTGATCTCATAAATATTTGATATTAATTCTATGATGTAAACTTAATATAATCCAACTATACTGCCTTATAAACAGCAAATAATAATTCAGTCATCAATGTACTCAAAGCATCCTGCTTTGAGAAAAACTTGAATACGTGAGCTTCAACAGGTTTAACGGAATTAAAGTTTTTCTAACTCATAACAGTTCCACTTTTAAAGGGGAGGAGTTGGTGGGTGCAAACAAAGGCTTTCAGCGGCATTATCCCCTAAAGTGTGTAAGTATTAATTTGGATACTCCCTGCCTCTTCTCAAAGCAAGATGCTTTGAGTACATTAAAATCTTTGCGCTCTCTTTGCGTGAAAAACATTAGTGTAATTAAAAAATTCGTGTTAATTCGTGAAATTAGTGGATAAAAAACTCGGATCTCGGTTATCCTGGGCATTTCGACTTCGCTCTTCCGCCGAGCGGCGGAATTTCGCTTCGCTCAAAAACCCAAAACTTGAAACCCTAAATTGACACGACATGTCATGTAAAAAGACGTTGCATGCTGTAGAGACGTTGCATGCAACGTCTCTACTAACTATATGTGTGATAATAATATGTATTGCAGAAAAAAAAGAAAACAGGCATAGAATTTACTGAAGAATATTTTAAATATTTTTTCATTTGTATTTAAATTTAAAAAACATTTATAAAAAAATGTCTATTTTGTAATAAATTGAAAATATGTGAAGCTCCTTTCTTATTATTTAGGATCCATCTATCACGAAATACAAAATGAACTAATAAATTATGGGTACCAAATTTTTCACTAACCAAAATAATAATAGCTTACTCCAAAAATTTGAAGGTGCATTTGCAAATATTGAAAGTCTCCGTCATTTTGATGCATTAGTAGGATATTTTAGGTCTTCAGGCTATTTTAAAGTACGTACTTTTTTAGATAATATCCCTAAGATAAGGATTCTCGTAGGTATCAATGTTAATCAATTGATTAAAAAACATCACGAAAAGGGTCAAATTTATCTTGAAAATCCTGATAGTACTAAAGCCGAATTTCTGAGAGAAACTATTAAAGACATACAAGAAGCTAATTATGATGAAACCACCGAAAAAGGAATTTTGCAATTTATTGATGATATAATATCCGGAAAAATTGAATTAAGGACACATCCAAGTAAGAAAATACATGCAAAGGTTTATATTTTCAGATCTTCACCATTTAACAAATATGCTCCTTGTGAAGTAATTACCGGTTCATCAAATATGACTGATGCAGGACTTGGAGCAAATCCTGAATCAAACTATGAATTTAATGTTTGTTTGCGTGATTATCGAGATGTAAAGTTTGCAACAGATGAATTTGAAAGACTGTGGGATGAATCGATACCTATTTTACAGGCAGAAGCTGAAAAGATTAAGAACCAAACCTACTTGCGTGATAATTATACTCCTTTCGAGTTATACATAAAAATGCTTATTGAGTATTTTGGAAAACGCATTGATTATGACCCTTACAACATTGATTTGCTTTTACCTCCGAAATATTTTCGTTTAAAATACCAATCTGATGCTGCAAACCATGGCTATGCTATTATGATGAAACATAATGGTTTTATTTTGGCTGATGTAGTTGGTTTGGGAAAAACCATCATTGCCTGCATGATAATAAAAAAGTTTATTTATGAAAATGGCACACATACAAAGGTTTTGGTAGTTGTGCCACCCGCTATTGAAGATAACTGGAGACGAACCGTAAAGGATTTTGAATTAGATAATCATTTTACTTTCATAACTATTGGAAGTTTACATAAGATACTTGACCGCGACAATTATTCATATCCTAATCCGGAGGATATAGATTTAATTGCAGTTGATGAATCTCATAAATTCAGAAATGATTATACCGAAATGTATTTGGCATTACAAGAAATATGCAAAATGCCAAGAAAAAGAGTTGCTGAGAATGGAGATTCAAGGAAAAAAGTAATATTAATTTCTGCAACTCCCCTAAATAACAGACCACAGGATATTGAAAATCAACTTTATCTTTTTCAAGATAGAAGGAATAGCACTTTAGAAAGGGTTAGAAATTTACAAGAATATTTCAAGGATAAAAATGAGCTATATAAAAAATTGGCTTACGAGAAAACGCTTAATATTAAAAAGTTAAAAGAATTATTTCAACAATTACGTGACGATGTTATAGAGCCCCTTGTTATTCGTAGAACAAGAACTGATATTGAAAATAACGACGAATATCAGGAAGATATAAAATCACAAAAAATTAATTTCCCTAAAGGAGGCGATCCAATTGCGCTTTATTATGAATTGGATGAAAAGCTTAGCAAGCTGTTTTTTGATACCGTGTCGTTAATAACAAATTTGGACGAGGATGGTAATGAAATTGACGGATTAGGATATTATCGCTACAGAGCAATTGAATTTCTTGTAAAGGAAGAGGATAGAAAAATTTATGGTAAAGTAGAAACTATATCAGGCAGGCTATCCGGTATTATGAAAACACTTTTGGTAAAACGTCTTGAAAGTAGTTTTTTTGCCTTTACTCAATCATTATTAAGATTTCAAAAAGCAATTGATAATATGCTTAAGATGTTTAATGATAACAGGATATTTATTGCACCTGATTTAGATATAAACAAGTTATTAGAAGAAGGATTGAGTTACGATGAAATTGAAGCTAAAATCAATGATAAAGGTGGAAATAATAAAGAATACAAGACTGAAGCTTTTGACAAAAACTTTATTGACTTTTTAAAACAGGATAAAGAAAAAGTTGATGATTTGATTAAGCGCTGGAAAAAGGTGAAAAAAGACCCGAAACTAATTGAGTTTGCAAAGCAAATTCAGGAAGAATTTTTCAAACCTAACCAAAACATTAGCGGAAAACTGATTGTTTTTTCTGAATCAAAAGAAACAACAGAGGAGTTGACAAGAAAACTTTCTGAGATTACAAATAAAAAGATACTAAATGTTAGTTCAGAGAATAGAAAATATATTGAAAACACTATCAGAAATAATTTTGATGCAAACCTTGAAGAGGAAAAATGGCAAAACGAATATGATATTATCATAACAACAGAAGTGTTGGCAGAAGGAATAAATCTACACAGAAGTAATGTGGTTGTAAATTATGATGTCCCTTGGAATTCTACCCGTTTAATGCAGCGCATCGGTCGGGTGAACCGAATTGGTTCAAGGGCTGATAGAATTTATGTATATAACTACTATCCTTCAGCACATGGGGATGCTCAAATTCACTTAGTAAATAATGCCTTACGTAAGCTTCAAGCATTTCACACTGCTTTTGGTGAGGATAACAAAGTGTTCTCTATACTCGAAGAAAAAGGTGAAGGTGCATTATTCGGAAATAAGATCAAAAAGGAAGAAAGCGAAACTTTAAAATATCTGTTTGAATTACGCGATTTTAAAAAGAAGCACCCAAAGTTTTTTAATGAAATTTCTAAAATACCAAATAAAGCCAGATGCGGCAGGAAACTTTCTGATAGTAAAAAATTAACTTTACTCAATTCAGAAAAAGCGAAAATTAATTATCCTTTGCAAAACACTTCACTCACTTATTTGAAAAGCGATAATCATCCCGGGATTTTTTGTTTGATCACACCTGATCTGAATGTTATTGAGATGAACTTTTTACAAGCAGTCAAACTATTTAAAGCTAATGAAAATGAGAAAGCTTTTCCACTGCATAAATTACATCATAAACAAACATTAAAAGGTCTCGAACACTTTAAATCAGAAAAAAATCAGGAAAACATTCAGTCTATATCAAGAAGAGGTTTGAGCCCGGTAGAAAATAAAGCCATTTCAAATATTAATGCAATAGTAAAAATTGCGCCTACCGAACAAAAACAAAAGGCTTTATTACGAACTTTAGATATTATTAAAAAAGGAACATTTGCTTCAAAAGGATTACCCAAAACTATTAATGATTATTTTACTGTAAATGTCGGTTTACTCAAAGAACAGGACAAATTCATTGAGCAACTTTTTATAAATGTTCTTGATAGATACGATCTCTCTCCGGATATAGAAGATACAAGTCAAACAGATAAAATGCACAGAGGAATTGTAAATCCTCAAATTCTCTTAACTCAAAGTTTTAGTTAGATATGGCAGCCAACAATAATCAATTACAAGAGATACTTAGAAAACCTTATGACAGGTTTTTATTTTCCAAAAATGTGTTAAGCACTGTCTTTGGTTCCGCTTTAACGCTTAACAACACTTTAATATCTGCACCTATTTCACCCAACAAGTCGGAATCGACAGTGATTGATAAAGTAGGGATTTATGGAAGTATTCAATTAGAAGACGGTACTGAAGTAACATGCTACGAAATATTACTCCAATCAACTGTTCGTATCGAACAAAGCAAGGTTGCTATTCAACAGTATGTGCGTAAACTTCTTACTGCCGGACAAGCTGCTTTAATCAATTTTGTTTCACTTGAAAATACAAATGTATGGAGACTTACATTAGTTGCCAAAGATAGTATATTGACCGACAAAGGAGTAACAGAAAAAACAACAAATCCAAAACGATATACTTTCTTATTAGGTCCTTCGGAAACTTGCAGAACTGCTGCTGAACGCTTTCAAATGCTTAGTATTGAAAAAGACAAAACCTTGCAAGCCCTCATAAATGCTTTTTCAGTTGAAAAATTAAGTAAAGCATTCTTTGATGAATACACTCTTCATTATCAAAATTTTTGTAATTATTTGCAAGAGTCAAATTACCGTAAATCGGTTTTCGACATTTCTTTTTCTCCAGATGCCACCAAAGAAGAAAAAGATAATGCAAGCAAACCTATTCGTGATTTTGTAAAGAAACTGCTTGGGCGTATTGTTTTCCTTTATTTTGTCCAGAAAAAGGGTTGGCTCGGTGCAAGCGATACAACATATACAGATGGTCAAAGTGATTTTATTATGCAACTCTTCGAAAAATCAGGCAAAAACGATAACTTTTACAACTTGTGGTTAACTAAACTTTTCTTTGATACTTTAAACAAAGAACGACCAAATGATGACTTTATAATGCCAGATGACAAAACGGTTAAAGTCCCTTTCCTAAATGGCGGTCTTTTCGACAAGGAAAATTTTGATGAGCATATACTAACTTTTAAACCGGAACTCTTTCACCATCCTGATTTTGCCGAAATTGAACTTACTGCAAAAAGTAAAGGCGAAACCCGTGGTTTTCTCGACTTCCTTGATGCATTTAATTTCACCATTTATGAAGACAGCCCCGATGAGCATACCGTAGCAGTAGATCCTGAAATGCTGGGTCATATCTTCGAAAGCTTGTTGGAAGACAATAAAGACAAAGGCGCATTTTATACACCCAAAGAAATTGTGCACTACATGTGCCAAGAAAGTTTAATAGCATATTGTTTAAATCTTGATTTTTCTGATTGCGGAATCACAATGAAAGATGAGGATAAAAAACATATTATAAGTGAGTTAATTAAGAACAAAGAAATTGATAGTGATAGAATTAAAAAATCATGCCTTTCATGTGAATCATGGTATAAGCAATTAGAAGGGGCATTGGATACTGTGAAAATTTGCGACCCAGCAATTGGCTCCGGTGCTTTTCCCATGGGATTGTTACAAGAAATTTTTAGCATTAAGGAACTAATTGCTTACGAGACCGATAAGGAATGGAGACCAGCCGAAACCAAACTAAACATAATACAAAATTCAATTTATGGGGTGGACATTGAAAAGGGGGCTGTGGATATAGCACGCCTACGTTTTTGGCTCAGCTTGGTTGTGGACGAAGAAAAACCCAAGCCCCTGCCAAACTTAGATTATAAAATTGTAGTGGGCAACAGTCTTATAAGTAAATTTAATGGTGAAATAATAGAAATCGATTGGGAAATAAAGTCTGAAACCCAAACAGATATTTTTGGTAATGAAAACCTGCAAAACCGAAAGCAATTGCTCCAAAAACTAACTGACAAGCAGCAAAAATATTTCGATCCAACAAACAAAAACAAAAAACCTTTAGCACTCGAAATTAGAAATCATAAAATTGATATACTGGTCAATCAGTTAGAGTTAATGATTAAAACTGAAGGGCTTGATCAAGCTCCAATTAGCACTAATTTTAATAATAATAAAAAGTTTGTTGCTGCTCACGAACTATATATCAAAACAAAAGGATGGAAAAAAAATATTGATGTTTTACTAAAACTAAAAAAACAACCCGATAAACCCTTCAAGCATTTCGACTGGAAACTTGACTTCCCGGAAGTGCTGAACCCCTATCTCGTAAATGATAATGCAGGATTTGATATAGTAATAGGAAATCCGCCGTATATTCAATTACAAAAAAATGCCGGACTACTGGCAGAACAATTCGAAAACCAAAATTTTAAAACATTTGCTCGTACCGGTGACATTTACTCACTTTTTTATGAAAAAGGTGTTGAACTTTTAAAACACAAGGGGCATCTGTGTTATATCACATCAAACAAATGGATGAGAGCAGGGTATGGAGAAAAAACCAGGAAATTTTTTGCTGAAAATACTAATCCAATTTTGTTGATTGATTTTGCAGGACAAAAAATATTTGAATCAGCTACCGTAGATACCAATATTCTTCTACTGTCGAAAGAAAAGAACTTTTTTGAAACCAAAGCATGTGTTGTTAAAGATAAAGTGATAAATAATTTGAGCCTTTACCTTAAACAACATTCAAGTTTAATGGAATATAAAAACTCAGAAAGTTGGGTAATCCTTTCACCGATAGAACAACAAATAAAGAAAAAGATTGAGGCGGTTGGAACCCCTCTTAAAGAATGGGACATTCAAATTAATTATGGCATAAAAACAGGGTTTAATGAGGCGTTTATAATTGATGGGACAAAAAGAAAAGAATTAATAAAACAAGATCCAAAATCTGCCGAAATTATACGACC
>CAZODA010000029.1:25374-40056 GCA_964578485.1 uncultured Alkalitalea sp. | reverse complement strand
TTATAGAATATTTGAAACATGCATTTTTTACAGACACACTATTATGGACGGTATCCTTTCCCGTCTCACGCCTACCGGCTATAGTCGGGATTTCGCTTCGCTCTCCCGTTTCCCGCTTACGCGGTCACGGGATTTCGCTTCGCTCAACCTTCGGACAGCTCCCCTTCAAAAGGGGAGCAGTTGGTGAGTGCAAATAAAAGGGCGTTTCTTTAATTATGGAAATAACTCCTCCCCTGCAAAGGGGAGGTGGTCGAAGACCGGAGGGGTTTAATCCACTAAGACACGAATTTTCACGAAGACATGGTAGCTAAGCTTGCTGGAACTTTGGAATCACACCTTCTCTCAAAGCAGGATGCTTTGAGTACATTAAAAACTAATAACAACACCCCTCATCTACGTTGTCCTAAACATTTTCAATTTCTTAATTAACTAATCTACTAATCCACTAATCTGCTAATTAACTAATATTCTAATTAATAACTCGAAACCATATTATATGACGTAGTAGTCAACATTTTTCATTTTTGATTTTTCATTCATCTGTAAAATAAAGGCTTTCGGCATTAATTTGTCAGGTTTAATCACAATTTAAATGAAGTTTCCCTTAGGATTGTTAATTTAGTACAGAAAGTATAATTAAGACTGGTCATAATAATTAAATTATGTGACTCAGGAAGCGAAGCAATAGAATTAATTATTTTTAAATTTAACTTTTAATGCTACGACATATAAAAAATATTAGTCAGGTCCGCTACTTCCTTTTTTATTATGAGAAATTAGGTTTGCGGATTCCCTTATTGTTGTTTATGAGTGCGATAGTAGCATTTCTTGATGGCCTTGGTCTTGCTTTGTTTATACCATTGTTTCAGGTTGCTGAATCTGGTGGAGCTGCAGCCTCTGATATGGGTAATTTAGAATATTTAATTCGAGCTTTCGATTATTTTAATATTGAGCTAACCGTAGGAGTGATTTTAATTTTTCTTTTGAGCATGTTTGCCTTTAAAGGAATGATCAGTTTTATCAACGGTTATTATTTCACTAAGATAAGGGTGAAATTTATGAAAGAGCTTCGCATTAAATTAGTAAATGGTTTATGCAATATATCTTATCCCGGTTTTGTAAATATAGATTTGGGACGTATTCAAAATGTAATTACTGCTGAAATTGGCAAAGCCGGTGGTGCTTTATTGGGATATCTAAGTACTTTACAGGCAGCCATTATGTTAGTCGGTTATTTGGCTCTTGCATTTTTGGCAAACTTCAAATTTGCTCTTCTTATTACAATAGCAGGTATTCTTTCAAGTTTTATTTACAGGTATATAAATAAGAAAGTTGAGACTTCTTCTTTGGAACAGTCATATATTGGTAACGGTTTGCAGGGGAAAGTTTTGGAATCTGTGTGGAATTATAAATATCTAAAAGCAACTGATTTAATTTCCAAATATCGGAAGATGCTGGTTGAATTGATAAATGAGGCTGAAGATTTAACTATGCGTATGGGTAAACTCAATGCCATATCGGCTTCATTGCGTGAGCCTATTTCCATAGCAATGGTAGCGGCAATTATTTTTGTCCAGGTAGTTTTATTTGATGTTTCCATGTTTAGCATAGTATTGAGTCTGCTTTTCTTTTACCGTTCTCTTACGAGTTTAATGTCGGTTCAAAACTCTTGGCAAAGTTTTCTCGTAAGTTCCGGTGGTATTGTAACTGTTCGCGAGCTATACGAAGAGTTTGATCAGAAAGTTGAAAGCAGCCATTTGGAAAAAGTTGAAGAACTGAAATCTGAGATTAAATTTGACAATGTTTCTTTTTCATACAGTAAGGATCTTTCGCCTGTTCTTAACGATATTTCACTTACTATTCATAAAAATCAGACTGTTGCTTTTGTAGGGGAAAGTGGTTCCGGAAAAACCACAATAGTTAATATGATGGCAGGTTTATTACTTCCGGATAATGGGGAGCTTCTGGTTGATGGAGTACCTTTAATACCTTCCAGAGTTAGGAGTTTCCGACGTATGGTAGGGTATATAACTCAGGAACCTGTAGTATTTAACGATACTGTTTTTAATAATGTCACTTTCAATTCTGAGAAAACTGATGACAATTTAAAACGTTTCTGGGATGTAATTGATAAGACAGCATTGAGCGAAACCATTCATTTAATGCCCGAGCAGGAAGACAGCTTATTGGGTGATAACGGAATATTGATTTCAGGAGGTCAAAAACAAAGAATCTCCATAGCACGTGAGCTCTTCAGGGATTGCTCCCTTTTGTTGATGGATGAAGCTACTTCGGCACTTGATTCCGAAAATGAAGGAATTATTCAGTCTAATATAAATGCTTTAAAAGGAAAATATACAATTGTTATTATAGCACATAGATTATCTACGGTTCGTAATGCCGATGTGATCTATCTGCTTGATAAAGGTAGGATAGCTGCTTCAGGAACTTTTAATGAGCTTCAAGCCAAATCTGCCCGATTTAGAAAAATGGTTGAACTACAAGAATTCTAACAATGGAACAATTAATAGAACTACCAAAAATTCTTGATAAGCGTGGGAATTTAACCTTCCTGGAAAATGAGAATCACTTCCCTTTTAAAATTAAAAGGGTTTTTTGGACTTATGATGTTCCCGGAGGAGAAACCAGGGGAGGACATGCCTATCATTCAAGTCATGAAGTTATTGTTGCTTTGTCGGGAAGTTTTGATGTAGTTATTAAAAAATATGATGGTAAAATTGTGCGTTACCATTTAAACAGATCTTATAAAGGACTTTATTTACCTCCTTTATCTTGGCGACATATGGAGAATTTTAGCACCAATTCTTTGTCCTTACATTTAAGTTCACATCCTTTTTCAGAATCAGATTATATAAGAGATTATGAGCTATACTGCAAACTTAACGGTAAACACTGATTTACCCTCAGTTTTTGATTGCCATATTTATCAGTTACGGCAAATTTCTGCTGTTTCGGGACGTATAACACCGGTCCAGAATGGATTTGACTTGCCTTTTGATATTCAGCGTGTTTTTTATCTTTATGATATTCCCGCCGGAGAAAAACGAGGTGCCCATTCACATATTATCTGTCATCAATTTCTGATTGCTGCAAGTGGAAGTTTTGAAGTAATGGTTGATGACGGTACTCATCGTAAGACACTCTTTTTAAATCAGCCTTTTATGGGCTTGCACATTCCTCCCGGAATTTGGGCACGTGAGCAAAATTTTTCTTCCGGTTCCATTTGTTTGGTATTAACCTCGCATCAGTATGACGAAGCTGATTATATACGTTCGTATGATGCTTATTTGAAATATCGTGGATTGGAGTAATGGATATATAATAAATCCGGATCCTTTTCGGAATGAGCTTTTGTATATGTCGCCATTTTTACCCGGCGATCAATACAAAAATCGGGAGATATGGAAATCTTTCACCCCCGATAATTTACCTTATCTATTTCTTGAAGAAAGGAAAATGTATGTAGCACCATCGGGAAGTTCTGCATTAGGAACAGTACTTGAAACGATGAATTTAACCAGGGATGATGAAATATGGATTATTACAACAAGTGGTAATCGCTATATAAGTAGTTGTGTTACTCGTGTTATTGAAAAGTATTGCCACTGGAGCCGTAAAAAATCTGATCGTACTTCAGTGATACTTGTAAATCATGAGTTTGGTTTTATGTATAAAAACATTGAAGAATTAAGTGCTTATAATCTTCCTATTATTGAAGATTGTGCGTATTCAATGTTTTCATCATATAATGGAAAAATGGCAGGATCATTTGGAGATTTTGCCATTTATAGTATGGCAAAAATGTTTCCTGTTCAGGGTGGAGGTTTGATATACTCAAAAGATGACATTGATTTTAAAGTTAAAATTGATGAAAGCCTCCAATATTACAAAGCATGTTTTAATCATTTCTATAAACAAAAAAATAGGATTATTAAGGAGCGATTAAAGATTTTCGAATTAATGCGTGAACAGTTAATGATTTTTGGTTTTCAGCCTCGTTTTGAACTCGGTCAAGGTGATATTCCGGGAGCTTTTATCTTTAAGGCACCCTCTTGGCCTTTGGATAAATTAAAGGTGTTTCTTCAAAAACAAGGTATTGAATGTAGCGTATTTTATGGAGAAGAAGCCTTTTATCTGCCTTGCCATCAGGCAATGACTATTGAGCATATAGATTATCTATTAAATTTGATTAAATATTTTAAAAAATGATACTATCCAACATCACCTTAGGGGACAATGTAAATATTCATCCTTCTACTTTTATTAATAATGTTGCTTTTGGAGATGATATTAAAATAGCCAAAGAGTGCATAATTCAAGGAGGACAAAATAATATTTTAAAAATTGGTTCAGGGAGCATTGTAGGTATGTATGTAACAATAGATGCTTCGGAGGCAGATATTGAACTTGGGGAGAATGTTTCAGTGGCTCAACATTCTGTTATTGTTTCCAATTGGGGGCTTGTTCCCGGCTCTTCTATTAATAAGTTGTTTACTAATGCTGCCGCTCCGATAAAAATAGGTTCTCATTGTTGGATAGGCTCCGGAACAGTAATAGCACCCGGAGTCAGTATTGGCAAATTTTGTATCATCGCTTCAAATAGCTATGTAGATACTGATGTTCCCGATTTTTCTATTTATGGTGGTAATCCTGCTCGTTTTATCCGCTCTATCGATCCTAAAGAAATAGATTATAAAGAAGGTGAATAATTAAAATTAAAATATCAGCAAATGATACACTCAAATATAATAACGGGCAAGAATGTAGAAGTTGATGAAAAAGTATCTCTTAATAATGTTCAATTAGGCGATGATATAAAAATAGGGCTTAGAACTACTATCTTTGGAAGTCCGCACAATATTATGAAAGTGGGCTCCGGCACCCGTATTGGCAATCATACTATTATCAATGGCTTTGCAGCTCAGTTAACAATAGGTGAGCGTTGCAGTATAGGTTCTTTTTGTCATTTTATTGTTGATACAGGGCCAACGGCAAGTAATAAGATGCTGAAGAAGTACCCGATTAAAGAAGCTCCCATCAGCATAGGCAATGATTGTTTAATAGGCCATGGCACTATGGTGATAGCCGGAGTTACCATAGGTGACGGAGTATTTGTTCATCCTAAGAGTTTTGTAAATTCTGACCTCCCGCCTTATTCCATTGCGAGGGGTTGTCCGGCCAAGGTAGTAGGTAAAATTAACAAGCCTAAAGTTTAAAAAATCATTTATGCAGTTTGAAATAGTAAAATACACTCCGGCCAAGGCATCTGAATGGGATCAGTTTATCAAGGATTCCTGGAATGGGGTGTTTTTGTTTTATCGTGGATTTATTGATTATCATGCAGATCGTTTTAAAGATCACAGTTTAATGGCTTTTGGCAATGGAAAATTAAAGGCTGTTTTCCCTGCCAATGAAAATGAAAATATTTTATGGTCACATCAGGGGCTTACTTATGGGGGTTGGGTTTTAAGCAAAAGATTTTCGGTAATTGAATTGCAAGCCTTGTTTAATGAACTGGAGGATTATGCCTGTCGTAATTCTTTTATACGAATTGAATATAAACATAAGCCTTTTGTTTTTGAAAGGCATGGCAATGATTCAGACTCATGGATATTATGGAATAATGGTTATGAATTATGGCGCCGTGATCTTTCATTTTATTTTGATTTTAAAAACCATAGTGGATTTGCACGTGATAAGCGCTATCGCTTTAATAAATCGACAAGAAACAATTTGCGTCTTGATTTAGAGGGGGATGTTCATAAATTTATGGAACTTGTAAACACAAATCTTGGCAGTAAATATAAAACTGTGGCAGTTCATACAGCTGAAGAAGTATTATTGCTTCAGAAGCGTTTTCCTGAAAACTGCCAAACATTATGTGTTTATCAGGATAAGAAGTTTTTAGGTGGTGCATGGCTTTTTATTGATAATGATTTTATTCACACACAATATTTTCATTTTAATAACGAAGGGCGTGATTTATGTGCTGCTGAATTTTTAGTTGGTTATATGATTGAAAATTATGGGACTGCGAAAAGATACTTTAGCTTTGGTACTTCCACCGAACAAGATGGGAAGGTATTAAATGAAGGGCTGGCTTCCTTTAAGGAAGGTTTCGGTGCAGCAGGTTTTTGTCACGATTTTTACAGAAAAGAATTATGCAGATAAAATTTCTTGATTTAGGGGCTGTGAATCAGCCTTATTTTCCACAAATGATGACTGTAACACAACAGTTTTTTGAAGGAGGTTGGTATATTTTAGGTGATGCTGTAAAGACTTTTGAAGAAGAATATGCTCTTTTTTGCGGAAGTGAATATTGTATTGGTGTTAGCAACGGGCTCGATGCTTTACGAATTATTTTTGAAGCCTACAAAGTTTTGAATAAACTTAAGGCAGGGGATGAGGTTATTGTTCCTGCCAACACCTATATAGCATCGATATTGGCGATAAGCCAAAGTGGTTTGACTCCGGTATTGGTAGAACCTGATCCGAAGACTTATAATTTAGATGCTGAAGGGCTTGAAAAGCATATTACGGCAAATACTCGTGCAGTAATGGCAGTTCACCTTTATGGACAGTTAGCAGCTATGTCGGGTTTGCAGGATCTTTGCAAAAAACACAATCTTTTACTTGTTGAAGATGCAGCCCAGGCTCATGGAGCATCTGATTCTACCGGAAAAAGGGCAGGTTCTTTATCCGATGCTGCAGGTCACAGCTTTTATCCGGGTAAAAATTTAGGTGCCCTTGGAGATGCAGGTGCCGTTACAACATCTGATGAGGAGTTGATGATGGCAATTAAAGCCTTAAGAAATTATGGTTCACATAAAAAATACTACAATCTTTATCAGGGTTTTAATATGAGATTGGATGAGAACCAGGCTGCATGGTTAAGGATTAGATTAAATGGACTTTTAAAAGAAAATGAAAAACGGCGTGAACTTGCTGCTCTTTACAGTTCACTGATAAAGAATAAGGAAGTTGTTCTTCCTTATGTGTTGGAAAATAATTTACACGTATATCATATTTATGCAATTATGCATCCTCGCCGGGATGAATTACAACAATATCTAAGTGATAATGGAATTCAAACTATGATACATTATCCTGTTCCTCCCCATCATCAGGAGGCGTTTTCTCATTGGAAGCATTTAAAATTTCCTGTAACAGAAAAAATTCATCAACAGGAATTAAGCTTACCTATTAGTCCGGTTCATACAAATGAGGAGATAGAATATGTGTCGGAAAAAATTAATCAGTTTAACAATATATTGTGATGTTGAAAGATTCAAGCTCTAAAAAATGTGAGGAATTAGTAACAGTAGTTGCGCTCTGTTACAATCAAAGCCGATTTTTAAAAAAATCACTCGACAGCATTATGAACCAAAGCTGTCGCCCTAAACATTTTTATATTATAGACGACCACAGTACTGACAATTCTGTTGAGCTTATTAAAGAGTGGCTTGAAGAAAATGGTAAGCCTGCAACACTTATTGTTCATGAAGAAAATCAGGGAATTACAAAAACTATGAATCACGCTTTGTCGCTAAGTACGACAAAATATTTTCATCCTTGGCCCTGTGATGATATTATGCTGCCACACAAAATTGAAAGTCAGGTTAACTATCTTGAGAATCTTGATTGGGAGCCGGGCTTTTTGTATGGGGATATAGCATGGATCGATAATGACGATAATATGCTTCGTCCTTCTATTATTTCTGATCGAAAAAAAATGTTTAGCAACAATGAGATGCCTTCAGGCTTTATTTTTTCTGAATTAGTTACTCATGGTTGCTTTATACCCACTGCATCAGGTTTTTATGTTACCCAAGTTTTACGTGATTTAGGTGGATTTGATGAAAATTTGTTTGCTGAAGACTGGGATATGTTTATGCGTATAGCCTTGAAGCGTGGAATTGCATTTCAGGATAATCTTGTCAGTCATTATCGTCGTCACCATAATAGTGCAGAGATGAAAAGGGGAAGAAATTATTGGCAAGGTCATTTTAAAATACTTCCTAAATATTTGGGTATTAATAGTGATTATGACAAAGTAATATGGGAAAGAATTGGAGAAGATGCCATTACAGCTTATAAAGAAGGGGTGAAGGACTTTCAGGGTTTAATTTGGAAAGCTTTTAATAATACCCGTAAATATGAACTGTTGAAACATTGGCTTGCATTAAAATTTCGAAGAATTAGTAAATCAACTGTGTAAATAGTCTTTATCATGCCATTAGTATCTGTTATTCTACCAACTTATAAGCGTCCTGATTATTTTCGAGAGGCATTAAACAGCGTCATTAATCAGACTTTTAGCGACTATGAGATAATAGTGATAGACGATGGTACTCCCGGGGATGAAAATAAGGAAATTTGTGATGCTTTTCCTAAAGTTAAATACCATAAAATTACAAATTCAGGTGGTCCTATCATTCCGCGTAATACAGGATTGGCTCTAGCAAAAGGGAAATATATTGCTTTTCTTGATGATGACGATATATGGTTACCCGAGAAGCTCAGCCTTCAAGTTGATACTCTTGAAAACAATCCCGACTATGGCTTGGTACACGGATATTGTAAGGTTATTGACAATGAAGGGAATAAGACAGGTGAAATTGTTGGAAGATTAAGAGATAGCCGGTTAAAACACGGTTATGTTTTTGATCGCATGGTGGGTAATTTTACTGTTATGCTGTCTTCGGCCCTTATTAAAAAAGAGATAATAGAAAAAACGGGCCCCTTTGATGAGAGTATTCCGGCAGCAGGAGAAGATATGGAGTTTTTTACTCGTATTGCCTTTTATACTCAGTTTTTTTATCTCGATCGACCTTTACTGTTCTATCGTGTGCATGAAGAAGGAATATCCAAAAATAATTACGCTTATAACTATCTCCCTCTTGTATTATTTCGTACTGTAAAAAAATTAAAACAAAAAGAAGGTATTAGCTTTAGAAGGTTTAACAAGATAAGAGGTCAACTTTTGAGGCAGCAGACTTCAATGGCCGATTGTAATAAAACCTACAAAACAGCACTTTCAAATGCTTTTAAGATATCATTTTTCTTTTGCCTACATCCGAGAGTGGTATGGGGTTTTATTTTAAGGTTTCCCAATTTGTTTAAAGTCAGATGAGAATAGGTACAAATCCACAAAAAATAAATGTTCAAGATCTTGTTCATAAAAGTCACAGGGTAATTATTCCTTTTTGGATACCAAATGTTTCTGACAGCTATTTTAAAGAACAGCCAAAAGTATTGTTTTGGTGTTTAAAAAGCCTTACTGAAACCATAGACCCGGAAAAAACAGCAATTACTTTAATAAACAATAATTCCTGCAGAGAATCTTCGTCAATAGCTGAGGATTTTGTAAATAAAGGTTTGATTGATAAGTACGTGATTTTAAGTGAAAACCGCGGGAAATTAGAAACCATATTATCAGAGGCAGCTGCTTCTTTTGAAGAATTTATAACAATTTCGGATGCTGATTTTTTATTTTTTCCGGGTTGGGAAGATGCTGTTATTGACGTGTTTTCAAATTTCTCACGTGCAGGACTTGTTACCTGCTATCCTTGTCCTCATTTAACATTTCATTATAACTCTTCTTGGCTGTGGAACTTAAATAGGAAAGCAGGAAAAGTTGTAAGTGATGAAGATTTAGATTTGATAGAAAGGGGTTTTGGAAATAAACCAAGTTCCGGTGTTTTTACAGGGAAAGGTGTTAAAAGGAAAAAGGCTTGGAGAGATTTGCAATATTATTTGGAAAAGGAGGGTTTTAAGGCATGTATAGGTGCATCTCATGCTCTTGCTACAATGAAAAATGATGTTGTTAAAAGCTTTCCTGATAAGAAAGTAAACTATGTTTTTAAAAGTGGCTATGAGCATGATTATATTGATTTTGTACCTGAAAGACTAGGATATCTTCGACTTTCAACTACAAATTGTTTTGCTTATCATTTAGGAAATTCATTACCCGATGATTTAATAGAATCTTTTAAGGTAAATGAGCGTACACATAAAAAGTTCCCTGCCTTTAAAGGTAGGTCACGATTTTTAAACAAGTTGTTATTTTATTTTTCAGCTTTGGCAATGCGCTTTTTACGAAAATTCAACATGATATAAGCAGCATTATAATAATTAGAAAAAGATGAAAATTTTAAACCGAAATATTGGTGATAATCATGTTCCATTGGTAATTGCCGAAATTGGAATTAATCATGAAGGTAGTCTTGCCGTAGCGAAAGAAATGGTAGATGCTGCTTTTCGTGCCGGTTGCGAGCTTGTTAAGCATCAGACCCATATTGTGGAGGATGAAATGGCACCGGCAGCTAAGGAAGTAATCCCCGGCAATGCTGATGTTTCGATTTATGAAATTATGGAACGTTGTGCTTTGGATGAAGATGAGGAAAGAGAATTAAAAAATTATGTTGAAGACAAAGGGATGATTTTCATCAGTACTCCCTTTTCACGGGCTGCTGCTGATAGGTTGATGCGAATGGATGTTCCTGCTTTTAAAATTGGTTCGGGCGAATGTAATAATTATCCATTACTTGAGCATATTGCAGGCTTTGGAAAGCCAATAATATTAAGTACCGGGATGAATACTATTGACAGCATTAAACAAGCTGTTGCTATATTTGAAAAGCATAAAATCGAATATGCTTTGCTTCATACCACCAATCTTTATCCTACACCTAATCATCTTGTACGACTTGGAGCCATGACGGAAATGGCAGGTCATTTTCCCGGCGTTCCTTTTGGTTTATCCGATCATTCTTTAACAAATCATGCTTGTTTCGGTGCAGTTGCATTAGGAGCTTCCATACTTGAAAGGCATTTTACTGATCATAAGCAGAGGACAGGGCCCGATATTATTTGTTCTATGGACGAACAAGAATGTAAAGAGTTGATAGAAGGGGTTCAAATTTTATTTGAACAAAGAGGAGGAACAAAAGGTCCTGCAAAAGAAGAACAGGTTACTATTGATTTTGCTTTTGCCACAGTATGTACAATAAAACCTGTTTTAAAAGGCGAAAAGTTTACTATGGAAAATATTTGGGTTAAACGACCCGGTACGGGTGAGATTCCTGCAGCTAAATTTAATGATATCCTTGGAACAACAGCAGCAAGGGATATCGAAACAGGGGAACAGCTAAGAAATATTGATATATTATAAAATCAGCTTAAATTAAATGAAAAAAATATTGTTTCTTACAGGTACCAGAGCAGATTTTGGAAAGTTGAAATCACTAATGTATGCAGTTGGAGAATGCGAAGGTTTTGAACCTCATATTTTTGTTACCGGCATGCATATGCATAGGAAATATGGCTTAACGGCCATAGAAGTTGAGAAATGCGGATTCAAGAATATATATCGTTATTATAATTCAACACAAGAATCAACAATGGATCTGACTCTTGCAAAAACTATAGAGGGCCTTTCAAATTATATTCGTGAAGAACATCCCGACCTGATAGTAGTACATGGCGACAGGGTAGAAGCTTTGGCCGGTGCTATAGCCGGTGCTTTGAATAATGTTTTAGTGGCCCATGTTGAAGGAGGTGAGGTTTCCGGAACTATTGATGAATTAATAAGGCACTCGGTATCTAAAATGAGCCATATTCACTTTGTTTCCAATGAAGAAGCACGTAAAAGATTAGTGCAAATGGGTGAGCTTGAAAATTCGATATTTACAATTGGATCTCCCGATATTGATGTTATGTTTTCAGATGAATTGCCTCCATTGGAAGAAGTTAAAAAGTATTATGAAATTCCTTTTTCCGATTATGCTGTTTTGATGTTTCATCCGGTTACTACAGAATATGATTCTTTATCAGAATATTCCAAAAACCTTGTAAATGCAGTTGTTGAATCCAAGTTGAATTATGTGGTGATTTATCCTAATAATGACTGGGGTTCCGAGTCTATCTTAAAAGCTTATGAGACTTTTAAGGATAAAGATAATTTTAAAGTATTCCCATCAATTCGCTTTGAATATTTCCTCGTACTTTTAAAAAATGCAAACTTCCTTATCGGAAACTCAAGTGCCGGAATCAGGGAAGCACCATATTATGGTCTTTCGAGCGTAAATATTGGAACAAGGCAAAGTAATAGGGCTTTGAATGAATCAATTATTAATTGTGGATATAAGCAAGCTGAAATTGAAGAGGCTATTAGAAAAGCATTAATTCAGGAGCATGTTGACTCTTCATTTAAATTTGGTTCAGGAAATAGTGCTCAACTTTTTATAGAAGAACTTTCCAAAGAATCGTTTTGGAAAATTCCAAAGCAAAAATTATTTAAGGATATTCAAATAACAATTTAACTATCAGTATATAATAAGGTGGAGGGAAAAGTTATTGGTTTTGTGGCATTCAGGAAGGGCTCAAAGCGACTGCCTTTAAAAAATGGCAGACTCTTGGGTGGGCTGCCTTTGTATCAAAGAGCCTTAAATAAATTAAGCAACTTAAAACAAAGGGGTTTTATTGATGAGGTAGTGGCTTCTACTGATTGTAATGAATGGCAGGATACATGCAGGAAGGTGTATAAAGATGAAGTTGTCATACATCCAAGGAGTGAGATTATAAGTGGTGATCTTATTAATGAAGGTGAAGTGATTTTGGATTTTTTCAGGCAATTTCCTCATTTGAAAGGGTCAGCAGTATTATTGCTTCTTTGTACCTATCCATTTTTAGATACTGATGTCTTAGTCGAGATTATTAAAACCTATCATAAAACACATTCAAATGTATATGCTTTAAAAGAAACACATCATATGCCTCAAAAATTGTTAAGGATTAATGAAGAGGGACAAATTCGGCCCTATTTTCAAGAATCTATGCATAATTATGAAGCGAATACAAAAAAGTTGAAAGAGCTTTATCCGTCTTCTTGGCATTCGACGGGTGCTTTTTTAATTCATGATGCATATAATGTGTTATCGGAGGATATAAATCTTTGGAACAATGATAAGTTGTATTGGGTTGAAGACAGAAGTTTTCATATTGATATTGATACAGAAGAGGATTTTAAGCTGGCTGAGATATATATGGAGTATTTGTCAATTAAATAATCTGATTGAGAAGAGGCACTGTTTTTTATAAAAGAAAATTTTAATGAAAAAGGTAGCAATATTTTTACCGGATGGTGTTGGAATCAGGAATTATTTGTTTTCCGGAATTATTAAGGGCTTGATTGATCACAAGGCTCAGCTTGTGTTAATAGCTGCATTGTCTGACAAAGCAATAGAAGAAGCCGAAAAGGTTCATGGAATAAAATTTGATGTTGTTGGTGTTCCTGCCTATCGTGAAGTTTTTAGAGAGAAATTTTTAAGAGAACTTGAAAATATTTCGCGTTTGAGATATTTCAAAAAACGGCTTAATAATCCAACTATTATTCCGGACCATGAATGGAAATATTTAAGAAGATATAAGGGGCGTGTCAGGTTGTTTTATTTTACGATTCGTTTTGTTTCACGATTTACTGCCAATTATTCTATAATAAAAAGAATTAACAAGAGATATTTAAAAAGGGTTTTAAAGTCGCCTTATTATAATGATTATCTTAATTTAATTAAGAGCATTTCACCTGATGTGATTCTTTGTACTCATCAAAGGGCACTTACTACATCACCATTATTTGCTGCAGCGAAACAAATAGGAGTTGAAACAATTACAGCAATTTATTCATGGGATAATCTTCCTAAAGCGCGTATGGCATTTAGAGCCGATAAATATTTTGTTTGGTCGGATTATATGAAAGAGGAACTTTTATATTATTACCCTGATATTGATTCCGGCTCTGTTCGAATTACCGGAACTCCTCAGTTTGAATTTTATAAACGTGATGATTTATTGCTTGGCCGTGAAGAATTTTGCAAAGCTTATGGTTTTGATTTTAAACGTCCTATTATTTGTTATTCCGGAGGTGATCAGTTAACGAGCCCTTATGATCAGGTTTATTTGAATGATTTGGCTTTATCGCTTAAAACCTTGCCGGAAGCAGAACGGCCTCAAATTTTATTCAGACGTTGTCCGGTTGACTGGAGCAGCAGGTTTGATACCGTTATAGAAAATCATAAAGATATAATTACTGTTGTAGATCCTTTATGGGCTAATGAAGAGGATAAAGTTAGAAACTGGACTCTTACCTATCCTTTGTTTTCTGATGTTAAACTCTTGGTAAATGTAGCACGGCATTGCGATTTAGTATATAATGTTGGTTCTACTATGGCACATGATTACAGTATGTTCGATAAGCCTGCTTGTTATATTAATTATGATCCTGAAAATGCCTTTCCCGGATATTCTGTTAAGAAAATATATGATTATCAGCATTTTAGAAGTATGCCATCAAAAGATGTTGTTGTATGGATTAACTCGAAAGAAGAAATTGCTTCCTTAGTTTCCAAGACTATAAAGCATCCTGATAAGTTTGCTCAAGATCGAAAAAAGTGGCTTGAAAAAATCATCCTTCATCCGGTAACTGAGGCTTCCGATAATATTGTAAACGAATTGTTAAATAAAAAAACTCAATAGCTATATGAATATTTGCTTTCTTTCACATGAATATCCTCTATGGTCAACCGGTGGAATAGGCACTTTTATCCAAACTATTGGCTATGGTATGGTAGCAAAGGGTCATCAGGTTACAGTAGTTGGAAT
>CAZODA010000029.1:18648-25274 GCA_964578485.1 uncultured Alkalitalea sp. | reverse complement strand
AAGAATAATGGATTATTATGTAATCCTTATGATCCCTCAGATATTGCAGAAAAAATTATATTTGCCTTTAAGCATCCTAAAGAAATGGAAAAAATTGCAAAGGCCGGTCAGGAATTTGCCCATAAAGTGTTTGATTTGGATAACGTTATTGATATGAATATTTCTTTTTATAATAGTATTCGTAAAAAAAGGAAGAAAAGAGTTTGATAGAATAGTACAGGAATTCAGGATATTGAAAAGTTGGTTCGTTTATGTTGAAAATTATAAATACAAAAACAGGTCATATCGTTCTGATAGCAGGGCATTTGATTTTGGGAGTTTCACTTAGGTTTATGCCTTCATTGATAGCCCTTGCTTATGCAGGATTGTTTTTGTGGTTTGTATGGGATGTGCTTTACACCTTTGACCGTGATCATCGGGCAGGATTTTATGCCATATATATGATGGGGCTTGAAATGGTTTATAGAATGGCAGGTGCTCAATTTTCATGGGAATTAGGAAAATATGTTTGTGTCATATTATTCCTTCTGGGCTTGCTCGTTGGACAGCACAAACGGATATCCTGGACATTTATTTTATTGTTTATTTTAATTCTTCCCGCCATGTTCTTGGTAGATGGTACTTCCACATCAGAGATACGCAAGAGCATCCTTTTTAATATGTCAGGACCATTATCTTTGGTTATGTCGGGTTTATACTTTTATCGTCGTCCTATTTCTATTGAAAAGTTCTATTTTAATATGCGGCTGGCCTTTTTACCGGCTTTTACAATAATTGCTGCCTTATCTGTTGTTGCCAATATTTCAACTCTTGAATTTACAAGCATACAATCCAGTGGAGCCGCTGCCGGTGGATTCGGCCCTAATCAGGTTTCAACTGTTTTGGGATGGTTTATATTAATGGTTTTATTGTTTAAAGTTAATGGTG
This sequence comes from uncultured Alkalitalea sp., assembly GCA_964578485.1. Taxonomy (GTDB): domain Bacteria; phylum Bacteroidota; class Bacteroidia; order Bacteroidales; family Marinilabiliaceae; genus CAZODA01. The sequence continues at coordinate 24,347 of CAZODA010000029.1, read as the reverse complement.
AAAAAATTACCCTATGGTCTTGGCTTGACTGGTTAATGTTATTTTATTTGGTACTAAGAGCTCTGTTAACATTTTCTCGGGGAGGTGTCTTAGGAAGTCTTTTGGCTTTTGTGTCAGCCGTATTAGTTTTAATATTTACCTTTCCTGAATTCAGAATTCGCCTTAAGAGGGCAACACCCTATATTCTTGGGGGACTTCTTTTCTTTGCCGGTGTTTTTTTTGTTGCAAATCATATTACAAACAATTTTTTGTTGTATCGTTATCAGGGCTTATCAACTTCAGAAGTTCAAATGGGAATAAGGTATTCCAACAAAAGCATCCTTACCGGACGTGATGCCATTATTGAAGCTGACATTAATATTTTTAAGGATCATCCTTTGCTTGGTGTTGGATATGGGATGGCCGAAGAATTGCGTGCCAGCTATTATGGTCAGTATGCTGCTGCCCATACCGAATTTGCCCGTCTTTTATCGGAACATGGCTTACCCGGGATTTTCTTTATGCTAATTGGAATGTTAGGTCTTCCTATTTATTATTTTATAGTGATACGATCACCAATGACGCGTTTCTTTTTCCTCGCCTTTTATTTGATCAGCATGTTTACTATGTTTCATGCAGCTATGCGTTTGGCACTTCCCGGAGTTCTTTTTGGAGCTTCGTTTATGTATATAAATAATATTTCAAAACCGCTTATTTCTCCTGATAAACTATGATAGAGTCAGGAATATTATAATGAAAAAGTTTAGCTTAATATGCGCCTTTTAATTGTCTCATCTGTAATACATAAAGCCAATAACAATAGTTATGCCGGCTACACTCCATATATTCGTGAAATGAATATATGGCTGAAACATACAGAAGAGGTTGTGGTTATGGCTCCTGTTGTAGAAGAGCAGCCTGATCCTTTAGAGGCCTTTTATTCACATCCTAAATTAAAATTTGTCAGACTCCCTGAAGTTGATACAACATCATTTAAAAAAACAATAAAATCATTTTTTGCTGTTCCGGTAATAGTTTTTCAATTGTTTAGGGGCATGATCATAAGTGATCATATACATTTGCGTTGCCCATCAAATATGGGATTAATAGGGGTTTTCGTTCAAATGTTTTTTCCTTTTAAGCCTAAAACTGTCAAATATGCCAATAATTGGGATTGGAATAGTTATCAACCTATAACATATAGGATACAACAACATATTTTACGGAATCAATTTTTAACGCGTAATGCTAAGGTTTTAGTTTATGGCGATTGGGGTGAGAAGAGTAAGAATATTGTTCCTTTTTTTACAGCATCATATTCAAAAGATATGATAAAGCCTGTTGATATTCGTGTTTTAGATAGATCTAAGCTTATAAAATTATTATTTGTAGGCACTTTAACACCCAATAAACGGCCATACACTGCTATTCAAGTATTAAAGCTCTTACGTAAAAATGGTATTAATGCCGAATTAACACTGTTGGGTGATGGCTTCCAGCGTGGACCGCTTGAAGCTTATATTGAAAAAGAATCGTTAAAATCAGTGATACATGTTAAAGGTAAGGTAGCTCCTGAAGTGTTAGTTGATTTTTTTAAGGAAAGTCATTTTCTGATTTTTCTTTCTCGTTCTGAAGGATGGCCAAAAGTAGTAGCAGAAAGTATGTGGTGGGGCTGCTTGCCTGTTACAACCGATGTGTCCTGTGTTAGACAAATGGTTGGTGATGGTAGAAGAGGGGTTTTAGTTCCTCCCGACAGTAAGTTGGTAGTAGATGAAATTGAGAATTTGATTGATGACCCTGCCAGATATGAAGCAATGTGTATTGAAGCAATGAAATGGTCTCGTCAATATCATCTCGAAAAGTTCGAGGAAGAGATAGTTGGATTTTTAAAAGGCGTATCATGAAAGTTTTATCCCTTATTGATTCATTAATAGCAGCAGGTGCAGAACGAATGGCTGTTAATATTGCCAATGGTTTAGCTGATGCCGGTATTGAAAGCCATTTATGTGCAACACACTCAGGAGGGCCGCTTACAGAATTTGTTGAGCCTAAAGTTCCCCTATTAATACTTAATAAACTTCATACCTTCGATTTTCTTGCTTTTTTCAAGTTGAAGCGTTATGTTAGAAAAAATGGCATTAAAATAATTCATGCGCATTCTTCTTCCATTTTTTGGGCTGTTATGTTAAAATGGACAGGTAGCAGGGTGAAAGTCGTATGGCATGATCATTATGGTTTTAGCGAACACTTGCCCTGGCGTAAGTCTAAGGTTTTGAGACTGTTGGCATCTTCCTTTGCGCATGCTTTTGTGGTAAACGATAAGTTGTTAAAATATGCTGTTGAAGTTCTAAAAATACATCGCAATAAAGTGTCTTTTTTAGCAAATTTTGCTGATATAAAATTTGAAAATAATATAGTTCGTTTGCCTGAGATCCCGGATATTGAAAAGGGCCCAAAGTTGGTTTGTCTTGCTAATTTGCGTCCACAAAAGGATCATCATAATTTGTTGGATGCTTTTTCTCAAGTTCTGCAACAATATCCTGATGCCGTTTTGTATCTTGTTGGTGGTCATTTTAATGATGAATATTATCATTCAATAAATGATAGAGTCAATAAGGATGACAATTTGAAAAAATCGGTACATATATTGGGTTCCAGAAATGATGTGGCTGAAATTTTAAGGAATTGTGATCTTGGCCTTCTTTCATCTTTATCGGAAGGTTTACCTGTATCTCTTTTGGAATATGGCTTAGCCGGCTTAGCGGTTGTATGCACCGATGTTGGTGATTGTGCTTTTGTTTTGGATGGTGGGAGCTTAGGCAGCCTTGTTGAAGCTTCAAATCCCAATCAGCTTGCTGATGCTATCATATCTTTACTTGACGATAGTGAGCTGATGAAAAAAATGGGAAAAGATTTTGAAGCACATATTAAGAAGGAATTTTCAAAAGATGCTGCTATCAAAAAAATATTAGATGTTTATAAATCTGTTATTTAACTATGAAAAATAATTCCGGCAAGTTGTTAAAAACTTTATTTATAGGTCCTTTTTCACCTCCTTATACCGGCGATGCTGTTAAAAACAGTTATTTGAAAGAAGGATTTGACTCCATTCAAACAGAGAATATTGTTTGGTTTGATACTATTTGCCGCAAAGGCAACAGATTAATTCATCATTTAAAGGTTATTCCCTTAATGATAATATCAAATCAGATTATATTGTCGCTTAATAAGGAAGGTCGTTATGCTATTATCAGAATATTCAGTCTTTTAAAATTCTTCACTAACAAGCGTGCTGTCTTGTATGTTGTAGGAGGAACTTTTGACCGTCAGCTATTATATATGTCTGCCTTTTACCGTAAATTATATATCAGGGCAATTAATAATCTTGATGGTATTTTTGCTGAATCTGCAATTTTAAAAAAAGGCCTTGAAGATTTAGGGGTTAAAAATGTAGAAATTGTTTATAATCCAAGAAAAGATAGTGGTGATAAGTGGGAATACAGGGATTCAATTAAAGGGAAAATATTATTTATTTCACGGGTTACAGAAGTTAAGGGAGTAACTGTTTTAATTGATGCATTTAATAAGCTGCTCAATGAAAATCCTAATATTTCTCTTGATATATACGGACCCATTGATGAGGATTATGAAGAAAGCTTTATGGAAAAAGTAAAGCTTTCAAATGGAAAAATTAAATTTGGTGGTTTGCTTGACCCCTCTGAAGTGCAAAGCACATTGGCAAACTATCATTTTCTTGCACTTCCAACCTTTCATTTTGGAGAAGGACTACCCGGAATTTTGGTAGAAGCAGGTATGGCAGGTACGCCAATAGTTATTACTCGTTTTAATGCTTTGCCTGAGTTTTTTGAACATAATGAAAGTGCTTTGTTTGTTGAGCCAAAAGATGTTGAAGGTTTAACGCAAGCTATGTCGCTGTTAATTAATGATTCAAATCTTGCAAAAAAAATCAGCGAGGGGATTAAAAAAGTAGCAGAACCTTTTAAGATAGAACACGTAATTGATCAATCCTTGTCATTATTTAAAAATTATGGATGGAAAATAAATGTTAAAGAAAATGAGCTATGATTTTTTTCGTGTATTAAAGCTTCTTGGCTTTCCTGTATCGAAAGCCCGATTGATGTTTTCTGAAATTCCTTTTGATGGTGATCTTATCAACTGGCAGCAACGAAAAGCTTTTGAGATTTTTAATTATCATTATATTCAGAATAATTTTTATAGAAATTTTGTTGGTGAAGAGCCATCGAGGTGGGAAACAATTCCCGTTATAAAGCGAAATGATCTGAAGGGAGATCCTATGCAGCGTATTCCTGAAATTCTTGTCGGGGAAAAGTTGTATTTTAGCAATACCTCGGGTTCCTCCGGAGATCCATTGTTTTTTGTTCGCGACCGTTTGTCACATGTTATGACTTGGTTGAATGTTGAAAGGATTTATAATGATTTTGATATTTCAATTAATGATAAGCAAGCACGTATGTACGGGATGTCTCAGCGTTCTTTTCCGAGGTTAAAACTGCGCATTAAAGACAAACTTTCCAATCGCCATCGTTTTAATGTTTTTGACCTTTCCGATAAGGCACTTGAAGGCTGGATACAACGTTTTAAAGCGAATAAATTCCGTTATATTTATGGATATACAAATTCACTTGTTGCTTTTGCCCGTTATTTAAAAGGCAAAGACTTGGTTTTGGCAGATATTGCCGAATCGCTAAAGGCATGTATTGTTACTTCTGAGGTTTGCACCGAAAAGGATGCGCTTATTTTAAAAGAAGCATTTGGGGTTCCCGTTTTCAATGAATATGGTTCGTCGGAACTTGGTGTTATGGCTTTTAAGGAAAATGGTTTCTGGACTGCTTCCGATGGTTTATTGTATTTTGAAGTTCTTGATGAGGATGACAATGTTTTGCCTGATGGAGAATTGGGATATTTAACTTGTACAGCTCTTTTTAATCGTGCCACTCCATTTATCCGTTATCGTATAGGAGATTTGGCTGCTATAAATAAGAAAGATGGCTTTACCAGGATTGAACAGATAATGGGGAGTTTGAATGATATGGCCATTTTACCTTCAGGGAAACGAATACCCGGTATCTCATTTTATTTTGTTGCTGAAGAATTAATTGATAAATCTGATGTTGTCAAAGAGTTTTTATTCAGGCAGACAAAAGAAGGCTTTGAGTTTGAATATGTTGCTGAGAGAGATTTGAATCCGGGAGAATTTGAATTAGTCAAGAAGCAATTCGAAAAAATGCTTGAAAAAGGAATTCCTCTTAAAGCCTTGCGTGTTGATGAGCTTCGAAGAGGAGTCAGCGGTAAGTTTAAACATTTTATTTCTGAGTTGTAATGGTACAGCCCTTGGTTTCGGTGATAATACCAATTCGTAATGAGGAGAAACATATAGCTTCCACGCTCAAGGCTGTTTTTGGACAAGATTATCCTTCCGATAAATTAGAAATTATTATTGCTGATGGGATGTCAACAGATAACACCCGAAAGATTGTTGAAGAGTTTATAAAGTTGAACGACAATTTAAATATCCAACTTGTAGATAATCCCGAACAAATAGTTCCTTATGGTTTAAACCGTGGCATCAAAATTTCACAAGGAGAGGTTATAGTGCGTATGGATGCACATTCAGTTTATCCCAAGAATTATATTTCACGCTTGGTAAAAGCATTATTCTCCTTAAATGCTGATAATGT
>CAZODA010000029.1:0-18548 GCA_964578485.1 uncultured Alkalitalea sp. | reverse complement strand
AGAATTATATTTCACGCTTGGTAAAAGCATTATTCTCCTTAAATGCTGATAATGTCGGAGGAGTGGTTGAGACAGTTCCTGCTGATGATAGCTTAAAGTGTAAAGCCATCGCTGTTGCCTTAAGTCATCCAATAGGTGTTGGAAATTCATATTTTCGAATAGGAAGCAATAAAATAAGAGAGACCGATACAGTACCCTTTGGTTGTTTTCGTAAGGATGTTTTTCAAAAAATAGGGCTCTTCGATGAGGACCTTGTCCGTAACCAGGATGATGAATTTAATGGGAGAATGATAAACGCAGGAATGAAAATTCTTTTAATTCCTGATGTTGTTGTTAAATATTTTGCAAGGGATGCGTACATAAAGCTCTACAAAATGTATTATCAGTATGGACTTTACAAGCCTCTTGTTGTGCATAAATTAGGAGGAATCCCTACTGTAAGGCAATTGATTCCTTTTCTTTTTGTAAGCTTCTTATTTGGAGGTCTGTTATTATCAATATTTTTTAAGTTTATTAAAATCCTTTATATAACGCTTTGTATAATCTATTTAATTTTACTTTTTGTTGTTTCTGTAGTACAAAGCTTTAAGCATAAGAAGTTTCTTGTTTTTCATTTAATGTGGAGCTTTTTTATCCTTCATTTTTCTTATGGAATTGGGTATATGAGGGGAATGTTAGCTTTATTTTCAGGTAATATGAGGGTCTTTAAAAAAAGTAAACTTTCAAGATAATCCATTTAATTTGCTCAATTTGAAAAGCTTGTTTGACTTTATCGTTTCCTTTTTTCTTTTATTGCTTATTTCGCCGCTATTTGTTTTTGTGGTGATAGCAATATTAATAACAGATGGTAGGCCGATCTTTTTCGTTCAAAAGCGTGCAGGAAAAAACGGCAAATATTTTAAAATGTATAAGTTCAGAACTATGACTGTCCGCAAAGGTTCGGAGGATGGTAGTTTTGATGCCGGTGATGTAAGCAGAGTTACTGCAATAGGTCGAATATTAAGAAAAACCAAATTAGATGAAGTCCCCCAGCTCATTAATGTTTTAAAAGGGGATATGTCCTTGGTTGGTCCGCGCCCCGAAGTTGAACAATGGGTAAATGCCTACCCTGAGCGATGGTCGAAAGTGCTGACGCTTAAGCCCGGAATTACAGATAATGCTTCCTTGGAATTTAGAAATGAAGAAGATGTTTTAGCCTCAGCCCATGATAAGGATTATGCTTATCGTGAAGAGATATTGCCGCGGAAGCTTGATTTATACGAAGCCTATGTGGAGAATAACAGTTTGTGGGGCGACTTTATAATTTTAATGCGTACCTTTCTTACTATTATATTTAAGTAGTTTTACTGTTTTATGATATTTTGTAAATTTTGCCTAACTTTTATACATCTTTGATTTTATAAAACAGTTTGATATTATTAATCGTATTCACCTTTTTTATTTATTGTTATGTTAAAAATTCCGTTTTCACGTGTCTCATGTAGTGGTAATGAGTTTAAGTATGTCGAAGAGGTGATACAGAGCGGATGGCTCACTACCGCCGGAAAAGCTATGAAGTTGGAAGAAATGTTCCGGGAACGAACAGGAGCAAAATTTGCCTGTTCTGTAAATAGCTGTACTGCCGCTCTACATCTTGGACTTGAGGCTCTTGGTGTTAAACCGGGAGATAAAGTTTTTGTTCCTGATATGACTTTTACTGCTTCAGCTGAAGTAATTCGCTATTTAAATGCCCATCCCGTATTCTTAGATGTTGAATATGAAACGCAACTGATAACGCCGGAGATATTGGAGGCTGCCATAGCCCGTCACCCCGACGTGAAGTACCTTATTATTGTGCATTATGGAGGTCATCCTGCCGAAATGATAAATGAAAACGGAACAGGAATTTTGGATATTTGCCGAAAGAACGGTATTAAAATAATGGAAGATGCGGCACATGCTTTCCCAACTTCAATAAATGGAAAAATGATAGGGAATATAGGGGAAGTTACTTGTTTTAGTTTTTATGCCAATAAAACTATTACAACAGGTGAAGGAGGCATGCTTACCACAAATGATGAAGAAATTTATAAGAGAGTTAAAATTATGCGCCTGCATGGCATTAACCGTGATGTGTGGGACAGGTTTACTTCCGACAAGCCCTCATGGGAATATGATGTGGTTGCTCCGGGTTTTAAATATAATATGCCGGATATAAATGCAGCTATCGGAATTGCTCAAATGGAATATGTTGATGAAATGAGAATGGCAAGACAAAAAGTTGCTGAGTTTTATTATGAAGAACTTGCAGAAATGGAAATGATAGATTTACCGGCTTGTAAAATTCCATTTGAAAATCATGCTTGGCATTTGTTCCCTATTGTTTTAAATGAGAAATCGCCTGTTTTGCGTAATAACTTTATAGAACAAATGTCTGAAATGGGGATAGGTACCTCAGTACATTATAAACCCATGCATCATATGACCTACTATCGTGAGGAGTATAATTTGAAACCTGAAGATTTCCCGGTTTCCGAGAAAATATGGAAAGGTAATGTGTCATTGCCTATTTACCCACTCTTAAGTGAAGATGACTTGAAGAAAATAGTTGAAGCGATTAAATCCATTTTGAAAAAATAAGTATTTCCTTATAATAAAAGTAAAAAAGGTCGGCTATAACTGCCGACCTTTTTGCTTTTATTTATTCCAATCGTCTAATGGGTTGTTTTCAAAAATTTCATCTCTAAACGGACTGTTCCCCTCATATTTATCTTGTTGTATCATATCAGGAAAATCAGGAAAGGGTGGAGGTCCCGATTCACCTATCAGGGAAACCGAAATATCACATTCAATTGCTATCATAAGCGGTTTAATATATAGCTTTTTATTTGCAGCCTCCATCTTATTTTTTGTCTTTTTTCCTGTCTGTTAATAAACAATCTTTACGCTTTCCATTTTATCTTCATAAATAATGCAAAGCAAGTAAATCCCATTATTAACAATATTGATAATATTTGGCGAATCAGGTATTAGTTTATCCGAACTAAGCAGTCTGCCGGTAATATCATAAAGTTTGTAAACAGGAGCTTCTATTTTGCCCGGATGCACCACAATTCCGTATTCTGAATTATAGACTTGAAAATCAGATGCATGGTTTTCAGAAGGCTTGTGTATTTGATTGTTGTCTGTTGCAATTTCAGTTTTAATGATTATTTCATATCTATCGTCAATTCTCACAGGTTTTTCCTCTTCCCTAACTTGCTCCATGAATATTTCCGGTGAAATCTGCAGGTAAGCTCTGTATCCTTCTCCTGCAGTTAAGTCTCTTGTTTCACCTGTGTATTTATCCTTAAGTAATACTGTGGTATTTTCAGCTAAGTCATAATCCTTTAATTGTAAACTTAAGCCGCCTGATCTTCTTACATAAACACCAAGGGCTATAGTCATTTCTTCTTCAGGAGGCAAGGCATTTATTGCAAGCGGCTTGCCCTGAGATATAGTGTAAACATCTGCTGTGTGCTTGTTGGAACCGAACATTTTGTCGTTATCATAAATGTCAGAAGCATTTGTACCGGCATCCGGTATTAGCACAATTGCAGTTTCATCAGGATTTCCGTTATAAAATGAAAGTAACTTTATAAAAGGATATTTTTCTGAATTTCCTGATTTCAGATAAGAAAAGGTATTATCAACTGTGGCTGAAGTATTAAAAGTAATTGAACCTTGCGTTTCACCTTGTGTAACCCTGACCCAAAAAGCATGATTTGATGGAATAAGATAGGGGGGATCGTTTAAGCCCACTCCTATACCTGACTTACCGTTATATGTAGCATAAACGCCGCTTTCATTATTATAAATCCAGAACACATTATCAACATTGCTTTTTTCTAATAATCTCCAATCCACCGCAGCAGTATATGGATTTCCAATGAAGTTCCAGCCCAATCCTGCCGTTGTCCGAGTAAGATTAACCTCAACAGTGCCGGTATTTAATTTGCCGGAAAACACTATGGGATTAGGATTTCGTAAAACCATGCCGACTCCCGGCTCAAACACTTCATCTGTCAGTTGTGTATATTCGTTTGTTGGATTATCGTAAATATAGGTAGTACCTGTTATTCCGGAATTTGCCCTTGTGGCTAAATCTCCCCACACTGGCGAAGAAAGAGCATAATTATATTGTGAACTTGTGATGCTTTGTTCAATCTTTATGTTTTCAGGCTCAATATCACGGCTTCCACCTTTTATTAGAAACGAGGCATTTTCATAGGGCGATGACATTAATTTAAAAATACCACTTATGTTTAAATGACCTAAATTTTGAACTAAAACGGCACCGGGCTCAAGGGTAATATTATTAATGCTTACATTACTGTTAATTTCGGGATAGTTAGGCTTATTGGAACCTATATATATATCCGTTCCATTTTCCGGTATGCCAAGACTCCAATTATCATCATCATACCAATCGCTTGATTTGCTTCCAAGCCAATCATTAAAAATTGTATGGTTGGGATCTATCTCAACATTTACTCTATAAAGTTTCTTTGTTTTGTTTTCTGCTGTAACAATGTAAACAACCTCAAAGCTGAAATCTTGTGCTTCACCTGAAGCCGGGTCAATTGTTGCATTTATTGAAACAGTAATTTCCGGTTTTAAACTGCTAAGATCTACCCCTTGAGGCATTACTACTAAAATTTCACCTTCCTCATCGTCAATTGTAGAGCCGAGCTGATAGGGAATCTCAAAAGTCTGGATATCTTTTTCATCACTTCCTTCTGTTGATACATATACTGTGTAGGTCCGTTGTGAGTGGTTTTCTCCGGTAACTGTATATTCTACGGGCCATGAAAAGTCCTGACTTACGCCTGATGGCGGGGAAACAGTAGAAGTATTAGCTGTTAACCCTATAACAGGCTGCAAAGAACTTAGATCACTGTCTTCAGGCATGGTTATATGAATAGTGGGCTCCTGACTTTCAGTTATTGTGTTGTTTTCTTCACCGACTATCGTGAAAGAGCTTATCATGGGAGCAGGGGGAAGGTATAAATTTGAATTGTAAAAATTCGACCAGAGCATATTCCACTTATCTTTATCCACCTCCATGTCTGTTGCTCCTGAGCCATGATTAAAATGGTAGGATTGTACCCTTTTGTTCATATAAACTTTTTCTTCTACAACAGTACCATCTAAAAGGGTAAAGTTTAAAGGAAGATACATTTCATAAACATCTCTGTCATAATACGGCGTGTTTTGAATCTGTGCAATAGTTACTCCATTCATACCGGTATTAGAATCATAAGCAAAATTGTAACTAATTTCAGGAAATGAAGTGTCATAAATCCATTGATCAAAAAATACCTCAAGGTCTAAACCCGAGAGAGTTTCAACATATTCTTTAAAAGTTTCGGTGTCAACATATTTGTATTTGAATTCTTCAGCTTGTGCATAGGATTTAATAATATCAAAAAACAATGCGTCACCCAAATGATAACGTAATGTATGTAAAACCCAAGCCCCCTTATGGTAAAAAAATTCTTGAAATACATTTGCCGGATTACTGTCATCTTCTAAATAAAGTGTTTGGTAATAAATTCGCCAGTTCTTGAGCGTTTCATTCATATAGTCGTGATATTCTTCTTTTGTATAACGGTATTCTTCATATAAAGCTTCTGCGTAGGTGGCAAAGCCTTCATTTAGCCATACATGCTTCCACGGACGGTTTGTGATGGAGTTTCCAAACCACATATGTGAAAGCTCGTGGATTACTAACCATTCAATGCTGGGTCCAACATAAGTCATAATTGAGTTTGTCTGTTTTTCGATATAGGTTAAGTTGCCTGCAATTTGTGTCATACCATATTTTTCATCCTTAAAGGGATAGTCTCCGAAATAATGTATGAAAGCATCAAAAACATCAGGGACAATGCTAAAGGTGTTTTGCGCTGTAATATAATCTTGAGGAAATACATAGTGAATCAAAGGAAAATTGTGTCCGTTTTCTTCATTATAATAATCTTCTTCTTCAATGATTTCATAGTTTGATATTGAAACATTAATATAATATGGCACTATGGGATAATTGTGCTTCCAGCGCCAAGTCCTTTTTCCATTTTCAGTAAAGTCATCATCTAAAAGTCCATTAGAAACACCCATAAGAGGATGGCCGTCATATTCTATTTCAGGTACGGTAATATCAACTTTTATACTGTCTGCTTTATCATAAGGACCGTCTTTGCATGGAAACCAGTAATATGCTAAAAAAGGAGTGCTCATAGCAGTTATTGCAGGGATATTTCCCGAATGTTCTCTGAAACGAAAGCCCTTATAGCCGGTTGTGCTTTCAGGTTCAGGTTTACCTTGATATAAAATCCTTAGTTTCACTGTATCACCTTCTGAGTAGCTGTTGTTTAATGTAAGTTTTATGGCATGGGGACTCGTACGATCAACCTCTACATCACTCCCTTCTCCTTCTTCCTCTTCTAACTCAACAACGGATTCTACCGTCATTGATTCATGTAGATTTAATGTAATTTCTTCCAGATCATCAATTAGAGAGCAAAGAACTATATAAGTGTTTCCTGAAATACGTTCTTGATCAGGGTTCACATCTAATGCGATATGATAAAAAATGATATCAATATTTTTGTCAGTTTCTAAGACATCCATTGCCGATTTAAGCAAAGAATATGATTGAGCCCTATCATTATAGTATTGTTGTCGGATATCCTGACTGTCAACCGGCTCATGAAAAAAATCCTTTTCGCTTTTCACTGTCCGGGCATTTGCCTGAAAACTACTTATCAAAAGGCAAAAGATTGCTGTTGGCAAAAATAAAAATCTCACAAATATCGTCCTCCAAAAAAAAATAAAAATAATGTTTCTGCAAATTCCCCTCAATTTAAGGCAGTATTTGGAGTTTTGCACCCTGATTTTTATTGATGACAGTTATTTAAGGATGATTATGTCTTTATCTATGACGAACGGTATATCATTCAAAATAAGTAGGAATTGTATTGTTGGAAAAATTAGTTGATTAGCAGATTAGCAGATTGAAAATGTTTAGGACTACGTCGTTTAGGACTTCGTCGTTTAGATTGAGCGAAGCGAAATCCCGCAAATTCGGGAGAGCGAAGCGAAATCCCGTAACCGCGTGAGCGAGAAACGGGAAGGGTTTAGGAGTTGATTAGCAGATGTGATGGTTAGCAGATTTATCCACTAATTTCTCGAAGAATAAGAATTTATAGGCACTAACTCCTCCCCTGCAAAGGGGAGGTGGCCGGAGGCCGGAGGGGTTTTTGAACGATTACAATGAATTCGTTGATTAGCGGATGTGATAATTAGTGGATTAGGAAATGAAGGAATGAAGGAATGAAGGAATGAAATGTACTCAAAGCATCCTGCTTTGAGAAAAGGCATTTCCAGCATGCTCGGCGACCACGTCTTCGTAATTGATAATTCGTCTTGATTTTTGCGGGCTTTGCGTGAACCATTCTTTGCGGTCTTTGTGTACCAATCTTTGCGTTCTTTGCGTGGAAATTATTCGTGTAATTAATAAATTCGTGTTAATCTGCGTGAATTCGTTGATTAGTGGATTGGTTAATTTTATTTTTAGGATGCATATCTGACGGAATGCAAAACGAGACACTCTTATTGGTTTTACCGAGCGATTCATTCCTACGGAATGATTTTTACGTATCGCATCTTTTCTATCAATGTTTCATTCTTACCGGATGGTTTTTTATTCACGCAACAGCACGGTTTTATCAGTCTCCCGCAATCCGTAGGATTGCAACGCTCGGTAGAAAATATGCTCATCCTTCCCCACCCACATTCCGTTAGGAATGTGACCTTCTTATTTTTCCTTAATAAATTGAGGAATTAACTAATTCACAAATTATCTATTAGGCTGAAAGCCTTATATATTAAAGCTTCCGCATTCGGCAAGCCTTGGCGGAACAGGCCAAGGCACCGCCCTATGTAGCAAAACACCCTCACCCTTTTCGCTCTGAAAAAGCAACATAAAAATTTCCTTTTGTGCTTAAGTCGCACAGGCTCTTCCTTTTTTAATGTACTCAAAGCATCCTGCTTTGAGAAAAGTGTAATTGGCAAATAAAAACCCGCATATTTTGGCAATTTAACGCCCCTACTGCTCCCCTTAAAAAGTGGAGCAGTTATTGGCATAATTGAGGTCTTTTCCCAACGCAGGATGCTTCGGCTCACATTGTTTACGAATTAGCAGATTAGAAAAAATTCAGCAATTACGCTTAAAAAATTTTTATTAATTATTTGAAACCACGAAGTGGTGATAGTATTGTAGTAAAAAATAGATTCCCAGATAGATGATCCCGTCTCTGTTCATTGTTTTTATTAAAATATTTCCGAAAACAAACACAGATGTGAGGCATTATTGTAGTAAGTCTAAATATTCTTCTTTAAATAAATTTTTATGGTGATATTTTTCTTGATTTAGAATATAATTGTAAACATTATTTATTTTTGAATACATTCCGGGCATGTGTAAATTTGTCACATTAATTAATTATAATAATACCTCACGACTATATGTTTTGCTTACGAATAAATTAATGTTAATATAATTTCACCCCTTCGGGGTTTTGGTTGGTGGTGTGCTATAAAATTACTACAATAATACCACCCCTTCGGGGTTAAATAGCTAAAAATAAGTCATCTGTTACAATAATGACTGCCAAAAAAAAGAAACTGTCCTTGTGTGAGACAGCTTCTTAATATCATATTGTTATTTGTGTTTATATTGACAATTGATGAAGAAGCAAAATTCAACGCAGTTAAAATGGCCTTGTGTTTTTACTCCTTTACTACCAATACTTTTTTAATTGTTTCTTGTCCATCAAGAAATTTTATTTTCAGTAAAAAGAGGCCATAACCATAGTCAGAAATTTTTATAGGATAATTTGAGGTATTTACATTCATTATTTTCCCCATTGATTTTCCGTTGACACTAAAAATTTCTATGCTTTTTATTGTAGTGCTGCTGCTTATTTTAACAATATCAGTAGTGGGATTAGGATAAACCTGAATTTGTATTTCTTTTTCTTTCCTTAAAGAAACATATATTCCTTCTTCTACAGTAACAGTATATTCTTTTTCAGTAACACCATCTTCTGCAGTCACAGTGTAAACAACTACGTCAGAAAAGTCTTTCTCAACATCACTTGCCGGTACTACAGTAGCATTATCTGAAAGCTCAATAGTAGGAGCAATGCTTGTTAGCACGGTACCAAAGGGCATTATAACAGTAATGCTTCCTTCATTATCATTAATTACTGTTTCTCCGACTTGTCCGTCTATATGAAATCCTGTAATAAGGGCTTCGGTATTTGCAGCGTGAGTTACTGTAACAGAATATTTTTTTGTTGTTAGCCCATCCTCAGCAGTCACAGTGTAAACAACTACGTCAGAAAAGTCTTGCTCAACATCACTTTCCGGAACTACCGTTGCATTATCCGACAGCTCAATAGTAGGAGTTAGACTTGTCAGATTACTACCAAAGGGCATTAAAATAGCAATTGTTCCTTCATCTTCATCAATTTCTGTTTCTCCGACTTGTCCTGCAATAATAAACTTTGTAATTAAAGCTTCGGTATTGGCAGCGTGTTTTACTGCGACAGAATATTCATTAACCCTAACCCCGTCCTCTGCTGTTACGGTATAAGTGACAGGTAATGTAAAATCCTGCACTACACCACTTGCCGGTACTACAGTAGCATTATCTGAAAGTTCAATAGTAGGAGTTAGACTTGTCAGATCTGCACCATAAGACATTAAAATAGAGATAGTTTCGTCATTGTCATCAATAACTGTCTCCCCAACCTGACCATCAATAATAAACTTTGTAATTAAAGCTTCGGTATTATCCGCATGGTTTACTGTAACAGTATATTCCTTCGTTGTAAGCCCGTCCTCAGCTGTCACGGTATAAGTAACAGGAGAAGTAAAGTTCTGCTCAACATCACTTGTCGGTACTACAGTTGCATGATCTGACAACTCTATAATAGGGGGCAGTTTTGTCAGATTACTACCATAAGGCATTAAAATGGTTATGCTTCCATTGTTATCATTAACCTCTGTTTCCCCAACCTGGCCTGCAATAATAAACTTTGTAATAAAAGCTTCGGTATTTGCAGCGTGAGTTACTGTGACAAAATATTCTTTAGTTGTATGCCCGTCCTCTGCAGTCACGGTGTAAGAAACGGGAGAAGAGAAATTCTGCTCCACGCCACTTGCAGGTTGCACAGTAGCATTATCAGACAATTCAATAGTAGGAGCAAGACCTGTCAGCACGGTACCATAGGGCATTAAAACAGCAATTGTTCCATCATTGTCATCAATAACTGTTTCCCCGACTTGTCCGTCTATATGAAATGCTGTAATAAGGGCTTCGGTATTTGGGGCATGACTCACTGTGACAGAATATTCCTTCGTTGTTAGCTCGTCCTCTGCTGTTACGGTATAAACAACTACGTCAGAAAAGTCTTTCTCAACATCACTTGCCGGTTCCACCGTAGCATGATCTGAAAGCTCAATAGTAGGAGTGAGACTTGTCAGATTTGTACCATAAGGCATTAAAATAGCTATGCTTCCTTCGTTGTCATTAATCTCTGTATCTCCGAGCTGACCATCAATAGAAAACTCTGTAATAAGAGCTTCGGTATTTGGAGCATGTGTAACTGTGACAGAATATTCCTTAGTTGTAAGCCCGTCTTCGGCTGTCACAGTATAAGTAACAGAAGAAGTAAAGTCCTGCTCAACATCACTTGCCGGTACTACAGTAGCATTATCTGAAAGTTCAATAGTAGGAGTTAGACTTGTCAGCACAGTGCCATAAGGCATTAAAATAACAATTGTTCCTTCATCATTATCAATTTCTGTCTCCCCAACCTGTCCGTCAATAATAAACTTTGTAATAAGGGCTTCTGTATTTGCAGCATGATTTACTGTAACAGAATATTCCTTAGTTGTATGCCCATCCTCAGCAGTAACGGTGTAAATAACAGGCAATGTAAAGTTCTGTTCCACGCCACTTGCAGGTTGCACAGTAGCATAAGCCGAAAGTTCAATAGTAGGAGCAATGCTTGTCAGCACGGTACCAAAGGGCATTATAACAGTGATGCTTCCATCATTGTGATTAATTTCTGTATCTCCGACTTGTCCTGCAATGGAAAACTTTTTAATAAGGGCTTCTGTGTTTGGGGCATGGCTTACTGTGATAGAATAATCCTTAGTTGTTAGCCCGTCCTCAGCAGTTACGGTATAAGTAACAGTAGATGTAAAATCTTGCTCAACATCACTTTCCGGAACTACCGTTGCATTATCAGACAGCTCAATAAAAGGCGCAAGGCTTGTCAGGATAGTGCCAAAGGGCATTATAACAGTGATGCTTCCATCATTGTCATCAATAACTGTTTCGCCGACTTGTTCATCTATATTAAATCCTGTAATAAAAGCTTCGGTATTTGCAGCGTGAGTTACTGTGACAGTATATTCTTTAGTTGTTAGCCCGTCTTGGGCAGTTACTGTATAAACAACTTCCTCAGAAAAATCCTGCACTACAGCATTTGCCGGATCGACCGTAGCATTATCCGATAGCTCAATAGTAGGAGCAAGGCTTGTCAGCACAGTGCCATAAGGCATTAAAATGGTTATGCTTCCATCATTATCATTAATCACTGTTTCTCCGACTTGAGCGTCTATATGAAATGCTGTAATTAAAGCTTCGGTATTTGGAGCATGTGTTACGGCGACAGTATATTCTTTAGTTGTATGCCCGTCCTCAGCGGTTACGGTATAAACAACTTCCTCAGAAAAATCCTGCACTACACCACTTGCCGGTACTACAGTAGCATTATCCGATAATTCAATAGTTGGAGTTAGACTTATCAGCACAGTGCCAAAGGGCATTAAAACAGCAATTGTTCCATCATTGCCATTAATAACTGTTTCTCCGACCTGTCCTGCAATAGAAAATCCTGTAATAAGAGCTTCGGTATTTGCTGCATGGTTCACTGCGACTGAATATTGCTTAGTTGTATGCCCATCTTCTGCTGTCACGGTATAGGTAACAGGAGATGTAAAATCTTTCTCAACATCACTTTCCGGAACTACCGTTGCATTTTCCGATAATTCAATAGTAGGAGTGAGGCTTGTCAGATCATAACCATAGGGCATTACAACAGCAATTGTTCCTTCATTGTCATCAATTACTGTCTCCCCAACCTGTCCGTCAATAGAAAGCTTTGTAATAAGAGCTTCGGTATTTGCAGCATGATTTACTGTGACAGAATACTCCTTATTTGTAAGCCCATCCTCGGCGGTTACAGTGTAAGTAATAGTAGATGTAAAATTCTGTTCCACGTTACTTGCCGGAACCACCGTTGCATTATGCGAAAGCTCAATAGTAGGAGTGAGACTTGTCAGCACGGCACCAAAAGGCATTAAAATAGCAATTGTTCCATCATTGTCATCAATAACTGTTTCTCCGACTTGTCCATCAATAAAAAATCCTGTAATAAGGGCTTCTGTATTTGCAGCATGATTTACTGTAACAGAATAATCCTTCGTTGTATGCCCATCTTCGGCGGTTACAGTGTAAGTAATAGTAGATGTAAAATTCTGTTCAACATCACTTGCCGGATGCACAGTAGCATTATACGACAGCTCAATAGTAGGAGCAATGCTTGTCAGCACAGTGCCATAAGGCATTAAAATAGTAATACTTCCTTCATTGTCATCAATTACTGTTTCGCCGACTTGTCCGTCTATATGAAATGCTGTAATAAGAGCTTCGGTATTTGCAGCGTGGTTTACTGTGATAGTATATTCCTTCGTTGTATGCCCATCCTCAGCAGTAACGGTGTAAATAACAGGCAATGTAAAGTTCTGTTCCACGCCACTTGCAGGTACTACCGTAGCATTAGCCGAAAGCTCAATAGTTGGCGTGAGACTTGTCAGATCACTACCATAGGGCATTAAAACAGCAATTGTTCCATCATTGCCATTAATAACTGTTTCTCCGACCTGTCCTGCAATAGAAAATCCTGTAATAAGAGCTTCGGTATTTGGAGCATGTGTTACTGCGATAGAATATTCCTTAGTTGTATGCCCATCTTCGGCTGTCACGGTATAAGTAACAGATGATGTAAAATCTTGCTCAACATCACTTTCCGGAACTACCGTTGCATTATCAGACAGCTCAATAAAAGGCGCAAGGCTTGTCAGGATAGTGCCATAGGGCATTACAACAGCAATTGTTCCTTCATTGTCATCAATTACTGTCTCCCCAACCTGTCCGTCAATAGAAAGCTTTGTAATAAGGGCTTCGGTATTTGCAGCGTGAGTTACTGTAACAGAATATTTTTTTGTTGTTAGCCCATCCTCAGCTGTTACAGTGTAAACAATTCCGTCAGAAAAGTCTTGCTCAACAGCACTTGCCGGAACCACCGTTGCATTATGCGAAAGCTCAATAGTTGGCGTGAGACTTGTCAGCACAGTACCAAAGGGCATTAAAACAGCAATTGTTCCTTCGTCATCATCAATAACTGTATCCCCAACCTGGCCGTCTATATAAAATGATTTAATTAAAGCTTCGGTATTATCCGCATGGCTTACTGTGACAGAATATTCCTTAACCATAACCCCGTCCTCAGCTGTCACGGTATAAGTAACAGTAGATGTAAAGTTTTGCTCCACGTTACTTGCCGGATGCACAGTAGCATTATACGACAGCTCAATAGTAGGAGCAATGCTTGTCAGCACAGTGCCATAAGGCATTAAAATAGTAATACTTCCTTCATTGTCATCAATTACTGTTTCGCCGACTTGTCCGTCTATATGAAATGCTGTAATAAGAGCTTCGGTATTTGCAGCGTGGTTTACTGTGATAGTATATTCCTTCGTTGTATGCCCATCCTCAGCAGTAACGGTGTAAATAACAGGCAATGTAAAGTTCTGTTCCACGCCACTTGCAGGTTGCACAGTAGCATAAGCCGAAAGTTCAATAGTAGGAGCAATGCTTGTCAGCACGGTACCAAAGGGCATTATAACAGTGATGCTTCCATCATTGTCATCAATCACTGTATCTCCGAGCTGACCATCAATAATAAACTCTGTAATTAAAGCTTCGGTATTGGCAGCATGAGTTACTGCGACAGAATATTCCTTAACCCTACCCCCGTCCTCTGCTGTCACAGTGTAAGTAACAGGAGATGTAAAATCTTGCTCAACATCACTTTCCGGAACTACCGTTGCATTATCCGACAGCTCAATAGTAGGAGTTAGGCTTGTCAGCACAGTGCCAAAGGGCATTAAAATAGCAATTGTTCCTTCATTGTCATCAATTTCTGTATCCCCAACCTGGCCGTCTATATAAAATGATTTAATTAAAGCTTCGGTATTTGGGGCAAGGCTTACTGCGATTGAATATTCCTTTGTTGTATGCCCGTCTTCAGCTGTTACTATATATACAACTGCCTCAGAAAAATCCTGCACTACACCACTTGCCGGATCGACTGAAGCATTATCCGATAGCTCAATAGTAGGAGTTAGACTTGTCAGCACGGTACCAAAGGGCATTATAACAGTGATGCTTCCATCATTATCATCAATAACTGTTTCCCCGACTTGTCCGTCAATGGAGAACTTTTTAATAAGGGCTTCAGTATTTGCAGCATGTGTTACTGCGACAGAATATTCCTTAGTCGTATGCCCATCTTCGGCTGTCACGGTATAAACAACAGGCAATGTAAAATTCTGCTCCACGTTACTTGCCGGATGCACAGTAGCATTAGCCGACAGCTCAATAGTAGGAGCCAGACTTGTCAGATTACTACCATAAGGCATTAAAACAGCAATTGTTCCATCATTGTGATTAATCTCTGTATCTCCAGTCTGTCCTTCAATAATAAAAGATAGGATTTTATTTTCAAAAACAGGAGCTGGTGGAACATCAAGATCTGTATCCAATACAAAGTCATCCCTTAGTACCCACATATCCGGATCTATAATAAGAGTGTCAACTTCCTTTTCTATATCAAAATAAAAAGATTGAATCTTTTCGTTATTAAATATCCTTTCAGTCACATAAGTTCCATCTTCAAAAATAATTTTAACATCGAAATACATTTCATACACATCTCTTTCATTAAAGGTGCTTCCGTGTACTTGAGAAATTGTTAGTCCGGCTTTTCCCAAACTTATATCAGAAATAAAATTATAATCATAATCGGCAAAGGACATACCGTAAACCCATTGGTCAAAGAAGATTGTGAGATCAAGTCCGGTAAAATCTTCAACAAATATTTTGAATTGATCAGTTGTGATATAGCCATATTTAAATTGTGGACTTTGTGCGTAGGATTTAATTAAATTGAAAAATACTGTGTCATCACCTATATAGCCCCTAAGCATGTGTAATACCCAGGCTCCTTTTTTATAATAATAATCCTCAAAAAGGGTTTGAAAGTCAGAATCATCTTCCCTATACAAGGGTTTTCTCCAATTGAATCTTTCTTGCATACTCTGCATGTGCTCATGATATTTTTCGATACCCTCAGTTTCTTCATAATAAAGAGCTTCAGCATAAGTAGCAAATCCCTCATTCAGCCAAATATGTTGCCAGGTTTGATTGGTAATGGAATTTCCAAACCACATATGTGATAGTTCATGAACCATTGTTATATCCCAGCCACTACTCCAACCCCCTATTATTGAGTTGGTTTGGTTTTCTATTGCCCACACAAAAGGAATTTGGGTCATACTATAGGCTTCATTTTTAAAAGGATATTCACCAAAATATTGATTGTAAATATCAAAAACTTCATGAAAAGAATTAGCAACTTGCTGTGCCTGAGAATAATTTTGTGGGAAAGTATGATAAAAGAGTGGAAAGTTTTGGTTATTATTGTTATAAGCACCTTCAATAGTTTGGTAATTCGATACAGCCACCAAAATATAGTAGGGAGCAATAGGATGATTATGTTCCCAAATGAATTCGCGCTTTCCATTACCGTTTGTCTCAGAAATTAAAAGACCATTGGATACAGCTTTTAATTTATGCCCGCCGTAACTGACATCCGGTATAGATATTTTAATTTGCATTCCATCATCAGCTTTGTCGGTGGGGCCATCCTTACAAGGGAACCAGAGATGGGAAAGATATGGAGTACTAAGATTTACTATTAAAGGGACATTATCGCCCTGAGTCATGAATAGAAAACCTTTTTCAAAATCTCCAACAGGCACAGTTTCAGGATTTCCATTATAAAATATTTTAACACTTGCTTCTTCATCCCTTTGATAAACTTTATCAAGCATTATCTCTAAGATATGATCTGTATGGTTCCAGATAACCGGCACAGCATCCATAGTAACTGCAGTAACACTTAAGGAATTTCTCAGGTTTAATTTTATCTTATCAAGGTTATCGCTAAGTGCTTTGAATTCAACAACTACACTTCCATCAATAATTTCGTTGTTTATATCAATGTCAATATCAATATTATAATGCCTGACATCTATATTGAAATCAGTTTCTAAATCTTCGGCAGCTGGTGAATTATATGATTGGGATAAAAAATTTATATCATTTTTTATCGATGATCCATTATTTATATTCTGAGCATAGAGGCTTGACGTGCCAGTGAATAAAAGAAGGAGAATCGTTTTTTTGATAATATTTTTTATAGAAATCATTTTTTGCATTTTAAACATACAGCCTGATTATCAGGCTGTATATAAGACTTTGAAACTGTACTTTCTTACTTAATAAGGGTAATTATTCTCAATTGTTTATCAACACCTTTTTTGTTATTGATAAATTATTGTCAGTTATTATTTTTAAAAGCATTATGCCATTGCCAAACTCCGACAGATCAATTTTTGAGTTTTGTAAATCCACGGAATCTACCTTCTTAAGGAGCGAACCATTAATGGAATAGATTTCTACACTTTTAACAGCTTGTTTACTATTAATAAAGATTTCTCCCTTTGACGGATTTGGAGAAATAAGAATGTTTTCAGTTTCCTGATAATTAAGATCAACAGAAAGTGCATCTCTAACTGTAACATAATATTCTTTTGTTATAGAATTGTCTTGGGCTGTAACAGTATAAAGCACCGGTGATGTGAAATTTTGTGCTACACCTGACTCCGGATAAATGGTAGCATCTGCTGCTTCAAGTTCAATAAAAGGAGTTAACTCACTTAAGTTGGTTTTTATTGGCATCATAATAAGTATAGTGCCTTCTTTATGGTTAAAAATTGTTTCGTCTATTTGATTTTCAATAGTGAAAGAAGAAATCCTTACTTCAAGATCAGTAATTGCTTCAACAGTAACGAGATAAATTTGTGTAGAACCATCCTGTGCACTTACTGTATATTCAACCGGACCTTCTGAAAAATCAATAAAAGACTCTGATTCCGGACTAACAGTAGCTTCTTCTGATACTTCAATTATCGGACTAAGATATAAAACTGCGCCATTAGGCATTTCAACTAAGAGGGTAAATTCTTCGTTGTCAATGATGGTTCCGCCAACCTGTCCATCAATAGTAAAGTTAAGAATTTGTTTTTCAGAATTTAAGGCAGTTTCAATATTAACGGTATAAGTTTTTATACTTGCATCTTCAGCAGTGACAGTATAGCTAACTTCGCCTTGAGAAAAATCTATTTCACTATTTGATTCAGGAGAAATTTCTGCTTTATCAGAAATTTCTATTATTGGTGTTAAACTTGATAAATCTGTGCCATAAGGCATTACTACCAAGATACTGTTTTCTTCTTCATTAATATCAGAACTAATTTGTCCCTCTATATCAAAGGAGATGATATTTTTTTCCCGACTTTTTATTTCCCGTATGATCCACTCCTTAGGATCAATATCTACTTTTGTGACATTTTTCTCAAAATCGAATGAAAATATTTGAGCTTGAGAGTCATTAAAGATTTTTTCAATTTTTGAAGTTCCATCATCAAAATGAAATTCTATTTCCATATCCATTTCAAAAATTTCCCGTGCCCCTAACAATTCATTTTGTAATTGGAAAAGAGTGAGTTCTGTTGCATCACTATCTTCGTTAATGTTAAGTTCATAGCTGTAAATGGGATATGCAACATCATAAACCCATTGATCAAAAAAGTTGTCAAGATCTTTTCCGCTTATATCTTCGCATAAACTTTTGAACTCTTCAGTGTTAGCGGTTTTGTAACGGAACTCTTCACTTTGAGCGTAAGAACTTATACAATCCAAAAAAACATCATCGCCTAAAATTCCTCTTAACATATGTAGAAACCATGCGCCTTTTTCGTAATAATAAGCGACAAAAATATTATTGTAATCCGAATCATCTTCCAAATATAAAGTTTGTGAAGTGTTAAATCTTCTATTTAAATCTTTTATATAATTATAATAAGCCTGATGGCTGTTTGTAATATTATAATACAATGCTACAGCATAAGTTGCAAAGCCTTCATTCAGCCATATATGATTCCAGGTTTCATTTGTAATAGAATTGCCAAACCATGAATGTGAA
>CAZODA010000028.1:0-40080 GCA_964578485.1 uncultured Alkalitalea sp. | reverse complement strand
TTTATTTGTTTTTTAACGGTATAACTACGTGGTCGTCCGAAATTGATGATTATAATTCGCTTGCTACAATAATTTCACCACTTCGTGGTTTCAAATAATTAATAAAATTTTTTTCTAATCTGCTAATTAATTCCTAAACCCTTCTAAACGACATAGTCCTCAACGACGTAGTCCTCAACTTTTTTCATTTTCTAATCATCACATCTGCTAATCAACTAATTTTCTAATCAACTAATTTTCTAATCTACTAATCAACTAATCTGCTAATCAACACATCTGTTTTGTGTTAAATATGTTTTTTCCATGATTATTTTATATCTTGTATTTCTGTTCTCAAAGCTGAAAAATCAGCTTTATAAGCGTCTAATTATCTTTTTAAAAGTATATGTCATGAAAATATTCAAGAGTTTTTTAAGTTTTCTTTTTCTCATCTTGTTTTTGTCGGGATGTGACAGTATAACACAAACGGTTGAATTGCGTAGTCCTGATGGGCGTTTAAAAGTTGAAATCAGTTTGAATCAAGATGGGAAATTGTTTTATTCAGTTTTTTTTGACAACGAACAATTACTAATCAATTCCAAATTAGGACTTGTAATGGAAGATTCTGATTTCTCAGAAAATTTGAGCTTTAAAGATCTAACATCTGCAAAAAGGATAGAAGAAAGTTACAAACTTATTACGGGTAAAAAAGTTGATCATTATTATTTGGCTGATGAAACAGTTCTTTCCTTTTTAAATAATAGCGGAGAACAAATGGACCTTATTGTCAGGTTATCCGATAATGGATTTGCCTATAGGTACTTTTTCCCCGGCAACTCAAATGAAATTAAGTATATTACCGAGGAGCTCAGTTCCTTTAATTTCCCTGCCGGTACACTTGGATGGCTTTCACCAATGGCAGTAGCTAAAACCGGTTGGGAGAGTTCAAATCCTTCTTATGAAGAGTATTATGAATATGGTATTAGTGCAGGTAGCCCTTCCCCTTTAGGAGCCGGATGGGTTTATCCTGCTCTTTTCAGATATAATGATATTTGGATGTTAATTTCAGAAGCTGATTTACATCGTAATTATTGTGGTACACGCTTAGAGCCCGGCGAAAGAGAATATGAATATAAGGTAGGTTTTCCTGATGAGAGGGAAGTGATTTTTAATAGTGAGCTTAAGCCTGAATCTACCCTTCCTTGGTTGTCACCCTGGCGCTTAATGGCTGTTGGTTCTTTAGCTGATATTGTAGAGTCAACCTTGGGAACCGATCTTGCCGCCCCTTCACTTGATATGGATTTCTCATGGGTAAAACCCGGTTATGCAAGTTGGAGTTGGATAATGTATAAAGATGAGTCTGTTAATTATAAAACTTCTCTTGAATATATAGATTTTGCATCGGCAATGAATTGGGAATATTGTCTTATTGATGTTAATTGGGACAGAAATATTGGATATGATGGAATTAAGGAATTAGCAGCTTATGCAAAACTCAAGAAGGTCAAACTTATATTATGGTATAACTCTGCAGGTGATTGGAATACTACCCCTTATACGCCGCGTGGAGCTTTATTATCATCGGAACAACGCAGGAAGGAATTCGAAAGGCTCAGTGAAATGGGTATTGCAGGAGTGAAGGTTGATTTTTTTGGTGGTGATGGTCAATCAGTTATCGAGTATTATCATGATATTTTTAAAGATGCTGCAGAATATCAGCTCACAGTAAATTGTCATGGTGCCACTTTGCCGCGCGGATGGCACAGGACCTATCCCAACCTTGTTACCATTGAGGCTGTTAAAGGAATGGAGTTTGTGACTTTTGAACAAGAAAATGCAAATGAAGCTCCAAGGCAAAACACCATGCAGGTTTTTTCGCGTAATGTATTTGATCCCATGGATTATACTCCCATGAATTTAACTGGTAAAATTCAGGGTATAAATCGTATAACAACTTCTGCTCATGAATTGGCGCTGCCGCTGTTGTTTACTTCAGGCATTCAACATTTGGCAGAAACACCCGAAGGTGTTGATGAACAAGCCCTTTATGTGAAAGATTTCTTAAAATCATTACCGACTAAATGGCTTGAAACTAAATTTATTGATGGCTTCCCGGGTGAATATGCTGTTTTAGCTAAGCGCGCTGAAAATGCTTGGTATATTTTAGGCATAAACGGTATTGATGCAGAAGTCGAGTTAAATCTTAAACTTGACTTTTTATCCGAAGAAGCTATAGGGAATCTAATAATTGACGGTAGCTTAGCCAATGAATTTGATTTAATAGAAACAAATAACAATTTATCACTTACAATGAAACCCAATGGCGGTTTTGTTGCATGGTTTCCTGTTGAATAGTAGTATAATCTTCGTGAAGCCTGTCTCACTAGGACAGCTTCTTCTTTAATGTACCCAAAGCATCCTGCTATAAGAGTTTTGAGTTTCGGGTTTTGAGTTTCGGGTTTTTGAGCGTAGCGAAATCTTTTCAAAAGGGGAGCAGTTTGGATGCTGTATATTATCCCCACGAAATCTGCAACTTACAATAGCATAATTTTCAAGTTCTTGAAATGACATATAGCGTTCATATTGGGATGGATAAAAAAACAATCCACAAAAATCCACCATTATTACATTAAATTGAACCTTAAAAAGTAAATACTACTTTACTTTTGATTTTAACAATATTTAAAAAAAAACAACAATTAAGCGCTTATTGGCAAAAAACCAAAAAAATGCTTAACTTGAATAGACGGTTTTTTTTTGGATTATGCTATTATTTAACTCTTATAAATAAAATTTAAAGCATTGGAACATTAATTTATTAAGGTTCTTTATTGTTATTAAAATTAATTTGATGGGTGTTCTTCCTTATTAAGGAGGACAGGCAAAAATACCTTTAAACAATTTTATTATGATTAAACTAACAAACAAGTTATTGCTACTATTTGCAATAGTTGGTTTTTTGGGTCTTTTGTCCTGCGAGGAGTGGGGAACAATGGATCCGGAAGCCGGGAATCAGATTTTCCCCAAACTTGAACTAATGGGAGATTATCGTTTTGACGAAGGGTTTCCTGAAGATGTCATTTTGGATAATTATGAATCCGGGACATTACCTTCTATCTTTACAGATGATTTTAAGGGGAAGGTTGTTTCTTTTAATGGTGGTTATGCCCGTTTCAATAATCCTTTAACACAAACAACTCTTCAAACGGGTGCTTCTCTTACTTTCTGGGTTAAAGTTTCCGAAAACAATTTGGATGCGGCATTATTTTCTTTTACCGATGAGGATGAGGAAGAAATGCTGTTTTTTAGTCCCAATGCATGGTTAAGCTACAAGGGACCCGGCGGTAGTTATGAAGTAAATAATCCTTCAACAAATGCTACCGATTTACTTAGTCCTGATGAATGGCACTTTTTAGCTATTTGCATTCAAAATGAAGGTTATTTTGTATATGTAGATGATGAAATTGTTTTTGACGAGACGGTTGAAGACTTCGATTTTTCATCTATTGTCAATTCTTTAATGAATCTGCCCTATTTTTATCTTGGATATGGTAGTAGTGCTTCACTAAAAAACGTCTGGATTGATGATGTAAAGATTTATCGTAATGTTATCAGCTCTAAAGAAACTGCCGTACCAACAGTAAGTGGAGGTGGTGAACCTTATGTTTTCCCACCCAGGGGTACAGTTGGCTATTATAAACTTGATGGCTCTTTTGTTAACAGTTTGGATGACTCCCAGGATGGTGAATTAATAACAGTAGTAACTCAGGCTACTCCATCTGTATTTGAAGAGGATCCTGTTAGAGGTACAGTATGGCATCAGCAAGAAGGTTGGAATGATCATGCTAATGGTTGGGCCTATACTCGCTTTGATAATCCGCTTAAAGGTAAAACTCTTGAGGGAGGTGTAAGCATCAGTATGTGGTTAAATCCACCTTTCTTAAATTATTGGGATCAGATTTTTGTTCTGAATGACGGTGTAAGCAAGTTTTGGTTTAATGCCATTGCTTACCTTGGTTATAATGGTGAAGGTGGGTGGTTCGACTGTCATCATAATAATGCAGATAATGCTTTAGTACCCGGTGAATGGACTTTTGTTACCATTAATATGCTTGAAAATGGCTTTGAAGTATATTATGACGGAGAGCTTAAGTTTGATAGGGAAGATAATGCTGCTTATGCCGGTGATTTACAAGATTTCGGGAATGTGTTGAATATGTTTACATCTACTGATGATTTCTTATTTGGAGGTGAATCATGGTGGAGGGCGGCTCCTACATTAATTGATGATTTGTTCCTTGGCTCTCGTCCACTCACAGAACAGGAAATCAAGTCTTTGTATTTAGATACAAAAAAGGATAAGGGAGGAGTTGTAATTAATCCCAATTATTTACCTGAATTAGTAGGTTATTATAAGCTCGATAATGATTTTACAAATGCTCTTAATACTGATCAAAGTGGTGAGCTTATCACAGTAGTACCTCAAGCTACACCGTCTGATTTTATTGAAGATCCGGTGAGAGGCACAGTATGGTTTCAGCAAGAGGGATGGAATGACCATGCTAATGGATGGGCTTATACACGTTTCGATAATCCCTTAAAAGGAAAAACTGTTGAGGAAGGTGTAAGTGTAAGTTTATGGTTGAATCCTCCTGTATTGAATTGGTGGGATCAGATTTTTGTTTTGAATGATGGGGTAAGCAAGTTTTGGTTTAATGCTATTGGCTACCTTGGTTATAATGGTGAAGGAGGTTGGTTCGACTGTCATAATAGCAATACAGATAATGCTCTTACAGTTGATGAATGGACCTTGGTTACCATCAATTTAACTTATACCGGTTTTGAGGTATATTATAATGGGGAACTCAAATTTGACAAGGAAAATAATGCTGCCTATGCCGGTGATTTAGAAGATTTTGGCAATGTAGTTTCTATGTTAACATCATCCGATGATTTCATGTTAGGCGGTGAGTCATGGTGGAGGGCGGCCCCGGCTTTAATTGATGAAATATATTTATGTGCAAGTCCGCTGACTGAAGAACAGGCAGCTGCCTTGTATAATGCAACTAAAAAATAATCTTAAGTCAAGATAGTTTGTTATGAAAGAAAATAAAAATTATAAGTCGCCATTCTTTCGCCTTATCAATGTGATGATACCGGTGTTTTTGCTGACCGGGCAGATTTTACTTGCCCAGCAGGTGCAGATAAGCGGAATAGTTAAGGATCAGTATGGTGAAACCATTATTGGTGCTACTGTCGTGGAAAAAGGAACCATCAATGGAAGTATCACCGATATTAACGGGAATTTTCAGTTTTCCGTCAGCAACAGTGATGCTGTTCTTCAAATTAGTTTTATTGGCTTTGCTACTCAGGAAATTCCGATGGAAGGCCGCACAACATTTGATATTGTGTTGCTTGAGGATGTTGAAGCCCTTGAAGAGGTTATAGTGGTTGGCTACGGAGCACAGCGGAAAGAAAGTGTTGTTGGTGCCATTTCTCAGATATCTTCAGCTGAACTGTTAAGATCACCTGCTGCAAACATAACACAGGCGATATCAGGGAAAATACCCGGGGTAATAACTACTCAGGCCTCCGGTGCACCAGGTGCCGATGATGCTATGATTTATATACGTGGCCGGGCAACTTTTGCCGGAGATTCACAACCTTTGGTTTTAGTTGACGGTGTAGAACGTTCTTTTTCACAGATTGCACCTGATGATATTCAGGCTATATCGGTTCTTAAAGATGCTTCTGCCACAGCGGTATATGGGGTTAGGGGTGCAAATGGCGTTATTCTTGTTACTACCAAGAGAGGACAGGATCAGAGACCTGTGGTTAGCCTAACTGCCAATTGGCAATCTCAATCCCCAACAAGAGAAAGCACCTATTTGAATTCTTTTAACTCGGTTGTTCTGTTGGAAGAGGCACTTGCCAATGATGGTTTGGCTTCCCAGTTTTCAGCATCGGATATAGAAATGTATCGTCGTTCATCAGCCGGTGAGTTGAGTGGACTTGATGAAATGTTATATCCTAATGTTGATTGGTACAAATCTATTTTACAATCATCTGCCCCTGCTCAACGATATAATGTTAATATTCAGGGTGGAACAAATAGGATGCGTTATTTTGTTTCGGGTGAATTCTATAATCAGGAAGGTTTGTTTAAAAACTTAAGTCTTGATAAGTATGGCAATAAATCAAACACCAGTTACAATCGTTATGCCTTTCGTGCTAATCTCGACTTTTCGGTGAGTAGAGATTTAACAGCATCCGTGAATTTTGGTACCCGCTTTGAAGAGCGAAACGGACCTAACACCAGCGAGAGTGCTAATTTTAGTGAAGTTTTCTATGAGTTGAATCATACCCCGGGATGGTTATTTCCTGTTAATTATGTGATACCTGAAGGAGAAAGTGAGCGCGTTTTATATGGTGGTAGTTCGCAATATCAGAATAATATAGCCGGGCGACTTGCCAAAGGTGGTTTTTACAGGGCTACAAATACTATTAATGAGACCAATTTTATTTTGGATTACAAAATGGGTTGGCTCACTGAAGGTTTGAGTGCCAAGGGCATGATGTCATTTGATTATGATTCTTATTATAATCGAAGATTCACTTCAGAATTTGCTACCTACGAATTAAATGATCGTGAAAATTTCCAGTCTATAGACGCTTATAATAAGTTTAATGTAGATACAGAAATGGCTTATGCAGGTAATGATCAAACAACAAGGTGGAAATTATATTTTGAATTTCAGTTGAATTATGCGCGCTCTTTTGGTTTGAATGAAATAACAGCAATGATGCTATATAACCAGAATGATTACCGTTTTCAGGCCGATTTAGCACAACGTTATCAAGGTTTGGTTGGTCGTGTTACTTATGGTTATGATAACCGTTATCTTGCTGAATTTAATGCCGGATACAATGGTTCTGAAAATTTTATGGCAGGTAAACGTTTCGGTTTCTTTCCTTCCTTTTCTGTGGGCTGGCTGATGAGTAATGAGGAATTTATGGATTCTTCAAGAGATTGGCTTAATAATTTAAAAATACGAGCTTCTTATGGTCAGGTGGGTAATGATGTTTATATGGTTAACAATGTTCGTCAGCGTTTTTTATATGAACAGAAATGGACTCAGCTATCTAATGCATATTATTTTGGTACTACCGGTTATACGGGCATTTTTGAAGGCCAGTATCCGAATTATGCTGTAACCTGGGAAAGAGCTAATAAATATAATTTAGGATTGGAATTTGGATTGTGGAATGGCCGTTTGAGTGGTAATATAGATGTATTTATTGAAGAACGAAATGATATTCTTACATCTTATCTCACACGTCCCGAATGGGTTGGTGTTACAATGGCTGCCGGGAATCTTGGAAAAACCAAAAATAACGGCTATGAGTTAGAGTTAAAACATGCTAATCATGTGGGTAGAGATTTTTCTTATAATGTTAGCTTTTCTTTTTCTCATGCACATAATGAAATCCTTAATATGGATGAGCCCGCTCTTAAGACTGATTACCGTAAGCGTGAAGGACATCCTATAGGTCAATACTTTGGCTTGTTGTCAGATGGCTTTGTAACAGCAGCTGATTTAGCTAATCCTGATTTTCCTGTCTCCACTTATGGGGCAGTTCAGGTTGGTGATCTCAAATACCGGGATATTAATGGTGATGGATTTATTGATGATCGTGATGAGGTAGCAATTGGGTTCAGCAATATTCCTGAAAACGCTTTTTCTTTATCCTTAGGTGCCAATTATAAAGGATGGGGACTTACAATGATGTTTCAGGGCGTTGATAAGGTTAGTCGTTTTTATGATGCAGAGGCTATGTTCAGTTTTGTGAATGGTGGCAAAGTTAAAAAGCATCATCTTGATCGCTGGAATCCTTCCTTATCGGAAGCTCAAAATTTATCAAATGCTAAATATCCATTACTACATTATGATAATTTTGGAGATCATAATCAGCGTTTAAACTCTTTCTTTTTGCAGAATGGTTCTTTCCTTCGTTTAAAAAATATTGAGTTGAGTTACACTTTGCCTGCTGCATGGACTCAGCCGGTTGGCATCAGCGATTGTCGTTTTTATGTGAACGGTAATAACCTGATTACTTGGGACAAGCTAAATGATATATCTGATCCGGAAAGTAATGGATCAAATCGTTATCCTATTATGAAGACAATCAATCTTGGAGTAAATCTAAAATTTTAACAAGCTATGAATAAATTATTGTTCTATATATCTGTATTTGGTTTGGCAGTTGTCACCTTGTCATCGTGCGAGGATATATTTGGTGATTTTTTGGAAAAACAGCCAAGTAATGAATTGACTGAAGAGTTGGTTTTTGATGATTGGACTACAACCATGCAGTTTCATTTTGACACCTATAACTTTTTGCGTCATGGTGTTGGCCGGATAAATCGTTCGTGGCTTGACGCTGCCACCGACTTGGCACATACCAGCTATTCTGATGCCGGAGTGCGAACTTCTTTTAATATCGGCAATTATTATGGTCAAGGAGGGCATCCTGAACTGGTGGCTACCTGGGAGCACTATTATCGTGGTATTCGTAAGTGCAACATGATATTGACAAGAATTGACAGTGTTCCTAAGGCAGCTGATTTAAGTGATGAAAAATATGCTATCGATAAGTTAAACTATAAATCGGAGGCAAGATTTTTACGCGCATGGTTCTATTGGGAATTATTTTTGCGCTATGGTCCTATTCCTATTGTTACAGACGTTTTGGATCCTAATGGAGATTTATTGAGTGCTTATAAGCTTCGTCCATCAATCAAGGAATATGTTGTTGATTTCATTTTGACAGAACTTTCAGAATGTGAAGCCGGACTGATGCCCTATGATGAAGGAGCAAAGGTTGCAAATGCAGGGCGGATAAGTCAGCCTATGGCGAGTGCACTTTATTCACGCATTATGTTATTTATGGCAAGTGATCGTTATAGTTCGGAATCAGGAATTACATGGGAGGACGCAGCCCTTGCTGCCAAAAGTTTTATTGACAACTATGGGGCACATTATGAATTGTTTGCACATCCCGATGGTATAACAGCATATACCAATGCTATATTACGAACTACTTATGAAGGACAAAATAATGAGGTGATCTTCTTTAGGAATGATGTACGCATTGGCTGGAACCAAATTAGAGATAATACACCGGTTGGAGAGGGTGGAAATGGTGGCTTGTGTCCTTCTCAAAACTTAGTTGATATGTATGATATGGCCGATGGTTCATCCCCATTTACTTCATATGATGTAACGGGTGCCCCTATTTATAACGGACTTAATACTCCGGACGTAAATACCGCCTCAGGGTACGATGATACAGAGCCATGGAATAACAGGGATCCACGCTTGGCGGCAACAGTTTTATATCATGGAGCAGAATGGGGTAATGGAACAATTAATGTTGTTCGTGGCAGGAGAGATAATCCTATCGGTAATGCTAATGCCACTCAAACCGGATATTATACACGTAAATATATGCCCGAAAATATTTTAGCCGCTTCGCATACAGGTAGCAGCTACAGGAATTGGATATTTATCCGTTATGCTGAAATCTTGCTCAATTATGCAGAAGCCCTTAATGAAGATGCCGGACCTTCAGCTGAAGTTTATCAGGCCTTAAATGCTCTTCGACATAGAGCCGGAATTACAGGCTATATTGAAGATCGTGTGGACCTTAGCTCATCAAAAGAAAATATGAGAAATTTCATAAGGAAAGAAAGGGCAGTAGAATTAGCTTTTGAAGAACATCGGTTTTGGGATTTACGCAGATGGAATGTGGCTGAAAATGCTTTAAAAAGGCCGATTTATGGTGTAGAGGTATCCTCTGACGATAAAGCATCCAGGAAGTTGACACAGGAGCGTGTTTTTGAGAATAGAATGTATCTCTATCCCATTCCGGAAGCAGAGGTTTGGAAGACTGATATTGAAAACAATCCTTCGTGGTAATCCATTAATAGAAAATTGTTATGTATAAGATAATGAAAAATATAACTAAGAAATTGTCAGGAGTATTCAGGCTCTTGCTAATGGGTATTTTCTTTCTTGCAGCGCTGAATTTAAGAGCGCAGGATGGAGAGATTCTGAACGGACGGATAGTGGATTCTGAAGGGAATCCGATTCAGGGCGCCATTGTTAATGTAGCTGAATCGAGCAGGATCGTATTGACGGACTCAGAGGGTAATTTTAGTTTGCCCAATGTTAAAATCAATGATGAGATTATTGTTTCATTGGTGGGTTATAAAAATTTAATTACCAGAGCAAAATTCATAGAAGATTTTGAGCTTGTATTAGATCCCGATACAGATTTGTATATACATACTACGCCTGTTGCATTTCAGAGGAAGCAGAAAAAATTTGTTACTGAAGCTATTTCGGTTGTTAGTGGTGAAGAGCTGCAAAAACATCCGATTACGGTTTTACAAAATGCTTTTACCTCTACAGTATCAGGAGTTGCTACTTACGAGTGGTCGAGTGAACCCGGATGGACTGAATCCGCTATTTATATACGGGGCTTGCGTACAATGAACCGTAATGCAAGAGCCCCTCTTGTTATTGTTGATGATGTAGAAAGGGATCTATCATTTTTAGATGCTTATCCGATTGAGAATATTACCATTCTCAAAGATGGTGCTGCAACAGCAATTTATGGAATGAGAGGTGCCAATGGAGTAATACTTGTTACTACAAAACGAGGTGAGGTAGGGCGTACAAGGATAGGCTTTACGCAGGAGGTAGGGTTTCAAACTCTCACCGGACGCATGGAGGTTCAGAATGCCTACAACATGGCGCTTACTCGTAATCAGGTTCGCTATCTTGATGGTAGGGATCCCTTGTATTCTCCCGAACAAATTGAGATGTATCGTAGAGTTGCCAATGGAGAAAAGTTAGAAGGTATGGATCAATACAGATACTTTAACACCAATTGGTTTGATGAGCTTTATCGAGATACAGCACCTCAGCATAAAACTAATTTAAATTTGAGCGGAGGAAATGAATTTGCACGTTATTATCTGTCATTTTCATATTTACATCAAGGAGGTATGTGGAATGATAAATGGACAGAGTACAATAAGGATTTTAGTACTCAACATAATTTAAATCGTTACAATTTACGTTCTAACATTGATATAGATGTTAACAAATATCTAAATGTTTCCTTGGATCTGGGTGGTCGTATTGATAATATTTCACAGCCTCTAACAGGTGTTTTCAACATTGTAACCTTTGGTGCTGTGGAGGCAAATCCTATGGAACCGGTATATATGCCCAATGGCGACATATACGCTTCCAGTACAGCTGCAAATGCCGGACGTTTACTCGCATCATCAGGAATAAACATAAACAGAAGGCGTAATTTATATAGTACTGTAAATGTTACGGGTGATTTGGGTGTATTGGTTCCGGGTTTAAAGGCCAACGCAGTTGTAAGCTTTGATTCTTATGAGACTTTTATGGCGCAGCAGACTAATAATGTAAATTCATTTAATTATGATTATACGAGTGAGGTAAGTGATTTGTCGGAATTTAATATAACACGTTTTTCCACTTATGCTGCACTTTCAAATCCATCAACTACCCCAAGGGAATATTATTTTAATGTGAATTTAAGGGGTGGGTTAAAGTATGATCACACTTTTGGAAAGCATGCTGTTAGTGCACAGACTTTTATCAGAACCTATCAGAATGTTACTCATGGTTCCCAGTCGTCAAATCGTTATCTTTCCTATAATGGTCAGCTTGGTTATATCTTCGATAATAGGTATGTATTTTCCGGTAACCTTTCCTATATGGGAAGTGATAATTTTGCTGAAGGCGATCGTTTTGGTCTCTTTCCGGGAGCTTCTGTTGCTTGGGTTTTGTCAGAAGAAAGTTGGTTGGATTATAATAATATAGATTTATTGAAGTTGCGACTTTCCTATGGTAGATCAGGACAGGCTGTTACAGGTGCCGGGCGTTATCCTTATCAGGGTGTTTATGAGTTGGGTAATGGTTATTCTTTTGGTACAACACAATCAGGAATTGGTGGAGTTTATGAGAGTAGAGCAGGAAACTATAATAATAAGTGGGAAATTTCTGATATGGCCAATATCGGTCTTGATTTCGATTTTTTCAGTCAACAAGTTTATGGTTCAGTTGATGCGTTTAAGGAATGGCGCTCCAACATATTGGTTACACGCTCTACTGTTCCAACTTTATTAGGTACTTCTGCACCACAGGATTCTTATGGGAAAGTTGAAAGTAGGGGTTATGAAATAACCCTCGGACATAAGAACAATGTGGGTAAATTTAATTATTACGTGGAAGGAATGCTAAGTTGGAATACCAATAAAATTACCGAAATGGATGAGCTGGAGCCTAACGTTGAATGGCAAAGAAGAACAGGAAAGCGTATATTTGATTATACGCCTGTTGCTGAGCTGTATGAGATGTCATTTACAAACAGTATAGGCGGATGGAATATTTATCAGTTTGAACAATGGGCTTCTGATCCCGCTAAAATTCCTACCAGTCACCAGGATGCAATAGATAATCCCGATAAATATCCATATCATACTGCTTCAGGAACAGGCCAAAAATTGGGGACAGCAGTATTTAAAGACTTGGATGGAGATCGTAAAATTGACTCAAATGATATGATCCCCGATGGTTATACTGTAATTCCCGAACTTTTGCCTTCACTTAATATAGGCTTTGAATGGAAAGGAATTGATGCTCGTGTGGTACTTAATGCTTATCTGAATCGTTCGGTATTTCTTTCTCCGGCCATTAGTTTTTCGGGATGGAGTAATATGGGAACCCACGAGGTAACAAAAGTTTGGGGATATTATAATGATGATCCGAACGACCCACGCAATATTAATGCTATCTATCCACGACCAACTTATGGAGGTTATAATGCAATTGATAGTGACCGTGGTTCGGGAACTTACCAGAATGATATATGGATCAGAAAAGGAGACTTTATTTCTCTTAGGAATATAGAAATTGGATATTCCTTACCAAAGAATTTAATTTCAAAAATAAATATGACGAATTGTCGGATTTATTTTACCGGATATAATCTGTTTACTTTTAGTGATCTGCCTGATAATGTTGATCCTGAGAAACCAATGAGTTTTGTGTGGTGGTATCCTAAAACCCGTTCCTTTTCAATGGGATTGCATATAGGTTTTTAGTATTAAAAAGAGATAATAATTTAAATTTTAACTAATGAATAAGTTGAAAGTTTATATAAGCATAGCGTTTTTCGTATTCACCCTGACTTCCTGTGAAGATTTCTTGGATAAAGAATACGATATGTCAATGGCAGAAGAGCAGGTTTTCTCCAACGAGGAGAATAGCCGGGGATTCTTAGCTAATATTTATACTATGCTGCCGGATGGTTTTAATGGCTATACTAATCCCCAATTCTTAGGAGCTTCGCGTGAGACTATGACCGATAATGCCTTATCGTTTTGGAACGTACATTATTATCATGGGGTGCTGACAGATGGTTATTCGGCAACTAACCATCCCTTACTTGGTTTCTGGAGTTCTAATTTAAGTGGAATCAGAAAGGCGAACCAGTTTTTAAAAAATGCACGTGAAGAAGTAATTGGTAATGCTACACGTAGCGGTGATGATAATCGTTTGTACGAACGAAATATGGCTGAAGCAAGATTGTTGAGGGCTATTTTTCATTTTGAATTGGTACGTTGGTTTGGTGATGCCCCTATTATTGGGGAGGATGAAAACGGTGTACCTATTGTTTTTGACTTGAGTAATGCCGAAGCTATGAATATGGAAAGAGCAAGGGCTGCAGATGCTTTAAAATGGGTTTCTGATGAATGTGATGCAGTAAAAAATGTCTTGCCCTATCGTTATCAAAATGAGACTTCTAACTGGGGCCGTGTAAATGGTGCAGTAGCTTATGCTTTAAAATCGCGTGCCTTGTTATACCGTGCCTCAAAACTTAATAATCCTGATAATAATGCAACTTATTGGAGTGAAGCGGCATCCGCTGCCAAGGATTTCTTCCAAGCCAATAGTGCCGGTAGCAATCCTTATGCTTTGTATAGTAAGGGTAATGTTAATAATGATTATTATGAATGTTTTGTGACAACTCCAACACTTAATAATGAGTTTATTTTGTGCAGATCAACGTGGACAACTTTTGATATTTTAGTTCATTTAGCTCCATGTGGATTTAGTGGTTCAATAAATTCTGCAGGAAGAACCAATCCGACTCAGAATTTAGTAGATAGTTATGAAACTATTAATGGTTTGGCTATTGATAAGGATCCTTCATACGACCCCGAAAAGCCTTATAATAATCGTGATCCGCGACTTGAACAAACTATATTGCATCATGGCTCTATATGGGGAGACGTAGAGAATGAAGAAAACAGACCGGTGGATGTATTATATGGTGAAGGAAAAGATTATCAAGAATTGCACGGAGGAACACTTACAGGTTATTATACCAAGAAGTTTCTGCATAATGTTTCTTTTAAAAATCCAAGTGCTCCAACTCAAGCATGGCCAATTTTTCGTTATGGCGAAATACTGCTTAATGCCGCAGAGGCCATAAATGAAGCTGAAGGACCTGATGCAGCATATCCGTATATAAATGAATTAAGAGCAAGGGTAGGAATGCCTGCATATAGCGGTATGACCAAAGAAGTATTGCGTGAGCGTATTCGCAATGAAAGGCGTATAGAACTATGTTTTGAGGATCATCGCTTTTTTGATGAGCGCCGTTGGATGCTGTTTGAAGGGAAAAGCGTTGCTTCAGAAAAGGATCTGCCACGCTATCAGCAAGTATATAACCTTTATGGGGTAAGAGTAACCAATGCTGCTAATCCTGTATTTGAAATAGTACCTGCTGAATTGCATCCTACACGCTCATTCACCAGTCCAAAAAATTATCGCTTTCCACTACCCGATGATGAGGTTAAGAGAGCACCTAAATTGAAGCAAAATCCCGGCTGGGAACTTGCTGATAGTGAGTAATATTGCCTAATTGCTATGAAAGTCCAATCCCGAATAATCAATAAAGATTATTCGGGATTGTTCTTTTCGTTATTATTTGTTTTTTTCCTTCCTTGAGTTTTTCTCTAATTTTTGAAAGCATTACGAAAATGCATAACATTAATTTAGATTATGTACGGAAACAATGTTATAACTGTTATGTTGCTGACAGATGTATGCAATGTGTTTTTCAAGGGATAACTTGAATGCTTCAACTATATGCCATGGTTATCAAAACAGCAAGATTTTTGAAGAAAACATATCAGAAAGCATTAGTTTTTTAGGGAGGGGCCACTTCTTTTTAATAAAATAATGAAGTACCTTGTATTAAAATAACGAAACTATGAAATTGTATTCAACTATTATGTGTTTGACATTTTTATGTCTTACTGTTTATAGCCGGGAAGAAGTTTACTTATGGCCCATCCAAGGGCAAAAAGCCGGCGAAGGAATAATGTATAAACCGCAGGATATGATAAGCGAGGAATACAATTTTTCAGATTTATTTATTACTGCAAAGGAAGGTTCATTAGTTATAGCCCCAAGTGATGCCACGATAACAGTTTGGTATTATCAATTTCAAACATCGCTATACTCTAACTTAACTTTTACACATAAAGAGGGAACAGATGAAAACATCAGGGAGACCATAGCAAGTGAACATTGGAAAGAAAAAAAGGAACGAATTGACCCCAAAAACATTAACATTTACGTAGGTCTTAAAACCGATAGCGGACTTTTTTACTATCTGGGAATTAAGCCTCTAAAAAAAATAAAAACCGGCTATACAATTAAAAGGGGAGAAATTATTGGTAGCATAGATTATTGCTACCATGCTATTTCTGAACCTTGTTTACAGGTAAGCCGCCTTAAAAATGGCATTGCAGCTGACCCAATGACTCCATTCGGGATTAAAAGCAGTTTTATACCTTATAAAAAACCAGACCCATTAACCAAATACCCTCCGGAAGAACTAAAGGAAGCTTTTACTATACTAAAGGAATCGCTGGAAGAAGGTCATCCCGGATTATATGATTACGTTTCGAAAGATAGTTTGGATAAAAAATTCAATGAAATCAATAATTTAATAAAGACACCCTTGTCCTCAGGTGAGTTTTATGAGTTAATCTATCCTTTAATTGCCTCAATCAAAGATAGCCACACAATGCTTGTAAACAAAAATGAGGAAGAAACTCAAGCCACCTCACAACCATCGGTTTGTTTTGGTTGGCTCAACGACAGCCTTGTGGTTATCAGATCAACGACTAAATATAAAGAATATATTGGCAAAAGAATTGTTGAAATAAACGGAATTAATGCTAATTTTCTATTAAATAAAATTGAAAAAACTAATTATATTGATCAGGAAGGATACATTGAAAGTCAAAAAGATTTTAAATTACTTACTGTTTTCTGGATTTATTATTTCAATCATCATCCTTTAAAAGATGAGGACATATACACACTTACCTTTTCAGACGGAACTAAAAAGAGCTTTCCATATAGAAATACGAAAGGATGCATAATGTATGTTCCGGATTGGAGCAAATACATGAGAATGCCTAATTTTAATTTTCAAACTAAAAAGCTTAATGAAAAAACTGCATTATTAGATTTAAACACTTTTAGTTTAAATGAAATGGAAAAGGATGATATTGCTGACTTTATAAAAGAAATACGTGATTCTTCCTTTCATAATCTGATAATTGATGTTAGAAATAACATGGGAGGCAATTCTTCCGATTTTGTTTATGAACTTATAGCACAAAAGCCTTACAAAACGTTTTTATGGACCATGGTAAATCAAAATGATACTTATAAGTTTTTTAAATATAGCACAAATTATCCGGAGGGAGAGAGGAATATCTTTATGGATTACAAAGCTATAGAAGGTAAGCCGGGTTATTATTTAGAAGAACAAGAACATTATCCAAATGACAGCATCCATTTTGATGGGAATATTTATGTTATTACAAACGAGAGATCTTATTCGGATGCAACGCGGTTTGCCGCTTTAGTGCATAAATATTGCAGGGGCTTAATTGTTGGCAGGGAAACCGGTTCGACTTATTATCAAATGAATGCAGTGAAAAACGTAGATGTTAGATTAGCTAATACAGGGCTGTATTTACGTATGCCCCTTGTAAAATGCGTATTCGATTCTGTTGGGAACTCCAATATCCCATGGGGACGTGGGGTCTTACCCGATTATCCCGTAAACTTTACTTTGGAAGAATTTACCTGCAAAAATGATACTACACTAAATTATACCTTGGCTTTAATAGATAAGTTTGGTGAAAAAAGTAATGTCGCAGATTTAGATAGATTACAAAAATCGAAAAATGCCTTAAATCTTGATACAAGCATCCAAAAGAACAGGTGTTTAATGTTTATTTTAATTGGCTTTACAGTATTGTGCCTTGTTGTAGGCATCATTTGGTTTGTGGTTAAGACTTCGTAATGGACAGCCATTGCAGTTAATTGCCTTATAATAAGTAGTCTTAGATTCATATCCGGTTCCTGATATTCTTTTGCCCTCACCCACATTTATCATCCATTGCCCGATGGGACAACCAAAAAAATCATGCTCGAAATTGTAAAATAGATTGTTATTTTGTTGGTTCTTTAAGTCTCTTATTTATTTCCGATAGTTTTTCTTTAAGCTCGTCACTATTGATTGGCTTGGGAAGTTCTTCCTTATTAAGATCTTGGCTATCAGACCTTATTGCAGATTCAATTTCTGATAAAACTTTATTAATTTTTGCCTCTAACTTTACTTTGTTCTTTTTCAAGCGAACCACGCCACACAAAGGTGTAACGCACAGGTGCCGACTCTATTTTGCATCTGTCAATATACTGTACATCAAGGCTTACATACCCCTGGCTTATTAATAATACCACAAGCTCTGAAAATAGTTTCTGTATCCTATTCTTTAGTTTTCTATTCCTAAAATTATTAATAGTTCTAAAATCAGGAATGCTGTTGCCGGCAAGATACATAAAGTGGATATTCTCTGTTAAGACTTTAGCTATTTTACGCCAAGAATTAAAATTTGACAAGCATCCATAAAACAGAATCTTAATCATCATGCGAGGATGATATGATGATGTGCCACCACCTTTTTATGTCGTAATAATATCAGATATATCTAGTTGATTTACCAGCATATCAATTAACCGTACAGGATGATTTTTTTGGTATTTTGTTAAATGTTTTCTCAGGAAAAAGTTCTGGGAACAAGAGGGTGGAGACTCAAAAACAACTTTTTTCATACCAATTGAATTGCATGCTCAATGTATTAAAATCAAAATATTAAACAAGGCCTCCGGCAGTTAAATACATGAAAAAAAGCATAAAAGAAGGCTGCCCAACTTTTTGGACAGCCTCATTGTTCTTTTCGTTATTATTTGTTTTTTTATTCAACACCAAATTTCATTACTGTGGTAGTTTCATAAACTTCTCCCGGCAGTAATATTGTTGAAGGAAAATTCGGTTTATTTGGTGAATCGGGGAAGTGTTGAGTTTCAAGGCATAATCCTGAGTGCTTACCAAACACTCTATCTCCACTTACTAAGCTACCGTCTAAAAAATTCCCTGAATAAAATTGAATTCCCGGTTCTGTGGTATAAACTTCCATAGTTCTTCCACTTTCAGGGTCTTTAACCTTAGCAGCAAAATTTAAACCTTCTCCTGTATTTGGTGCAAGCACATAATTATGATCATAGCCCCCCGGGATTTGATTTATGCGCGCCCCTATATATTGGTTGTAAACAAAATCAAAGGGTGTATTCTCAACTTCAAGTAATTCGCCTGTTGGTATTAAGCTGTTGTCAACGGGCGTATAATAAGGTGCATTAATAGTTAGCTGATGGTCGAGAATGTCTCCTTTTCCTGCCAGATTATAGTAGGTATGGTTAGTTAAATTTACAGGTGTAGCTTTATCGCTTTCGGCTTGGTAGAAAATTTTCAAGTCATTTTCTTCCAAGGTAAAAATAACGGTAACATCAAGATTACCGGGGTAACCTTCCTCTCCGTCAACACTTAAATAACTTAACTTTAAACCCGGGTTTTTGGAATCCAATACAGGTTCAGCCTTCCATATTACCTTATCAAAGCCTATATTGCCACCATGAAGATGATTTGGGCCATCATTTGTTGCCAACGAAAACGTTTCATCATTTAAGGTGAATTCACCTTTTGCAATACGGTTACCATAACGCCCTATTGTTGCACCAAAAAAGGGTGTTCCTTCAAGGTATGGATCAAGACTATCAAAACCTAAGGTGACATTTGTCATATCTCCCTCCTTATCAGGAGTTTTGATAGATGTTATAGCTGCTCCATAGGTCATTATTTTAACTTCTATTCCTGTTGAACCTGTTAAAGTATAGAGTGAAACAGATTCTCCGGTCTCTAGCTGTCCAAAATTTTGTACAGTAATATTTTTTGAAATCTTTTTAACATCACTGCAGGATGTAGAAATTCCAATAAATAACAGAAGGAGAGGCATAAAAAAAATGGCATGTTTATTTTTCACGATCTTATAAATTTAGTTAGTATTTGAGTTTATTTGTCACTTAATTTTTTTCCCCATATTCCTGTTCCATCCGGTAGTATTCCGGAAAAAAGTAATGCAGGTTTTTCATTTTCCCAATCCCATCCATAAAAAATAGCGCAAGAGCTATTATCAAGGAAAAGAAATGATTCTACCAAATTCCACCTACTTGCATATTTACAGTTGATACTTCCATCATTTCTGAAAGTTATTATTTCCGACCGGTTAAAAGCTTCATCATTATATGACCAGCCACCCGGCGGTATCTGTCCCTGCCATAACTCCTCCTGGTCAGGCAGATCCTTTAAATGTATTACTTCCCACTTTCCTGCTATATCTTTTTTTGAATAATTCTGTTCAGGAAAATCTCCCGCATATCTCTGTGGCGATACTACCGGCCAACCTTCGGGCAACCATTTAATTTCCCTAATATGTAGGATCATCATTAAATTTTCGGGTGCGAGTCTTCCCTGGTGCAATATGAAAAATTTTCCTTTATCATTCAAAATGGCATTATGGCCATTCCCCGACCAGCCTGAATGATTATTGAACCTATATGAATGTGTTAAAATAGGAAAATTATTTGTAGTATCCGCCATGTTATTATTAAAAAAATCGAAAAATG
The DNA here is from genome assembly GCA_964578485.1 of uncultured Alkalitalea sp. Lineage (GTDB taxonomy): Bacteria > Bacteroidota > Bacteroidia > Bacteroidales > Marinilabiliaceae > CAZODA01. The sequence goes on along the minus strand of CAZODA010000028.1, from coordinate 19,876 downwards.
GTCCTTCAGGTGAATCCGATCGTCCTACCCTAATATTATAATAGGTAAAAAGCGGTTCATAGGAGACAAATAAAAAGTACTGATCAAGATCCTTATTGTATATTATTTCCGGTGCTTCAATAATTCGAGTTTTATAGTCAGCCCGTGTAGCTATAAGGTGTCCCAGATCATTTTCTGCTAATGTAAAACCGTTATTAGGGTTAAGCTCAACACAGTAGAGGCCGTCAAAATAGCTGCCATAATGCATCCACATTCTTCCTGTTTTATGATCGCTTATTACTGATGGGTCAATTGCATTCATTGGATCGTCAGGACTTGTTTTAACAACACAACCCTTATCGTACCATGGTCCTTCCGGCGATAAGGCTTCAGCCAGCCCAATATAGGAAGTATTTGCCCCAAAGCTTGATACAGAATAATAAAGGCGATAGCTATCATGGTAATTAAAAATAAAAGGAGCCCAAATATTTGTTGCTCCACTACCACCTGTTAAACTATGGATGTGGTCAACAGCTTCTTTCGGAATGGTGTCAAGTGCCCATCCTAAAAACTCCCAATTTACCAGATCTTTAGATCTTCGTATCGGAATATTTCCTATTGCTTCATTTATATCATAAAATTCTTTGTCATTTTTCTGATAATAAGCATCGGTAGAGTAAACATAATAATAGTCCCCACTTTTTATTATAGTAGGATCATGAACATTGGCAGGGCCCCAGAGGTGACGCTTAGATAGTGATGTAATAGCTGAATAATCGTCTAAATAAGGATTTTTGGATATAGGCGAAGACGCTTTGTCTTGACAATTCACCAATAGCAACAAAACAATGCTTGTAGCTATAATTATTTTAGTTGTAAGCTTTGTATTCATCTTATAAATTATATTAGTTGTTTAATCCGGGATAATTTAGTTGGAACTCTAAATAAAGAGCAAGGAATTATATTCCTATGAATATTTTTATACACTGAAAAGTGTTGAAACTTCCATGTTTTAATTAAAAAAAATAAGTAAATTCATACTTGCAGCATTTTCTTATATTGTATAAAATAAAAAGGAATTGTATCATCAAAAGCTAAAATAGTGAATGTGAATTATAAAAATATTTACTATTTGTTTGGGATAAGTGGATATAAAGTTAATTAATGAGGATAAATTGATAATTACTGAATTTCATGCCACTTAAATTGTTTTTATATGAAAATTCAAGTTTCAATTAGGGCATTTAAAATTATTATTTTAATTTTTTTTCTATGGTTTTGGAATAAGCCATCGATTTGCGAATTAAATTATCATTACCGTTATCTTACTATTGATGAGGGTTTGCCCCAAAACACTGTTCATGCTATAATGCAAGATCATGTTGGCTTTATGTGGTTTGGAACAGGCAATGGTTTAAGTCGTTTTGATGGTTATAATTTTGTGAATTTCCGAAGTCCCGATATTCCTTCCAATATGGTTAATGCTTTAGTGCAAACCAGGGATAATTATCTTTGGATTGGTACATCGGAGGGTTTGGCTTGCCTTGATTACAATAAAGAAATTATTACTAAAGTTGAGCTTTTACAAGGTTTAGCATCTGTGAATATAGCCTCACTATATCTTGATCATAAGGGCGATTTATGGGTTGGTACAGTAGGCTATGGTGTATTTAGGTATCCGGCAAAGGAAAATAATAATGGGCAATGGTTTCATTTTGATATTGCAGAAGATGATATATTTGCTAATACAGTAAATTGTTTTTTACAGAAAAAGGATGGAAGTATCTTGATAGGAACTAATACAGGAATTTTTGTTTATGATGAAAGGAAAGAAACTGTATATCCTTTTGACTACCCTTCATTAGGAACAGCATCTGTTTTAAGCTTGTTTGAAAGCTTGGAAGGAGATCTTTGGATAGGAAGTACATTTAATGGTGCCTTTGTTTATAATGTTGCTACAGGGCGGGATGAATGGTACAATTATAGTCCTGTTTCGGATCATGGTTTAAGTCACAACCGGGTAAATCATATTAATCAAGATGAGGAAGGTACTATTTACCTTTCAACGCTGGGAGGTATTGATATTTATCAGCCTCATACAAATTCTTTTATTTCCTTGCCTTATAAAACCCTTACCGATTTTTCGTTAAATAGTATTTTCGTTAATCTTACTTATATAGATAATCAGGGAAATGTGTGGATAGGAACAGAAAAAGGAGGTGTCAATTATTTTTCTTTATATCAGAAATCGTTTAATTTTTTAACTCATGATGATACCGATCAAAATAGCTTGTCGGAAAGTACTGTGAATTCAATATTTGCTGATGACGATATTTTATGGATAGGTACTGCAGGCGGTGGCTTGAATAAATATTTAAGACAGGAAAAGAAAATTGTGCACTTTCGTTATGATCCTGTTGATGACAATTCAATTTCGAGTGATTATGTAACCCAAATTCTTAAAATTTCAACAGGTGATTTGTGGATAGGAACATGGGGTGGAGGCATATGCAAAATGCATGCAGATGGTTCCTTTTCGCGCTTTATACCCGCTGTTGCAAATCCACAAACTAATAATGAAAATTCTTTTGTTTCATCATTATTATATGACGATAGAGGATATCTATTTATTGGAACAGAAGGGGGACTTGGTATTATGGATTTACATACAGAAAAATTCATTATTATTGATCCTGCTCATAATGCTCTTGCACATATAAAAGAGATAGGTGTTCTTATAAAAGATAGTAATAATAATATATGGGCAGGCACACGTAACGGCCTTTTTAAATTCTCTTCTGAAAGTCTGGATCTTGATTATGATGCACTTTATCCCGAGCGTAACCTTTCTGTTTTTAGAAAAAATAGCAGGAGAAATCTCCCTGCCGAATTGCCGGGTAATTTTGTTTCTGCTTTATTAGAAGATGACAATGGTAATCTTTGGGTTGGAACGCATGGAGATGGTCTGGCGAGATTTGTAAAAGAGGGTGAAAATATTTTGCATATTGATTATTTTACCATGTCGGAAGGTTTGAGTAATAATGTGATTTATTCTATTGAGCAGGATAATTTTGGTTATATATGGGTAAGTACTGATTATGGCCTTTCAAGGATAAATCCTTCAAGTTCGGAAATTGATATTTTTTTTACCGATGACGGATTATTGAGTAATCAATTTTATTGGTCGGCATCAACAAAATCGGCTTCCGGAGAATTGTTTTTTGGGAATATCAGTGGCCTTAATTTCTTTTACCCTCATTTGTTCCCAAAATATACTTATCAACCTGAAGTAGTTCTTACGGGCCTTCGCATTTATGGTGAACCGATTGGTGTTGGAACAAAACGACATGGCCATGATATTTTAGATCTTTCCTTTTCATTGAGTGATGAGATTTCCTTATCATATAAAGATAATATGTTTTCATTAGAGTTTTCTGCCCTTGATTATTTTCATCCCAATAAAATACGGTATTCCTATAGGCTTGAAGGAGTAGATCGTGAATGGATAAATTTATCTTCTGATCAAAGGTTGGCTTCATATTCTAATTTAAAAGGAGGAAAATATTTGTTTAGGGTTAAATCTACAAATAGTGAAGGGCTATGGAGTAATTTTGAGCGCAATTTATGGATAACTATCAGACCTCCTTTTTGGCAAACAACCTGGTTCCTAATTGGTTTATTGATATCTATAATTTCAGGGACTATATTTTATATCCGTCATCATACTAAACGTTTGCTTTTGGAAAAAATCAAATTATCCAGAATGGTCTCAGAACGTACCTCACAAATAGAAAGTCAAAATATGCAAATGAGGGAGCAAGCCCTTGAATTACAACGAGTGAACAGGTCTTTGCAAAAACGAAAGGAATTAATTGAAGGGCAAAAACTTGAACTGGAAGATAAAAATTCAGAAATAATTTTACAGCGTGATCAATTAATTTCTTTAAATAAAGAAATTGAGTCTATTAATCAATCGCGCATGAAATTTTTCACTAATATTTCTCATGAATTTCGCACCCCTCTAAGTTTAATTATTTCACCTGTTGAGCGTTTACTTAAGGAAATACATCTTCCTGGCAAGGCACATGAAATATTGATGACAGTACAACGAAATGCCAGGCGTTTAAATATTTTGATAGATCAGTTACTTCAATTTCGAAAAATAGAAACGGGGAACTTTAAAACCTGTATAGCTCATGCTAATTTTGTAGCTTATGTAAAGGAGGTTTTTCATGCTTTTGACTTTGTTGCTCAGCAGCGCGATATACAGTATGATTTTTATAACGTGATGGTTGATCCTATGTGTTGGTTTGATGCCGAAAAGGTGGAAAATATTTTATATAATCTTTTATCTAATGCTTTTAAATACACCCCTGAAGGTGGTAATATAAAAGTTGTTGTTGGTGAACAAGTATTGAATAGTAATGGTAAAATAATGTCATCACTTTGCATTGAGGTTATCGACAGCGGTATTGGTATATCTGATAAACAAGTTGAAAGAATATTTGAACGCTTTTATCAAGCCGGGAATGGTCACGGTACACGAGGTTTTGGCATAGGCCTCTCTCTTACTCGTGAGTTGGTAGAAGCTTTGCATGGAACCATTATGCTTTCAAAGAATGAAAATAAAGGGAGTCATTTTATAGTAACCTTACCAAGAAATAAAGAAGATTTGTCGGGTTCTGAAATAATTGAAACTCCTGTATTTGATAATGATGAGTTAAACGTTCGTGTACAAGCGCTTGCCGACAATTTACTTGAAATTGATTATTCCTGGGATGGAAATAAAGAAGAAGATAAAAGTAAAAATAAAATTTTAGTGGTTGAAGATAATAAGGAACTTGCCTTGTTTATAGCTAATTCATTGAGTGATGATTATTTGGTTTTGGTTGCCGAAAATGGAAAGCATGGATATGAAACAGCAAAGAAGGAAATGCCTGATATTATAATTAGTGATGTTATGATGCCTGAAATGGACGGTATTGAAATGTGTCGCCAAATCAAAAACAATTTATATACAAGCCATATTCCTGTAATAATGCTTTCTGCAAAAGCATTATTAGACGATCAGCTTTATGGCATAGAAACAGGTGCTGACGATTATATTTCCAAACCTTTCAACCTTGATATCTTATATGCCAAGGTGAAAAATATGATAGAAATGCGACGTAAATTAAGGATAATGTATGCCGGCAGTGATGAATTACGTCCCGGTCATGGTAAATCTGAAACCTTGGACGAAAAATTTTTAACCCGGGCATATGATATTTTAGAATCGTCTTTTGCTAACCCTGAATTTAATGTTGAAATGTTCTCGAAGCAAATGTTTGTCAGTCGTTCCTTATTATATAAGAAACTTAAAGTCTTGGTTGATTTTTCACCTAATGATTTTATAACAATTTACAGACTTAAAAAGTCCCTTCCTTTATTGTCAAGTGCAGATATGTCTATTAATGAGGTCGCTTACAGTGTTGGTTTTAATGATCCCAAGTATTTCAGCAGGGTGTTTAAAAAATTTTATAAGAAATCGCCAAGTGAATATTTTAGTTAAATTAATTTTCTAATATTGGCTTTTGCAATTCTTTCCATAATATATCTTTAAGTTCTGTTAATCCCATACCTGTAATTGAAGATATAAACAGATGCGGTATATCCTGTAAGCTTAATGATATTTCCTTTATCAATTCTTCATCTAAAAGGTCAGATTTAGAAATTGCCAATACTTTTTGTTTATCTAAAAGTTCAGGGCTGTACTGCTTAAGTTCGTTAATCAATATTTTATATTCATTTTCAATATCTTTGCTATCAGCGGCAATTAGAAATAGTAATATGGAATTTCTTTCTATATGGCGCAAGAACCTCAGTCCTAATCCTTTTCCTTCGTGAGCTCCTTCTATAATACCCGGTATATCAGCCATAGCAAACGACTGAAAATCATAATATTCCACAATTCCGAGATTTGGAGTGAGAGTGGTAAAAGGATAATCAGCAATTTTAGGTTTGGCAGCGCTAAGCACAGAGAGCAAAGTTGATTTACCGGCATTTGGAAAACCTACCAGACCTACATCAGCTAATATTTTTAATTCCATAATAACGGTCATTTCCGTTGATGGTTCGCCCGGTTGTGCATATCTTGGTGTTTGATTTGTTGATGATTTAAAATGAACATTTCCTAAACCTCCCCGTCCACCTGAAATTAATATTCTCTCCTCTTTGTCATGGGTGATTTCGAAAATTATCTCATTACTTTCGGCGTCTTTGACAACGGTACCAAGGGGAACTTCAATTATTTTGTCTTCTCCATCAGCACCAAAAGATCGTTGCTTGCTTCCCGGTTTGCCATTTCCTGCAAAAACATGTCGTTGATATTTTAAATGTATCAAGGTCCAAAAGTTGCGATTCCCCCTTATGATTACATGGCCGCCACGACCACCGTCTCCACCATCGGGGCCACCTTTCGGCACGAATTTCTCCCTTCGCAGATGGGCTGATCCCGGGCCTCCACGCCCTGAACGGCAAAATATTTTCACATAATCAACAAAATTCCCTCCAGACATTTTTACCCTTTATTTTTTTCTTTAATACAGGAGTCAACTTCTTCCTTTATCAAGTTAAATATATCATCTATGGAGCCTGTTCCCCTGATTTCTTTATAGCATTTTTCTTTTATATAAAAATCAATTACCGGGGCTGTTTTACACTCATATATTTGAATTCTTTTTTCTATTGTATTATAATTGTCATCAGCTCGTCCTGAAATCTTCCCTCTTTTCATCAAACGGTCAATCAATTCTTCTTTATGAACCTTGAGGTTGAACATAAGATTTATTTTTTGTCCTCGTCCGGCAAGCATCTTTTTTAAAGCCTCCGCCTGCTCTACTGTCCTTGGGAATCCGTCAAAAATTACACCCCTCGTACTGTTTGTCGAATTTATATTGTTTTTAAGTATTCCTATAATAGTTTCGTTTGGGACTAATTCACCCTTGTTGATATATGCGGCAGCTATTACTCCAAGCTGACTTCCGGATTTTATTTCGGCACGTAAAATTTCACCCGTTGAAATATGTGTTAAATTATACTCTTGAGCAATTTTCTTACTTTGAGTTCCTTTTCCGGAACCCGGGGGGCCAAAAACAACAATATTAAACATAAGAAGATAAAAATTATTTAGTTAAAATGAATAAAGTTTTTCGGGTTTTCAGATTTCAGTATATATATCCGGCAGATTTCGTCCGTAGCCATTATAATCGAGGCCGTATCCAACAATAAAATCGTTTGGAATACGCATTCCAATGTAATTGAGTTGAATGTTTTTTTTGCAGGCATCCGGTTTAAACAAAAGTGTAGCAACCTTTACTTCTTTAGCACCCATTGAATTAAGCTGTTGTAAAGAGCTTTCAATAGTAATTCCTGTATCTACAACATCTTCTAATAACAGGATGGTACGTCCTTTTATATCCTCATCAAAACCAATAAGTTCTTTAACATTTCCGGAGCTTCCTACACCTTTATATGAAGCTAATTTAACAAAGCTTATCATGCAGGGGAATTTAATAAGCTTCAGTAAATCAGCGGAGAACATAAAAGAACCATTTAATATAGATATCATCAACGGATCTTTACCGGCTAAATCTCTATTAATCTTTTCAGCTATTTCCCCGACAGCCCTTTTAATGTCACTCTCCGGGATTGAAAGTTTGAATTGCCTGTCTAATATTTGTATTTTCTTCATGAAAATATGGTTTCATAGAATTGCTACAAAAGTAAAAAAAATGAGGAATATGCCGGCAATAGATACTTTGAAATTTCAATTTTTTATTTATTATTTAATAGTAAGGGTGAGAACTTGCATTATTAATATCATTTTATTACTTTGTAATACACTAAAATATATGGTTTTGATATGTAGAAAGTAATTGTTTAATTCTAACCTGGTTTATTATATGCATATTTTAATTTTATTTTTTGAAGCAGCCTGTTTAAAAATAAAAATCTGTTTATACTCCTTCAAATGCATTAACTTCCCTTTTTTCTTTTTCTTCAAAAGGCCCTTTACTGATTTTATAATTCTTTTAATAGTTGGCTTTCTTTCATTTTCTGATACAACAAAAGCGCAGTATAGTCTTTTTCATAGTCCTGCAGACTGTATTATTGGTTGTACGGGTGCTGTGGAAAATAGTGCATGGGCTTTTTTTTCAAATCCTTCAGGTACTTCCGGGGTCAGCCATCCTGTAGCCGGAATAGGATATGAAAGCCCATATTCTATAAAAGAGTTGTCTTCTAGGGCATTGTTTATCATTATGCCTATAAATATTATTACAATTGGTGGTGGTTTTTCTCAATATGGATTTACTAATTATAATATCCAACAATATGCTTTAAGCTTTGCTCGTGAAATGGCCCCTTGGTTAAGACTTGGAATAAGGTTTAATTATCTTCTTCGCCATCAGTTGTATCTCCGAAATCTCGATTTAATTATTGTAGATTTTGGCTTTCAGATTATTCCACTTGAAAATATTGTTATGGGCTTTTATGTAATTAATCCTTCTCAAGAGAATTGGAACTCCGATAACAGCAATGATCATTATCCATCAATAGTTTCAGCTTCTGTTTTATATAAACCGACACAGGGATTAATTCTTGAGACCGGAGTATTAAAACAAATTGAAAATAAAGCAGTTTTTTCTTTTACTCTTGATAAAAATATTGCCGATAAGATTGCATTAAGGGGAGGGTTTTCATCTTCTCCTTTTCGTTACGGGTTGGGAACAAGGATTAAACTGGCGGATTTATCCTTTGATGTAGGGCTTAATTATCATTCAGCTCTCGGAATTTCTTCAGCATTTGGAATGTTGTATGAATTTGGAAAATTAACTACAAAAAAATAAACCTTTAATCCATGAGAAAGTATAAATTTTTAATTGTCATACTGTTTATTATCTTTTTTGACTCTAAGTTAAACTCTCAAAACGAAGATGAAATACCATTGTGGTTTTCTGAAATGATGGAAAATCTTGCCTCTGATTTTGAAGGACGCGACGATTTTTCTGTTTTATTAGATCAATTAATAGAGCTATACCACAAACCTTTAAATATCAATGAGGGGAGAAGGGAAGATTTTGAAAAAATCTTTTTTCTTTCAGATTGGCAAATTGAGGAGTTGTTGTTTTCTCGTTATCAGTTTGGAGCTTTCACTTCTATATTTGATCTTCAAATTGTTAAAGGCTTTGACCAAGCCCTTATTCAAAAACTTTCTCCATTTATTGAGTTCGGTGATATTGAAATAGAAAGTCTTAGGAGATTTAAAATTAAGGGAGATTATTTTTTACGCACGCAATGGGTCCTTGAAACCCCCTCGGGTTATATTAAACGTGATGATGACACTACACCATTTCAGGGAAATAAATTGAAATTATATTCCAGAATGGAATTACAACCATTGGCAGATTTTAAAATGGGCTTTGTTGCCGAAAAAGACCCCGGTGAACCCATGTTCAATAATCAGATTAATACCATGGATTTTGTTGCCGGCTATTTATCGTGGCAACCAAAAAAAATCCTTCAGCATATTGTTGTAGGGCAGTATGGTTTGAGTTCCGGACAGGGATTAGTTTTACAATCCGGGATTCCGCCGCGTAAAGGAGCAATGACAACTTCTCTACGAAACCGTCAGGCATCATTCAGGCCTTCATTGTCGGTTATGGAAGCAGGAAGGTTGAATGGAATAGTAGCAGCTTTTGGTAATTCCGATTGCTTATTTGTGCCTTTTGTATCTGTTCAAAAAATAGATGGTAGATTGGATGAAGATGAAAATGGAAACACTTTTATAAAAAGTATTAAAACAGATGGTTATCATAGAACATTAACCGAGCTGAGCCAAAGGAAAACAAGCCTTGAAACAATTTATGGAGCTCAGATGAAATTGTATAAAGCTAATTTTATTTTTGAAGCAGGACACATGGAGTACATACTTGAATACCCTTTGATGCCTGTTAGTCAGACTTATAATAGGCATTATTTTCGTGGAAGGAAAAATCGAAATAGTTGGTTAGCAGCTGAAGGCTCATGGAAAAAGATACATTTTTTTGGGGAAGCGGCTTTTAATAATGCTGTTGAACCGGCCCTTTGGTTGGGGGCGCTCTATCCTTTGTCGGATCAGATAAAAATAGTCTCTGCTTACCGCAGAATACCCTTAAAATATTACGCTCCATTAGGGGCACCATTAACAGAGGCTACTCATTTTTCGGGTGAATCGGGTTTATATACCGGTTTTGAATTTGTATTGCCTGCCGGCTTTACCTTCGTAAGTTATATTGATTATTTTGAACATGCATGGTTAAAATATCAGGCAAAATCTCCGGGCTCGGGAATAGACCTTTTATCCATACTTACTTGGCAACCATTGCGGGAATGGGAAAATACCTTAAGGTTTCGTTTACGTCAAAAGACAGTGGATCAGCCATCTGAAACACCGGATTTTCCTGTTGGCAAGCAAATACAAAAACAATGGCGCTTGCAAAGCCGATATACTCCATCAAAGCAATGGCGCTTTACTACAAGGGGGGACCTGCATTTCGTTAGTAAACCCGGAAATAAAAAATTACCCGGCGGATTTTATCTCGCACAGGATATTCAATATAAAAACCCAAGTGGAAGATTGATTCTTACAGGTTTATATGCTATAATGGATGTAGAAGAATATGACACACGAATTTATGCCTATGAACCTGATGTTTTATATAGTTTTAGTACACCGGCATATTATGGCAAGGGCAGCCGCTTGGTTTTACTTGGAAAGTGGACTATTATAAATCGTCTTGATTTTTGGGTGAGATTTTCGCGATGGCATTATTCCAATCGTGATGCCATTAGTTCGGGCTATACCATGATAGATGGGAATGTGAGTAGGGAACTTCGCTTTCAGCTACGCAAAAGATTCTAATTTCCTATTTCTGAAATAAATTTTATACGTACCATTCTTATTTCATCTTCAGAATATTCATTTTCACCTAACTCTTCAAGGGCCAAATCTATATCATCAGTTTCAGCATCTTCCCTAAAGTAGAGGAAAATGTCGTCGCTGTGGTCCTTATCCATTACCTGATTTATATAATAATCGATATTAATGCGGGTGCCACTATAAACTATCGATTCAAGTTCCTTGAGAATTTCACTCATTTCAATACCATTGCTTCTGGCAATATCATCAAGAGGCACCTGGCGATCTATATTTTGGATAATGGATATTTTCATTTTCGATTTATTGGCAACAGATTTGACCACTAAATCAATAGGTCGGTCAAGTTCATTCTCCTCAACATGCTTGGCTATTAATTCAATAAATTCTTTTCCAAATCTTTTTGCCTTTCCGGCACCAACACCCGGCATATTTTGAAGCTCATCTATAGAAATGGGATAAAAGGTTGCCATTGCTTCTAAGGAAGGGTCTTGAAAAATTACAAAAGGTGGTAAATTGCGCTTCTTGGAAATTTGCCTGCGTAAATCCTTTAGCATGGAAAATAATTCAGGATCAACAGCTGCAGTACCTGTTGTTGCAAGCGAGTCTTCTTCAAGCTCATCATAATCATGGTTTTTTGTTAGCATTATAGTATAAGGTGCATTCATATATTTTTCACCCTTTTCACTGATTTTTAACAATCCATAATTTTCAATATCCTTTGATATTAGTCCTTCAACCATAGCATGACGTATAACGGCATGCCAATATTTCTCATCGTTTTCACTTCCACTGCCAAACTCTTCAAGCTCATGATGTTGATACGATGTAATACTACTTGTTTTTACTCCTAAAAGTATATCGATAACATGATCAGCTTTAAATCTTTCTTTAATGACATCAATAAGTTCAAGCAGCTGAAGAATAGCTTCTTGCCCGTCGAACTCTTCTTTGGGATTTAGACAATTATCGCAGTTGTCGCAATTGTCTTCAGTATAATTTTCGCCAAAATAATGTAAAAGAACCTTTCTCCTACATAAGGAAGTTTCTGCATAAGCAACAGTTTCTAAAAGTAGTTGCGTGCCTATTTCCTGTTCAGCCAAAGGCTTCCCTTGCATAAATTTTTCTAATTTCTGTATGTCTTTGTATGAATAAAAAGTTATACACCTTCCTTCACCACCATCACGACCTGCTCTTCCTGTTTCCTGATAGTAGCCCTCTAAACTCTTAGGTATATCGTAATGCATTACCATACGTACATCGGGTTTGTCAATTCCCATACCAAAGGCAATAGTAGCAACAATTACATCAACCTCTTCAAAGAGAAATTTATCCTGATTGTCTGATCGGGTAGCTGCATCCATACCGGCGTGATAGGCTAAGGCTTTTATTTCGTTTACCTTTAGCATTTCTGCAAGTTCTTCAACTTTTCTTCTGCTAAGGCAATAAATAATAGCAGATTTACCTTGATTCTCTTTAAGAATTTTAATGATATCCCTGGATGCATTTCCCTTGGGACGTATTTCATAATAAAGATTTGGCCTGTTAAAAGAGGATTTAAAAACATGAGCGCCAACCATACCCAAGTTCTTTTGAATATCATGTTGCACCTTGGGAGTAGCAGTGGCAGTAAGAGCTATAACAGGAGCATTTCCTATTTCATTAATTATTGGTCTGATCCGTCGGTACTCAGGACGAAAATCATGCCCCCATTCTGAAATACAATGAGCTTCATCAACAGCATAAAAGGATATTTTAACCTGTTTAAAAAAGAGAATATTGTCTTCTTTTGTGAGTGATTCGGGGGCAACATATAATAACTTTGTATTACCGGCTAATACATCTTCTTTTACCTGGGCAATAGCTGTTTTAGTGAGAGATGAATTTAAAAAGTGGGCAACCCCGTCATCTTCACTAAAATTACGCATAGCATCTACTTGATTTTTCATTAAAGCAATCAAGGGAGAAACAACTATTGCAGTTCCATCTAAAATTATTGCCGGAAGTTGATAACATAAGGATTTGCCTCCGCCTGTGGGCATTAATACAAAGGTGTCGTGACCCTGAAGTACACTTTTTATAATTTCTTCCTGATTACCCTTAAAGGTATCAAAACCAAAATGTTCTTTTAAATGAGCATTTAAATTGATCTGTTTTGTCATAACTTTGACCGCACTATTTCGCTTAAATTCTACAAGGCAAGTACCCTAAAAGGTTCTTTGTCGATTATGGATTGCATTATTATTGTGTTTATTTTACTATGCACATTTCAAAATAAAGCAATATTATGATACCTTAAATCATTTTAGGGCACTTTGTTTTAAACAATAAAAAAAATGGGCAATTAAGATTTTAAAATATACCCGACATCAGCTGGTAATTAATAATGATCACTATCTTAGTTTTCGTATTCTAAAAAACGGGAAAAAGGCTGAGGTCAGGTTTAAAATATAGATGATTATTATTAAATAATACGATTATTTTTTTTTAATTGTCATGAAGTTATAAAATCTTTTATTGATTCACAACTCACTAAGAACTTAAAAATAATATCAGAAATTATTTTTATGGAAATTTAGGTAATATTATCTTCGTAAAAAAAATCATGAAAAGGATGACCATATAATCATGGAGAAAAAAAAGAATATCGAGATGTCTTTTCTGGACCATTTAGAGGAATTGCGTTGGCATATCATTCGCTCCTTTGGGGTTATTATGGTTTTTGCTGTTTTGGCATTTCTATTTAAAAGTTTTGTGTTTGATGTGGTTATATTTGGTCCCAGTCGGCCTGATTTTCCTACTAATCGTTTTCTGTGTTCCTTATCCGAATCTTTAAACATTCCTGTTCTTTGTATTAATCAAGAGCAATTAAAATTTCAAAATATACAAATGCCCGGCCAATTTGTAATGCATATCTGGATTGCTTTTATTTTTGGTGCAATTTTAGCTTTCCCTTATATTTTTTGGGAGTTTTGGAGGTTTATTCGTCCTGCCCTTTATGAAAATGAAATTAAGCAAAGTAAAGGTGCTATTTTCTTGGTTAGTATTTTGTTTTCCCTTGGAGTATTATTTGCGTATTTTGTTATTACTCCATTGTCAATTTACTTTTTAGGAAGCTATCAAGTAAGTGAAAGTGTTGAAAATATTATAAATTTTAAGTCCTATGTTTCAACTATCTCTTCAATAGTATTAGCTACCGGCATTATGTTTGAACTGCCGGTTTTTATATATTTTTTAAGTAAGATTGGCTTGGTCTCTGTAAGTTTTTTAAAAAAATACAGACGTCATTCCGTAGTTATAACTATTACAGTATCAGCTATAATCACTCCTCCTGATGTATTTAGTCAGGTTTTGGTAGCTTTGCCCTTGATCATGCTTTATGAGGCTGGTATATTAATTGCTAAGGGTATAGAAAACAAACGAGCTGTTGAATAAAAGAAATTTTAGGCTTAATTGAATTATAAATAATGGATTATAATAATGAATTAATTTTGCATACCAAAGCTCTTGTCAAGCGATATAAAAACAGGACAGTTGTTAATGGTGTATCTGTTGAGCTTAAACAAGGTGAAATAGTTGGTTTGTTAGGTCCTAATGGTGCCGGAAAAACCACTACTTTCTATATGATTGTAGGTTTAATTGCCCCTAATGCCGGTGAGATTTATCTTAATAATGAAAAGATAACCCGTGAGCCTGTTTACCAGCGTGCTCGTAAAGGTATAGGATATCTTGCCCAAGAAGCGAGTGTCTTTCGTAATATGAGTGTTGAAGATAATATTAGAGCCGTTCTTGAAATGACAGATTTCCCTAAAGAGTATCAAAAACAGCGGGTAGAAGAATTGCTTGAAGAGTTTAGCCTTACCTATGTTAGGAAAAGTAAAGGGATACAACTATCGGGAGGTGAACGCCGTCGTACAGAAATTGCCAGAGCATTAGCAATAAACCCTAAATTTATTCTTCTTGATGAACCTTTTGCGGGAGTTGATCCAATTGCTGTTCGTGATATTCAAGAAATAGTGTCGCGTTTAAAGTATAAAAATATTGGAATATTGATTACAGATCATAATGTTCATGAGACTTTATCTATTACCGATCGTGCTTATTTGCTGTTTGAGGGGGATATATTAAAAGCAGGTAGTGCAGAAGAACTTGCAGAGGATCCTGATGTGCGTAGAGTTTATTTAGGGGATGATTTTATTTTACGTCGTCGATCTTTTGGAATTTAATATGCTGTTTTTCAGGATTTTAAATTAATTCTTTCATATAATAGAAGGAATGATTTTGTAAGGATAAAAAAAACAATTATTTTTGCACCGCCTATTATGCGGACGTGGCGTAATTGGTAGCCGCGCCAGACTTAGGATCTGGTGCCGAAAGGCGTGGGGGTTCGAGTCCCTTCGTCCGCACCTGTAAATAAAAGAGAACCGTCCGGCTCATTAAATTATATGGGCAGGGCGGTTTTATCTTTGATTTTCATTCTTCTTAAAACTCTTATTAATGTGTAAATATGGAGCAGGAGGAGTTAAGTTGTTAAGAATCACATACAGAAGCTTGTGTCATTTTAAATGCTTCATTAACTTTGCAGAGTTTTTATTATTTATGTTTAAACTTCATATTGTAATAAATCAATCATAATCAAATTAATTTCTAATGAATATTGAAAAGGAAAATATAGATGATCTTAATGCGGTTGTTAAGATAACTATTCAGAAGGATGATTACGCTGAGCGTGTAGCCGAGGTTTTGAAATCATATCAGAAAAAAGCTAATATGCCCGGCTTTCGCCCCGGTAAAGTACCTTTGAGCTTAATCAAGAAGATGTATGGCAATGCTGTTTTAATTGATGAGATTAATAAGCTTGTGTCTCAGAGCCTTTCTGAATATATTTCAGAGAATGAATTGAATATACTTGGTGAACCAC
Organism: uncultured Alkalitalea sp.; assembly: GCA_964578485.1. Lineage (GTDB taxonomy): Bacteria > Bacteroidota > Bacteroidia > Bacteroidales > Marinilabiliaceae > CAZODA01. The sequence continues at coordinate 4,019 of CAZODA010000028.1, read as the reverse complement.
TATCAAATGAAAATCAGAAAACTATTGATTTTGATCAGGAGGAAGAATTCGAATTTATTTTTGATTTGGGTTTATCTCCAAAGATAGAGGTTAAATTAACAAAGCGTGACAAGGTTCCTTATTATATAATTGCTCTTAGCGAAGAGGTGATTGATAATCAGATTGAAACTTTGACCGGCAGATTTGGAAAAAATGAGCAGGTAGAAAATATTGGTGAGAAATCACTCGTAAAAGGAGATTTTGTTCAAGTCGATAGCAAAGGTGATGTGGTAGAAGGAGGTATATCGGCCGAAGATTCTTTAATGTCGGTAGCAGTAATTAAAGACCAAAAAGAAAAGAAGAAATTAATCGGGAAAGCTGTCGGGGATACAGTTGTATTTAATATTAAAAAAGCATTTCCCAATGAAAATGAATTGTCATATTTGCTAAAGGTAACAAAGGAGCAGGCAGCTGAAGTAAATGGAACATATGCCCTTACCATTAAAGAGATTAGTGATCATGTGGCTCCCGAATTAAACCAAGAGTTGTATGATATGCTTTTTGAGCCGGGTTCAGTCACTTCAGTTGAGGAAATGCGAAAAAAAGTTGAGGAAGATTTAGAGAAATCATTCTTAATGGAATCAGATTATCGTTTTTCAATTGATGCTCGAAAAAAACTTAATAATAAAATAAAAGTTGAATTGCCGGAAGAGTTTTTGAAACGTTGGATGAAGGCCGGTAGCCGTGACAATGAAGATATCACAGATGAACAGATCGAAAAAGATATGCCACAATTTTTGGAAGATTTAAAATGGCAGCTGATAAAAAATGAAATTATCAGATCTAACGATTTAAAAGTCGAAGAGGATGATGTACTAAGTTTTGCAATAAAGTCGGCTCATCTTCAATTTATGCAATATGGCATGATTAATTTACCTGAAGAGCATCTTGAAAATTATGCACGCGATATGATGAAGGATCCGGAGCAAGGTCGCAGATATGTTGAGGGTGCCCTCAGTGAAAAAGTTATGGCTTATATAAAGGAGAATATTAATGCAGACAGTAAAGAGATCTCCAGGGATGAGTTTAACAAGTTGTTTGACAACAATTAACAAGATTGATAGCCTTTTACAGTCAAACATTTATTAATTTAGCGGATAACCATTAAAAGTCAATTAACCATGAATGATCATAGAGATTTTTATAAATACGCTACAAGACATGTAGGTATCAGTAGTATGGTGATGGATAAATATATGTCATTATCCAATAGTTATATTTCACCAACAATTATTGAAGAAAGGCAATTAAATGTTGCTACAATGGATGTTTTTTCCAGGTTAATGATGGACAGGATCATCTTTTTGGGCTTGCCTATCGATGATTATGTGGCAAATATTATTCAGGCACAGTTGCTTTATCTTGATTCTGCCGATTCGACCAAGGATATTTCTATCTATTTTAATACACCGGGTGGCTCTGTTTATGCAGGCTTAGGAATTTATGACACCATGCAGTATATTGGTTCCGACATTTCTACTATTTGCACCGGCATGGCCGCTTCTATGGGTGCTGTATTATTAACAGCCGGCACTAAAGGAAAACGTTCAGCTTTACGCCATTCACGAATAATGATACATCAACCTATGGGAGGTGCTCAGGGGCAATCCGTTGATATTGAGATTACCACAAGAGAAATAGTAAAGCTAAGAAAGGAACTATATACAATTATTGCAGAGCACTCAGGAAATACCTTTAAAAAAGTTGAAAAAGATTCAGATCGTGATTTTTGGATGACAGCTGAAGAAGCAAAAGCCTATGGTATGATAGATGAGGTGCTTGTTAAGGATAAGAAAAAACAATAGGAAGTTCTAATATGGATAAATGCTCGTTTTGCGGACGTGCCCGAAAAGATACAAATCTCTTGATAGCCGGAGTTTCCGGTCATATATGTGATAGTTGTGTTGAACAGGCCAAGACAATTATTGATGAAGAGTTTAAAAAGGATGATCTTTTTGATTTGAAAGGTTTTTCTTTGCTTAAACCTAAGGAAATTAAAAAATTTCTGGATCAATATGTCGTCGGGCAGGATGAAGCTAAAAAATACCTTTCGGTAGCTGTTTATAATCATTTTAAAAGGTTAATGCAGCCTCCATCTTCTGATGATGTAGATATTGAAAAATCCAATATTTTGCTTGTAGGAGAAACCGGCACGGGAAAAACGTTATTGGCTCGCACAATTGCTAAGATGCTTCATGTGCCTTTTACCATAGTTGATGCTACAGTGCTAACAGAAGCCGGATATGTAGGTGAGGATATTGAAAGTGTTTTAACCCGTTTATTGCAGGTCGCCGATTATAATGTGGAAGCTGCTGAGAAGGGAATAGTTTTTATTGATGAAATTGATAAGATTGCAAGAAAAAGTGATAATCCATCAATAACTCGCGATGTTTCAGGTGAAGGGGTACAGCAAGGCTTACTTAAGTTATTGGAAGGATCTGTAATAAATGTTCCCCCTCAGGGTGGACGTAAACATCCCGACCAGAAAATGATTCCTATTGATACAAAAAATATTTTATTTATTTGTGGAGGGGCATTTGATGGCATTGAAAGGAAAATAGGCCAGCGTTTAAATACTCGTGTAGTTGGCTATAAAGGAACAGAAATGAGGGAATTGGTTGATTCCGAGAATTTATTAAAATATATTGCTCCTCAGGATTTGAGGGCTTCCGGATTAATCCCCGAAATTATTGGCCGTCTTCCTATAATTACCTATTTAAATCCCTTAGATAGTAGCACATTACGAAGAATCCTTACTGAGCCAAAAAACTCCATAGTTAAACAATATGTCAAACTATTTGAAATGGATAAAATAGAACTTCATTTCGATGAAGCCGTATTGGATTATATTGTTGAAAAAGCTGTAGAGTTTAAATTGGGTGCCAGGGGATTGCGAGGTATTTGTGAAACTATTATGATGGATTACATGTTTGAAAGTCCAAGTAAAAAAACCGAAAAATTAAATATTACACTTAATATGGCCCGTAAAAAACTTGAAAAAGCTGATATTTTATTTTCAAAAGCAGGGTAATTATAAAATACTGATACCTAAAGTTCAGTAATCAGTTAACAAAGACAATAGATATTTGTAGGGACGTGACATGTCGCGTCCGATTAAAGTTTAGTAATTCGTAATTTTTTATCCCTTCATTTGTCTGTACCGTTGATTTATTGGATTTTGGGATTTCGTTGATTAGGTTTTGCTTTTTCTAATTTCTTTTGGATAGTTAATCGTTTAAATTCTAAACTGGTAGAGCCAAAATTTATAAGTAGTCCAATTTCTATGTGATAAGCTTCAAGATAATTTATTGCTTGTGCCAAGTGGACTTTTTCTAATTGGGTAATCGCTTTTTATTCCAACATTATTTTGTTTTCAACAAAAAAATCCACCCTTCGTGTACCTATGCGCTCACCTTCATAAAAAATAACCATTTCCATTTCGCGTTCAAAAGATAGACCCTGCTTTATCATCTCAATCGCCAATGCTCTTTGGTAAATCATTTCTTGAAAACCGTTTCCCAAAGCGCTGTGCACCTTCATTGCACATCCAATTATTTTTTTCTAATTTTCTAATCCACTAATCTACTAATTCATAAACCCCTCAGTCCTTCGGACTGGTTCCCGTTGCTACCTGTCCCGACTTGGCGGGAAACGGGATTTCGCTTCGCTCAACCTTCGGACAGCTCCCCTTTAAAAGTGGAGCAGTTATTTGCATGATTCAAACCGGTAGAGGCTTTCAGCCTATAAATTAACCAATTTTCTAATTAACAAATCTACTAATCAACTAATTTGCTAATCTGCTAATCAACTAATTCCCTCATTTTTCATATAAATCCAATAATCATTAAAAATCTGCAGTCCTGACGTTTTTTCATTTTCATTCCTTCATTCTTCATTCCTTCATTTCTTCATTCTTCATTTTTCTTTCCTTCTTTAATCATATAAATCCAATAATCATTAAAAATCTGCAGTCTTGACGT
>CAZODA010000027.1:0-40998 GCA_964578485.1 uncultured Alkalitalea sp. | reverse complement strand
AGCCTTCTAAGCTGTGGGTCACAGGTTCGAATCCTGTCCGGATCACACTTACATTTAAGCACTTAACGACAAGTCTCGGAAAGTGCTTTTTTATTAGTATCTACATTATTCCTTTAACCCTCATTTTCAGAGAACAGACCACTGGAATATTTACAATCCTTCAATTTAGTTAAGGGACATAGCTCCATTACTATTTTCAAAGAATAAATTGTAAGTTTGTTCATTAGACTCAATAAAATATGGCAATTCCTATCAACATAGAAAAACTTATCTCCGGACGTATTGTTGAAAGTGAACGAATCGAATATAAAAAAGGTTGGAATCCGGTTGTTATATATCGTACTATTTGTGCATTTGCAAATGATTTTGAAAATATTGGAGGCGGATATATCATTGTTGGTGCCGAAGAAAAGAATGGTAGAGCCAAACGTCCGATTAAAGGCATACCCGCAGAACAATTAAATGCTATTCAGAAAGAAATGATTGGTTTCAATAATCTTATCCGCCCATATTACGCCCCCAAAATAAATATTCAAACGTTCGATGACCAGAATCTTCTTGTAATTTGGGTTCCCGCAGGAATGGATCGTCCTTATGAAGTCCCAGAAAACATTAAAGCCAAAGAGAAAAAATATCGGTATTATATCCGTAAATACGCAAGCACCGTTCAAACTGGTAAAAATGAACGAGAAGAATTATTAAACTTATCTCAGCGTATTCCATTTGATGACCGCCTGAATCAACAAGCTTCAATAGATGATATTTCCCCGTCACTCGTCAGAGAGTATTTGGTTACTATAGAGAGTGAATTATTAAACGAATTCGATAAAGTACCATTAGTTGAAATTTATCGTTCAATGGATCTCGTACAAGGTTCTGAAGAAATGCTTTTTCCGAAGAATATTGCACTGATGATGTTCAATTTCAGACCGGACAAATTCTTTCCCTATTCTCAAATTGAAATAATAGAATTTCCCAAAGGGTTAGGCGATCCTACATTTTATGAAAAACCTGCTATCACCGGACCGATTCATATCCAAATTCAAAAAGCTTTGGAACAACTGAAAAATATAGCACTAAAGGAACGTATATATAAGCTCCCAGACAAAGCCGAAGCGGAACGAGTGTGGAGTTATCCCTTCAGAGCCATAGAGGAAGCAGTTGTCAACAGCGTATATCATCGTTCTTATGAGATTAGAGAACCAATTGAAATCCGTATTCTTCCTGATGCCATTGAAATAATCAGTTATGGTGGTCCTGACCGTAGTATAAAATTGGATGAAGTACGGCAAGGTATTATACGAAACAGACGATATCGTAACCGTAGGATCGGAGATTTCTTAAAAGAACTTGATATGACCGAAGGAAGAGGAACCGGTATTCCAATTATCCGTAGAGAAATGGAAAAAAATGGCTCTCCCCGTCCCCTTTTTGAAACAGACGAGAACTACAGTTATTTCATAGCTACTCTTCCAATTCATCCTGCTTTTAGACCCGATGAGGGTGTAAATGAGGGTGTAAACACCTCACAACAGAGTGATAATAAGCTTAGTACCATACACTCCATCATTCGTGAGGGTGTAAGTGAGGGTGTAAGTGAGGGTATAAGTGAGATAATTATAATTCTTTTGAAAACAGAAGGACTGAATGCGATAGAAATTGCAGAAAGAACTGGAAAAAGTCTCTCCACAATTGAGCGATATCTACGCGTATTAAGAAAAAAAGAAATTATAGAATTTAGAGGAGCACCAAAAACCGGTGGATATTTCTTTACTCCAAAAGTGACAGATATCTTAAAATAATAATAGGAAATGTAATTTTTCAGTATAAATACTCAATTACATATAAAGGTATCTTATCCAACAGCCTTCTAAGCTGTGGGTCACAGGTTCGAATCCTGTCCGGATCACCAATAGCATCAAATACTTACATACCTCCCATACAGGTGAGGCATTGCAAGGCAAACAAATCATACTCATCAAATGCCGGTCCCGGTTTTCCATTTAAAGTTATTATCCGGTCGGCACGAATAGCAAGTTTATTATCAAGAACTACAAAATGAGAGAAATTATCGGGGCTAATGCTGTCGCTAAGTATCCCTTCTGCATTCATGACTTTATCTTCCAAGTCAAAGTAATTAATTTTACTATTGACATTTTTTGCCTTTTCTATCTGATCAAAAAAATCCTGATCAAAGGGCAAATACGATACTGTTGAATGTAAGCGTTTCATTTCTTTATATATTAAATATGTAACTCACACTTAAAGTTAAGGAATTTTGGAACAAAAGACAAGCATATCCTTTATTATTTCGTCAATTTTCACAATTATTATATTTAAAAAAACTATATATTTTATTTTTATCAACATTAAGACTTTAGCTTTGTTTTATTCTTAAATTGCTTAATTCCAACTTTGAATCTATATGATTATTAACAAGTAAATAAATCTGCCATGGAAATCACTTATAATAAATACAGCAAGCTTATTACCCAGGACGACAGTTTACCGGCAGCACAAGCAATGCTTTATGCTATTGGGATGGATAAGAATGATCAAAAAAAGGCACAAGTGGGCATTGTAAGTACGGGATTTCAAGGTAATCCCTGCAATATGCATCTCAATGATTTGGCAAAAGAGGTTAAGGTCGAAATAGACAAGCAAAAGGAGTTGTATGGGCTTATTTTTCATACCATAGGGGTTAGCGATGGAATTACCAATGGAACCACGGGAATGAAGTATTCACTGCCTTCACGTGATTTGATAGCCGATTCTATAGAGACTGTAGTTTCAGCACAATTTTATGATGCTGTTATTCCTATTGTAGGTTGCGACAAAAATATGCCTGGTGCCATGATTGCACTTGGACGGCTTAACAGACCGGCAATTTTAATGTATGGTGGGACTGTTAAAAAAGGAAAGTGGAAACATCAGGATTTGAATATAGTATCTACTTTTGAAGCCTACGGCGAACGTTTGAGAGGAAAGATTTCCGATTTTGATTATAAGGGAATTATCCGTCATAGTATTCCCGGTGCAGGTGCTTGTGGTGGTATGTACACTGCAAACACCATGGCAGCTGCAATTGAATGCATGGGTATGAGTCTCCCCTACTCTTCTTCAAATCCTGCAATTAGCAATCAAAAGCATACAGAACCGGCTAATTTAGCCAAAAGCATAAAGCTCTTACTTGAAAAGGATTTAAAGCCGCGCGATATAATGACCCGAAAGGCCTTTGAAAATGCAATAACCTTAATCATGGTACTTGGAGGTTCTACAAATGCGGTAATACATTTGATTGCAATGGCAAAGGCTGTTGAAGTTCCTTTATCAATAGATGATTTTCAAACTATAAGTAATAAAACACCCCTTTTGGCAGATCTCAAACCAAGCGGGAAATATTTAATGGAAGATTTACATAATATTGGCGGTATTCCTGCTGTTATGAAATATCTCCTCAAAGAGGGACTATTAGATGGAAATTGTTTATCTGTTACAGGCAAAACTATTGGGGAAAACCTTGAAGAGGTACCCGATTTACCAACTAAGCAAAATATTATCATGCCTCTTGACAAGCCACTTAAAAAAACAGGGCATTTACAAATTCTTTATGGCAATTTGGCTGAACAGGGGGCAGTTGCTAAAATTACAGGACAAGAAGGAGAACGTTTTGAAGGGCCTGCAAGGGTTTACGAAAATGAAGCTGATGCTATTGAAGGCATTAAAACAGATGTAAAACCGGGCGAAGTAATTGTGATAAGAAATAACGGTCCCAAAGGGGCTCCCGGCATGCCTGAAATGTTAAAACCCACAGGAGCAGTAATTGGTGCAGGACTTGGTAAAGAAGTGGCATTAATTACGGATGGTCGCTTTTCGGGAGGATCTCATGGCTTTGTGGTAGGGCATATCACACCGGAGGCTTATGATGGTGGTTTAATTGCCCTGCTCAGAAATGGAGACCACATTACCATTGATATTGCAAGCAACAAAATACATGCTGATTTGTCTGCTGAAGAAATTGAAAAGCGTAGAAAGGACTGGAAACGCCAGGATGACAAAGTCATTGGTATTCTTAAAAAATTCAGACAAACAGTTAATTCAGCTACTGAAGGATGCGTTACTGATTAAGCAATGTTAGTTATTTGGCATAAGTAACAAATCCGGATATAAGAGCCAGACGATAAAAAGTTTAATCTTTTATTGCTGCCACAATTTCAGAAACATGAATATCAGTTGTATTTAAGGATTTTACACCAAAATAAGATTCTTCAGGAAGAATTAAGGGAAGTTCGGTGCAACCCATTATTATACCATCAATGTGCTGAACTTCCGTCATTTGTTTGATAATCTCTTCAATACCGAAACGGGTATCATCCTTAAAAACACCTAATTCAATCTCTGTAAAAAGTTTGGTGTTGATATATTTCTTTTCGGTTTCACCAGGTGTTACAACTGTAATTCCATGTTTTTGAAAAACATCCTGAAAAAATCCTGCATCCATAGTAAAAGCTGTTCCAAGTAAACCAAGATTCTTTAAGCCTAAATCTTTTGCATAACGAGCTGAAGCATCAACAATACTAATCATCGGAATAGATACAGACTTTTTTAAAGCATCAAAAAATAAATGAGGAGTATTAGCTGATATAGCAATCAGGTCGATTCCGGTTTGCTCAAGAGCTATTAACTTATCAGCAAGATATGAAGTTGCCTCTTCGTAACTACCATCTTTTACCAAGCCTATAAAAAACTCCATATTTACACTGTAAATAACTATATCGGGATAATTTAAACGACCCTGATTTTCCTTTTTAAAAGAATCAATAATCAAATTATAATAATATACAGTAGCCTCCGGTCCTAAACCACCAATTAATCCAAGCTTTTTCATATCATTTAAATTTATTTTTAAAACTTTAAAAACTAAAGATAAGAAAAATGCTATAAAAAGACACTGTTATCCTTTTATTGTATTCCTACTTGTTTTAGAGGATTTATTGTAAAAAGAGTTCTACCAATATTTCGAAGCCCTCAATAGGACAGCTGCTTTCGTAATGACCACAAAGTATCCTGCTTTTCAAGTTTCAAGTTTCGGGTTTCTAGTTTAGAGTAATCAGTAATGAGTTTATAGTCAATGTTAAATTAATATTTATTATTTAAATTGTATCGGTGATTTGGAATTGCAAAATCAAAATAATTACACTATTTTCGAATTAGGTATAGATTACAGGATTCATCAGCCTAACCATTGTATTTATGGAACAATTACCGGAAGCCACAAGTTTTGCAGCATCTCAAAACCACAGAGATGTTGAAATTCTTATGAAAATAAGTCAATGTATTCTCCAAACCTTTGATCTTCAGGAAATACTTCAGATCATTAGCGATGGTTTAGCGGAATTATTGGGTATTGAATCTGCTGCAATTTATCTTTTACAAGAAAAAGATTGTCTTTATTTAGGTGCCACAACTCCTCCTTTACCACCGGATTACCATAAATCACAACGATATGCAGATCTCAAGAATTATCCTATTGCAAGAAAAGTTATTAAAACTAAAAAAGAACTTATTATTAAGTACAATAAAAACATAAAATTATCTCCATCTGAAGAAGAGCTTATTAAAGTTTATAATTTAAAACAATCAATTTTTTTCCCTTTTCTTCAAAAGGAAAATATATTAGGCGTTTTTATACTTGGAACTCGTAAGCAGTCGAAAGTTTTCACAAAACAACAAATTAACCTTGCTCAAACCGTTGCAAACCAATTATCGGTAGCTGTTCATAATGCAAGATTACACGAAACATTACAAGATTACAGTAAAAGTCTGGAAACATTGGTGCAAGAAAAAACAAAAGAGCTTGATATAACAATAAAAGAATTGCAAACAGCCAATGAAAATCTGTTTTCTAAAAACAATATCATCAAACAACAAAATATTGAATTACGAGAAACGCTTAATTTTCTTAAAGACTCTCAATTGCAATTAATAGAGGCGGAAAAAATGGCATCTTTAGGAACATTAACCGCAGGAGTTGCACATGAAATAAATAATCCTTTAAACTTTTTGTCGGGGGGTTGTATAGCATTAGAAAATTTCATTGAAGAAAACCAACTTTCCAATAACAAGGAATTAAAAATTTTGTTGGAAAGTATGCATATTGGTATTGATAGAATTTCCAATATAGTTAAGGGATTAAATCAATTTAGCCGACAAAACACACAATTAGATGAAGAATGCGATATACATTCAATAATAAATAATTGCTTGGTAATGCTTAATTATCAAATCAAGAATAATTTATCGTTGAAAACTCAATTTTGTGATAAAAAAATTGTTATTCAGGGCAACGTGGGTATGCTTCATCAGGTATTTATGAACATTTTATTAAACTCAATACAGGCAATCGATACAACGGGAGCAATAAATATTAAAACCAGAATAAAAGGGAAAAATAAGGTAATAATAGAAATTTCGGATACAGGACATGGGATTGATAAAAACAATCTGAAAAAAATTACAGATCCTTTTTTTACAACTAAGGATCCGGGTAAAGGAACCGGGCTGGGATTATCAATTTCAAATAATATTATTAAAGAACATGCCGGTAAACTGGAGTTTGAATCTAAATTAGGAAAAGGAACAACTGTAAGAATTGTTTTGCCTTATAATGCTAAGCCTATATGAAAAACAGAACTAAGTCAACGAAGAACGCAGATTTTCACGAATTAGATCCAAGGATTCACGCAAAGCCCGCAAAGATAATTCCTTGAATTATGGAATGATCGAAGATCGGTGGTTGAGCGAAGCTAAATCCCGCCGCCCAGGGGGAGAGCGAAACTTAATCTTGGTCGTTGAGCGAAGTCGAAACGCCCGAATTAAAAATGAAGGAATGAAGGAATGAAAAATTATGAATGATCAATTATGAAATATGACTGATAACTCGAAACACTAAACCCGAAACCCGAAACCCGAAATTCGAAATTCGAAACTCGGAACGGACACGACATTTCATGTAAAAAGACGTTGCATGCAACGTCTCTACGATTATTCATTGTCGATTATTTTTATTAGTCGTCGATGTCTTGGCCAAAATCGGGAAAGCCATCTTTTGTCCAATTAATTACACGCGCTCGCGTATGTCGGTTAGGATCAAGCAGGGGTTCGCCATCAATTTCTTTATAATCTCTTGCATGATATATCATCAAGTCAGTTTTTTCATCTTCGGCTATTGTAAAACTATTATGTCCGGGGCCATAGCGATTAAACTTCGGATTAGAATAAAAAACCGGTTCAGGTAATTTCGTCCATGATGCTGGGTCTAGCAAGTCAGCATTTTCATCAGCCCACAGCAATCCTATAGCATAATTATGATCGGTTGCACTTGCTGAAAAAGAAATAAATATTCTGTTATTCTTTTTAAGAACTGCCGGTCCCTCATTTACCCAATGTCCTTGGATTTCCCATTCATATTCAGGGATGGTTAAAATAGTTTCCTGTTCTTCAATAGTAACATTATCAATCATTTTTGCTATTAATAAGCCTGTACCTCTAAAGTCACTAAGTCCATTTTCTGTCCATACAAGATAACGCTGTCCATTATGTTCAAAAGTTGTGGCATCTAAAGCAAAGGCATCTCTTTGTGTGTAAATTTGTCCTTCCTCCACCCATTCACCTTCAGTTGGATCTTCAGCTTCATTAGATAACACCCACATCCTTATTTTCCATACATCCTCAGCCCTGCCTGCGGCAAAATAAATATGCCACTTACCATCAAATCGATGGAGCTCAGGTGCCCAAATATGATGGCTCATAGGCCCATTTTCATATTTACTCCAAACTATCACGGGTTCAGCATCTGCAATTCCGTTAATTGTATTAGATTTTCTTATTTCAATTCTATCATATTCAGGTGAGGTAGCAATAAAGTAATAAGTGCCATCATCAGCTTTATGAACCCAAGGATCGGCTCTTTGAAGCACTAAAGGATTAGAAAATTTAATTTCTTTAACTGAGGTTTCACAGGCTGAAAAGCTAATACTGATCAACATAGCAAGAACAGCTATTCTTGAAAAAGAAAGCAATTTCATTAGATTTGTTTTTATAATTTAAACTTCAAAATGATTGTTTTATAAAATTTACAGCTAACTAATCTCTCTGCACTTTCTATATATTTTATAAAACAGATTCATTTAATTGCCGAATAATCCTTAAATTAGAATGATTATTCATTGGCAATCAAGCATTACAATTATATGGTTTTTATTAAAGCAAAACAAATTTTAAAAGAAAAGCTTTTTGTTTGAAAACTTTCGTGAAAAACTAAATTGTTAAGCTTAGATATTTTTTGTATCACATTAAAAAATATGAAATAAAATTTTTAATAACTATCAGTGACTAGGTATGCGTTAATTAAAATATTATTATAAAGATAAATTTTGGATAGTCATAATATTGAAATTAAACATTTTGTATAAAACAGTGTTTAATAAGCAATGCTTTTATGGAAGAGCAATTAATAAAAACAGTTTTATAAGAAGCTGATACACATTATTTAGTGCAGAGCAAACAAAATCTCTAAAAGACAATAATCCACAGCACGCTCAACAAAAACTTAAAAACATTAAACACATTAATATCATCGAACTTTAAAACAATCTAAGCATGAAAAATTACAAATGGTTATTTTCTTTAATACCGGCAGCCTTATTTATGGCTTGTGTATCTCCATCAACAGAACAAAAACAAGTTGAGGAAAAAATAGTCTATACCGGTGAAGCTGTAACACATGAATTTCCGGCCTTACCTTATGATTATGATGCATTAGAACCCTACATTGATGCAACAACAATGGAACTGCATTATTCACGGCACCACAGAGCCTATTACAGCAATTTTATTAATGCTGTTAAAGACACAGAAATAGAAAATGCATCTATGGAGTTTATTTTTAACAATATATCAAAATTCAGTACTATTGTTAGAAATAATGGAGGAGGCTACTACAATCATACTATGTTTTGGGAAATAATGGCACCCGGCGGACAAGGTGAACCATCGGCAGAGTTAGCTTCCGCCATTGAAGAAACATTCGGTTCCTTGGAGACCATGAAAAATGAATTTAACAATGCGGCTTCAACACAATTTGGAAGCGGCTGGGCATGGTTAATTGTAAAAGATAACGGAAAGTTAGCTGTAATGAGTACAGCAAATCAGGATAATCCTTTAATGGATGTTGTTCAAACAAGGGGGATACCTGTAATTGCTCTTGATGTGTGGGAGCATGCTTATTATCTGAAATACCAAAATAAACGCGGTGATTACATTCAAAGTTTTTGGTTTATCATAAATTGGGATGAAGTAAACCAAAGATACGAACAAGCTATAAAATCGCTGCAATAAATTATTTTAGGTACTCAGTATTTAAGCTGCTCTATTATTGGCTTAGCAATAACAGAGCAGCTTAAATATTGATATCAAATTAATTAGCTTTAAAATTATTCTTATTTATTTCAAGCGATCTAAGTACATTTTTCTTACATTCATAAGATATTCAAGTTCCATTTTAGGATTATAGATTCTTATCATATCTTGAATTCCGAAATTTACATGAAGATGCCCGATAGCGGCATCAAACATAGATTGTTCCCAATTATATTTTACTTTTTTTGTTAAATCAGCAAAATATTTCCAGGTTAATTGCTTTGATATAATAAAATAACCATGATCTTTTTCTGTCATATCAAAAAGGACTCCGGGATGTTTTTCTTCAAGGATAAAAAACTTTTTAATTCTGATAATGGCAGTACCTGAGGGCTTAACAGAGGGTTTTTTCCTTAATTCAATACCTTCATCTATATAACATTCCTGCAATTCTGAAATTTGGTTATAATCTTCAAGATGTCGAATTCTGATTACATCAAATTCTTTATTGAATATATGCACAACACCGGGTGCTGCATGAAATCCGGTAGGAAAATATCGCCGAATATTTTGGGTGGCTCGTGTAACTTCTTCAATAGTATATAAGCGCCTTACTACCAAATAAACATATAAGGGTTTACTTTCAGTGGGACGATCAGAATAATAGTTATAAAAACCCGGAAAGGGCTCAGGCGCTTCCAACACAAAGGTGTTTGGTAAAATCTGGTCATCAAGAGTATGAAGATTTTCTTGTTTCAGAAGATTACCATAACGCTCAAATGAAGATATCAAGGTCATAATTATATAATTTTATTGTTTTATACAGCAAAAGGCTTATTGATATATATACATAAGCATAAAAAGGCTTGATAATTATTAAGACAATAACAACTAAATAGAAAGATAATTATTATCGCAATTTAAACAAAAATTAAGAAAGCATTTTTATTTCAACAGCTAAGAATATGATTAAATTTTATCAGGTTCAATTTCTGAAAGTTGCTTTACCAACTGGGCATATTTCCCCTGCATTGCCATCAGCTTATTGTGGTCTCCTCTTTCAATTATTTGTCCCTCTTCCAACACCAGAATCAGATCGGAATGTCGTATAGTACTCAAACGATGAGCCACTGCAATTACTGTTCGAGTTGAAAAAATATTGCCAATAGCCTTTTGAATATATTGTTCTGTTAAAGAGTCAACAGCGCTGGTGGCCTCATCAAGAATTATTACTTCGCGTCGGCTGCATATAGCACGAGCAAAGGAAATCAATTGAGCCTGCCCTTTTGACAAATTATCACCATTATCCTGAATAACAAACTCATAGCCTCCGGGAAGTTTGTCGATAAAATGACCGGCATAAACAAAATCTGCTGCCTTTTCTATTTCATTTCGACTAAGAGTTTCTTTACCAAGTCCTATATTAAAATGGACAGTATCATTAAACATAAAAATATCCTGTTGCATAACTGAAATTGTCTCACGCACCATTCCCAATGGAATTTCACTCAGTTCCTTTCCATTTATAGTTATTGAACCGCGATAGCCTGTATAGGCCTTACTTAATAAACGTATAATGGTAGATTTTCCGGAACCCGTGCTCCCTACTAAAGCAATACGATCACCTTTACAAAGTTTAAAAGAAATATTTCTTAGAACATCAGGGCCATCCTCATCATAGCTAAAAGAAACATTTTTAAATTCTATCTCTTTAAAATCCAAGGCTTTGCTACTTACTTCTTCATCACGTGGTGCCTCCTCCCCTTGTTCAAATAAGTCATAAATATGCTCAAGTGCCGACAAAGCCCTTTGAATAGTTGTTATTTGCTGAGCAAACTGTCGCACAGGCACAAAGAGCCTGCTTAGGGTAGTAACAAAGACAATTAACACCCCTATTGTATAATCAAAATTCCAGATTTGAATAGCTCCATACCAAATAACAAGAGCTGTAGCAATGGTTGTTATTCCTTCTACTACTGAATATAGCGCAGCATCATAAACATTTGAACGGTTTTGAGATTTACAGTATAGTCTGTTAAGCTTATCATATCTTGCAAATGTTTCTTCTTCGGCCGCATAAAGTTGAATAGTTTTCATTCCATTGAGGGATTCTTGCAAATAAGCTGCTGACTTGGCAAGGCTACTTCTGGATTCATTGAAGGCTTTACGAATCTTTTTCCGTAAAAATCGGATCACCAGCAAAATAAATGGAACTACAAGAAGAAGAACCAAGGTAAGCTGCCAATTAAGAAAAAACAAATATGTTATAAGGGCTATAGTTTTTATGGCATCAGCGAGTAAACCAAGTATTCCTGCAGAAAATGACTCTGAAATGGATTCCATATCGCTTGTTAGCCGTGATAAGGTAATTCCTATAGGGTTTTTATCATAATACTTCATTGGGAATCTTAATGTCCTGCCAAAAAGATGTCTTCTCAAATCAACAATAGCACTATTTCCTGCTCTTGAAAATGAATAACTATATATGCCGTCGAATAAGAAATTTATAATGAGTACGAATGCAAGATAAATTATATAGGTTTTAAGACCTGAAACATCTCCCGGTATTATATAATCATCGATAATACGCTCTACCAACCACAGAAAGACTATATTAGCAGCTGTTATAATAGGAATAGATATTATACTTAAAACAAGCCACCATTTATGTGGAATGAAATATTCGAAAAATTTCCGAATCAGATTGATATCATTATTTTTAAAAACTCTTTTAGCCATTTAATTTAAGTTCCCTAATAAACTATATAATAACTCTTACTGTTTTATTCTGCATTTAAACATTCTGTCATTTATTTTTATCATTGAAATCTTATTTTCCTTCTTGTAATTTCCATGTATCATAATAAAATTCAGAATTTTGAATTAATTCATCATGCGAACCCTGATCTTTAATTTCCCCATTTTCAAGTACTATTATAAAATCGGTCTTTTCGAGAACACTTATTCGGTTAGATACTACTAAAATGGTTGATGCAATATTACTGTCAAATATTTCACGAATAAGAAAACGTTCAGTATCTGTATCAACAGCTGAAAAAACATCATCCAGAATAAGAAGCTCAATTGGGGAATATAAAGCCCTTGCTAAACTAATCCTTTGTTTTTGGCCTCCCGACAACATAATTCCTTTTTCCCCAACCATGGTAAGCTCTTTTTTGGGAAATCTTTCTATTTCATCTTTTAGAGCCGACTGAAATATTACCTTGGCAATACGCTCTTTATCAAGTATAGTGTTGGAGCCAAAAACAATATTGTTTTCTATTGTGTCGGAAAACAAAAAAACTTCTTGACTAACAGTTCTAACTACCGACCTTATATCTTTATTTCTGATATAAACTGAATCTGTTCCACTAAAATAAAGTTGACCTTTTCCGGGTCGTAAGTAGCCATTAATACAATTTATCAAAGTAGTTTTTCCGCATCCAACTTTCCCGGTAATACCAACTATCTGACCGGGGCGGATATCGAAGGAAATATTCTTTAATACCGCTTCTTCCCCATTGTGATAGGTATAATTAAGATTTCTAAGCGACAAACCATTAGTAAATAATCCGGATTTTTCAGCTAATCCCGGGGCTGTACCAGCTGCTCCTTTACGGTTGATAATTGTTTGCAAACTATCGATACCAACAAAACCCTGCTGAAAAATAGTGAGCACCCAACCCAAGCCCATTATAGGCTGGGTTAACAAAGCAGTATAAGCAATGTATTCGGTAAGCTGACCAATAGAAAACTCATTATTTATAACATACATTCCACCAACAAAAAGTATTACAACTTTCAACACCTGTTCAAGACCCGATAATAATGGCATAATAAATGAGCGGATCCAGGTAATATTCATAGTATATTTAAACAATGAGACATTCTCCTTATGCACTCCATCTTCAGCCCATTTATGAATATTAAAGCTTTTGATTACACTGTTACCCGATAGATATGAAACAGTTTTTCCGGATAAACGCTGTAGAGCTTCCATACGCCGATGGGAATTTCGGACCATAAAAACAATGCCATATCTTACAATCATAAATATTATAAGCATCGGAAATATCACATAGAGAGTTAAAGATGGTGACATCTTCCACATCTTATATGGTGTTACCGATAAGGAAAATAAAATATTAAAAATCTGCAATAGGCCAAATCCGGTAATCATACGAATACCATTAATATCATTATTGATTCGCGATATTATTGATCCTGAAGAATTCTCGTCATAATAATCTTTACCAAAAGAAGTTAGCTTTTGATACATCTCACCTTTCAACTGCTTTTCAATAAGACGACCGGGAATAAAAAACAAAACCCTCGACATTGACCTAACAATCATTAAAACCAAGGCCAAGCCGAGGATGATCAAAATGTAGTTGTAGAATAAGCCTTCACTTGTTGCCCTGTCTATGCCAATAAGGTCAATACTTTTTTGAATATATTCGGGAACGGTAACCGATACCAAAATGGTTAAACCAAGGAAAACAATTCCTCCGGCATACCACCAGCGAAAACGGTAGGCATATTTTAATAAAAACTTAAACTTATCAACCATTTATATCAGGACATTTTTTTATCAATTCTCTAATATCGCCTTTCCATTTCTGATGATAATTTTCAAGATGGCGTTCTGCCTGTGTTTTTCCGGTGTCAACAATCCGCTGAACAGGGATTAAATACCGTCCTTCATCTTCAATCCCAAGAGCTGCCGAACGACGGCTTAAACCGGATAAAGATATATCCACTAAGTCTTTACTAATCTCTGAGATACTAAATTTTCCGAAATCAGCCTTTAAGCCTTTAACAGGAACAGAAGAACGTAAGCCCTGCATTACTTCAATATCCCAATTCCCACAAAGCTCCAAGGCTTCATCCAAACTTTGTTGGTCATATAAAACACCAACCCATAATGCTGCCAAAGCAGCAATATGATTAACGCATCCGGCATCTGCACCACGCAATTCAATAAATTGTTTAAGTCTCACATCAGGGAAAACTGTAGATACATGAGTTTCCCAATCCAACATAGTAGCCTGCCATTGATGTTTACCCTCAATAAATTCTCTAAAAGTAATATTAGCTGATGGGAAATAATCGCCATCACGATGGATAAAATACATGGGAATATCTAATAAATAATCTACCCATTTTTCAAATCCAAAATCCTCATCAAATATCATGGGCAAAAAGCCACAACGATCAGGGTCTGTATCATCCCAAACTCTTGCTCTGTAGGTAACAAATCCGTTTGGACGTCCTTCGGTAAAAGGCGAATTTGCAAAAATAGCAGTAACAGCCGGTTGAAAAGCCTGTGCCACACGCATCTTTTTAACCATGTCAGCTTCATCAGCATAATCAATATTTACCTGAATACATGCTGTACGGGTCATCATATCAAGACCTAAATTTCCGCGTGTTGGCATATAATTACGCATATATTCATATCTTTTTTTGGGTACCCAAGGGATTTCTTCCCTCTTCCTTAGAGGATCAAAACCTAAACATACACTGCTTATTCCAAACTTTTTACAAATGTCTTGAAGTAAGGTGAAATGTTTATTGATTTCTTGAAAAGTTTCGTGTACAGTACTAAACTTTTTACCCGACAACTCAAACTGACCTCCGGGTTCCAAGGTTATGGAAGCACCATTTTTACTAAGTCCGATTATATTTTCATTTTCAATAATTGCTTGCCAAGCTTCAATATTTTGAAGGTATTCAAAAATAGACCCTATGCCGGGCGTTTCATTATATGCAAGTCGTTTAAAAGTATCCTTTAAGAAAAGAAACTGTTCATTTTCGGTTCCTATGCCCCAATCGTCAGGAGCTTTATTTCCTGCTCTAAAGTATTCTATCAACTGTTGTTTGTTTTTTATCACTTCTCTTTGTCCTTCTTCCTTTGTCATCTTTATTTAATTAAGATAATAAATCACAGAGTTTCACAGCAATCACTTACTTTTTAAAATGCAATCCAGTACATAGCGGGCTACCTGCCGATTTTTTCCTATATAGGGATAATCATGCATAGACAGCATAGCCGGAGCATTTAATTCTACAACAACATAATTATTATGCGATGGATTTTGTTCAATATCTTTTATGATAATATCAACACCCGCAAGCTTTAAACCGGCAGATTTTGCTGCAACAATGGCAACTTCACGATAAAATCCCGGCATCTCATCAGTTAAATCAATACTATCTCCTCCTGTACTTAAATTTGAATTTGAACGCAAATATACCTTTTTCCCATCAGGAAGAATGGAATCTATAGTTAATGTTTGATCTGTTAAATGACGCATCAATTCATCATCAACTTTTATTTTTAATAAGGGATGAGTATAATCATCACCACGTACACGGTTCTTTTCATTGATAAGTTCTTTAATGGTGGACTTACCATCTCCAATTACATTAGCAGGATCGCGATAAGCTATGGCTCTAACTTGATCATCAATTACTAAAAAGCGATATTCACGACCGGAAACATACTCCTCAACAACAACTTTACGAGAATAATTAAAAGCAGTCATAATAGCTTTATTCAACTCTTTCCTATCACGAATGTTAACACTGACAGCAATCCCGTGGTCTGTATCAGCGGGCTTCACAACAAGCGGAAAATTAAATCCTGCAAGTTCCTCAGTTTTAAAATTAGGCGAAATCAAAACACCGCGAGCATAAGAAATACCCTTACGCTTTAAAAATTGCTTAGTCATCCACTTGTCATTAGAGATCCAATACGCAATAAGACTGTTGGCATCAGAAATAGTGCCTTCATGAATTATATATTCTTTATCATTATAATTAACTGCTATCAAATTATTATGCTTGTCAATAATCTCAAAGGGAAGTTTACGACGCATAATTTCGGCTAAAATTATTTGAGTGGTGGCTTCAAAATATTCGTAGCCCTTTAAGGGAACAAAATTATAATTGGATACTAATGAAGAATGCTGCATATTATAAATTAATTTGAGTTGTTTCTTAAACAAATAAAAAACCAAAGGCGCTTTTGTTCATTTATTTTTGATTTTAATAAACAAAAAATCTACTTCCCTCGCAAATGGAAATATAATATTGATCAGTCATCAGTAAATAGTAATAATGATTGTAGGGACATGACATGTCGTGTCCGTTTCGAGTTTTTGAGCGAAGCGAAATCCCGATGACCGCGTGAGCGGGAAACGGGAAGGGTTTAGAGTTTAAGGTTATCAATTAGCAAATTAGTTGATTAGCAAATTAGTTATAAATTATGAATGATAAATTATGAATTTATAGGCTGAAAGCCTACAGGTTTGAATCATGCAAATAACTGCTCCACTTTTTAAGGGGAGCTGTCCGAAGGACTGAGGGGTTTTGAGCGATTCATTTCTATCGGAATGGACTTTACATATCGCATCTTTTTTATCAAGGTATCATTCTTATTTGATGGTTTTTTGTTTACGGAACAGCGCGGTTTGTCGCAATCCGTAGGATTGCAACGCTCGGTAGAAAATATGCTCATCCCTCCTCACCCGCATTCCGTTAGGAATGTGACCTTTTTCTATTTCCTTAAAAATTATCTAATTCACAAATTATCTCATTTACGAATTAACTAATTAACTAACCATCTCATTATATTCAACTTCAAACGTTCGAGAGAAGTTGCATGAAACGAGTAGAGACGTTGCATGAAACGAGTAGAGACGTTGCATGCAACGTCTCTACAGATATTTTGGTGTTATTTTATTTTTTCTAATTTATTCCAAAATTAGTGTGACAATTGAATAAGGTGGAAGAACTACTTTAACTTCACCATCTTCTATTTCAAAATCGGCAAATTCAGCGGGAGCAACAGTATTAGGACTGTCATAGGTATTATATGAATTAAATTCGGGAGCAGTTAGAATTTTTGCTTCAACAACTTCATTCACTTCTCCTCCTGAAATATCCACATCAATAGTTTGGGCTTCGGTGGCATGCAAATTACTGAGTCCTATAAACACTTGTCCATCCTTAATAGATGCAGTACCTGAAATAGCAGGAATACTTTCTTCATCGTAGGAATATTCAACAGATGCAATATCAACAGGGATATAGGTAGCATTCTGATTAAATTTATACATATCAAATACATGATAGGTAGGCGTAAGTATCATCTTATCGTTTTCGGTAAGCACCATTGCCTGCAGAACATTCACAGTTTGAGCAATATTAGCCATTTTAACCCTGCTGGCATAACGATGGAAAATGTCGAAATTAAATGCTGCAATCAAAGCATCACGCATAGAGTTTTGTTGATGTAAGAAGCCGGGATTAGTGCCGGGCTCAGGATCTGTCCATATCCCCCATTCATCAACATAAAGTTCTATTCTCTCTCTCGGATCGAAACGGTCCATAATTTCAAGATGACCTTGAAGTAATTCATCCATTCTCAGTCCATTTTTTAAGGCTCCGAAATACATATCTTCCTCAAAACCTGTAGCGGCAGTTTTTGCGCCCCAATTTCCACTGGGAATAGTATAATAATGTAGGGACAGCGCATCCATTTGATTGCGTCCTTCCCGCATTACAACTTCAGTCCAATTAAAATCAAAACTATTTGCACCACAACCGACACGTACAAGGTCTCGCCCACCATAATTTCGAGCAAAACCTGAATATTGTCTCATCAAATTAACATAATAATCGGGTGTCATATTACCTCCACAACCCCAATTTTCATTTCCTATTCCGATAAACTTAACATTCCAAGGGGCCTCACGACCATTTTCCTTTCTCCAATTTGCCATAGGGCTATCATTATCGGAAGTCATATATTCAATCCATTCAATCATTTCTCTAACTGAGCCACTGCCAACATTTGCTGCAATATATGCATCACAACCAAGCAATTCACAAAGGTCGAGAAATTCATGCGTTCCAAAACTATTGTCTTCTACTACTCCACCCCAAAACACATTGACAAGAGTAGGACGTTGTTCACGCGGACCAACCCCTTCTTTCCAGTTATAGGTATCGGCAAAACAACCTCCGGGCCAACGTAACACCGGAATATCCAAAGCTTTTAAAGCCTCCAAAACATCCAAGCGATATCCTTTGTAATTTGGAATATCAGAAGCAGGACCAACCCAAATACCATCATAAATACAACGCCCCAGATGTTCAGCAAAATGACCATATACATCTTTATTGATCACTTGCTCAGCTTCTTCAAAATCGAGAACCATGCGATTGCCCTCAAAGATACTATCTTCTATCTGGCTACATCCAATAAGCCAGACACAACAGGTAAGCAAAAAAATAATTCGTTTCATAAAATTAAATTTATTAGTTGATACTAATTAAAAAAGCGTGTGTAACAAATATTTAAAAACCGGCTATTTTTCACAAATAAAATAGATGGTATATCATGCTAATTTACAAAAAATTAATAAGAAAGCTAAAAAAGGTTTTTAATAAACAATAGTCCTTAAAAACATTAAGGAAGTTAATTAGCAGATTAGTGGATTAGCAAATGATGGAATGATGGAATGATGGAATGAAGAAATGAAGGAAAAGGCTGAAAGCTTCTACCGGTTTGAATCATGCAAATAACTGCTCCACTTTTTAAGGGGAGCTGTCCGAAGGACTGAGGGGTTTTGAGCGATTCATTTCTATCGGAATGGACTTTACATATCGCATCTTTTTTATCAAGGTATCATTCTTATTTGATGGGTTTTTGTTTACGGAACAGTACGGTTTGTCGCAATCCGTAGGATTGCAACGCTCGGTAGAAAAAATGTAACATCAATAACGAACGACCACGTAGGGGCTCCCCCACGTGGTCGTCCGATGCAGAATTAAATATATAAGTTTATCAATTGCTCATATAATTCTTGTTTTCCACTAATCATTTTTGGCTCACCATTTTCAATGGCAAATGAACGCAGATCTTCCAGAGTTAATTTACCGGCTTCAAATTCTGCTCCTTTGCCACTATCAAATGAAGCATAACGATCGGCACGCATCTTTTTATAATCAGATTCTGTAAGAATCTTATCAGCGATTAGCAATGACCTTGCAAAAACATCCATTCCAGAAACATGTGCAATAAATAGATCATCCTGATCTGTTGAGTTGCGACGAATTTTAGCGTCGAAATTAACTCCACCTGTTTTGAAACCACCTGCTTCCAAAATTACAAGCATAGCTTCTACTATCTCATAAATATTTATTGGAAACTGATCTGTATCCCATCCATTTTGATAATCACCACGGTTAGCATCAATTGAGCCAAGCATACCTGCATCAGCTGCAACCTGTAACTCATGCTGGAAAGTATGGCTTGCAAGGGTTGCATGATTTACTTCAACATTTATTTTAAAATCTTTGTCAAGACCAAAATGACGAAGGAAACCGATAACAGTTGCTGAATCAAAATCATACTGATGTTTTGTAGGCTCCATAGGTTTTGGCTCTACATAAAAACTCCCTTTAAATCCATTTTTCCTTGCATAATCACGTGCTATTGTTAAGAATCTTGCAAGATGTTCTTGTTCACGCTTCATATCAGTATTTAAAAGGGTCATATATCCTTCACGGCCACCCCAAAAAGTATATCCTTCTCCTCCTAAAGCTATTGTTGCATCAATAGAGTTTTTAACCTGAGTACCTGCATAAGCAACAGCAGCAAAATCAGGATTGGTAGAGGCTCCGTTCATATAACGGGGATTACTGAAAACATTGGCAGTTCCCCAGAGTAATTTAACTCCTGAAGCTGCCTGTTTAGCTTTGGCATAATCAACAATTGCCTGCATATTCTTTTCATATTCGGCAATTGAAGCTCCCTCACTAACGAGGTCAACATCATGAAAACAATAATATGGAACATCAAGTTTTGTGAAAAACTCAAAAGCTGCATCCATTTTATTTTTCGCAGCAATAACGGGATCTTTAGCTCCTGCCCAAGGGAAAATTCTTGTTCCCGGGCCAAAAGGATCACCACCTTCACCACAGAAGCTATGCCAATATGAAACGGCAAATCTTAAATGTTCTTTCATTGTTTTTCCACCAACAACTTGATCAGGATTATACCATTTAAAGGCCAAAGGATTCTTTGATTCCTTGCCTTCATACTTTATTTTCCCTATTTCCGGAAAATATTCTTTGTCGCCTAATGTAATACTCATGTTTTTAATTTATTTATTCAGTTAAAAATCTAATTGCTTTTTCCAATTTTCATAAACTTCATTTACAGCTTCCTTTTCACTATTGGGTTCAATAGCTTCAAGGCAGGTTAAATGATCAAAAGCCTCAGCAGCATTTTTGTATATTCCTGCTCCCAAAGCAGCACCTCTGGCAGCACCAAGGGCTCCATCGGTATCATACAGTTCAATACGGGCATTCAACACATTAGCCATAGTTTGTCTAAATAAAGGGCTTAAAAACATATTGGCTTTTCCTGCCCTAACAATGGAAGTTTGAATTCCCATCTCAGCCATAATATCAACTCCGAAACGGAAACTATAGGCAATACCTTCTTGCGCAGCACGTAATAAATGAGAACGATTGTGGATGTTAAAATTTAGTCCTTTTACGGCAGCCCCGGGATCGGCATTTTCCAAAACACGTTCAGCACCATTACCAAAAGGATAGAATAATACTCCACCGGCTCCAACGGGTGATTTCATTGCCTCATCATTCATTGCAGGATAATCAATGTTATTAGCTACATTACGGCGTAACCACGAATTTAAAATACCTGTACCATTGATACACAAAAGTATTCCAAGTCGCCTTTGCGCCTCAGTGTGATTAACATGGGCAAAAGTATTTACTCGGGATAGATCATCTTTAACCAAATGTTCAGAAACCCCATATACTACACCTGATGTTCCGGCAGTGGCAGCCACTTCTCCCGGCTCTAAAACATTTAGAGAAAATGCATTATTAGGCTGATCACCTGCGCGATAGCTAATAGGAATTCCTTCCGGCAAACCAAGTTCCTTTGCCATTGAGGAAGAAATTACAGCTTGTTCAGAAAATACTGATACAAGCTCCGGAATCAATGAAGTGCTAAATCCATAATAGTTAAACAATTCATTTGCAAGATCATCCTTTTTAAAATCCCACATAATTCCTTCTGTTAATCCTGTAATTGTAGTTTGCATCCGACCGCTAAGCTTGTAAGCTATATAATCGCCGGGCAGCATGATTTTATAAATACGAGAAAACAGATCCGGTTCATTTTCCATTACCCACTTCAATTTTGAAGCAGTAAAATTACCGGGTGAATTTAAATAATGTGCAAGGCTGAAATTACTACCTAAATCAGCAAAAGCACGGTCTCCAATATCTACTGCACGACTATCACACCAAATTATGGAAGGACGAACTACCTTGCCATCTTTATCTAAAGCAACCAAGCCATGCATCTGATACGAAATACCAATAGCTTTTATGGCTGAGCGATCAATTTTTGATGCAGCCAACACATCGGCCAGAGCCTTCTTCATATTATCCCACCACATGGAAGGATCTTGTTCGGCCCATCCCGGTTTAACAGCTGTAATAGGCATCTCTTCCGATGGATAAAATGCAGAAGCAGCACTTTTGCCATTCGTCAAATTTAATAAGCTGACTTTTACAGAAGAACTTCCTATATCAATTCCTAATGTGTACATAAGCAAATTATCAGTTCTTTAAATTTAAATTATTAAAACTCGATTTATTCGGATAACAAATTAACCGAACAGCATCTTATTATAAGGATTCCCTGATAGTAACGCGAGTTGGCACCAAAAATTCCATATGGTTATCACCTGTGACAAATTCAGCGGCCTTCTGCCCCATCAGTTTAAAATCTGTTGATATTACAGTAATTCCCTTATAAATAAACTTTTTCATAGGCGTTTCATTATAAGAAATAATCCCTGTATCAACACCGGGCTCAAACTTCTTCTCTCTACATTGTTCAAGAAACTTTCCCAACATACGGTCACTCACACTAAAATACATTTCACCCTTTCTCACATCAAACAAGGAAGGGCTTGTTACAAGCTTATATTTTATTTTATATTTCTTGCAAAACTTTTTAAAATACTTAACAGCCTCCTCAGGATGATTGGTATAATCAGGGTATAAAAATACAGCTGTTTTATACTTTTTAATTAAATCCTTTACCTGAACCAAACCATCATAAACAGATTGTCCAAAATCCTGATATAAAACATTCCAACCAGGCATAGTGTTTATATTCCAATCTATCACCAATAGTTTCTCGGAGGGTATTAGGGACAATATTTTTAATACTTCCGGAGAATTAAAGGGCATAATTACATACTTTGAATATTTGCCAATACTCTCCTCTATCTGACGACGAAAAACATCGATATTGTAATGATGAAAATGAACATCAGCTAAAATATTAGAAGGTAAATTTTTGTTGAATGAATCATACAATACTTCTTTATATGCTTTAAAAGTATCAAGAAAAAGAAAAACTTTACGAACTTCACGTGCAACAAAATACCCCTTATTAGGTACTGATTCGATTACTCCTTGTTCTTTTAAAATAGAATAAGCTTTAAAAACTGTATCACGACTAAGGTGATACTCACGACAAACCTGATTAACCGATGGCAATTGGTAGCCCACACTCAAACAATCCTCTGCAATTGCATGGTTAACCGAATCAATGAGCTGACGAAATTTTGGAACATTATCGCCCGCATTAAGTTGAAATTTAAACAGCTTATTCTTTTCATCCATCATGTTATGGTCTGTTAAGGTACAAAGATAAGTGTTTTATATCAGATGTGAATAATATATAGTGCTTTTTTAATAATATTCTTGGTTCAAACATGATTATTGGAAATTTGTTATTACATTTGCCGCCTTATTTTTAAAAGCATACATTATTATTTATCAGAACTCTTCATCCAAAAATAATTTATTCCAAAAAAGAAGTCAAACTTCACAAGACGATTTATCAGCCGGCTTCTTTTTTAAATTTTATCCACAAAATAGATGCATACATTTTCTGAAACAGGATTAAATCCTAAAATCCTTGAATCAATTGATAAACTTGGATACACAAAACCTACTCCCATTCAAGCTGAAGTAATCCCTTTTTTATTAAACAATAAACAGGACCTTATAGCGAGGGCTCAAACAGGAACAGGTAAAACAGCAGCTTTCGGACTTCCAATTCTTCATAATATCGATCATGCTATTGAAGATATACAATCGATTGTTTTATGCCCAACTCGCGAGTTATGCCTTCAAATAGCAAGGGATATAAAATCCTATGCCAAAGGGATGGGGATTAAAGTAGTTGCAGTTTATGGAGGAGCTTCAATTTCTGAACAAATATCTGCCATTAGGAAGAAATGCCATATTGTTGTTGGAACTCCGGGTCGTGTTAATGATCTTATAAATCGTAGGAGCTTGGATCTTTCAATGATACGATTTTTAGTTCTTGATGAAGCTGATGAGATGTTAAATATGGGTTTCAAAGAAGAAATGGATGAAATTTTACATCATCTTCCGCGATTAAAACAAACCATGCTTTTTTCTGCTACCATTCCTCATGACATTAAACAAATAGCAGGAGAACACATGTCGCAACCACATACTATTTCGGTAAGCAAGCAGAACTCAACAAATAACGATATCAGTCATAAGTATTGTATATGCTCTCCATCAGACAGCTATCAGGCTTTACGTAGGATTATTGATATAAAGCAAGATATTTATGGAATTGTGTTTTGTCGCACTAGGTTGGAAACCAGGAATATTGCTGCCAAGCTTATTAATGACGGCTATAATGTAGATGCTTTACATGGAGATCTTACTCAAGCTCAGCGTGATATAGTTATGGATCGTTTTCGTTCAGGACAGTTGCAGCTACTTTTGGCTACCGATGTTGCGGCACGTGGGCTTGATGTGGATGATCTCAGCCATGTAATACATTATCATCTTCCCGATTATTATGAAAACTATATTCACCGTAGTGGAAGGACGGGGCGTGCCGGTAAAAAAGGAATTTCTATTGCAATTATAACTCCGACGGAAGCAAGAAGACTACTCTTTCTTGAAAAACAAACGGGTCTAAAATTTGAGCATTATATTATTCCTTCAGGAAAAGAAATAATTAAAAAAAGATTAAGTATTTATCTTGATAAAATATTGCAGTACGATTCGGATAGTATTAATCCCGAATATTATGAAAACCATATCACAACAGAATTAGAAAAGCTATCCAAAGAGGAACTGATAAAAAGAATACTTGCCCTTCAGTTTCAGAAGTTGCAAAATGACTACAATAATGCTCCTGATTTGAATCGTGAACAAAGGAAAAAATCAAAAAAGCAAACTTCAAACAAGGACAGAAAAGCAAATAGGAGAAATTTTTCCACTTACAGAATAAATGTTGGTTCAAAAAACAACTTAAAACCTGATGTTCTTATAGGTATAATCAACAAATATACTCCAGAACGAAAAATAGCAATTGGAAAAATTGATATTAAAAATAAAATATCATTTTTTGAAGCAGAAAGACAGAATGAAGAATACTTGATAAAACGATTCAGGAAAGCTCGTTTTAATGGAATGCCCTTGCTACTGCAGCCAACAGGAAACAAATACAGAAGGAAGGAGCAAACTAAAAAAGTCAGATATCAAAAAACAGAGTAAAGGGCTATTTTGTTTTAAACAGAATTAGATTAGCCCATTCTGGATTTATAATCTTCATAGCCAAATTCACGCAGAATTTTCAAACCATGCTCATCATTCCATATAGCAATGGATGGATGTGGCACACCATTGAACATATTGGTTTTCACTATGGTATAATGAATCATATCTTCAAAGACAATTTTATCTCCTTCTTTTAGGGGCTTGTCAAAGGACCAATCACCAATAAAATCACCTGCCAAACAACTATTACCGCCCATTCTGTATGTGGGTTTGCCTATAATAGCTTCGTTGTATGCACCGCGGATACGGGGTTTATAAGGCATTTCCAAACAATCGGGCATATGGCTGGTAAATGACACATCAAGGATGGCTGTTTTTATTCCATTATTTTCAACAATATCGACAACTTGTGAAAGCAAAACTCCTGTTTCCCATACAAAGGCACTCCCCGGTTCCAAAATAACTTCAAGCTTCCATTTATTTTTAAAAGCTTTTAAAAGTGCTATCAAATGTTCCACATCATAATCCTTACGTGTCATTAGATGTCCACCACCCATATTAAGCCATTTTATCTGATCGAGATATTTCCCAAAATCTCTCTCAATAATATGCAGTGTTTTTTCCAAATCAAAAGAAGAGGATTCACAGAGAGTATGAAAGTGGAGACCTTCAATTTCAGAAGGAAGTTTTTCCGGCATATCCTCTGCTAAAACGCCGAGTCTGGAACCCGGTGAACTGGCATTATAAAGTGCGGTAGCAACCGGGCTGTATCCGGGATTTATACGAATGCCTGCTGATATTTTTTTAGGATATGATTTTAAGTGCTTATGAAATTTACGGAATTGCCCGAAAGAATTAAAAGTGATATGACTGCTATATTTCATTATTTCAGAAAAATCCTTTTCGGTATATGCAGGTGAATAAGTATGCGCCAAGCTGCCCATTTCTTCATATGCCAAACGTGCCTCAAAAACAGAACTTGCCGTGGAATAAGGTATATAGTCACGAATTATTGGAAAGGCCGGCCAAAAGGCAAATGCTTTAAATGCTAATATTATCTCTATACCGGCAAGATCCTTCACCGACTTAATTAATTTCAAGTTCTTTCTTAACAACTGTTCATCAAGAACATAAGAAGGTGAAGGAAGCTGATTTATATCGATAGACATAATCTTATCTTGAATTTAATTTCCTGTGGAGCAAAGATGCTTTTAATACTACAATTCCAAATCTACATTATGTAATTCAACCCAGGGCAAACCATGTTTATTTAGTTGCTCCATAAAAGGATCGGGATTAAACTCTTCAACATTAAATACTCCGGGTTTTTTCCAAAGGCCTTTCAAGTACATCATTGCACCAATCATACAAGGGACACCTGTAGTATAACTTACTGCTTGAGTTCCGGTTTCCTTATAGGCAAGTTCATGGCTGCAATTATTATAGATATAATAAGTATTTTCCTTTCCGTCCTTAATACCACGAATACGACATCCAATGGAAGTCCATCCTTTATAATTTTCTCCAAGGTCGCCCGGATCGGGAAGTACTGCTTTTAAAAACTGAATTGGAACAATTTCCATTCCTTGGTACATAACAGGTTCAATACCGGCCATTCCGATATTTTGTATCACTCTTAAATGAGTTAGATATTCCTGTCCGAAGGTCATCCAAAAACGTGCACGCTTTATAGATGGGAAATTTTTTACCAATGATTCCAACTCTTCATGAAAGATCAGATAAGATTCACGCGGTCCGATTTCGGGATAGTTAAGAGCTTTATGTATTTCATGCGGCTCGGTATAAATCCATTTACCATCTTCCCAATACTTACCTTTTTGCGTAACCTCTCGTATATTAATTTCAGGATTGAAATTTGTAGCAAAAGGCTTCCCGTGATCACCTGCATTACAATCCACAATATCAAGATATTGGATCTTATCAAAATGATGACGAGCTGCATAGGCAGTAAAAATATTCGTCACCCCGGGATCGAAACCACAGCCAAGAATGGCAGTAATACCACGCTCACGAAAACGATCTTGATAGGCCCATTGCCATTTATATTCAAATTTTGCTTCCTCCTTAGGCTCATAGTTTGCAGTATCCATATATGAAACACCAGTTTCAAGACAGGCATCCATAATAGTAAGATCCTGATAAGGCAATGCCACATTTACCACTAAATCGGGATTAAAACCGTTTATCAGTTCAACTAATTCTTTAACATTATCGGCATCTACCTTTGCCGTTTTTATACGATCACTACCAATACGGGCAGCAATAGCATCGCATTTACTTTTGGTCCTACTGGCAAGTAAGATTTCACTAAAAATATCAGGCAATCCTGCCATTTTGTGAACTACCACTGTTCCAACGCCTCCGGCACCAATTACTAAAACTTTAGACATCTTAAAATGATAATTTTATAAAACAATATTTTAATGAAAAACACCAGGTGTTGGGCGTAAATTTATTGCTATTTTCTTAATTCGCAAAAAACCTGAGATTTCACTAAGATGCAAATTAAGATTGCTATGTTACAGCTCATCTATCTTCTTTATTTTGAAGGGATTAGGACCTTTATTTAGAAGAGATTATATTTTTATTTTTATGGATTTATTAACACTTTTTGAAGGCTTCCCCCGCAATTTACAAAGTAAATTCCGGGACTTGGTACTATATAAGAAAAATCACCACTTCTTAGAGTGCTAAATAATTTTCTTCCTGTCACATCATAAACAGCAACATGAGTCTGACTTTCAGGCATTAAAGTAAAATAAATACTATTGTTATATCCAAAAATCAAAAAATTTGTATCATTATAAAAATCATTATTATTTGTTATAGTACCAACCTCAATAGTATTGGAGGGGGCTGTTCTTATACCTTTTACTTCTCTCTCAACATTATAACTATAGAATAGGTCTGTTTCAAGGCCAAAGAGATAAAAAAAATTTTCAAATATATCTTCAGTAGAAAACAGTAATTTATTTGATCCATCTAAACGGGCAAATAAATTAAGTATATAAAAATCAGAGCCTTCCACTTCTTGCCAATTAGCACGAAAGCCTGATGTTGTTATATTTGAAGCTTCATAGGCTGTGGGAGGGAAAAGCTCTGTTGGATCTATACTGTTTCCATAGACATTTACAATTATACTCCCATCTATTCCTCCATCATAAATTAGAATAGTAGCATGGTGTGATTCAGCAACTTCATCAGGTTGATATAACACTTTTAATATATAACCACTACTACTGTTGGCAATATAAGATGGTATTTTATGATCTTCTATATGAAAGTGATGAGCATCTTCACCATATAATATAACACTTAATTCATCTGTTAAATTGGACCCTTTGACAATCAAAATTCTTTCGTTTATTTCACTTTCCACTACAGTACCAAAATTCAGCTCCGTAGCATTTGTTGGTGTAATTAAAACAGGCTCTATATTACTAATATCTATTATCCAATCCTCCTCCATTTTATTACCCCAGATATGTTCAGCTAATTCCGGAAAATCGATAAAGGGATTTCTATTTCCCTGAATACGAAAAACTGCTTCATTCCTTTCTAATTCTTTATTACTAACCGGATCCTCACGATGCCAATCAAGTAAAAGATTTATTGCCCAAGGCTTAAATACAGGATAGGTATTAGCTTCCAACATATAAAAGTACTGCCATTTATTATAATAATCTTCATACCTAGTAGCCATGTATAAATATGCCCTTGCAAAATCACCTTTATACTGATCAGCAGGTTCAAAAATCAAGCCTGTATAACCCGGAAAAACATTGTTGCCTACTTTGCTTACACCATTGTCGAAATTAGAATTTGAAGCTGAAACACCTAAGGGGTGATTTGATTTGGCCATATTAGCCTCGGCATCACTTGGGAAAATATGATTTAAATCGGTATAAGCTGCAATATTCTTGTCACCGCCCCACCAGCTGCGAGGAAAGGAGTGCTCACGGTTAAGTCCGAGTGTAGTGTCAAATGTACGTATATTAGATGAGTACATATCCCACACAGTACCATCATCTCGTTGATCCGTATCACCAAAAATCATCCATAAACTACCATATCCAAGTATGGTATGATGTTTTATAATTTCATGAAGTGCAGTTTTTAATTCTTCTTTACTTTTTCCGGAGGCATTATTATAATATCCTTGAGGATTTTGGGCTAATATTATAAAAGAATGTAAAAAAAAGAAAACAACAGATATTACCCGCATAAGCTAAAGACTTATAATTTTCAACTTTATCAAACAAAGCTCCTAAAAAAGATACAAACAAACAATAAGGTATTCTCCTAAGGTGCATCCGGGTCATTGGAAGCTCCTTGAAATTCATAATCGGAGACTGATTTTAATCCATCTTTTCCAAAATAAGCTTCCAATGAACCATATAATTTCACTTCTTTACCTTTATTTTCAGGATGGTTGTTAAGGTTTAATGCATCTCTCACATCACCCATAGGAAGCTGAACAGGAATACAATGATTAATATTTGTTTCATCCTTTGTTGCAGCTAACAATAAATTGGTATTACTTTCGAAGGGAGCTGAAAAATTTGAATCCTTTGTTATATTCATACCATCAATAGTTCCAACAATAAAACCTTTTACCCAGTGCTTCCCTGAAAGCCCTTGATTTGTTCTGATATCAGAAATATTAAAGGGGGTTTCATAAGAACCATCTCCATACTCCGGTTCCGGCTCTTCATCCTCGGAACCCGGCCCTAAGAAAACATAAAATTCCCTGATTTGCCAGGTAGCTGCACGCAAAGGATTCGAAAGATACTTAAAAGCTATATGAACATTTTCTTGTTCAAGAAATTCAGAGGGAATGTTAAGATCCCCACTGTTAGTCCAATCGTACCAATCATTCCCTGAAGAATAATTTTGAATTACGATTTGAGACCAGTGAGCATACGAAGGATCTCCATCAATATAATCAGAGGAAATCCAGAGGCTTAGATCCTTGGAATTTTCGCCGTAACGGCTCACATGCTCAAAAGAAATATGAGCCGATGAATATACACTCAAATCCAATGACGGAGATATCAGCCAATCTTCATTTTCATAGAAGCTTTGTGTTGAACTTTCGTAGCCGGAAATTATGGCATAATTATATTTAGTGTCAATTTCCCATTTATGGTGTCCAACTTTATTATATGTAAAAAAGGGATTTAAAGTCGATGTGAAAGGAACATATAGAATTTCTTCACCTTCATATTTAAAGACAAAATCTCCGGCATCTCCGTTAGTAACTCTAAGTCCTGCAGCTCCCAGAATATTTTGTAATGAACCCCTAATTCCCACTTCTTTCCCAACATTAGCCTCGTGATCACTTAAATTTAAATATTCTCGCATAGTTGAACCGGCAGGCAAATTGACAAGCAAACATTTTTCCCAATTGCTTTCATCCGCATTTTGAGCAATTAAAATATATGCATCCATAGGAAAAGGAGCTGTAAAAATCAGATCATCATTATTAGTGATCAGATTTTGCTGATTGATACCGGGCTTAATAGTGCCTACAATGACTCCACTAACCCAGCCAGTTTTTCCAATATCCTGATTAGAAAGGGCATAAGAAGCACTCCAAGGATTATTTTCGATCCCCCATCCATTCGGATTTTCATCAAAATCTAAATCTTCTATTTCTCTCACAAGGAGTTGAACAATATTATTAAAAACGGTAAGAATACCTGTTACACTACCCACACCATGAGGAATAATATCATTGGCAAAATTAGCAGCACTGCTAATTCGTACTGTAACCGTTCGAGAAGGCATATCCGCAAAACGAAGTACACGATTAAGGGTTTGAACTGCACCCTCCTGAGTAGGATAGGAAAAAATCTCTCCGCCATCATCAAAATATACCCCTTCAAGTTTTACTAAACGACCGAAATTCTCTGAAGTTAATTCCTTGCTCGTTATCACTTTAGGTTTAACATTGTCGGGCTGCGGATAATCATCTTTAAAAACATGTAATTTAGCAAGCTCCCATGGTATTTGACCAATGGAATAGCTCTCATTGTTATCTTTCGAATAACGATATCCCAATTGATGCATACCACCATATTTTCCGATATATAAATCAGTGGTCTCAATAAAAAGCCTTTGGCCAACTCTTATATCATTGTAAATATTATTACGATCAAGAGCAAGCATTAAACCGCCTGATTCATCTTCAATAAACAGCTGTTTGTATAAATTGCCTGAAACATCATTTGCAGTTACTACTCCTGATATTACTTCATCATCATTTAATTTTACGAGTAAGTGATCATATCTTGCTTTAAAATCACTAAGAGAAATATTTGAATTACCCGAATAATGAGGCTTTTCATGTGGTGGAGCATCGAATTTTTCATTCTCACAAGCATAAAAGCCAACAAAGATGATAGAACTCAATAAAACAAGTCGGAAGGCTTGTTTTATTTTTTGTTGTTTATAAAGCTTTATAAATTTATTCATTTTACTGATTTTAATAAATTAAAATCTAAATCCTACATTAAAAAAGAAATTACGCCCGTATGAATAATAATAACGGGATGGGAATTCTGTTATATCATAACTTTCGTAATCAAAGCGTCCTTGCTCATAGCCACCTGTTTTCAAATCTGTTTTATCGAGCAAGTTATTAACATTTAAATTAATGCTGAGTAAATATCCTTTTGTCAAGCGAATTGACTTGCCGATTGAAAGATCCAAAGTAGCTCCTTTGTCATATTTTTCCTGATTAACAATTTCTTTTACCCTGGCGTTTCGTTCACTCTGATTGTTGGCCTGAAAATCAACGGCAGATGAAGTTCTTCGCACAGGATTCAACTCAACATAATTACGATCAAAGTAATTATAACTAAGTTCAAAAAACCAATATTTTGGATGTGCATAATTTAATCCTATTGCGGCAGCAGTTTGCGGTGTTCCACCGACATAAAAATTCTTCAAATAAACAATTTCCGAAGCATCCGGTCTGCCTGCGTTTTCATAATTAATAAATCCTGTTGGGCGGTTTAAATATTTATACTCGGCAAGGGTTCCAAGAAATCTGGCTTCAAGACCTTGTAAAATATTTACAGACATCCCCATTTCAAAGCCACGATTTACTTTTCTAATACCTGACATTACATAATTAACAAAGGTTCTATAATTATCATGATAAAAACTTACCATTTCATTTTGCTTGTAAAAATTAGTTTGAAATACACTTACTCTTCCGCTTATAAGAGGCAAAGAAATGCTATAACTTAAATCGGCAGAAGCAATTTTCTCACTGCTTAAATTTGGAACAACATCATCTTTTGTGCGTGCCGAAAGATATGAATCAACAGGTAAGGGGGCACGCGTCTGATATATTGCATTAGCAGACAGCATATGGCGACCGGTAATTTTATATAGAATTCCGGTCTTCAATCCCTGATCAATAAAATGATGTTGTTTCCCTTTTCCGTAGGAATTTTCCGGGGCACGGCCATTCATCATTTTTCCATTACGATAAAATCCTGTATATGATAATTTCCCTGAATAATAATATTCAACTGAAGGAAATACAAACTCATTTTGAAACCAAAGAGAGGCACTATTGACATCTAAGTCATAATCATATGCAAAAACGTCGCCTTCCTTAACTTTACGATTTGGGTTCAACAGGTTATTTTGGATTTTTTCGGGATCACCTTGAAATTCACGTTCTGCAAATTGGTCAACATCGAGCCAATATTCGGAACCCATCAGATCTGAAATAGTTTTATAGCTTATACCACGCGAAGCTTTAGCTTCTATGCCAACACTCATAATTTGTGTATTGCTGAGCTTTGTACGAAACAAAGTATTTAATGCAAGTTCCAACAGATCATTGTGCCGTTCCTCTACTATATAAAGGGCTCTTTCACGATTCTGATTAACGCTATACATACGATCCCAGTCAATCTGACTCACCGTTTCATCATACTTCCATTGATTCATATATAAAGCTTGCATCTCGGCTGTATTCTGATAGCTCGGCAGATACCTGTAATAATCAGGGCGTGGATCTGCTGCATTATACCAATTAAGGGCTGTTGTTCCATAGCTGTTGTAACGCATGGCCATAGCCGTATTCCATTCACTATTCCTACCAATTTTCAGGTTATGGGATAGTATAAATGCAGGATCATAAGTTGTTGCTATTCTTGCGTTACGTTTTTTTCCATTAAAATATCCCCAGTTTGGATTGTAATAACTATTCCCGGTAATATCATATACTTCCTGAAAGGTAGCTGCCTGCATAGCTCTTTGCGTTGGCACCCCAAAGGTGGTAAAAGTAATAGCATGCCGGTTATTTGAACCTAATAGTTTTTCAACAGCTAAAAAATAAGCAAAACTATTATAAAATGTTCCATCAACATAGCCTTCATCTGCCCATCTGTATCCAAGTGAGGTTGTAACTGCCATATTATTCTCCATAAGTCCGGTTGAATGTATCAACATTCCCCGCAATGAATAATTACGATTTGAAAAAGAACCGGTCAGTCTTCCTCCGGGATGAAAAGAAGTAGGCTTAGTATTTATATGATTTAGTCCGCCCAAAGAACCAAATCCATAGCGAGAAGCACTTATTCCCATGGATATATCACGGTTTCTTACAGCATCATTCAGTCCGCCTATCATAGCATAATTAAAACGCCCTCTTATCTGATCATTAAAATTAACTCCATTAATGTAAGTCTGAGTATATTTCTGATCATAACCTCGAACTGCAAAACGAAGAGCAGCAAATTTAAAAGCCGATTGCGATAGATACAAATCATGAGAAGCACTAAAAAGACTTATTATATTCTGTGAAGCAATATCTCCATCTTGTTCAAAATCAACAGAAGAAATATCTAAAAAATTATGGCTAAAGTCATGCATGTGAATATCTCCAAGGTCACGAATTTGTCCCGGAATTACTCTGATTTCTCTATATTCCGTTTGATAACCAGGATGTGAAAAAGAAACTTTGTATAACTCTGCTCCGGGCAAGAACATGGAGAAGCTACCATTATCAAGCGATGAAGTTCCTACAGTTTTTCCTTCAACTTGAATAGAAACCGCTTCTAAGCCTTCAGCTGTAATAGTACTTATTACCCTTCCTTTAAAACCGGACTCTTGAGCCATCATAAAAGAAGTCCCGAATAATAAAAGAAACAATGTTAAAGCAGACTTATTCATCTTTGATTTGTGCATGTTTTAGCAATGATCAGCCACAAATATATTCAAAGTCAAAACAATTTTAACTAAAAAAGTCAGTTATCAGTCATCAATAAACAGTAAACAATGATCAGTAAACAGTAAACAATCGTAGAGACGTTGCATGCAACGTCTTTTTACATAACATGTGGTGTCCGTTTTGGGTTTTGGGTTTAATTATTCAATTACGAATTACGAATTACGCGGTCGTTGAGCGAAGTCGAAACGCCCGAATTAATAGACTAAAAGCCTACAGGTTTGAATCATGCAAATAACTGCTCCACTTTTTAAGGGGAGCTGTCCGAAGGACTGAGGGGTTAAACTGGTTAAACAGAATTATCACTCCAACCAAAATTATTTTTTATCTCTTGTAACAAACTTTCAGGATGTTTCCACACCCATTTATTTTCAAATCTTAAAACTTTAATTCCGCAATGTTTTAAGAATAAATCTCTTTCATAATCATATTCCTCCTGACTTAGGTCAAAATGTCCTTCTCCATCAAGTTCTACAGCTATTTTTTCGGATGGGCAATAAAAATCAAGAATGTAATTTTCAACGCTATATTGTCTTCTAAATTTTCGTCCTCCTAACTGTTTTCCTTGCAACATCTTCCACAAGGTCGCTTCAGCAGGAGTCAATTTTTTTCTAAGTTCTGTCCTGAATGTTTTTAAATGGGGTAAATTAAAAATAGCTTTCTTGCTTTCTTCAGACTCCGGCAAATTTGTTTTCCCGGATTCCGGAAAGCTGTTTTCTTTTGATTGTGAGGACTTTACCCCTCCGGTCTTCGACCACCTCCCCTTTGCAGGGGAGGAGTTATTTGCATGCTTCAAGGGATTTTCTAAATTATATATTAAACTATACTTGTAACGCACAATTTACAAAAAAACACGGAACCATATATCTTTATAGAAATAACATTTCTCACACTCAAAAACCCGAAACGGACACGACATGTCTTGTCCCTACCATCATTTCTACTTGTCATTCGTAATTAGTAATTTGTAATTGATTATTTATTCGTGATAAAAACTCAATGATCAATATACCAACTGCTCCCCTTTTCAGGGGATTTGAGCGAAGCGGAAGCCCGACTATCGTCGGGACAGGTTCCCGTCGAGGCTTACCGAATACGGGAGGAGTTATTTTCATAAAGTTTTCTCATAAGGACAATTTCATCATTTTTTCAAATTTTAAATAAATCCTA
This sequence comes from uncultured Alkalitalea sp., assembly GCA_964578485.1. Taxonomy (GTDB): domain Bacteria; phylum Bacteroidota; class Bacteroidia; order Bacteroidales; family Marinilabiliaceae; genus CAZODA01. Next base: position 5,456 of record CAZODA010000027.1, on the reverse strand, counting down.
TCTTTATTCCATCTTATTAAAAAAGTGAAAAATAATAAGATGGGTTGATTTTTGAGATTAAAAATCTAAACACATGAATTTGAGGAACAATCTTATGACAAATTTGAAGATAAATTTCATCTTTTACAGGCTGCTTATTTTATTAGTTTTTATTACTCCCCTAACAATTGAAGCCCAAAAATTACAGGCAAGGATTGTTGCATTTTATAATATTGAAAATCTTTTTGATACCATTGACACTCCCGGAATTAATGACTCTGATTTCACTCCGGAAGGGCCGAAACAATGGGATTCACAAAAATATTGGGAAAAAATAGACAGACTATCTGAGGTTATTTCAAAATTAGGTCAACATGAAAACATTCAAGGTCCGGCGATTATTGGACTATGTGAACTCGAAAACAGATCAGTAATTGAAGATTTGGTAAATTCTGAACGCATAAAGCATCTAAACTATCAAATTGTTCATTATGAATCGCCCGATAACCGTGGTATGGATGTTGCTTTACTCTATCAGCCCGGATGTTTTAAGGTTACAAATACAAGGTCGGTAAGTCTGAAGATTAATGGTGATAAGGAAACAAAATTAAACACACGCGATCAACTTGTTGTTTCAGGTTTGCTTGATAATGAAGCTGTTCATTTTATTGTGAGTCATTATCCATCTCGCTTTGGAGGAGAAGCAAGAAGCAGATATTTAAGGATTGCAGCAGCAAAGTTAAGCCGTTCAATCTTTGAGGAAATTATGGAAGCACATCCAAATGATAAAGTAATTATAATGGGAGATTTTAATGATGATCCTATAAATGATGCTATTAAAAAACATCTGAATGCCCATGGCAAGACAAGGAGATTAAAAAAAGGAGAACTTTATAATCCCATGGAACCACTGTATAAACAAGGTATTGGTACTCTGGCATACAGAGGGCAATGGAATTTATTTGACCAAATAATAATAACTCCCAACTTCTTGGGAAAAAATAATAAAGGATATCGCTATCATTCTGTCAGAATTTATAATGAAGCCTTTTTAATAATGGATGAAGGGCAATACAAAGGTTATCCTTTTCGCAGCTACATTGGTAATCAATATATTGGTGGCTATAGCGATCATTTCCCGGTTTATATTGTAATAGTAAAAGAGTATTAAAAAGAAGCTGTCTAAATTTTCGAAATGAGACAGCTCAAAATTATTAAAGGCTCACAGTTTTTTTAACCACAGCCATTACATCCCGGTAGCGATAATTTTCATAAATGCCATATCCCGGCATTGATGAAGCTTTAACAGAAGAAAATAAGGGGGTATATAAACCACATAAAAATCTGGTTTTTGTAATGGGAGTTAAGAGCGCCGGATCCACTTTATTTTCCAATTCTTTTAAATTTTCCCCAACATCATGGGCTGTCAGATTATCAAGTATAATGGTCTTTTCAAGTTTTATTTCACCATCGGTACAAAACGAACAATGTCCACATTTTTCGAAACCAAGATTTTCACCAAAATAATCAGACAAAGCTTTGGAAAGGCATTTATTATTGTTAAAAAAAGAAATTAGATCTTCTATGCGTTTAATTTCAGACTTTTCTTTTAACTGAAATTTTTCAAATAATTGTCGAGAAATTTTATCTACATCAAAATCATGTTGTAACACCTCATATACTTCTATCATTTGTTTCGCTTCAAGAGAAATAAAACCTTGCTCATCAAAATAATCAAGTGCGGCTACAATTCTTTTCCTTTCGCTTGGATATGCTTTTATTATAGCGTCAAAATCAACTGTCGTCCATAATTTGGCCAAAGAAGAATTATTAAAGATTGCTTTGATAAATTCTTTTCTCTCACCCGAAAAACGTGAGACAATAGACTCATTATCAAGTATGTTTTTAAAACGATAAATATCAAAATAACTATAGATAGGTTTTATAATGCCTTCCATTTCCATATAAACCAACAATGTTTTCAAAGGAAGCATGCGAATATCAGATAATACTGCCAATTTATTAATCTGAACTTCCCATTTTTCTCCGGAATTCAAAACTTCATCCACTACCTTTTTTATACTGACTAATTGAGGGGTATCACTATAAACAAAATTCTCAAGAATGTTTACGCCATCGAGATTACCTAAGAGGGTACAATACGCTTTTAAACCGTCACGGCCTGCGCGGCCTATTTCCTGACTATATCCTTCTAAAGACTTGGGGAGATCGTAATGGATAATCTGACGAATATCATTTTTATCAATCCCCATTCCAAAAGCAATAGTGGCAACAATTACAGGTATGTGCCCATTCATAAAGCCATCCTGAATGGCTTCACGATCAATAGTATTCATGCCGGCATGATATGCAGATACAACAATATCATTTTCACGTAAAAAAGCAGCAAGCCTTTCAGCTGTCTTTTGCAAAGTAACATATACAATTACGGACTCATTTTTTGAAGCTTCCAAAAGCCCAAGGAGAGCTTGCCTTTTTTGGAACTCTGAAGTTGGGATTACTCTAAGATGTAAATTGGAACGATAAAAACCCGTGACTACAACATTCTGTTTTGCTATCTGAAATTTTTGACTCATATCCTCAATTACTCTTGGAGTAGCTGTAGCTGTGAGTAACAGCACTATGGGAATATTAAAACTCTTCCTGAATTCCGGTAACTTAAGATAATCAGGTCGAAAATTATGACCCCATTCTGAAATACAATGAGCTTCATCAACAACCATTAAAGAAACAGGGAGCTCTAACAGGAAGCGCCTGAAGGTTTCATTTTTAAATCGTTCAACAGATATCATTAATACTTTAATTTTTCCTTCCCTCACCTCTTTTCGAATACGGGAAGATTCCTGTGCCGACAGGGTAGAATCAATACGTGCAGCAGGTATTCCACTATTTCTCATTGCTTCAATCTGATCATTGATAAGGGCAAGTAAGGGAGATACTACCAAAGTTAAATGAGGTAAATGCATAGCGGCCAATTGATAACAGAGTGATTTTCCCGAACCCGTTGGGAAAATAGCAGCTGTTGATTCTCCTTGAAGCAAAAACTTAATGACTTCTTCTTGGCCGGGTCTGAATGTGTTAAATCCAAATAACTGTTCTAATGATTTATGTAGTTGTTTATGCATATTGAAAAAATCCAAAAAATTTAAAATTACAAAAAACAAAAAGCAATATTAAATTCATTAATGAGAATTAATTAAATTTGATGCCAATTATGATTGTTAGCTTAATAACTATATTTTTTACTTCTACCATTATTGCCTTGTCCGGTGCAATGATGCCCGGTCCCCTGCTTACAGTTACAATAAGTGAAAGCAGCAGGCGTGGTGCAAGCGTCGGTCCTATTCTTATAACAGGACATGCCATCCTTGAATTATTGCTTGTAGCAGCATTAATTTTAGGCTTGGCACCTATTCTGCGCCACGATTTGTTTTTTATTATCAGTGCATTTGCCGGTGGTCTTATTATGTTTTGGATGGCATGGAAAATGTTTCGATCTCTACCAACTTTATCGGTAAAAACCGAAGCAAGCTCCAAACAAAAAAACAATCTGTTGCTCACCGGTGCAATAATGAGTATAGCCAACCCTTATTGGATTATATGGTGGGCAACTATTGGAATTGCATACATTGTATCATCACAAAATTATGGCTTTTGGGGTATTACTTTCTTCTTTTTTGGACATATAACAGGTGATTACATTTGGTACACTGCAATATCTACTGCTGTTAGCAAGGGTAAAAAACTTTTTTCCGATAAAGCTTATAGAATTTTAATTGGAGTTTGTGGGGCTTTCCTTGTTGGTTTTGCTCTTTATCTTATTTTATTCACCATCATGAATAAAATAATATTATAAAGCTTCAAATTCATCTGTCAATAAAATATGAACAGGTATTCCTTCAATAGATACCGGTATTTTTTTCTTGACAAAGGCAAAATGAGTTGAAACAGAAATAATGATAGTGGTTTCCTCATTAATCATACCTATACCAATAGCTCTGACCCCCTTTATCTTTAACCAACGGGCTTCATAGCGTTTTTTTACTGCACGGGCCTTTTGAATTTCGCTAAGCATCTTTTATACTAATGTTACATTCAAAGCATCCAAAACATAAGTAATAGGATTGATAATGGTGGTATTTGTGCTACCTGCAAAAAGTAAACCTACAAGCTTATTATCTTCACTCACAACGGCTGAACCACTGTCGCCACCTTCACTCATAGAACCTGCAAGAATTTGATCAGTGAAAAGTGCGATACGCTTACTTCCATAATTTACACGTACACTTACATCAATCTGCTCGATACTTCCACTTGTTAATCCGGTAGTTCGCCCACTCTTTTTGAGTTTTAAACCCAAAGTACCCTCCTGAATACCATCAATAACTCCTATACCTAAAAGCTCATTACTAAGCAAATCACTACTAAGTGGCTTAGCTAGAGCACAATCAACAAAGTTGCTAACTTGCTGAATATTATATGATTTTAAACGTGTCTTACTCCCAAACAATCGGGCTATGCCATTTACAATAACGACAAGACCACGTGCTAAGTAACAAGCGTTTTCTTCATTTTCATTTTCAAATTTAAGAGGAATAAAATCACTCAATTCTGCGATAATATCATTATCGGCATTTCCTCCATCAAAAGGTGCGGGTTGAAGTATAATATCGCCGGCTGAGGCATCATTACTATTCGCTAATACATGATTATTCGATAAGATATATATATCATCATCTTTCTTCACCAAGCAACCAAGGGTTCCGGCGCTAATATCAAAATGCCCAATGCTGACACCCCCCGGTGCAGGTCGAAACCGTCCTTGTGGGTTTTCTAATGCTCTGATTAAACCAACAGACTTAACATCAGTAGGAATATCCTGAATAAAAGGTGGAATCTGATCAACAGCATGCAATTTTGCAATGGGTTGTTTTGTCTCTACCGAGCAAATAATAGCTAAATCGGAAGTAACTTTACCACCAACAACTTTATAGCCAATTCCTGTTGCTACAACATTCTTTTTCTTTAGCAACTCAAAGCCAATGTCTTTGAGCTGATTACGTAAGGTTAACAATTTAACATCCATAGCAAAATTTCCTATTACAGGGTTAAAAATATAAAAAGGAATAATTGCAAGTTAAATAATTAACCATTGTAATGTCAAACCTTTGTTAAAATAAAGCATCAGTTTTGAGTTTCGGGTTTTGAGTTTCGGGTTTTGAGTTTCGGGTTTTGAGTTTCGGGTTTTGAGTTATCAATTAGTTAATTAGCAGATGTGTTAATTAGCAGATGTGATGATTAGCAAATTAAAAAATTAAGAAATGAAGAAATGAAGAAATGAAGAAATTAGTAGATTAGTAGATTAGTGGATTAGCAGATGTGGTGATTAGCAAATTAGCAAATTAGCAAATTAAAAAATGAAGAAATGAAGAAATGAAGAAATGAAGAAATGAAGA
>CAZODA010000026.1:0-41733 GCA_964578485.1 uncultured Alkalitalea sp. | reverse complement strand
GGACCGGCAATTAATTTACTTATATTTGCAATACGTGGCAGGCCGAAGGCTTACTATACAACCACTTATGCTCAATGTCCTCGAAGTGCAGATGATCTTATCCTATCTATAAATGGAATGGATGAGGATTCTAAATTAATATATGGGAAACAATACAAGTATCTCAAAAGGTATAAAAAACAATTGATTTTTGAAATTACATTAGAAAATGGAGATTCAATCGTCAATATGTATAAGGGAAAATTATTGCCCGACAGATTAGCTCTATCTACACCATATAAAGGACCTTGTGAATCATTAAAGACGGCAAGTATATCATTTTTCGACAAAGGTGGTCGTTATTTTCACAATGAAGATTTAGTCCAGCAAATTAATGAAATATTGAAACCGATTTACGTGAAATACCAAGAGCAGCTAAAACTTTCTGGTGACGAACAGAGAACTGGGAGAAAACACGACAGGATTATAATCGAAGTCACTGTTAGTGGAATTAGAAATTTATGTAATAACACAGATGTTTGTCTATCTAACTCTCATTTCTTTACCGAAATATATAACTGTCTTTATGATATTGCATATAAGAACAATATTTCTCGCACAATAATCCCCGTCTATTCTGATTAGTAGTTCGTTCATAAATTAAGTTGACATTCCTCAGCTCGACGTAATTTCTTTGCAAGCAAAGCGACATAGCTGAGCGATAATTACGTCGAATATTAATCGGTAGTTTGTACCTGCACTTCTTAGCACACCGAGCGGTCGATAGACAAAAAACCGAAAACAAATTATGGTAACATAATAAATGCAGTAATAAAGCTTCGGAAATTCCGGGTTTTTTTTATAGGCAGAAGCGTTTTTTTAAGCGGTTATGAAAGCAAAACACCTCAGTGTTAATAATTTCCGCTTCGCTCCGATTTACCACCCCAAACATTTAGGTAGCAGCAACTATTTGACTGACGTACTTGGCGAGGTCTATCAGCACGTAAAACATCTGCTCTGGAAAGAAATCTTTATGGAAGAACAGAGCAGCCAAACCGACAAAAAACCGTTAAGTATAGTACGACAAAGCTTTCTCAAATCTCTTTTTCATCTCTGCTTTCAAACTTTTAGGCTGAATAACTTTTACTCTTTCGCCATAGGACAGCAATTCCATTATAAAATCGAAGGTAATATTAAGCTTTAAGCGGATGCGAAGTTCGTCCTCGTTATCAATCAAAATTTCTTGTGATGAATGGATAGGCAAGGTCTTAATATATCTACCCTGCGTATAATCAAAGGAAAGAATAACCTCTTCGGGCACATCTATATCGGGAGTTATAATGCCAAAACAATGTTCAAAATATTGTTTAACATCTATTCCTTTATCCAATTGAAATTTTTGTTTAGTGATTTGCAGATTGGATAATCTGTCTAAAGCAAATGTTTTAATCTTCTTACCCGGCAAATCTTTTGACAACAGATACCATCTGTTTTTAAACTCTTTTAAAGCATAGGGCTCAACCCTTCTTTCTGAAATTTGATCTTCCCAAAATTTTTGATAATTAAAGATGATTTGCAGTTTAGAGTCAATTGCTTGCAACAAACTTCGCATATTTTCAGTTCCTTTTGGTCTCCTACTTTCAAAATAGATATGCGACGGGATTTTTTCTGCCAAATTTAGTACATGAAAGGTATCAAACGCTTCAAAAATACGCTCACTAATTTCCGAGTCCTCATAGATAATACGATAAGCTTTTAGAGAAAAATCATACTGAATATCAATGTTAAACAAAGAACGTATATCTTCTAAATCGCGCTGAAAAGTTCGTTTAGAGATTATATAATCATAACCTGAGATCTCAGACTCCTCTTCCAAATAATTCATAATCTCATCAAAATCAGCCGGAAATTTCCTCAACTTATTTATAATCAGTATATATCTTGCAAGAGATTCTCTTTTTGACATAATTCAGTTATTCAATTGGTTATTATCTTAATTTCATCCAACTACTACGCAGTAATAACTATTGTTATATACCATCTTGAAATATGGTTTTTTATTCTTGATAAACGTTTTCCGATTAAAAAGCTAATCCAAACATTAGTATCAAATATGACCTTAATCTTCATGTTTGTCATATATATTCTTTCTTACATCATCAAATTTTATTATTATAAATTTATAAAATTTAAATTCATCTATCAAGTTTTCAATATACATGGTATCTATATGTCACAAAATAAATAAAAAATCTAAATCACAGTAAAAAAATAGAATAAACTCTCTAACCTTCAATTAGATAATATTTATCACTCAAACATTATCAAGTAATTTTCAACACTTCTTAATACTCAAATAAATATGGTTTATTTATGAGTTTATAATTTGCATCTAAAACTGCTGAGTTTGCGAAAGTAGTTTTGCCTTGTTTCTCTATGCCATAAGCATCGTGGATATGACCGAAGAGATGATATTTAGGCTGAATTACTAACACTTTCCCCAACAATTCTTTACTCCCGTAATTTACATTCCCGGCCAAATCCAAAATAGAATGTGGTGCTTGGTGGGTTATTAACACATCAATATCGTGTGGTATTTTATTGATGTTTTCCTCATATTCTCCCGACATTATTTCTTCAATAAACAAAGGATTTCCATAGAAAGTAATCCCTTCAATTTTAATTTTTGAGTTGTATAGGTAGTAACAATTTTTAGGTAAATCATCAATCTTTGGGCCATAAAGGAAGTTGTCGTGATTTCCCGCTATGAAGATTTTGTATCTGTAAGGCAAAGCACAAAACCACTTAATAAAATCCATGATTTCACTCTCCGACCCCGAAAATGAAATATCACCGGAATGGATAATCATATCGGCATCAGGAAGTTTAGTCAACTTGTGATGTTGACCGTGGGTGTCTGAGAGATGAAGAATGCGTATTATTTTGTTTTATTGATTAAATTGGGTTTTCAAATATATTTAACCTTGTGTTGAATAATGAAAGGCGAGAAATACAAATACTCAGGTCAATGTGGGCATTTTAAGGCAATTAGCATATTAAGCAACGATAATTTTCCATTTAACAACCTCCTTTGTCTTATTGATAAACAATACAAGTTTTTCGCAAGCATCTTTAAACCAATTGACAATTTCAATCTCTGCATCCTCGTTATTAAGATATTCCGAAATATCATTTTTTAATTCAATTGCCATCCCTATATCGTAATTATAAATTAAAAAACCATAATTATTCCTTTCTACAAGATTTGATAATTCTTTATGATTAAAATTTGATTTATCTATCCAAATGCTAATGTAAACATTTGGCTTTTCTAATTGAAAACCATATTTGAATTCTGAATATCCATCTCCTTCAACTATATTTCTTGCAATGTAAACCAATCGATTATGTTTTAATATGTCTTTTATTGTTCGCCCATCGGTTATTTTTCCGTTCAGATTGAAAGATTCTTCAAAGAAAGGTTTGGCTCTTTCTAAATAAATTGAAGTTTTATCAATAACGTTTTGCAGGTTGTTGAAAGTGATAAAGTCTTTTGCTGAAAAAATAAGGTCGTTGTCCATATCATGTTTTTTAAGGAACATTAAAAAGCTGTTTATTAGACTATTATCTCTATATTGTTTCAAAAATTTAGCAAGCTCAAACCATCGGAACTGTTTAAAATTGTTTCCTTGAAATGATTTTTTATCATAATATTTCGTACAGTAGAAAAGGAAAGTTGATTTTTCAAGAAAATAGGTGTTCAATACCTTTGAATATCTTTCTAATTGTCTATGCCCTTCACTCGAATCTACTTTGTTTTCAATAAAACAAATATTATTGTCACCCTCAATAACAATATCAATAATGCAATCAATATCATTTTGTAATGGATATTTTGACTGAGTTCTAATTTGATATTTATCTTCTGGAAGATTTAAGAAATTGGTTATATAAGAAGCTTTTATTTCTTCGTTTAAATTCAAAATACCAACTAATGCCTCTGTTGTGAAATCCTCTAAAGGTGTCTTATTTGTATGTTTTTTATATAGTTTTAAAAGTTTATTAAACATTATTTGATCTTATAAATTTTCATTTTTCTCTATGTGAGAATAATTTGTTAAAAGTTGGCTAAAATCTTTCATGGTATTGTGTTTAAGTAGTTTGCATTAGAAATATGACTTATTAGCTAAAAGGAAGTCCCATTTTAATTATATCTCCTATTTCCTTTTGCAACAATTTCACTCTCCGACCCCGAAAATGAAATATCACCGGAATGGATAATCATATCGGCATCAGGAAGTTTTGTCAACTTGTGATGTTGACAGTGGCTGTCTGAGAGATGAAGGATGCGTGTTATTGGTTTTTGTTCTTTTGTTCTTCAAACTCTTTCTTTAATTGTAATAATTCTTTTAAACAATCAAAACATTGTTGAAATTGTTCAAGACCTTTATAATTTCCATTACCAATTTCCTTTATATCTGTATTATAAAAAGAAATGTTTGTCTTTTTCTTATAATACCACCAAGAATCATTTCCAAGACATAGTTTGTCGATTAAAAACTTGTTAAAGTCAGTTTCTATTTCTTCTTGCTTTTCGCGTTTAAAACCATATGCGAGATTTTTGAAATTAGACGAAGTAAATTCAAAACAAATATCCACTTCAAATGATTTTTCAACGCTATTTATTTTAACTCTACCACTTCTATCATTAAGAGAAGATGTTTTCTCTGCAATTACTTTTAATCCAACTTTATCTGCAACTTCATTAAAAAAAACTTCAATGATTTTACTTTTAAAAACATCAAAAGTATTAGCAATATGATATACTGCATCAACTTTTTTTATCATTTCATCTAAAACCCTTTTTTCAAATTCCATATCTAAACTTTGATTAGTTAACATTTTAATATGATTGATATATTGCTTAATGGTTTCATGCACCATTGGATGACGGACAGAGATTTCAAGACATTTTTCCAACCAATTGATAATGTTTTTCGCATAAGATATTCGTTGATAATCAACATCACCTCCGCTTTGCTCAGAAGCCTCTTTTCCATCTAATGTGAGATAGATTATTTGATAATTTGCCTTTCCATATTTCTTTTCAGCATCATTATTATATCTTTTCAATTGTTCTTCTTGATCACCAGCATTAACTTTATTTTCAATAATAATAGCTTGATTATTACTTAATTCAATAAGAATATCCATTCTTCCACTATCTGTAGATTTTTCTGTATAAACTCTTGCATTTTTGCTATCTGAATTTTTAATGTCATCTTTACCGAACATATCAATAAAGCTTTTTAGAAATTCATCTTTAAGTCCGTGAGTTCCTTTTGGATTAAGAAATTCTGCAAGAATAACTGAATGTTTATTCTCATCATGATTTACACCAGTTATTCGAAAAATATTAAAACGAGCACCTGTTTTATCTAAAAGTTCATTAGAATTTTCACTAAGTTTAGAAACTTCTTTTAGCAAATTTTCTATTTTTTCCATATCTATTGTTTTATTAATTTTCAATAGTTTACAACATTTTTGTTGTAATTTTTAGTTATACTGTTATTGAACAAAATAGTTTTAGAATCAAGTCTGTAATTTTTCAATTATTTCATCTCAATCATTCTTTTCTTTGATTAACACCCTTCTTCCTTCAAGGGTGTTTTCTCTAAGGACTCCCAACAACTCTAATTGCTGTATGATTCATCCGGCAAGGTTATACCCTACGGATAGGCCTCGCTGTATGGCAGTCGGAAGTTTGAGTTTTGAAATTGCTCTGTCTTTATAAATTCATTTAAACTTATCCCTTTATTAGCATTCATAATCTTTTTTATTGATTAATAAAGCAAAAATAAAGAGCACGTACGACAAAACATGTCGCTACGTGTTTAAAAAAAATAAACTTGTAGAATTATTAATACTACGTTATAATAAACATCATAATTGATACAGATATATTTTGGAGACCCTTACTAAGTTATTATAACCCACCTTTGAAAATTCTCTGCATTGATCTCTGCCAATCAACTTAATAGCGTCATCAACTGGCTCATTTCTATAATCGTGGGTCAACATACTCACTTTCTAAAGCTAACACTGCAAAAACACTTTCGTGTATTCTTCTTAATGGCTCTTTTTTTACAAACCTTTCTAATCCTTCAACTCCCAATGCAAACTCTCTTAGAGCTAAAGATTGTTTTCTTGAAAGAGAACGTTTCTTCAGCCTTTCAATATTTTCCGGCATATCATATTCAGGTCCGTAAATAATTCTTAAATATTCACTTCCTCTACATTTAATTGCAGGTTGCAGCACTCCTCCCTTGCCTATTGTGATAAAGTCATAAGGTTTCACAACCATTCCTTCACCGCCGTTTTTGGTCAATTCCATCCACCAGTTAATAGCATCATTATAACTTGTTTGGTCATTTAAGCTTATAACTTTATAAGGAGTTGCCATAAACAACTTGGTGTCACCTTCGCATATTTCTGCAATATTTATCATATGCCACTCATTAGTTTTATCTATATGCACTTGCCCCTCTGTTGCCAGAATGTGAAAGGGTGCTAACTTAAAATCATTGATATTTTTTACCGGCCAGCAATAATGTCGATAAGCATTTACGTATTTGGCAATTGCTATCTTTTTCGCTGCAAACCTTTCTAAATATGGTGAAGCATCTTTAATTCCTCTGTTAACAACCAATTGTAAGGCTTTTTTAACTTCGGGCAAAGCGACACCTGCAGCAGCCCCTACTGCTGCATATTGCTCTTTAAGCAAAACTTGTGCTTTAACTGACCAAGGCATTAATTCAGCATCTAAGCAAACCCAATCTGTATCAAATTTTTCCCAGAAGTTTGTTTCTGATAAACAAAGGTTTACTCTTTGGATAAACTTTTTTTCTATTTCTTCATTATTAAAAAAATTTCTTCCTGTTCGAGTATAGCAAACACCTAAACCTTCATTTTGAATTCCAAATCGCGTATTTACAGTCTCTTCATCTTTGCAAATGACAATAACAACTCTTGAGCCCATGTGTTTTTCTTCGCAAACAACTTTCGCCACACCACGTTTCTTATAATAATTCAAAGCCTGTTCCGGATGCTCTAAAAACTCCGGAATATTACTGGTTTCACAAGGTGACATTGTTGGTGGCAAATATATCAGCCATTTAGGATTAATAGTAAATCGGCTCATTATTTCTAATGCAGAGATAGAATTTTCTTCCCTAATGGTAATATTATTTCTTAATCTTGTTTGAATAATTCGCTTACCTAAAACATCTTCAATATTTAACAAATCATCATATCCGTGCTGTAAACTATGCTCGTTTTGCTTCTTACTAAAATCAATTGGTTTAATAGATTTATAATAAACCCTTTTAGCCTGAACAGAAACCAATTCTTCTTCAGGATAACGCAAGGCTGTAAGTTTCCCGCCGAACACACAGCCTGTATCAATATCAATAGTTCTGTTTAACCATTCCGGCTCCGGAATCGGTGTGTGTCCATAAACAACTTTTGCCTGTCCTCTGTATTCTTCAGCCCAATTATATCTGATAGCTAACCCAAACTCATCTATCTCTCCTGTTGTTTCACCATAAATACAAAAAGAACGAACAGACGCTGAACCGCGCCCTTGCATATCTTCTTTCAATCCGGCATGAGATACTACTAATTTTCCCTTGTCAAAAACATAATGGCTGATTAAATTGTAAAGGAATTTCTCAACGATAGATTTGAATTGAGCTGTTTCTGTTTCCAATTGCTTTACTGTTTCCTCTAAGCCATAATTTAATTGAACTTGTTTCCCTGTTAAAAATTTCTGTAATTTTAAGTCGTGATTTCCCGGTACACAATAAGCGACACCAGAATTTACCATGCTCATAACCAAGCGCAAAACATTTGGAGAATCGGGACCCCTATCAACTAAATCCCCGACAAAAACTACTTTTCTCTTTTCCGGTGATAAAACATTGAAACCAAAATTGGTCTCTGTTTCATCCACTTTTTCAATTTTATATCCTAATTTAGATAGGAGCTCTCTTAATTCATCAAAACATCCATGGATATCGCCTATGATATCAAATGGGCCAGCTTCATCGGTCTTATTATTATAGAGTTTTTCTCTTTGAATTTCACGGACAGCATCAATCTCTTCAACCGATTTAAGAATATAGATTTGCCTAAAACCCTCTTTCTTTAACCCTCTAATTGATTTTTTAAGTTGGCGTGTTTGTTGATGAATTACATATTTATCTACATTTCTATCGCATCTGTTTCGATTTCTCTCTTCACATACGCTTTCGGGTAAATCTAAAACAATTGCAACAGGCAAACAATGATAAGTTCTGCCCAATTCAACAAGTCCTCTACGAGATTCTTTTTGAACATTTGTTGCATCAATAACTGTAAGCAACCCATTTTTCAAACGCTTTCCGGCTATATAATATAAAACATCAAAAGCATCATTGGTTGCTGAAAGATTATTTTCAACATCAGAAACCATTGCACGACATTCGTCAGAGGATAAAATTTCTGTTCTTTTAAAATGTTTTTTGGCGAAAAAGCTCTTCCCTGAACCAGAAGCGCCAATTAAAACAATAAGTGATAATTCGGGGACTTTAATTTCCATAAGTAAATAATGCCATTTGTGAAGGAGCCCCTATATTTTCCACTTCATCTCCAACAGGAAAGACCTCCACTTTATAATTATACGTTTCTCCGATTTTAATTACCCATTTTTTGAACTCACTTCTTGTCCATTCAAAGCGATGATCGCTATGTCTCATATCTTCCAAATCTAATGTGTCCCACATTACATTATATTCTTTATTAGGCGTAGTTAACACAACTGTTTTAGGTTTGGCAAACTCAAACAAAACACGTTCAAATACTTTAAGACGACTTAAGTCTAAATGCTCAATCACTTCAACAACTGCTGCAGCATCATATCCTTCTAATCGTTTATCTTTATATGTTAATGAGCCTTGAAACAATTCAATCCTTTCTTTCTGTCTTGGCGACATTTCGTCAAAGTATAAACGCTCTTTAGCTCTAATCAACTCACTATAAGAAACATCCATCCCTGCGATTTTTGAAAATTGTCTGTGTTTAATTAGTACTGTTAATAATTTACCTTCACCACAACCTAAGTCTATAACACTTTTAGCGCCTGATTTTACAATTTTTTCAGCAACTAATTTTATTCGTTTGTTATGCAAAGTTTCTTTGTGTTTTTGAATTTCTGAATTTTCAACAAATTCATTATTCGAGCCTTCAATTGCTTCACCTTCACTTAGTTTCTCTATTGCTTTTCTTGATAATGAGTTTAGATTTATTAAATATCGCTTAATTATTTGTTCTTTTTCAGGATGATCTTTTAGCCAACCTTCTCCCCTTCGAAGTAATTTCTCAATTTCATTCTTGCTAACAAAGTAATGTTTATGATTATCAAGGGCGGGGATTAGAACATAAAGATGCCTAAGCAAATCCTTAATCGTTATGGTGTGATTTAAATTTAAGCTATAATATTTACTCTCTCCCCACTCGGGATATTCACTATCTAATTGATGCCTTTGTAATTTAACCCGATAACCAAGCGGTTCAAAAAATTTTCTAATCAAATCTGTACCCCCTTTTGGTGCAGGAATAGTGGCAATGTTAACTTCAAAAGGCAGTTTTGTGCCAACTAATTCAGGCCTTTCATTACATTTTCCATTTAGAGCCGATGAAAAAACCTTTGCTATTGCAACACTCATAAATGAAGAAGCTACATAAGGTCGGTCGTTGACATAATGACCAAGAGCAAAACCTTCGCCACCTATAGTTCTTGCACCTCGAACCATATCTATTGGGTCAATATCTAACAACAAACTTACTGTTGCTCTTTTTTCCTTCATTTCGGGATAAAAAACATGTGCTTTCCCGACAGATAAATCAAAAGTCTGAAACTTATCAGGATGTTTATGAAGCAAATAACCGAAATCTGAAGCGGGTGTATGCGTTGTCGTAATATTTAAAATCATCCTGTCTGTTTTTTTAAGTACATTGGGATAATATCTTCACCCTAAGATCAATTACAAAAGCTATAAATCAATGCTAACAAAATGTTTGAAAGAAAGAGTGGATAATAAAACAATAGACTAAAATCTAATAATCAAATTTCTTCTATTACCCCATTGCAGATAATCAGACAATTAAGTACATTTACATTGACAATGGCAAGAGAAGCATAATCCCAGAAGTAATCGCGAAAACTGGGAGTATCTCATAATAGTTAATCGATTTTTTTTAGCATTTCTCTCACAAAATCCAGTTTTTCTTCTATCTTTCTTACCACATCCTCATCATTATCATTTATATCAAAAAAGTCTTCAGCCATTTCTAATACTTCATTATGACTATCATTATCTGAATAAAAACCTGTCCAAAATTTAGTTCCTTCAATTGGAACATTCATTTCAAAACAAAAAGAGTGATTTGTATCTCTAATTAAAAATTGAAAAGCATAGTGATCAAACTCTTTATCATAATGTAAAGAATTATAAGTATCATAACTGAATTCTCCCTTTATCAAAGAAAACACATTTTTTCCCTTTAACAAATAAAACAAATTATCAAGTTTATCCCAGTTTCCACTCCAATCTGGTTTTTGTATTAACCAATGATTATATAATAATCTTTCAAACTTTTGTTTACCATCACCATTTTTGTTATGCCAAGTTCGAGGTTTAGATGGATGATTTACAAAATCAATAATTATATTTTCAGCAAATGATTTGTCAATTTCTTTACCAAAATATTGTAAGAACCATTCCCAAGCTAAGCTACTAACAAAAATGACAATATTTGGCTTTATTCTTTCAATAACACCTCGAAGTGCATAGTAAGCAACCTTACAATCATCATCTTTGCGATTCTTTTTAAACCCAAAATTTGTTTTACCATTTGGAAGTATCTTAACACTAGCTGGACGAAGAAAATAATTATAAAAAGTTGCCTCATTTAATAAATAGTTATTAAAATCATTAACTCCTGATTTTTGTAAAGCAACTCTCATCGAATTATATAAATTATCAAAAGTCTGATCATTAGCGTACCAATTATCAACATCTTTTAATTTTTCATTTGGTATAAGTAGAGCATTCTTATCATAATACCATTTGTTTACATCTTTAAAAACACTTTTTGTCTCCCATTCATCACCGAAGTAAATACTTTCTCCAATCAAAAGCATTTTAGAATGATTACTACTATTATAATTATCTCCGATTGCAGGGACAAGTTTAGGGAATCGTTCAAAAATTCCTCCTGCTATTATATCTGTTCCAATATTTTTAAACATAGTATTCATTTTTAAAAATTTATATTTTCAATAGTTTACAATATTTTTGCTGTAATTTTTAGTTATACTGTTATTGAACAAAATAGTTTTAGAATCAAGTCTGTAATTTTTCAATTATTTCATCTCGTTCATTCTTTTCTTTGATTAACACCCTTCTTCCTTCAAGGGTGTTTTCTCCAACGACTCCCAACAACTCTAATTGCTGTATGATTCGTCCGGCACGGTTATATCCTACGGATAAGCCTCGCTGTATGGCAGCCGGATAACATTCTAAGTTATCGACTACAAACATTACTGCATCATTCAATTTGGTATCAAAAGCTAAGTCATTGTCCCCAATATCTTGATATTTGGGAAGTGTATAAATCGATTTTTGTATGTTTTGTGTAGATTTTTCCCTTATCAACTGTAAAATTTCACTATTTGAAATTAATGCTCCTTGTAGTATTTCGCTATCCGGATATTTTTGGAAAAATAAATGCCCAACTCTTTTTAGCATGTGGGCATGCGGACTTAAAATCACTTGATAAGATTCTAATTTAGAGTTTTGATAAAAAGAGATTTTACACGGAAAAGTGTTTATAATTGAGTTGCTTATGACTCCTTCATTTACTTTGTTTGTTGTAATAATTAAATGAATTCCTGTTCGAGCAGAAAGTTCTGCAAGTCGGGTAAGAGGCATTTCAAATCGCTTTCCTGCCTTTTCTATTATATCATCAAAATTCTCTATAATACAGACAATATAAGGCATCTTTATTTTAGATTCTTCATTATGCATCTCAATATTTCGCGAATAAGGAGATTCCTTTATAGCATTAATTCGATTTTCCATCTCTTGACAAAGTGAATTAATGGTTGCCACTGCTTGATCAACATCTGAAATTATCCCCTTATCAACAAAATAGTAATCTTGAATCGCTTTATAGATAGAAAATTTATTGTTTACGGTGTTTATCAGTATAAATTTTAATTCATCTGCATTTTTTTTATGTAGCAACGAAGAGATAGTGGAATGTATAAAAGTGGTTTTGCCATAGCCACTTGCTCCAGCAATTAAAACGTGTGGCAATCGACGCAGGTCAACAATCTTATTTTCATTGTTATATATAACGCGCCCAATTACTATTGGCAGTCGGAAGTTTGAATTTTGAAATTGCTCTGTCTCTATAAATTCATTTAAACTTATCCCTTTATTAGCATTCATAATCTTTTTTATTGAATTATAAAGCAAAAATAAAGGGCGCATACGACAAAACATGTCGCTACATGTTTAAAAAATAAATTTTGTGGAATTCTTAATAGGATAGTGTCTATTGTATTTTATCGTTCACTTCGTTTGTCTTTTGGAATATTTACAATTCCGCAGCCATCAACAAACCATTTATTATCTTCTAAAGCCACTTTAATAGTCAATTTAAAGTCAACCCAATCTTTTCCTTTTACTATTATATAATTTGTTTTGCTATCAAATACCTCCAAATCAAAGCCTTCTGTAGGGTAGTCTTGAGCATCAAATATCAGATTAAAACCAAGCCCCAATTCGGGGTCTTCTTTATAGGCCTCTTCAATTATTGTTTTTACTTCGATTTTAAAGCTATTAGTTGTCAAATTATTAGAATTAAGCCACTCAACAACACCAACTGATTCTTTCATTTTGTTACAGTTGTCAACATAAGCATTAATGAATGTTAATGCGGTAGCAACAGCTTTATTGTCTTCATCAATTTTTGTTTCAATTGAATTAATTGAATGATTCTTCGTCAAGTCTTTCCTTTATTCGTCTTTCTAAATCGGTGCTAAAACTATTTATTATGTGTTTAATATAATTTTCTTCATTTAGTATTAATACTGAGGGGAAGGCTGTTCGCAGTCGGGAGCTAAGCTCTATTCTTTTTGCCTCATCGGATATAGAATTATAAACAATTGGAGTTTTTATGTTTTTTGTTGCCACATACTTCTCCAATTTTTCCTTCAAATCCATCGGGTAGAACACATAGAAATCAGCAAAATCATTTCCCTTAAAATTTTCATATATATCTTCAATATATGGGACTGCTCGTTGGCAAGGCCCACAATTTATCATTGAAATATAAATAATTTTATATCTGTTTGATTTACTAATTCCAACTTGATTTCCTGAAAGGTCGTGCAACTCAACATCAGGGAATATATCTCCAACTTTATAAGGTAAAAATTGTTTTTGTGTAGATTTTGATTCAAACTCTGATCTGTAATCCGGCACAATAAGCTTATCTGATGAAGAAAAATCTCTGTAATAATATTCTTCTATAAAGGGTTGAAAGGTATTGGTGATAATTCTGAGCATAACAGGAAAGAATGTTTCTTTTGAAACAAAAAGTGAAGACCTTAATCCATCTTTAACAACAGAAAAATGAGCACATAATACATCGTTTATTATTGTATCTTTTAGTGTTTGAGTTTCCGGATTTTGAAGAATAGATATAATTGCCGGCAGCTGTCCTTGCATAACATTACTAAATACCTCCTGATTAATATCTGAAAGCTCTTCCTCCTTTAGAGAGGTATGTATGGAGCTGATTATGGCAGTAGTTAGCTTAGCTCCATTATAATGGTAAACAGTCTTGAGGGGAACATTGAAATGTGGATGGATTAAACTATCCTGAATCACATATCTATACCCAATAAAAGCATCGTCCTTCTTAGCCATAAATGATGCTGAAGAATAGGTCTCTATAAACATAGTGTCGGTTTCCGTACTGCCCTGTATAGTTAGAAGATTGTAGTTGTAGTTTATAGCTTCTTCGATAGTTAATTTATCAATGGTTCTACTTTTTATTTGAGCACTATTAAGCGAACAAGCATATAATGTTAGGATTAGGGTAAGGGTTAAGGTTTTTATAAATAAAAATATTGAAAAGAATCTATTCAAAGTCATAATTATATTAAGTAGAAATTAATAATTACCATAAGATCTGCCAGTTTGATAGACGAAATTATTGCCACAAACTAAATTCAAAGGCTATGATTTAAAGTTAATAAAAAAATCATACGAAAAATAAAATTCAAGACAACGATAAGAACGGTTTTTTCTGCGATTAATATTTATGAAGTCACTGATACAGCTGTTTATGAACGTGAATTTACACGACATAATATATTAAGAAGTTGTCTCTCAAGGACAGTTTTTTTTATTACTTTATTCCTTGTTTTGAAGGCTAATCAACGTTGTTAATATAGTTTCTAAGAAAGGAGTTGAGCTGATCCTCTTCAATTCCCAGTTCTTCTTTTATAGCTGATAATGGGTCTTCTTTATCTGTAGTATTAGTCGCTGAATACCTAAAAAGTGACAAAACTTTCTTCGTACCTCCTATTTTAAGAGCATAATCGATCAGGCTGGCACCTATTGTATAAAAATAATTTGTCCCATCTTCCAGCACTTTATCAAAAGAATCGAAATCTGACAAGTCAGTATCAGGATTATTTTCAAGAAACATTTTCAGATTATTGATAAGGCTTGTATAATCTTTCCCTCCAGTGCCGCCATAATATGTAGCAATACCCTCATGAAAAATAAATGGGGCATTGGGGAATAATGAAAAGAATATTACATGAATGATTTCGTGCAAATGATCTTCTCTGCATGAAAGAATGATGTTCTGATTCTTAATTGTATATCCGGCATAGGGGGAATCGCTCGACAAAACACCTGAGTCAAAGCCAATAAAACTACTTGCCTCATTGAAAGTGTTACCAATTATATAAGTTATTTGCTTACTTCCAAGATTACCATAAAGCGCTAAATATTTTAAATATGAATTAAAAAGTTCATCTGCTTTCTTTTTATTGAAAGGATAATTTTCCGGATAATAAAAATCAATATCACCGGCTTTATAATGCTTTAGGAGAAATTTCGACATATAAAACTGATTATATAGCTTATAATCATTGTGTTCCCTTTTTACGTAAACATTAAAAAGTGCAATAATTTCTTCATTTAATTGAACTTGGTTCTTAATTTGAAAAAAGCCATCTTCTGTTTTTTCGATATTTATTATTTTTAATTCTCCTATCAAAAAGACAGGAAGGGCATGATTTACGATATCTGTAAAACCATCTTCTATCTCGAATTCATTCCAATACTTGGCATAAACCATAGCTTTATTTGAATCATCACTCTTTGAGATATCTCTAATGTAATTTGTCCAAAACTCCTTGATAGAAATAATAGTTTCATCATTTGATTGAGAGACATCTTGACTGTAGGATATTTTCTGTCCGGTGGCAGAAAGCATTAAGAAAGAAAAGAAGATTAAAAACAACTGATTTTTCATTGAATTAATTTTCTATGTGTAAGATTAACAACAAGCAAATATAAATGTAGTACAGAATAATAAATACGTAACTTTCAGTTTAGCAATCTTCCTGATTAATCTTTTGCCTACACAACTTTTATACAATGTTATATATAGTTTTTTATCAAATTATTAATCGATATTTTCCTTTTATCTTTGAACTATAAAACTTTCCAAATGATTTCGCTTTTTTAAATTCAATTCATAATTCTTTTGGTAAATCTATATGAATGTAAGTTTTTCCTTTTGTCTCTATTAGAAGATATCCTGTCCGATTATCACAAGAATAATATTCAGCTCCTAAAATCCAAGAACTTTTACTCGTATTGCATTTGTCAGAAAAAGTAAAGCTTTCATAGGGCTACGCTTCGCTTCACCCTATGCTAATGTCTTACGCCCTTTTAGGGCTTATCTGCGTTATTGTTCTATACCATAGGGCATTGCCTGAGCCTGTCACGCTGAATTTCATGACGGCGGACGTAACATATATAAGGCCTTCAGCCTATTTTTTAGATAATTTTTAAGGAAATAGAAGGAGGTCACATTCCTGACGGAATGTGGGTGGTGGGAGATGAGCATTTTTTCTACCGAGCGTTGCAATCCTACGGATTGCGGGAGACTGATAAAACTGAGCGCTTGTTGTTATCTTAATAATCCAATCATACTTCCAAGTCCAATTCCATAATACGCTCTATTCTTATTTATTTGTAACATGGGTGATATGGTAAATCCAAAATACCTCGAAACAGGAAATTCTATTTTCGGATTAACAATAAGACTTAAAGTTTTGTGTTTCATGTTGTCATAAGAATAATTCTTCTTGATAGATATAATTTTATTATTAATTTTTTCCCAGTTTTCCGGTTCAGTATATATGGTATAACCTGCTCCCAAAGAAATATTTGCTCTTATGGTTCCCTTTTGATTTATTTTATAAATTCTTCCAATAGCAGCACCAAAATTTTCAAATAAGTCGGCAGGGCTATTTAAACCAAAAATCAATATACCGGTAATGCCGGAGCTAAAATCTTTCGGTTGAGATTTAGCTTTTCTAAAATTTCCAGTATATCCCACTTTAAAGGAGTATTTTCCTTTCAATATATAATTCAAATTCAAATCCGTTCCAAAATAATTACCAAAATTTAACTCCCCTGTTGCATATATAGCATTGTTTCCTGCATATTGAGCATTTGCAAAGTTGAATGAAAAAAAGATGATTGTAATAATTAATATTTTCCTCTTCATATTATAAATATGATTATTCAATTAAACATAGTGAGAAAGAAAATTTTCTCATTTTGGAGATTTGAATTAT
This sequence comes from uncultured Alkalitalea sp., assembly GCA_964578485.1. Classification (GTDB taxonomy): domain Bacteria; phylum Bacteroidota; class Bacteroidia; order Bacteroidales; family Marinilabiliaceae; genus CAZODA01. The sequence continues at coordinate 24,755 of CAZODA010000026.1, read as the reverse complement.
ATGACTTAAATGAAGGATGCAGAATATTCACAAGGTTGCTCTAAGAGTGATTTTTCCTGCAATAATTATTCAAAAAGGCACTAATACGGTAATTGAAGAATTTGAATTATCACAAATAAAATAATGCCTCTCGTCAAGATTATTAACTTACTATTAATATTATTATAATTTCTCCCGCCTAGATTATTAGCTGTTTACAAATTTGATATTTTTATAATGTCATCTAGCGGGATTAAAATGACTGGTAATGACTCGTTTACTACAATAATTTCACCCCTTCGGGGTTTTTGTGATTGATTATTTCTCACTCGAAACCTGAAACTCGAAACTCGAAACAGACACGACATGTCATGTCCCTACCGATCATTGATGACTGAACCCGGATGCTTTAAGTACATTAAAGAAGAAGCTGATCTAATGAGTCAACTTCATTTCCCTTCACTTACAACATCACCTATTTATAAGTTTATTGAGTTCTTCTTGGTAAAAAAACTGATCTTTACCAAAGGCAGGTTTTAGGTCATCAATCCATGCAGCATCAGGATTATACTCGGCAAAGAATGGTTTTTTAACCCATTCACGACTACGTCCTTGAATGAATTCCATAACAAAAACCTTGTCTCCATTTAGTTCAGTTACACCATTAATTTTAATTTTACCCGGAAAGCATGACATACTGGGGCCTCTAACAGTTCGTGCTATGCCGCTGATTTTATTATATGCATTACGGAAAATTTCCCATGCTTTGGCAAGTGTTACACCAAAATACTGTTGCGCACCTGTATTTCTAGCAATAAACATATAATACGGGACCATTCCCATAGCTACTTGATTTATCCATAGATCAGACCATATTCGGGAGTCGGCATTAATATGGTTTAACAAAGGCGATTGAGTTCGGATTTGAGCTCCTGTATTTATGATTTTTTTAACAGCCCTTTTAACAGTCTCGGTACTTAATTCACGAGGATGATTAAAATGCGCCATATATGCAAGATTCTTACCGGAGGAAGTAATCTTTTCAAACAATTTTAATAAATCCGCTGAATCAGGATCAGTTAAAAAGCGATATGGCCAAAATGATAAAGCCTTAGTACCAATACGAATAGTCTGAAGATTAGGAAGGTCAGCCTCCAAAATACGGGAAATATAGGCATCCAAAATATTTGCCCTCATAATTAGAGGATCACCACCTGTAAATAATAAATCTGTAATTTCAGGATGTTCTCGAATATATTCGATAAGATAATCTGTTTCTCTCATCCCAAATTTAAGTCCACTCATACCGGTAAACTGTGGCCATCTAAAGCAAAAAGTACAATATGCATGACAAGTTTGACCCTGCGAAGGAAAAAACAATATAGTTTCATCATATTTATGTTGGGCACCACTAAGCTTCGTTCCATTAATTACCGGAACATTATATGATTGGCCGGCAGGATGAGGATTCAACTGATGCCGTATCTTATCGGCTTCTTCTTTAATTATTGCAGAATCGGCATCTTTATCAACCAAAGGAGCCATTCGCATATAGTGATCTTCCTGCAACATTTCTCCTTGCGGAAAATTTAAAATAAACAAAGGATCCTCTTCATAATTATCCCAATCAATCAATTCATCAACAACATAATTATTAGTTTTAAAAGGAAGGACTTTCGAAACTATATCTATATTGCGCAAATGCTCAGGTTTGATTTTATCTGATTGTGATATTTGCCTATAATTATTTGCTGTAAATATTTTATAATCCATAAATTCTATTTTTTACTAACAATTTTCAGAAAGAAAATATTTTATAATCCCTCTAAGTTATTATATCAGATGTTTCGAGTACTAATGAAACAAAGTTCGAAGTAAAGAAGGTTAGAAAAAGACAATACAAGTATCTACATATTAATACTTGTATATTCAAATATAACGATAATAAAAAGCCTATACAATGCTTTTTATCATGTTTTCCCACTTAAACGACAAATTTCAACATTGATTTAACACATTTTTTTTGTCTTAATAAGGGATTATTTATTGCCGGTTTATTAAAAAAATTATTATAATTTCTATGCTTTGATATTTTAATCAATCCGGCGAAGTTATGACAAGGTCAACGAAAAGAGCATTTTAATACTAAATTTGTTTTTTCTTTCATTTAAAGAAAAAACCATAGTTGTCAAGGTAATTTCCAAAAGATTTTTATTTCAAAAAATAAAAATCTCAGCTTAAATATACAAGCTTTACAAAAAACCTTAAATAATCTTAAAGCTGAAATCTTATCTAATCAATTCAGCTCTATTGGTATCAAGTTTTAAAAATATAAAGAGCATAATTGTAAAGCCCAGGAGTGATGATCCGCCGTAGGAGAAGAAAGGTAAGGGAATTCCTATAACAGGTGCCAGGCCGATGGTCATTCCGATATTTACCGTAAAGTGGAAGAAAAACAATGAAGCAACGGCATAGCCATAAATTCGACTAAAGGCTGAATGTTGTCGTTCCGATAAAATAATTAAGCGAAAGAGCAGTATCATAAACAATAAGACCACTCCCGTAGTTCCTATAAACCCCCATTCTTCACCAACAGTGCAAAAAATAAAATCGGTACTCTGTTCGGGTACAAAGCTAAATTTTGTTTGAGTTCCCTGTAAAAAGCCTTTTCCGGTAAGTCCACCGGAGCCAATAGCAATTTTCGACTGATTAACATTATATCCTGTTCCAAGGGGATCTTGCTCCAAGCCTACCATTACTTTAATTCGTGAACGTTGATAATCACTTAAGACTTCTTCGAAAAAATAGTCTGAAGAATATGCGAATCCCACTCCTCCCCAGAAAAAGAGTAAAAACACCCAAACAATTTTAAGTCGTTTAAACAAAGCTTTTAAACCTATAAGAATTGAAGCAGCTAACATTGCGGATAAAATAATCAAGTTGTGATTTATCGCAGTGCTATCTTCATAAATAAAAACTCTTCCAATAAGATACATTAAACCAACTGAAACCACTATTATAAGTACATCCTTCAAGTTCTTCATAAAAAGCAATTTTACTATAAGAGCCAAAGATAGCAGGATGAGTATCACATAGTTAGGAATGAGTAGTGTTAAAATAAAAACTGCGATTGCAATAAAGCCAAAAAGAAAGAGGTAGGGCGACATTCCTTCTCTGAATAAGGGTATAAACAAGGCGAAAAACACCATACCCGACCCTATATCGTTTTGAACAACAGTAATTAATATAGGGAAGAGAATAATAAAGCCAAGACGTATTATATGAGAAAAGTTTTTAAATGAAAACTGAAATCGGCTTACTATTCTGGCAATGGATAAAGAAGTAGTAACCTTCGCTAATTCAATGGGTTGAAAGCTAATCCCTCCTATTTGAAACCAACTTTTAGCAGAATTAATTTCAACACCCACAAAAATTACTAAAATCAGTAAAAAGCAGGATACAGCATAAAGGATATAAGCAAATTCAACAAAAAACTTACTGTCCATAAGCATTATTACACCTGCAAAAATTAAAGAAATTGCAAGCCAAATAAGCTGTTTTATATATTCTTTATCAGGATTAAAAAAAACTGCCATCACCGAATCCGGTTCCCGGTTAACTGCATAAATATTTAACCAACCAAATATTACCATTATTAAATACAAAACAACAGTAAACCAATCGGCTCTTTTTAAGTATCTATTCCTCATCACTAATATCGATCAGATTCATATTCATCATTCGCGATTCCAACCATCCTCTCGACGAATGGATATCTTTATTCAAATACTGTTCTATCATCAGACTGGCAACCGGAGCAGCATAGCTTGCTCCGTAGCCGGAATTTTCTACAATTACAGCAATTGCAATTTTTGGCTCTTCTTTTGGTGCAAAACAAATAAATAAACTGTGGTTTTCACCATGAGGGTTTTGAGCTGTTCCTGTTTTCCCCGATATTGAAATTCCGGGGATTCTTGCTATACGAGCAGTTGATCCAACTTCGCTCCATATCGCCTGTTCCATTCCTTCAATAACAGGTTCAAAATAAGCCGAATCAACGCCGGTAAAATGAGGAACATTAAAGCGTGAAGGAATAGTATCATTTTCAATCTCCTTAATAATATGGGGCGTATAATAATAGCCACGGTTGGCTATTGCAGCCATCATGTTAGCAAGCTGTAAGGGAGTAACCAATATTTCACCTTGTCCTATACCAAGAGACAACACAGTTAAAGAGCCCCAGCGACCATCATAAATCCTATTATAATAAGCACTTGTTGGTACAAATCCCCTATTCTCACTAAAAAAGTCAGTCTCCAGGCGTATGCCCAATCCAAAACTCATCAAATATTCCCTCCATTTCTCAAGGCTTTCCTTTGGCGAATCATAAGCAGGGTTATCAATCACATTTCGGAAAACATGACAATAATAGGTATTACATGACATAGCAATGGATGATGCAAGGGCAACAGGCGAAGTATGTGCATGGCAACGAACATGAATACCCCTGGCAGTATATCCCCCCGGACAAGAATATTTAGTAGAAGCCGATAAAACTCCTTCCTGCTGTCCCATTAAAGCCATTATCACTTTAAACGTAGAACCTGGAGGATAACCCGACATAATTGAACGATTCAGCAATGGAGAAAGAGTGTCGCTTGATAAAAGCGGAAAATTACGATTACGCGAACGCCCTACCAATAATGATGGATCATAGGAAGGACTCGATACCATAGCAAGAATTTCACCACTTGAAGGTTCAATAGCAACAATACTCCCGACTTTATTTTTCATGATCTCCTCCCCATAAGCCTGCAAGTCGATATCCAATGAGATTTTTATATCTTTACCTCCAATCGCAATAGTATCCATACGCATCCCATGCAGGGGCCCCATCTCACGACCATGAACATCAACCATGATATACCTGGCTCCCTTTTGACCTCGTAGAAATTTTTCATAAATATTTTCGATACCACTAATACCTGAATAATCACCTACGGAATAATACGGATCTCTTTGAATAATCGCCTCGTTAGCTTCAGCAACATAACCCATAACATGGGCGGCATACGGGTATTCATACTTGCGGACAGTACGTCGCTGAAGAAAAAAACCTTTGAATTTAAAAAGTTTCTCCTGCAAAACAGCATATTTGTCAACTGATAATTGCTTATAAAATACTGAAGGTCGGAAGCTTGAGATCCTTCTACGCCTCAAATTATTTTGTACCTCGTCAAACAACAAATCTAACTCTTCCCTTTCTATACCAATTAAATTGCAAAAATCTAAACTGTCAAAAGGTTCAACCTCCCTTGGCACAATCATTATATCATATACAGGCTGATTGGAAACCAATAGTTTACCATTACGATCATAAATTAAACCACGAGAAGGATATTGTGTGATTTTTCGTTGGGTATTACTATCGGCAAAAAACTTATAAGATGGGTCAACTATCTGCAATACAAACAACCTGATAATAAAAATTATCCCTACCAACCCAAAAATCAGGCGAATTATTAATGTACGATTATTGTTACCCACAAATTCAAAATTTTAATATGTCTGCTCCTTTCTGATCCCAAACAATTGCGCTAACAATATAAAAGTAATGGTAAATAAAGAACTTAGTATAACTTTCCAAATTGTTAGAAAAAAGTTGTTAAAGGTAAAAACTTCCATAAAAAAAAGGAATAAATGATGACCTATTGTAGCTATACTAACATATTTAAAAAACCAGGTAAATCCAAAATATGAAGGAACAGGTAAACTGCCTAATTCATAGCCATCTCTTGGCGCAAAAAAACGCAACAAATAATAGCGCAAAAAAGAAAGAAAAACAGTAGCTGATGCATGTAAACCTATGGTATTTAAAAAGGCATCCATCATTAGTCCAACTGCAAAGCCAATGATCAAAGTTAACCATCCGGGAGTTTCAACGGGTAGAATCAATATAAATAAAATATATAAGCAAGGATTGATATAAATGCCCAAATTCAATTGATTCAGTATTAAAACCTGAAACAACATTATAACTATGAAGTTAATCAGATATTTTCCAAAATTATTTAGCATCAATAGTAATTTTTTCAAGTTGTAATTGTTCCTCTGCCATTATAGATTCAATTACTTCTACATAGGTCAATCTTTTAAAGTCAACAGATAATTTAACTCTAATTTTATAAAAACCCTCCCCTTCATCTCTACTGAATTCTTCAATAGTTCCTATTAGTATCCCTTCAGGGAAAATAGTTGAATATCCACTTGTCACCACAGCATCGCCAGCCGATAAAGGTGCATGAAAGGGAATGTCATTTAATATTGCATATTGATCTGATTTACCATCCCATTCAAGCGATCCAAAAAAATCAGATTCTCTTAACTTGGCAGAAACTTTTATCTGATTGTTCAATAATGATACAACAGTGGCAAAATTAGATGATACGTGCCGAACAATTCCAACAAGCCCACGTGCAGAAATAACCCCCATCTCGGGTTTTAGCCCTTGTTTATCACCAATATTTATAGTCAAATAATTTTGAAGACGATTTACCGAATTGTTAACAACCCTTGCCGGACGGTATAAATACAAAGCGCCCTCAGGTTCTTCGGTATAAAAATGTTCAGGAACATTTTCAATGATATCAACAGGGATCATAGTACGCAGATAGGCATTTTCTCTTGCTAATTCATCATTTGAACGTTTTAAGGAAAAATAGGCAGTAAAAGAGCCTGAAACTTCCGAGATACAAGCAAACACACTATTTGAAGAGTTAACAAAAGTCTGCCGGTGATGTTGACTAAAATAAGTTAGCAAATACAAACTGAAAGCTTCAAAAACGAGAAACAAAATAAGGAAATGATATCTTATAATAAAACGTATAAAGTTTCTCATAGTACTGAAACATTTTGCAGATTCAATTATTCATATTCAGTTTCTGCTTATATTATAAATTAACTATAATATAAAAATATCTGAATTTTCACAGCGATCAACGAAGCAAAAATGAAAATTTAAATCTGTTTTTAAGAGCCAGTCCGGTCCCTCTGGCAACAGCATGAAGCGGATTTTCGGCTATATGGAATGGAATATTCAATTTATTGGTTAATCTTTTATCCAAACCCCTTAGTAATGCTCCACCTCCTGCTAGGTATATGCCACGCGATACTATATCGGAGTATAGCTCGGGAGGTGTTTGCTCAAGTGCATTTAAAATGGCTGTCTCCATTTTGGATAAGGATTTCTCGAGACAATGAGAAATTTCCTGATACGATACCGGCACTTCAATTGGCAGGGCAGTCATTTGATTAGGACCACTCACTATGTAATCGACCGGTGGATCATCAAGCTCAGGCAAGGCAGAACCAACACGTATCTTTATTTCTTCAGCTGTTCGTTCACCAATTTTTATATTATGCTGACGACGCATATATTCGATAATATCGCTTGTAAGGTCATCGCCGGCAATACGAATGGAACGGTTTGTTACAATGCCACCAAGAGAAATTACAGCAATTTCTGTGGATCCACCTCCAATATCAACTACCATATGTCCTTCAGGAATTTCAACATCCAAACCAATACCGAGAGCAGCAGCCATGGGTTCGTAAATCATATAAACTTCACGACCACCGGCATGTTCGGCAGCCTCACGTACTGCTCTAACCTCCACTTCGGTACTACCGGAAGGAATACAAATTACAATAGTTAGAGAAGGGGTAAACCATCTTTTCTTATTACCATCAATCATTTTTATCATCCCCCTGATCATCTGCTCGGCAGCATTAAAATCAGCAATTACGCCATCACGCAAAGGACGAATAGTGTATAAATTATCATGAGTTTTACCATGCATCTGACGAGCCCTTTCTCCAATAGCTACCAATTTCTCACTGCGTCTGTCGAGTGCAACTATACTTGGTTCATCAACTACAATTTTATCATTATGAATAATGATAGTATTAGCCGTTCCCAAATCCATGGCCAACTCCTGAGATAAAAAAGAGAATAATCCCATTTAGGTTCTTTTATTAATGTTTAAAATGACGATTCCCGGTAAATACCATGGAAATGTTATGCTTGTTACAAAAATCTATCGTTTCATTATCACGAATTGAGCCTCCGGGTTGAATTACCGACCTAATTCCTGCCTTATAAGCTATCTCAACAGAATCTGAAAAAGGGAAAAAAGCATCGGAAGCCATAACAGCTCCATTTAAATCAAATTTAAATGTAGCTGCCTTCTCAATGGCATGCTTTAAAGCATCAACGCGAGATGTCTGCCCAACGCCGCCGGCAATAAGCTGTTTGTTTTTTGCTAAAACAATGGCATTAGATTTTGAATGTTTAACAATTTTATTGGCAAACAATAAATCTTCAATCTCATCTTCTGAAGGAGATTTTGATGTTACAGTTTTTAAATCATCAGCATTTTCAGTGATGCTATCCCTTTCTTGGACCAGAACACCATTGAGTAAAGTTCGTGATATATGATTAGGCAAATATTTTTCTTTCTGAATTAACAGTATTCGGTTTTTCTTTTGTTTTAAAAGCTTCAATGCCTCATCATCAAATGCCGGAGCAATTATCACTTCCAGAAATATTTTATCCATCTCACGGGCTGTTTCAACATCAACTTTTGTATTTGAAACAACAACCCCTCCAAAAGCTGAAAGAGGATCACCCGCCAAAGCATCTGTCCATGCCTGAAGTATAGTGTCACGGGAAGCTAAGCCACAAGCATTGTTATGTTTAAGAATAGCAACAGTAGTGTCATCGAAATCAGCAATAAGGGAAACAGCAGCATCAATATCCAATAAATTATTATAGGATATCTCCTTACCATGTAATTGTTCAAATATCTGGGTAAAGTCGCCATAAAAAACTCCCTTTTGATGTGGATTCTCACCATATCTTAAATGTAAGCTGCCATCAATACTCTCTCTAAAGGCCGGATAATTGTATTTATTTAAATAGGAATAAATTGCTGCGTCATAACCCGAGGATACAGCAAAAGCTGCAACAGCAAATTTTTCACGTTCCTCAAGTGAAATTTTTCCTTTTCCTTTTTTCAATAAGACCAATAATTCAGAATATTGATCCATAGAAGAAACTATTAAAACATCTTTATAATTTTTTGCTGCAGCACGAATAAGTGAAATGCCTCCAATATCAATTTTTTCTATTACACCGGAATGTTCTACTCCAGAAGCCACAGTTTCTTCAAAAGGATACAAATCAACAATCACCAGATCCATTTCAGGAATATTAAATTCAGAAATCTGAGATTGATGTTCAGGATCATCACGCTTAGATAAAATGCCACCAAAAACTTTTGGATGAAGGGTTTTAACACGCCCACCAAGAATTGAAGGATAGCCGGTTAATGATTCAACACTTATAACCTTTATACCTAAATGTTCAATAAAAGATTGGGTCCCACCGGTAGAATAAATCTCTACGCCAAGTTTATCAAGGGCATGAACAATTTCATCGAGACCATCCTTATAGAACACAGAAATTAGAGCTGTTTTAATCTTTTTTGTAGAAGTCATTTTGTATTTGCTTATAATTATCGCAAAAATAAGAAATTAAGCACACTTCACAACAGCTTTTTTTAATTTTGTTTTTACTTTTATCCTCTTATTTTTGAGAAAAAAATTATCGGATGGGAAGATTAACATATATTGATCAATTAAAAGCTTTCTCTATTTTCCTAATCGTTTATGGTCATAACGATTATTTCTCACAATTGAACTATTTCTTTTTAAGCTTCAGATTACCTTTATTTTTTATTATTTCCGGATATCTCACTAAGGATAAAAAAGATATGACTTTATCTTTCTTTTTTAATAAATATGGCAAAAGACTGCTTATCCCTTATTTTTCTGTTGCCATATTCCTATATATCTTCTGGTTTTTTATAGGGCGGCATTATGGCGCCAGTGCTGAAGCAAGCTACAGTCCTTTAAAAAACCTCGTAGGGATATTATATGCCCAGGGTGGACCGGACTATATGAATTGGGGTGGTCCTTTATGGTTTTTACCGGCATTATTTTCAGTATTATTCATTGATCTTTTGGTAGCAAAAGCACCGGTAAAACTCCGACCATTTATAGTAATTATAATTTCCTTAATCGGTTATTTGATGTCGGAGGCTCTTAACTTCAGGTTACCGTGGAGCATAGATGTTGCAATGGTTGTTTATTTATTTTTTTATGCCGGCAAATTATTCAAAAATTTCAAGCTGCATAAACTAAATAGTAAATTCAAATGGTTGTTTGTTGTTATTCCACTGTTGTTACATTTATTTTTAATGAAATTCTATGAGCCAACTGTAATTTATCAAGCTAAATATGGCTTATTACTTTTAACTTATTTCATTGGAATCATAGGCTTTATATGGCTATTTACACTATTCCAATACCTTCCGGACTCTACTTTCGTTATCTGGGTAGGTCAAAATACACTGCCAATCCTTACTTTCCACCTTTTTATTCTTACCTTAATAAAAGGTTTTGCGCTTTTTGTATTTAATATTGAATTGAATTTTACTATTTTAAACTCCTTTCTTATTACTTTTCTTCAGCTCATTGTTCTAACGCCGCTTATAATTTTTTTAAACCGTCATTGTCGTTTTATGGTTGGGAAGGCTTAGCAAACAAACTCATTTCTAAATCAAGGTATGACGAAGTGATTAAGCTCCCATCCAAAATAGTATGAAACAAAAAAGAGGTATCGGTTTGTTTTTCACTATTTAAGCTGACAGCTTCTACCTTTTCGGGATAGCGTAAACCGTAAGAATCGGAAAACCAAAAAAAGCAGGCAGGATTTTGTTCTGTCGGTGCGTCATTGGCATGCAGCCAATTACCATCTTCTCCAAAAGATTGTCCGTGATCTGACAAAAAGATCATAAATGCCGACTTATCCTCAATTATTCCAATAAGTTCATTTAATACATAATCTACAAAAAGTGTAATATTATCGTATGAATTGATCATCCTTTCACGATTATTATCTGAAAGCTCTCTGTTGTTCAAGATGGGCGTAAATATGGCAAAAGAATCAGGGAAGTTCTTATTATACCACCAATGATTACCTGCCAGATGAACAATAATGAGCTTTAATGGATGTTTTTCTGCCACTAAATCCTTAAAATAAGGTATAAGTTCTGAATCAAGCTTTTTCATATTACTATAATCCGATATTTCAGGACGATTTACTATGACAGTATCACTCTCTGATATGAAAAAACGCAAAGGAGTCAAAGGATTTTGATTAGCAAGCCAACTTGTATAATAGCCTCCTGCCTTAAAAGCGTTTATGAAAGATCCTTCCTGAAACATAGGTTCACTATTGCTTTCTGTTGAACGGGTTAAAAAATATCTCAAGCTTGAAACAGTATGGGTGTGAGGAGAATGAATATTAGGATAATAAATTACGCCTCTTTCTTCCATATTAGGCATGGTAAGCCTTTCATAACCACCCATCTGAACATGGTCGCTACGCAAAGCCTCACCAATAACCAAAACGGTAATAAGGGTATCAGCCTCACTAACACTATCATCACCTACCAATATACGCACTTGACTTAGCTCTTTCCGGCTTTCAAGATAATCGTTAATGGATAAATAATAAGCAAATGGTGCACGTTGCAAAAGTGAGTTAAACCTTAATTTATTGGTTAAAATAAAAAGGAAAGAACTGAAAACAAACAAAAAAGTAAGAGGGAGTATTTGTAGTCTTGTCAGCCGAATCTTAAAACGAAAAACAACAAAAAGAACAGCAAAGAAACAGCAAAAGAGAATATATAATATTAATTTCCATGATAAATAGCTACTAACTTCCCAAACATCGGTATATATAATTGATTCAATAAGTGCAAGATTTATAGAAATATCTATATGCCATACAAAAAAAGCTGTAAGGGATGACAAGAATATAAATAATGGAAATAAAACAGCGAAAATATATTTATTTAAAGACAGTAAAATAAAAATTGCAAGCAAGCCCAGGGTTGATAGTCCGTAGTGCAATACTACCAATATAATCTCCGGCACAGTACTAACAGGAAAATGACGGTAATTTGGTACTAATATTAAAATGGAAAAAATAATAGTAAGAAAAACCAAAAAGACAAGTAAAGAATATTTTGAAATCCAGGCTCTCATCATTTTTTTTTTGTAAAAATAATCAAATCATCAAAAATAAGGATGAGAAAAGACATTTTTACCTTAATACTAAATATTATTACCTTTATCATATTAAATAAATACCAAGAGATAATGAAAAATCTGATAGTATTAACAGGGGCAGGTATGAGTGCCGAAAGTGGAATTCCAACTTTTCGTGATATGGGAGGGATGTGGGAAAAATATGATGTTACACAGGTTGCTTCTCCTCAGGCTTGGGCCTCTCAACCGGAATTAGTGTTAAGGTTTTACAATGAAAGACGAAAAAAATTATTTGAATCGCAACCCAACAAAGGACATCAAATATTATCAGAATTAGACAAACATTTCAAGGTTCAAATCATAACTCAAAATGTTGATGATTTACACGAAAGGGCAGGAAGCAAAAATGTCCTTCACCTGCATGGTGAGCTCAAAAAGGCGCGTAGCACCTCAAATCCTTCATTGGTATATGAATTAAAACACTGGGAGTTAAAAATGGGGGATTTATGTGAGGAGGGTTCACAACTTAGACCTCATATTGTATGGTTTGGTGAAAGTGTAGATCATCTTGAAGAAGCTGTTCAGTTGGTTTCAAAAGCAGATGTTTTTATGGTAATAGGGACCTCCTTGAATGTACATCCTGCAGCAGGCCTTCTTGCCTATGTGCCACCTAAAAAGCCAATTTTTGTTATTGACCCGGGTCAGCCGCAATTAAAAATGTCGGAAAATATTAAATTCTTGAAATTAAAAGCATCTGAAGGATTGGAACAATTAAAAAACGAACTCCTTAATTACAAATAACTAATTAAATGGCATAGCCTATTGTTAATATGCTGATTTTAACACCGGGAATTGTGAATAAGCTCTGACAACAAGATTCCAAGGTTGCTCCGGTAGTAATAATATCATCAACGAGAAGCAAATGTTTATGGCTGTCTTGTTCATTGTAACGCACCGAAAATACACCGTCCACATTTTTCCATCTTTCATAATGTCCCTTCTTGGTTTGAGATTCACTATAAAAATCCCTTGAAAGTAAAGTTTTAGAACATGGGATTTTTAAGACTTCCGATAGTCCTTCGGCAATTAACAAAGCCTGATTATATCCCCTTTTACGTTCTTTCTTTAAATGTAAAGGCACAGGAACAATAAGATCAACAGAGCTGTAATATTCACTGTTTAAGATATATTGACCTGCCAACCTCCCTAAGAAGAGACCTACTCCGGGGGAGTTTCTATATTTCAATCGGTGAATTAAAGTCTGAAGCAATTCTCCTTTGCGATAAAAATATATTGAAGATGCAAACTCAATCATAACACGTCCCCAAAATGTTTTATAAACAATGTTTTTGGGCATATTTTCAAAATTAGTGCGAGGCAATTCAGATAAACATTTTTTACAGAGAACAAAATTTGCATCACTCAAGGGAACGGAACATCCATAACATAGTATAGGGAAAAATAAGGAAAGGAAACCTTCATACCAAGGTTTTATATGGATTAAGGCAGATTTAAACATTCTCTTTCAGCTTATTTATTTAACATTCAACGATATTTATAAAGACAACAATCAAATATAATAGTAAAAGGAAACATAAGCAACCAAAATAATTATGAAGCCATTTGCGAGGAATAGCAAATCACCATCTCAGACATTCATGAATTATTCATTAGCTTTGTCTGACATCAATTAATAGTATACTTTTTACGGAATTTATGCGCATACATTTTATTGCAATAGGAGGAAGTGCAATGCACAATTTGGCAATTGCCATGAAAAAGAATGGTGCAATTGTCACCGGGTCAGACGACGAAATTTTTGAGCCAAGTCGCTCGCGCCTTTTAGCTTATAATCTGCTCCCTGAAAAAGAAGGATGGAATCCCTCCATAATTACAGATGATTTAGATGCTGTAATATTGGGAATGCATGCCAGAAAGGACAATCCGGAATTACAACTTGCTTTAAAAAAAGACCTAAAAATTTATTCTTACCCCGAATTTCTCTATGAGCATAGTAAAAACAAAACGCGTGTAGTTATTGCCGGCAGTCATGGAAAAACAACTATCACATCAATGATAATGCATGTGCTAAATAAAAATAAAGTGAATTTTGATTATCTGGTTGGGGCTCAAGTCCAAGGTTTTGAGACTATGGTAAAACTTTCCAATGAAGCTTCTGTTGCAATATTTGAAGGCGATGAATATCTTTCTTCACCAATTGACCTACAACCAAAATTTTTATGGTATAAACCACATATTGCTCTTATCACAGGAATTGCCTGGGATCATATGAATGTATTTCCTACCATAGAAAATTATGAAAAGCAATTTGAACTATTTATAAGCTCTGTGCAACCGGGAGGCTATATCACATGGTTTAAAGATGATAAAACACTTGGTGCATTGATGGCAAAAAAATCTGATGATATTAATGATCAAGCCTATCAATCATTAAAATATTCTGCTAATCCAAAATCTACTATTATACTATATCAGAATAAAGAATATAAAGTACCAATATTTGGTAAGCATAATATGGAGAACATGTCGGGAGCAATGAATATTTGCATACAATTAGGAATAAGTGCTGAGCAATTCCTTAACTCTATGCGTTCTTTTAAAGGTGCTTCAAGAAGATTACAACTGTTGGGAACAACGAATAGTGGAGCTATATATTATGATTTTGCCCATGCTCCTTCAAAACTAACAGCTACTATTGATGCTGTTAAAGAAAGTTTTCCGGATCGAAATTTAATAGCCTGTTTTGAATTACACACTTTTAGCAGTTTAAACAAAAATTTCCTGCCTCAATATTATAATAGCATGCAACAAGCTGATGAGCCTTATGTATTCTTTAATCCCGAAGTATTAAAACATAAAAAATTACCTGAAATTACTTCAGAACAAGTTGCAGAAGCTTTTAATATCCCAAAGGAATCTGTTATCACTAATAAAGAGCAATTGAAAACCATACTCAGCGGAGTAAGGTTAAAAAAAACAAATTTATTAATTATGACTTCAGGCAATCTTGCCGGAATAGAAATACAAACCATAGTGGATAAGTTGATAGGACACAGATGATTGGTTGATCATCATTGTCCTACCAACATTATATTTCCCTTCTCTTGTTGTGATAATGGGTTTATACGGTTTACAAGCAAACGATTTTCAATTAGCGCTAGCTCTATAGCTATCGAAATATGGTTATATTCTATATCATGTTCTTACCTTACTTTTTACTATTTTTTTGTAAGTCAGCGGGGATATAATGATAATGCGGTCCAAAACGTTCAAAAGCAGCTTTGTCGAGAAGCTCTCTATGATCCGGATGTGCAATTTCAAGTATTGCGCGTGCACGTTTTTGCAAAGTCATGCCATATAGATTAACTGCTCCATACTCCGTTACCAACCAATGAATATTCGAACGTGTGGTAACAACTCCTGCCCCTTCCATAAGGGTAGGGGTAATTTTAGAAATCCCTTTAGAAGTAATAGAAGGCATGGCAATTATTGGTTTTCCTCTATGTGAATGGCTGGCTCCGCGAATAAAGTCAATTTGTCCTCCAACACCTGAATAATGTGTTGTGCCAATAGAGTCGGCGCAAACTTGACCAGTTAAATCTACCGACAAGGCAGAATTTATTGCTGTGGCTCTATCATTCATTCTTATAACATGAATTCCATTTGTATGAGCAACATCCATCATTGCTACCATAGGATTGTCATCAATAAAATCATATAGTTTTTGGGAGCCCATTAAAAAGGAAGCAACAATTTTCCCTTTTCCTATTTGTTTCATTTGTCCATTTACCACTCCACTTTCAACCAAGGGCAATAAACCATCGGAAAACATCTCTGTATGTATTCCTAAATTCTTATGATTTCCTAATTCCGCCAACACAGCATTAGGAATTCCTCCAATACCCATTTGCAGACAGGCACCATCCTCAACCAATTCGGCAACATTGCGGCCTATAGCCTTTTCAATATCAGATAATGGTGCATAATTATGATAATATAATGGCACATCATGATCTACAAAAATATCGATCATTTTCATTGGTATCATAGCATCTCCCCAGGCACGTGGAACATGTTTATTCACCTGTGCAATTACTGTATCAGCATGTTCAATTGCAGCAAGGGTAGCATCAACGGAAGTTCCCAAAGAAACAAAACCGTGTTTGTCGGGAGGAGAAACCTGTACCATAGCAACATTCACATGCAGATAACCTTGGCGAATCAATTTTTGGGTTTCACTTAAAAAAACAGGAATATAATCTGCATACCCTTCTTGGGTAGCTTTTCTTACATTAGCACCTACAAAAAAAGATTCTAATTGAAAAATTCCTTCAAATTCTTTGTCAGCATAAGGTGCAGGTCCTTCTGTATGAATATGCTGAATTTTAACATCAGAAAATTCCTTGTTACGGCCTCGCTCAACCATTACTCTTATAAGCTCATGTGGTGTAGCGGCAACACTGCTCAGGTGAATTCTATCACCAGATTTAATTACTTTCACAGCCTCTTCAGCTGTAACTGATTTGTAACGCATCTAGAATACTGTTTATTTAAAAATAAAATTAATTAGCTATTTTGATCCTATCTATAATATCTTTATCAATGAGATATAGAAAAGGTTGAAAAAAATCGATGCAAAAATACAATATTCTCATCATTTATCATGTGCAAATTTGTTAATATCATCATTTAACTATTCAAATTATTTATAAAATATGTGTGCAAGCATATGTTTTCAACCTTTTTGAATTTAACTTGTTATCAGAATAATGAAAGATTTTTCTCAAATAAGGACAGATTATTCCAAATTGGATTTAATTCCGGAAAGAATGAACAAAGATCCCTTAGTTCAAGCCAAAGCTTGGATCAATGACGCTGTTTCATCAAAGCATCCGGAACCAAACTCAATGACATTATCAACTCTTGGTTTAAACAATAATCCACATTCAAGGATAGTGTTATTAAAAGAGATTACAGCAAGCAGTTTTGTGTTTTATACAAATTATACCAGTAGTAAAGCAAAAGAAATAGCTAAGAACCCTAAAGTTGCAGCCCTAATATTCTACCCTTTATTAGAACGACAGCTAAGGATTGAAGGCATAGCCAAAAAAGTGTCAGAAAATATTTCAGATAGTTATTTTTCATCCCGACCACGGGAAAGTCAGATTGGTGCTTGGGCTTCACCTCAAAGTAAAGCTATTGAATCATACAATGAGTTAATGGAAAGATATGAGCAAATTAAACAAAAATTCCAAAATAAAGATGTTCCACGTCCTCCTTTTTGGGGGGGATATGAAATTATTCCTTCATTAATTGAATTTTGGCAGGGGCAGCCTGGAAGAATGCATCAGAGGTATCGTTACCAACTCATAGGTGGTAAATGGCTTACTGATTTTCTTGCCCCATAATTCAAATCCGAAACTATTTTGTAGTAAGAGATTGAAAAACCTCCTCCAATGATTGCTGCTGTCGATTCAAGCCCAATAATATCAAATTCTCTTTAACTGCAAGCTTAAAAATTTCAGCTCTGATATCCTTGTCGGAAGCAACTCTTAAAAACCATTGATTACCGACCATCTCGGCACTTAATACGCCATCAATCTTCTTAAAAACTGCCACATCAGGTTGCTTCTCAAATTCAGCAACAACAACTGTATCCCCCGAGTCGTATAAATTAGTGAGATTCTCGGCTTGTTCATCCACAACTTTCTCACCCTTGTTTATTATAATTACCCTTTCACAAATAGCTTTAACCTCCTGCATTATATGCGTTGACAATAATATGGTCTTCGACCGGCCCAAATCTTCAATTAATTTTCGCATCCCTATTATTTGATTAGGGTCGAGGCCCGAAGTAGGTTCATCAAGAATTAAAACATCAGGGTCAGGTAAAAGTGCTTGGGCCAATCCCACCCGCTGACGATAACCCTTGGATAATGAGCCTATCTTTTTATGCCGTTCAGGCTCCAAGCCTGTAAGCTTAATCATTTCGTTAACCCTATTTTTGGACTTTTTTATATTAAATACTGATGCAATAAATTCAAGAAACTCTCCAATATACATATCCGGATACAAAGGATTATGCTCAGGTAAATATCCAACAATTCTACGCAACTCAACACTATTTTTATTTACATTATACCCACATACCTCAACATTACCCAATGATGCAGGTAAGTAGGCTGTAAGTATCTTCATCATGGTTGATTTTCCAGCACCATTGGGACCAAGAAAGCCAACAACCTCACCACGGCGTATTTCAAAAGAGATGTTTTTTAATGCTGCCTGGGCACCATAAAATTTAGTAACCTGAGAAACTGAAATTGACATATTTTTTATTTATATATTCATTAAAATACAAAATCATAAATTATCTGCTGTAATATATTATGAGTTTATCAGGTAAAGTTATTAATTTTCGCTCAGCAGAAGTAATTTTGTAATTATACTTTATTGATTTAATAATACTATGTCAAAAAAAGAATTAAAATTATCATTTTGCAATTCTTTGTTTAAATATGAAAGATTCAAAACCAGGATGGTTAAGGTTGGAAATATTGCAATTGGAGCAAAACATCCTATCAGGTTGCAATCTATGACTACAACTGATACACTTGATATAAATACAACTGTTGATCAATGTATTAAAATATTTGAAGCCGGTGGAGAATTGGTCAGAATCACAACTCAGGGTCGCAGGGAAGCAAATGCATTAAAAAATATAAAGGAGGAGCTCCTTGCCAAGTCCTATAATTTCCCGCTCGTTGCAGATATTCATTTTAATCCGAATGCTGCAGAAATAGCTGCAAAAACAGTTGAAAAGGTACGTATCAATCCGGGAAACTTTGTTGGAGCTGCAAAAAAATTTCAATACGACAATATATCAGAAGAAGATTTTCAAGCCGGTTTATCTCTTATAAAAAATAAGCTCCTACCTTTTTTAGATATTTGTAAAGCTAATAATACAACCCTTCGTATTGGTGCTAATCATGGCAGCCTTTCCGACCGTATAATGGCAAAATATGGAGATACTCCTTTAGGAATGGTTGAGTCTATCATGGAATATTTAAGGATTTGTCGAGAAGAGAATTTCCATGATATTATTCTTAGTATAAAATCAAGTAACACAAGAGTTATGGTGCATACTGTTAGGTTATTGGTTGCTACCATGAAAAAAGAAGGTATGGATTATCCACTACATCTTGGCGTTACCGAAGCGGGAAGCGGAGAAGATGGGAGAATAAAATCTGCTGTTGGTATTGGTGCATTATTAGCCGATGGATTAGGTGATACCATACGAGTTTCATTAACTGAAAGCCCTGAGGCTGAAATTCCGGTAGCAAGAATTATTAAAACTCATTTCGAAAAAAGAATTAGCAGCAAATCTGTCAAACGAGTCGATAGCTCAGGCTACTCTCCATACGAATTTACAAAACGTATAAGCCATGATGTAGGAATAATTGGAGGAAATAATCAGGCTGCAGTAATACCCGATCTGAGAAATGGTTATCTTTCAGATGTCCTTTCAACAATTCCGGAAGCAGTAATAGTAAATTCACCAAATGAACCTTTACCTGAAGGTTTAAGTAATATTATCCGCATCATCCCTTTTTCAGCTTTGAATGAGGAAGCTAACAACGAAAAAGTATGGCCTTTAGTAAAAGCTCATGAAATAGAATTAATAAAAGAAAACAAAATTAAAGTTCTTGAAGTATCTCTGTCCGAATTAAACCAAGAGTTAATAAGTTACTTAGAAATTCATCCTCTAACAATAATTCTGTTATCAACAAAACACAAAAACAGCCATGCCGAACTACGTGCTTTTTTTATGAAACTTCAATATCATGAATTAACACATCCGGTAATTATTCATCAAAGTTATGACATTGATGATTTGGAAACATTACAGATTATATCTGCCTGTGACACAGGATTACTGTTTTTAGATGGATATGGTGACGGACTTTCTTTAAATACAAAACAGCTGTCGGTTGAAGATAACACAAAACTGCATTTCGGAATCCTTCAAGCAGCAAGAATACGATTCACCAAAACTGAATTTATTTCCTGCCCGGGATGTGGAAGAACACTTTTTGACCTCCAAAAAACAACTGAACATGTAAAACAAAGGACTTCACATCTTAAAGGTTTGAAAATTGCAATTATGGGATGTATTGTTAATGGTATAGGCGAAATGGCAGATGCCGACTATGGCTATGTTGGGGCAGGCCCGGGCAAAGTATCACTCTTTAAAAACCGAGAACTCAAAAAAAAGGATGTCCCCGAAAATATTGCCGTAGAAGAACTAATAAAACTCATTAAACAAAACGGAGATTGGATTCATCCCTGAAAATCAGCTTTTTCATCAAATATATCATAAGAATTATGTAATCAAGTATTATTTTTTTTGCACAGGCTAAAAGCTTTTTATAAATTGCAAAAGAAAGCTTAATGAGTTTTATCTTTAATTTATTATCAGAATGTAGAGTATAAAACAAATTAGGAATAATGACATTAACCATCAATTCAAATTATATGAAAAAGAATCTCCTTCTTTTGTTCTTTTGGAGCATTAGTTTAACAATGTTTCCGGCAGGACAAATCGAACTCAAAGGCACCTACCAGGGAGAAAATTTATACATAAAAAATCCGTTCGCAGCAACCGGCGTTGGTTTCTGCGTATATGAAGTTACTGTAAACGGAATGACAACCACTGACGAAATCAACTCAAGTGCTTTTGAAGTTGACTTATCAGTATTTGGTTTCCGCTTAGGTGAACAAATTGTGATTAATGTTAACTTTAAGGAAGGCTGTTCCCCTAGTGTACTCAACCCTGATGTACTTAATGCCAGGGCCACTTTTTTTGCAGATAATTTACGTGTAGAAGGGAATAATCTTCTTTGGGATACCAGCAATGAAACCGGTCCCCTACCATTTATAATAGAACAATTCAGATGGAATAAGTGGGTTGAAATAAGCAGAATTGAAGGTGAAGGAATTCCGGGTACTCATTCCTATTCCGCTCCTGTTCGAACACATCAAGGCATAAATCGCTTCCGTTTAAAACAGACCGATTCAAGAGGAAAAGAAAGATTCTCAACCGAAATAACTCATCAAAGCTCTAAGGAAGCTGTTACTTTTAATTTTAGCCAGGATGGAAATTACATTCTCTTTTCATCACCAACGCTATATGAGCTTTACGACAGCTATGGAAGAATTATTGTTAAAGGATATGGAGACAGGCTTCAAATAGCATCATTAGAGAGAGCAAGATATTACCTGAATTTTGATAATACTCTTGAAACATTTAGCAAAAGGAGATAATAAATTACTTAGCTTCTTAGCCTTCCTATTTTCTACCATGCAGCTATAAATTATATTAAAGATAATTTATAAAGCAATATTATTTAATTTGTTCACAATCTTGTCAGGTAAGAAAAATCTTGTGCATTCCTTCTTTTTATGAACTATCTTTGATTTTTATTGTTAATGAAAAAATAAACTTAAAATCATATTCCCTAAAGCTAAACCTCTATGAAACGCATCTTACTTTTTACATTATTGCTAGCTTTTACCATTTCAGGATGTAATAAATCAGGAAAAAAGACTGCTGCCCCCGTAGTTGACAATATTCAGGAAGAGCTTGTTGAAGCCACTGATTCGGACACAATTTATCAGGAAGAAGTATTTGAAGAGGCTGAACCGGAATTTGAACCTTTAGCTCCCGATAAGTATTTTTTGATTACAGCAAGTTTTAGAAAATATGAAAATGCACAAAAATACCAGGAAGAGTTACGTAATAAAGGAATGAGGTCTGAAATTATCCAAAGGAATTATGGACCAAACAATCAGTATTACAGGGTATCGTATATGTCGTTCAGCGACAAAGCAGAAGCTCTGAGGACCATGAGAAACGAACGCACACAACAAGGCAAAGAAAAAGTCTGGATACTTTCAAGGGAATAATTCCCGTTACAAAATTTTATTTCTTATCCATTCAACTATATTCAAGTCCTTTGTTACATGAACCACCTGAAAGCCAAGCCTTTCAGCTGTTTTAATATTGTCTTCCAAATCATCCACAAACAATGTTTCACCGGGTTTAATTCCACTATCCTTAGCAACATGATTAAATGCTTCAATATCAGGCTTCCTAAATCCTATATGATGAGAATAATATACAGACTCAAAAAGATCACGTAAATATGAATATCCTAAAGCCATCTTTTCAAAATACTCTTCATGAATCGCATTAGTATTGCTTAATACAAACAAACGATAATGCTTCCCTAAAGTTTCCAACAGTTCTATCCTTTCATTTGGAATTGAAACCAACATAGCATTCCAAGCGTTTATAATTTCCTGATTGCTCGTTTTCGAAACAGCATTTTCCTTAATGTATTTTATAAAAGCATCACTGTCAATCTCCCCAAGCTCATATTGCCGAAATACCGGATGTTTGAGATAGCCATTATCCAACTGCATCTCACCATCTCTTAAAATCTTAAGAAATGCATGGTAGGTTTGCTCAACATCAAGATCAATAATAACTCCTCCAAGGTCAAAAACTATGTTTTTTATCACCATTTTTTTTATTTTATTTCTTCAAGCCTTTCAATTCTCAAATTTCTTTGTATTTTTGCATCACGAAACAAAGATAAGCATTTTGTTTTAGGGCCCATAGCTCAGCTGGTTAGAGCACCTGACTCATAATCAGGGGGTCGCTGGTTCAAGCCCAGCTGGGCCCACCCCACTATAAGAGGCTGCCTCATAAATTTGAGACAGCCTCTTTGATTTTACGCTCTTCGGACTTCATTCCTATAAAAAGGCATATTCAACAAATAAAAAGCATACTTCTTTTTAAGAATTGAACATGCCGTTTGGTCTTTTAGTTCCATGGAAATTCTATGAAGGTGAAAATCGGAAATATCATATTTAAAGCCTGATGAACCAAAAGTTAATTTACAACTGATGCTGTTAAACAACCAATTAAAAAAATCAGTTGAAATACCTTCACAGGTAAACGGAAAAGAAAAATATCTATCTAATATTCCAAATCTATTTTCAATATCATCAAAACATTGGCTCACTTGCAAACGTTTTTTTTCAGGTGTAAGGTTATAAAGGTGAGGATGATTAGCACTATGGGCTCCAATGCAAAATCCACTATTTTTTAATTCAGCTATTTGAGATTGGTTCATATAAGGCTGATATTCTTTAAGATAAGCTTCAATATTGATGTTCATGATTTTTATTATTTCATTTACAACATCAATATTTATATCATCCAAATTATTGATTTTATTAATGATAGCAGCTTTGTCAGCTTTAAGGGGAAGATTTAAAGCATGAAGTAATAGAGGATTATAATTCTTTTCTTTCTTTAATTTTTCTACTATCAAACTGACCTTATAACGATAAAACATATCCTTGTTATCAATAAAATCAGTATTTAAAAAAATAGTAGCAGGGATTCCCCTTTTCAGAAGAATAGGGGCTGCCTCATAGTAAAATTCGCTTAATCCGTCATCAAAAGTTAAATGAAATATCCTTTCTTTTTTATTGCCTTTAGCGATGCAATTATGCAGCTCGTTAATACAAACGGGTTTATAATATTTACATAAAAAATCCAAGTCTTCAATAAATTGTTGAACAGAACGAGGACCATAGGCATTTTTAATATGAGGAAGATCCTTGTCTGTAACTGAGTGGTAAAATGGAAGAACCATACACTGACCGGTGATTTTTATCAGAGCTTTTAAAGGTAAAAAACCTGCAGCTTTTCCTACAACAGTTTTAAGAGATTGAGATAGGTTCATTTTTTGGGCAATTAATTGTAACTATATAATTCGCGTTAAACAATAATTATTCACCTGAAAAATTAAAATAAGGATTGAATTAATCGGCTTTATCAACAAACAACTATGTATATAACTCACTCTTATTAAGCTGTTAATTGGGAAGCCAATAAACAATTTACAAAAAGGGATAAGATCTACATTGTCAATCTAAACTTAACGCAAGTTTAATGAAAAGTTAATAATTAATTAAAAATTATGTCATTAATTATTAAAAAAAACGACAAAAACATACAGAGTTGCTTGTGATGGTAGATCCGCATTATACTAACATTATCCTCAAACCTTATATATTGATCAAATTCCGAAAATCAATTACGAATTTTCAGTGATCAGTCAACAATGATCAGTCATCAGTAAACAGTATAAATGATGGACAATATATAATGGTAGAGACGCACTGCCGTGCGTCTTTATCTTACATGACATGCGCGTCCATTTCGGGTTTAGTTATCAATTACGAATTAAGTCAACGAATTTTCGCAAATTAACACGAATTATTTTATTTCCGCAAATTAAATAATTTTAATGTCGTAGAGACAGGGCATGCCCTGTCTTCATTGGTTATGCTATTATTTTTTCACGAAGACACAAATAAATAGGCTAAAAACCTTTATTTGCACCCACTAACTGCTCCCCTTTTTAAGGGGAGCTGTCCGAAGGACTGGTAGTGTCCACTTTAGTGTGTCTATGACATGTTTCTCTATCTTTATTTTATAG
>CAZODA010000025.1:0-41927 GCA_964578485.1 uncultured Alkalitalea sp. | reverse complement strand
ATTTTTAATAAAAAACAATTAGTTTTTTATTTTTTTCCATGAAATTCGAAAAGAGGAAAATAAAGTATTATCTTTGCACAGCCAAAAAATAAAAAATTTTACAAATATGATAATAGTACCTATTAAAGAAGGCGAAAATATTGAAAGAGC
The DNA here is from genome assembly GCA_964578485.1 of uncultured Alkalitalea sp. Lineage (GTDB taxonomy): Bacteria > Bacteroidota > Bacteroidia > Bacteroidales > Marinilabiliaceae > CAZODA01. Next base: position 41,777 of record CAZODA010000025.1, on the reverse strand, counting down.
ATTGAAGAGATTTAAAAGAAAGTTTGAAAGAACAGGAACTTTACGTGAATTACGTGCTCGCCAAGCTTTTGTTAAGCCCTCAGTTAAGAAAAGGGCACAGAAACAAAAAGCAGTTTACATTCAACAGTTACAACGTCAGGAAGAATAAGTAATTTTATTTTTTTTTAAGCTTTAATGTCTTATTTGTTTTCTTTTTTTCCTTATATTCGTGAGAGGGAGGAAATAATGAGACATTTTTTTATATGCCTGATATTGATAAATTTTTGCAGTATTTAAAATATGAAAAGCGTTGTTCCGAACACACTTTAACTGCTTATACAGGTGATCTTGGGCAGTTTCGTAATTTCCTTAATGAAATAGGGATCAATGATTTTTATAAGGTTAAGCCGGTTGATGTTCGTGCATGGCTTGTTAAGATGCACGATCTTGGTTTAAAGCCACGTTCTATTCATAGAAAAATTTCATCCATTAAAGCTTTTTATAAGTATCTTCAGATTATGGAGCTCAGCGACCAGAATCCTGCATTACTTGTAACATTGCCAAAAATTCCTAAACGTTTACCTGTGTTTGTTAAGGAGCAGGAGATGTTGTTTTTACTGGATAACATTGATTTTGGCGATGATTATGAAGGTGTGAGAAATAAATTAATCATTGAATTATTTTATGCTACCGGAATGAGACTTTCCGAACTTGTAGAGCTTAAGCTTCGTGACGTGGATTTAAAATCAGGATTAGTTAAAGTTATGGGTAAAAGAAGCAAGGAACGTTTAATTCCGCTAACTAATGAAGCTAAATCTTTATTAGAAACTTATTTTACAATACGGAACGAAACTTTTGGAAATCAGGCCCCACAGTGGTTGTTTTTAACGGCAAAGGGGAAAAAGATCTATCACAAACTTGTATATCGTATTGTTTACTCGTCATTACAAAAAGTCACCACACTTCAAAAGAAAAGTCCCCACGTGCTCCGTCACACTTTTGCAACTCAATTGTTAAATCGTGGTGCTGACCTTAATGCGATTAAAGAATTGCTTGGCCATTCCAATTTGAATGCAACTGAAATATATACACATAATACATTTGAGAAATTGAACGCTATTTATAAACAAGCTCATCCAAGAGCTTAAATAATAAGGAGGAGTAAGTATGAACATTACTATTCAATCTGTGCATTTTAATGCATCCGACCGCTTAGAGCAATTTATACATCAAAAAGTCGGGAAGCTGGATCAGTATTATGATGGAATTATGGGAGCCGAAGTGGTTCTTCGCCTTGACAAGTCGGATACGCTTGAAAACAAGCTTTCTGAAATCAGTTTAAATATTCCGGGAAGCACTTTGTTTGCTAAAAAACAAAGTAAAACTTTTGAAGAAGCTATTGATTTAACTTGTGAGGCATTGCGCAAGCAATTAGTTAAACGAAAGGAAAAAACAAAATCAAAGTAAATCAAAAATGAATACAATATTTTGTGTTGTTTGAAAAATATTTTACATTTGCACACCATTTTCCGTGTGTGATCTACAGGTATAAGATATGCAATAGGCTGATTATCAACGAATGATCAGCCTATTGAAATGAAAGCACAGGGCTTTTGCTAAGATTTTTCGCTATGTTAAGACTTGTTTTTGGCACAATTATTTTGAATAAGTCATGGGTTTTAATGTAGATCTGAATTAATTTTAGTAATTTATAATGTAGTTTTTGATATTTTTTGCATTAAATGCATTATCTTTGTAGGCTTAAATTTCCTGTAGAAATATGCTTAATTGGCAGGGTGTTGATTTTCAATGTGTATCCCTGTTTTGTTTAAGCCGATGTAGCTCAGGGGTAGAGCGCTTCCTTGGTAAGGAAGAGGTCATGGGTTCAATTCCCATCATTGGCTCTGGTTAGTTTTAATTTTACGGTTTTTATAATTGTTCTAATTGACTTAAATAATTTCGAATTATGGCTAAAGAAACATTTCAAAGGACGAAGCCTCACGTTAATATCGGTACCATTGGTCACGTTGATCACGGTAAAACCACCCTTACAGCTGCTATTACAACAGTATTAGCCAAAAAGGGCTTATCCGAAATTAAGAGTTTCGATTCAATTGACAACGCTCCAGAGGAAAAAGAGCGTGGTATTACCATTAATACCTCTCACGTTGAATATCAAACAGAAAATCGTCACTATGCACACGTTGACTGTCCCGGACACGCCGACTATGTTAAGAATATGGTTACCGGTGCTGCTCAGATGGACGGAGCAATTTTGGTTTGTGCAGCTACCGACGGACCAATGCCACAAACTCGTGAGCATATTTTATTGGCACGTCAGGTTAATGTACCCAAAATCGTTGCTTTCCTTAACAAGGTAGATATGGTTGACGATGAGGAGCTCATTGAATTAGTTGAGATGGAGGTTCGTGATCTGTTGAGTTTTTATGATTTTGATGGTGATAACACACCTGTTATTAAGGGATCAGCCCTTGGCGCACTAAATGGTGAAGAAGAATGGGAAGATAGAATTATGGAATTAATGGCCGCTGTTGATGAGTGGATTCCTGTTCCTCCACGTGATGTTGAAAAACCATTTTTGATGCCTGTTGAGGATATTTTCTCTATTACAGGACGTGGTACTGTAGCAACCGGTCGTATTGAAACCGGTATTATCCGTACCGGCGAAGAGATGCAAATTATTGGTCTTGGAGCAAAGGGTCGGAAAACAGTATGTACAGGAGTTGAAATGTTCCGTAAAATACTTGACGAAGGTCAGGCAGGAGATAATGTTGGACTATTGATGCGTGGAATCGACAAAGATGAGATTAAACGTGGTATGGTTCTAGCTAAGCCCGGAAGTATTACTCCTCATACAAAAATTAAAGCTGAGATTTATGTCTTGAAGAAAGAAGAGGGTGGACGTCACACTCCTTTCCATCAGAAATATCGTCCTCAGTTTTATATTCGTACTTTAGATGTTACCGGTGAAATTACTTTGCCTGAAGGTACAGAAATGGTAATGCCCGGTGATAACGTAACTATTACAGTTGACTTGATTTATCCTGTTGCTGTTAACGTAGGACTCCGTTTTGCTATCCGCGAAGGTGGTCGTACTGTTGGCGCAGGTCAAGTAACTGAAATATTGAATTAATTAATTGTTTTATATAATCAGGCTGATAATATTATCAGCCTGATATACGGGTGTAGCTCAGTTGGCAGAGCACTGGTCTCCAAAACCAGGTGTCGGGAGTTCGAGTCTCTCCTCCCGTGCATTAGAAACAAGGTACTAAAAATATTATTTTTTGGTACAGGCAAAAATTAAAGAAAACTGATGAACAAGATAAAAGCTTATTTAAAAGATGTTCACAACGAGTTGGTGAATAAGACATCATGGCCAACGTGGACGGAATTACAAAATAGTGCCATTGTTGTTATGGTAGCTTCTCTTATAATTTCCGTAATAGTTTTTGCCATGGATAAGTCCTTAGACTCTTTATTGGAGTGGTTTTATATGAAACTATACTAATCTTCCTTAGGAAATTGCTATAATGAGTGATATTGAAAAGAAATGGTATGTACTTCGTGCTATTGGTGGCAAGGAGAAAAAGGTTAAGGAGTACATCGAGAGTGAAATCGTCAATCATAATATTCAGGAGCATGTTAGCCAAGTGTTGATTCCTACCGAAAAGGTATATCAAATTCGTAATGGAAAAAAAATCAGCAAGGAAAGGAATTATTTTCCCGGTTATGTGCTTGTTGAAGCTGCCCTGGTTGGTGAAGTTCCGCATATCCTCAGAAACATTCCAAATGTTATTGGTTTTTTAACAGACCGTACCGAGGGTCCTACCCCTTTAAGGGTGGCCGAGGTTAACCGAATTTTAGGGAAGGTTGATGAGCTTTCTGAAACATCTGAAGAATTAAACATTCCTTTTGTTATCGGTGAATCTGTAAAAGTGACAGATGGTCCTTTTAATGGGTTTACAGGTGTTATTGAAGAGATAAGTGAGGAGAAAAGGAAATTAAAAGTTATGGTCAAAATTTTTGGCCGCAAAACTCCACTGGAATTAAGTTTTTTGCAGGTTGAGAAAGAATAAATTTGTCTTATTTAGTAGTGGTGCTTCCAGGATAAATTATCATAATTTATCTCTACAAATAAGTTGAATATCTGATTGACCTGGTTTTAATAACTAACACGAATTGCTATAATGGCTAAAGAAGTAGAATCATTAATTAAGCTTCAGATCAGGGGCGGCGCAGCAAATCCATCTCCTCCTGTAGGACCTGCATTAGGTGCTAAAGGGGTAAATATAATGGAGTTCTGCAAGCAATTCAATGCTAGAACACAGGATAGAGCCGGAAGAGTATTGCCAGTAATTATATCGGTGTATAGAGATAAATCATTTGATTTTATAATTAAGACATCGCCTGCTGCAGTACAAATATTGGAAGCTTCCAAAGCTAAATCTGGTTCTGCTGAGCCCAACCGTATAAAGGTTGGTTCGGTAACATGGGATCAGATTAAAGTTATTGCTGAAGATAAAATGGCTGACTTGAATTGTTTTACTGTTGAATCTGCAATGAAAGTGATCGCCGGAACTGCTAGAAGCATGGGAATTAACGTTAAAGGTAAATTCCCCGGTAAGAATTAAAATTTGTTTTCAAAAATGGCAAAACTAACAAAGAATAGAAAGTTAGCTTTTGAAAAGATTGATCCCGAGAAATATTATACTATCGATGAAGCTGCTGTATTGGTAAAAGAGATTACTAAAACAAAATTTGATGCTTCCATTGATATTGATATTCGTTTGGGTGTTGATCCCCGAAAAGCTAATCAAATGGTTCGTGGCGTTGTAACTCTTCCAAATGGAACAGGAAAAGAAACTAAAGTGTTGGTTCTTTGTTCTCCTGATAAGGAAGAGGAAGCTAAAAGTGCCGGTGCCGATTACGTTGGTTTGGATGAGTATATTGAAAAGATCAAGGGAGGATGGACAGATGTTGATGTGATCATTACTATGCCAAGCGTAATGGGTAAAGTTGGTGCCTTAGGTCGTATTTTAGGTCCGCGTGGACTTATGCCAAATCCCAAAAGCGGTACAGTAACAATGGAAATTGCAAAGGCTGTTGCTGAGGTTAAGGCAGGAAAAATCGATTTTAAAGTTGATCGTTACGGAATTATTCACACTTCGGTTGGGAAAGTATCATTTACTCCCGAAAAGATAACTGAAAATGTGAAAGAATTTATAAGTACGGTTCAAAGGCTAAGGCCAACTTCGGCTAGAGGTACCTATATTAGAAGTATTTATCTGTCTAGTACCATGAGTCCCGGGATTAAGATTGATTCCAAATCTTTTGAGAGTTAATATTTAAATTAAGAAATCTGGAAACATGAATAAGACAGAAAAAACTGCTATTATAAATGATCTTGCAAAGATTATAGGCCAGTTCAATCATTTTTATGTAACTGACACCCAAGGTCTTAATGCAAGCCAAACTAGTAATCTTCGCCGACTCTGCTTTAAGAAGGATGTTAAGATGATGATGGTTAAGAATACTCTTTTACAGAGAGCTATTCAGCAGAGTGAGAAAAATATTGAGGGTTTTGATGAAGTATTTAAAGGTACTTCTGTTGTTTTATTTTCTGATACAGGCAATGTGCCTGCACGACTAATCAAAGAGTTCCGTAAAAAAGGTGAATTGCCTATTTTTAAGGGTGCTTTTGTTGAAGAGTCTGTATATATTGGAGAAGAACAACTTGAGTTACTTTCAAATATTAAGTCAAAAGAGGAATTACTTGGTGATTTAATTGCTTTGTTGCAGTCACCAATTAAGAATGTTTTATCATCATTACAATCTGGTGGTACTACTATTGCCGGTATCCTCAAAACTCTGGAAGAAAAAAAATAAAATATTATTAACAAAGAAATTTATTAACATTTACAAAAATGGCAGATATTAAAAAACTTGCAGAAGAATTAGTAAATTTAACTGTAAAAGAAGTAACTGAATTAGCAGATGTTTTAAAAGAAGAATATGGAATAGAACCCGCCGCTGCAGCTGTTGCTGTCGCCGGTCCTGCCGGTGGTGGTGCTGCTGAAGAAGTTGAGGAACAAACTGAGTTCGACGTTATTCTAAAAGCTCCCGGTGCTGCAAAACTTGCTATAGTCAAGCTTGTTAGAGAAATGACAGGTGTTGGTTTGAAGGATGCCAAGGAATTGGTTGATCAAGCCCCCTCGGCTATTAAAGAAAAAGTTTCAAAAGATGAAGCTGAAGCACTTAAAAACCAATTAGAAGAAGCAGGAGCAGAAGTTGAACTTAAGTAATCAGATACTTTCCCTCACTAAGGGACCGGTTTAGGAATCCGTATTTCGGAATCCTAAACCTTTTTATGCTTATATATTATTAAGTTCAAAAAATTTCTTTATAAATGACTCCAACTATTGCTGAAAGAATTAATTTTGCAACGATAAAAAATCAGTTGCAATATCCGGATTTCCTTGAAGTACAATTGAAATCTTTTAGAGAATTCTTTCAATTGGCTTCAACACCAGAAGAACGAAATTTGGAAGGGTTGAATAAAGTATTTTGGGATAATTTCCCTATTACTGATACCCGAAATAATTTTGTATTAGAATTTCTTGATTATAGTATAGATCCACCCCGTTATACCATTCAGGAATGTATAGAAAGGGGTTTATCTTATAGTGTGCCTCTAAAGGCTAAGCTTAAACTATATTGTACAGATCCTGAGCATGAGGATTTCGATACTGTTGTACAGGATGTTTATCTTGGCATGGTACCTTATATGACAGATAAGGGCAGTTTTATAATCAATGGCGCTGAGAGGGTTGTAGTTTCCCAATTACACCGTTCTCCCGGGGTATTTTTCAGTCAAGGTATCCATGCCAATGGAACGAAATTATATTCAGCCCGTATTATTCCCTTAAAGGGTTCGTGGATTGAATTTGCAACGGACATTAATCATGTAATGTTTGCATATATTGACAGGAAGAAAAAGCTTCCTGTTACAACTTTATTGCGTGCAATTGGCTTTGAATCTGATAAGGAGATTCTTGAAATTTTTGATCTTGCCGATGAAATAAAAGTCAGCAAAACGGGTCTTAAAAAAGTTGTTGGCAGACGTTTGGCTGCTCGTGTTCTGAAATCATGGATAGAAGATTTTGTTGATGAAGATACCGGAGAGGTTGTTTCAATAGAACGTAATGAAATTGTTGTTGATCGTGATATAGTTCTTGAAAATGAGCATATTGAAGAAATAGTTGATTCGGGAAGTAAAACAATTCTTCTTCATAAAGAGAAAGAGTCATCAACGGCTGTTGATTATTCAATGATTTTTAACACTCTGCAGAAGGATCCTTGTAACTCAGAGAAGGAAGCTGTTGTTCATATTTATCGACAGTTGAGAAATGCTGAGCCACCTGATGAAGCTACTGCAAGGGATGTTATTGACAAGCTGTTTTTCTCAGAAAAACGTTATGACTTGGGTGATGTTGGACGCTATCGTATTAATAAGAAATTAAATCTTAATACTGATATTGACACCAAGGTTTTAACACGTGACGATATCATTGCCATTATAGGATATCTTGTTGAACTTGTTAATTCCAAAACCGACGTTGATGATATTGATCATTTGAGTAACCGCCGTGTTCGTACTGTAGGCGAGCAGCTTGCAAATCAGTTTGGTATTGGTCTTGCACGTATGGCCCGAACTATTCGTGAAAGGATGAATGTTAGAGACAATGAAGTGTTTACTCCTATTGATCTTATCAATAGTAAAACATTATCATCGGTTATTAATAGTTTCTTTGGTACTAATGCATTGTCTCAGTTTATGGATCAGACCAATCCACTTGCTGAGATTACTCATAAACGGCGTATGTCGGCTCTTGGGCCTGGTGGTCTTTCACGTGAAAGAGCAGGTTTTGAAGTGCGTGACGTACATTATACTCATTATGGCAGACTTTGTCCTATTGAAACTCCTGAAGGTCCAAACATTGGGTTGATATCTTCACTTTGTGTATTTGCAAAAATCAATGAGTTGGGTTTCATAGAAACTCCTTATAGGAAGGTGGAAGATAGCAAGGTTGATTTAACTAATGAGGGTGTAATATATTTAAGTGCCGAAGAGGAGGAAGATATTACCGTAGCGCAGGCAAATGCTCCATTGGATGATTTAGGATTATTTATTAATCCAAGGGTTAAGGCGAGACTTGAAGCAGACTTTCCTGTTGTAGAGCCTCAGGAAGTTGGTTTAATGGACGTTGCTCCAAATCAGATTGCTTCTGTGGCAGCGTCTTTGATTCCTTTCCTTGAGCATGATGATGCCAACCGTGCATTGATGGGTTCTAATATGATGCGTCAGGCCGTTCCATTATTGCGTCCGGAATCTCCTATTGTAGGAACCGGTCTTGAAGATGTTTTAGTGCGTGACTCTAGAACTCAAATCGTTTCTGAAGGGGAAGGAGTGGTTGAATATGTTGATTCTGAGGAAATAATAATTCGTTATGATTTGACTGATGATCAGCGCTTTGTTAGCTTCGATTCTGAAACTCAAAGATATAGAATAACAAAGTTCCTCAAAACCAACCAGAATACCAGTGTTAATCTTAAGCCTCTTGTTAAAAAGGGCGATAGAGTAACTACCGGTCAGATTATGACAGAAGGTTATGCTACTCAGAGTGGAGAGCTTGCTTTAGGGCGTAATCTAAAAGTTGCATTTATGCCTTGGAAAGGCTATAATTTTGAAGATGCAATTGTGTTAAGTGAGCGCCTTGTACGCGATGATGTATTTACCTCTGTTCATATTGATGAATATTCTCTTGAAGTAAGAGATACAAAAAGGGGCCTTGAAGAATTAACAGCCGATATTCCAAATGTTAGCGAAGAAGCTACCAAGGATCTTGATGAAAACGGATTAATCAGGATTGGTGCTTTGGTTAAGCCCGGTGATATTTTAATTGGTAAGATTACTCCTAAAGGAGAAAGTGATCCAACACCTGAGGAGAAATTGTTGCGCGCTATATTTGGTGAAAAGGCCGGAGATGTTAAGGATGCTTCTTTAAAAGCAAATCCTTCACTTACGGGAGTTGTTATCGATAAAAAGCTCTTCTCCAGAGTGATTAAGGATAAAAGAGTAAAATCAGTGGACAAGTCACCATTGGCAAAAATTGATGAAGAGTTTGAACGTGCTGCCGCTGATTTGACAAATCGTCTCGTTGACAAACTATTTTCCTTGATTAACGGAAAAACAAGCCAAGGTGTAAAAGATTATATTGGAGTTGATCTTGTAGCAAAAGGAACTAAATTTACGCAAAAAGTCCTTCAAGAAATTGATTATGTAAATGTGAATCCCAATAAATGGACTACTGATAAGGGTAATAATGAGTTGATTACTCAGGTAATTCATAATTATTGGCATAAATATAAAGAGCTTGAAGCAAAAGAAAAGCGTAAAAAATATAATGTTACCATTGGGGATGAATTACCGGCCGGAATCATTCAGTTAGCAAAGGTTTATATTGCTAAGAAGAGAAAAATTACAGTTGGTGATAAAATGGCCGGACGACACGGTAATAAAGGAATTGTTTCAAGAATTGTACGACAGGAGGATATGCCTTTCCTTGAAGATGGAACATCGGTTGATATAGTTTTAAATCCACTGGGTGTACCTTCAAGGATGAACCTTGGACAAATTTATGAAAGTGTGCTTGGTTGGGCAGGTGATATTTTGGGCGTCAAGTTTACAACCCCAATTTTTGATGGTGCAACAGAAAAAGATCTGATAAAATATACAGAAAAAGCAGGTATTCCTAAATTTGGTCGTACCTATATCTATGATGGAGGAACAGGAGAGCGTTTTCATCAGCCTGCTACAGTAGGAGTGATATATATGCTAAAACTTGGACATATGATTGAAGATAAAATGCATGCCAGGTCAATAGGTCCATACTCACTTATTACGCAACAACCCCTTGGTGGTAAAGCCCAATTTGGTGGTCAGCGTTTTGGTGAAATGGAAGTTTGGGCCCTTGAAGCTTTTGGAGCTGCAAACATTCTTCAGGAAATTCTTACTGTTAAATCAGATGATGTTTTAGGACGAGCAAAGGCTTATGAATCTATCGTCAAAGGTGATCCATTGCCTTCTCCGGGTATCCCTGAGTCATTGAATGTTTTGTTGCATGAAATGAGGGGCTTGGGATTAAGTGTAAATCTTGAATAAATTTTATATAACTTTATTCAATAGCTGATTTAGGATTTTGTTAACAATTTAATATTCTACAATATATGGCATTCAGGAGAGAACAGAAAGTCAAGAGTAATTTTACCCAAATCTCAATTGGTTTGGCGTCTCCCGAAGAGATACTGGAACGATCAAGTGGTGAAGTTCTTAAGCCGGAGACAATTAATTATCGTACTTATAAACCTGAAAGGGATGGATTATTCTGTGAAAGGATATTCGGCCCTGTTAAGGATTATGAGTGTCATTGTGGTAAATATAAACGTATTCGTTACAGAGGAATAGTATGTGACCGCTGTGGTGTTGAAGTAACTGAGAAAAAAGTTCGCCGAGAACGAATGGGGCATATTGCTCTGGTTGTACCGGTGGCTCATATCTGGTATTTCCGCTCTTTACCCAATAAAATTGGATATTTATTGGGCTTACCAACTAAGAAACTGGATTCGATAATTTATTATGAGCGTTATGTAGTTATTAATCCGGGAGTTAAAGAGGCTGATGATATTAAAACGATGGACTTTTTAACTGAAGAGGAATATCTTGATATTTTAGATTCATTACCTAAAGGAAATCAACAACTTGATGATGAAGATCCCAATAAGTTTATTGCAAAAATGGGAGCTGAAGCTTTGCATATGATTTTGTCGCGCATAGATCTTGATGAATTATCTTATGATCTTAGACACAAAGCCAATACAGAAACATCACAACAGCGTAAAAATGAGGCCTTAAAGCGTCTGCAGGTAATAGAAGCATTTAAGGATTCAAGGGCTGTAAACCGTCCTGAGTGGATGATAATTAAGGTAGTTCCTGTTACTCCTCCCGAATTAAGGCCTTTAGTGCCTTTGGATGGAGGTCGTTTTGCTACTTCCGATTTGAATGATCTGTATCGTCGAGTTATCATTCGTAATAATAGATTAAAGAGGCTTATAGAAATTAAGGCTCCTGAAGTAATTTTACGTAATGAAAAACGGATGTTGCAAGAATCTGTTGATTCTCTTTTTGATAATTCGCGTAAAGCAAATGCTGTTAAAACAGATGCCAACCGTCCATTAAAATCTTTGTCTGATAGCTTAAAAGGTAAGCAAGGAAGATTCAGACAGAATTTATTGGGTAAACGTGTTGATTATTCAGCTCGTTCCGTTATTGTTATAGGCCCTGAGTTGAAGATGCATGAATGCGGCTTGCCAAAAGATATGGCAGCCGAGTTATATAAGCCTTTTATTATTAGAAAACTAATAGAAAGAGGTATAGTTAAAACAGTTAAATCTGCTAAAAAGATTGTTGACCGGAAAGATCCTGTTGTATGGGATATTCTTGAAAATGTGTTGAAAGGTCATCCCGTATTACTAAACCGGGCTCCAACTCTTCACCGACTTGGAATTCAGGCTTTCCAACCAAAGCTCATTGAAGGCAAGGCAATACAATTGCATCCACTTGCTTGTGCTGCATTTAATGCCGACTTTGATGGCGACCAGATGGCTGTTCACCTTCCATTGGGAAATGCTGCTATCTTAGAAGCTCAAATGTTGATGTTGGGTTCACAAAATATTTTGAACCCTGCTAATGGTGCTCCAATTACTGTACCTTCTCAGGATATGGTACTTGGCTTGTATTATATGACTAAGATGAGGCCCGGTGCTCTTGGTGAAGATCTTGTGTTTTATTCACCGGAAGAGGCAAAAATCGCATTTAATGAAGGTAAAGCCGAACTTCATGCAAAAGTTAAGGTTAAAACTCTCGACTTAAATGAAACTGGTGAATTAGAATCAAAATTTATTGAAACAACTATAGGAAGGATTTTATTTAATGAAGTAGTTCCCGTAGAAGTTGGTTTTATCAATGAATTATTAACCAAGAGAGCTTTACGTGATATTATAGGTGAAGTTTATAAGAAATGTGGTATTCCTGTAACGGCTGAGTTCCTTGATCATATTAAGGACTTAGGATATCAACTTGCTTTTGAAGGAGGCTTGTCCTTTAATCTTGAGGATGTAATTATTCCTGAAGAGAAGATGAAACTTGTAGATTCCGGATATCAGGAAGTTGAAGAAGTGCTTAATAATTATAATATGGGCTTTATTACCAATAATGAGCGCTATAATGCTATTATTGATATATGGACACATATAAATGCACGTCTGACATATATTTTGATGGATCAGTTAAGTTCTGACCAACAGGGTTTTAACTCTGTTTATATGATGCTTGATTCAGGCGCAAGGGGTTCTAAAGAACAAATTCGTCAGTTGTCAGGAATGAGAGGACTGATGGCAAAACCACAGAAATCAGGTACAGAAGGAGGTCAGATAATTGAAAACCCGATTCTTTCTAATTTTAAAGAAGGCTTATCTGTTCTTGAATATTTTATTTCCACACATGGTGCTCGTAAAGGTTTGGCTGATACTGCGCTTAAAACAGCTGATGCCGGATATCTGACTCGTCGTTTGGTTGATGTATCACAAGATGTTATTATAACAGAAGCCGATTGTGGCACTCTTCGTGGATTAACGGCAACTGTGTTGAAAAATAATGAGGAAGTAGTTGCTTCTCTTTATGAGCGTGTTTTAGGACGAGTCTCTGTTCATGATGTATATCATCCAACTACCGGTGATATCATTGTTAAAACCGGAGAAGAAATTACTGAAACTGAAGCTCGCATTATTGATGATTCGCCCATTGAGCGTATCGAAGTACGTTCTGTACTTACTTGTGAAACTAAGAAGGGCGTTTGTTCTAAATGTTATGGTCGTAATCTTGCTACCGGTAAGATGGTTGAAATTGGAGAATCTGTTGGGGTAATTGCTGCCCAGTCGATTGGTGAACCGGGAACACAGCTCACCTTGCGTACTTTTCACGTTGGAGGTACGGCTTCCAATATTACTGCTGAAAGTAGTATGCTCGCCCGATATGATGGTATTTTAAAAATTGATGAACTTCGTACTGTTCCATCTTCAACAGATGATGGTAAGGATGTCGATATTGTTATAGGTCGTTTGGCAGAAATGCGTATCGTAGATAAAAATACCGGTATCGCATTAACAACTCAGCCTATACCTTATGGTGCCAAGCTTTATGTTAAGGATGGTGCAAATGTGAAGAAGGATGATCTTATTTGTGAGTGGGATCCATGGAATGCTTTGATTATTTCTGAAAAAGCGGGTATTATTGATTTTGAAAACCTTATTGAAGGAGTTACCTATAAAGAAGAGTCTGATGAACAGACCGGATTCCGTGATAAAGTTATTATTGAAACACGTGATAGAACCAAAAACCCAAGCTTGCAAATTAATGATAGCAAGGGTGAGGTGTTGAGGGTTTATAACCTTCCTGTTGGTGCTCGTGTAGCAGTAGATACAGACGAAGAGGTTAAACAAGGGCAGATCCTTGCTAAGATACCACGGGCTATGGGACGCTCCGGTGATATTACCGGTGGTTTACCAAGAATTACAGAATTGTTTGAAGCCAGAAATCCATCCAATCCATCTGTTGTATCCGAAATTGATGGTGAAGTAGCCTATGGTAAGATTAAACGTGGTAACCGTGAAATTATAATTACTTCAAAAACCGGTGAAATCAAAAAATATCTTGTGCCTTTATCCAAACAGATATTAGTTCAAGAAAATGATTATGTACGTGCAGGTATCCCGTTATCTGACGGAGCAACAACACCGGCTGATATTTTAGCAATTAAAGGCCCGACAGCTGTTCAGGAATATATTGTTAACGAGGTACAGGATGTTTATCGTTTGCAGGGAGTTAAGATTAATGATAAGCATTTTGAGGTTATCGTTCGTCAAATGATGCGTAAAGTTGAAATTGATGATCCGGGTGATACGCGTTTCCTTGAAAAACAAATTGTTGACAAGATTGATTTCATGGAAGACAATGATGAAATTTTCGGAAAAATCGTGGTTGAAGATGTAGGAGACTCCAAAACACTACGTTCCGGACAAATCATATCTTCCCGTCGATTTAGAGATGAAAACTCCCAGCTTAAACGACGCGATTTGAAATTGGTTAAGGGACGTGAAGCAGTACCGGCAACATCAAGTCAGGTACTTCAGGGAATTACCCGTGCAGCTCTTCAAACCAAGAGTTTTATATCAGCTGCATCGTTTCAAGAAACAACTAAGGTTCTTAATGAGGCTGCAATTCATGGTAAGGTTGATCATCTTGAAGGCCTTAAGGAGAATGTTATTTGTGGACATTTAATTCCTGCAGGAACCGGTTTGCGTGAATACGATAAACTGATTGTTGGTTCTAAGGAGGAATTGGAAAGATTGGTAGGAGGGAAAAAGGAGTCGGATAAAGTATATCAATAGTATCAGACTTTTTATGATAAAAGATAAATAAAACCAGGGTGTCCAATTAGTTTTGGATACCCTGTTTTCTTATGGATAGGGTAGCTTTAGATTTTACTTTGTTAAATACAGATTTATCGCTTCGCACGATAAATTAAAATTATAAAATAATAGCCATGGAAGACAATAAGAAAAAACAACAATTAAAAGTTGAATTGAATGATGAAATAGGACAGGGAATCTATTCAAACCTTGCAATAATTAGTCATTCTCCTTCCGAGTTTGTTCTTGATTTTGTTAGAGTAATGCCCGGAGTTCCCAAGGCAAGTGTAAAATCAAGGATTATTCTAACACCTGAGCATGCTATGCGATTATTTCATGCTTTGAAAGATAATATAGCTAAATATGAGCAGCATCACGGTCCTATTAAACATATAGAAGGGCAAGGAGGTATTAATCCCATGTTTTTTGGAGGACCCGCAGGGCAGGCTTAATATTTTTAATGTAAAAACCCGAGATGGAATTATGATTGTACTAAAACACAAATTTCATTTTCTGTTTCCTGTTTTTTTGCTTATAGGCCTTTTAAATTGTCAGAATTCCTATATTCATAAAACTGATGAGCCTGAAAAAACAATACTGCAGGAAATATATGAATCAGGAGCTATATGGGCTGATTCGGTCTTTAACAGCCTTAATGACGATGAAAAAATTGCTCAGCTATTCTGGCTTGCTATCGAAAATGGAGATAATCCTTCGAGTAGAAGTGAAATGTTGAAGTTGGTGAAAGCCTATAAGCCGGGAGGAATCCTTTTGTTTAAAACCGACCCCTTAGTGGCATTTGATATTATTGATGACTTCCAAGCAAATTCGAAAGTGCCACTATTGGTTTCTATTGACGGGGAATGGGGTCCTGCAATGCGATTCCCGGGCGTACTACCTTTTCCCTATGCTGTTTCACTTGGAGCTATTACCAATGATTCATTGATTTATTTTATGGGATTAGAAATAGCCCGACAATTACGTTTAATGGGAATACATATAAATATGGCTCCCGTTGCTGATGTTAACAGCAATAGAGAAAATCCTGTCATTGGTTTTCGCTCTTTTGGTGAAAGGCCTGAAAATGTTGCTAAAAAATCTGTCGCGTATATGCAGGGTTTACAGAATGGAAATATAATGGCGGTAGGCAAACATTTTCCCGGCCATGGAGATACCAAAACAGATTCACATAAAACTCTTCCTTTAGTGGCTCATAATTGGGAGCGACTTAATAGTGTGGAACTATTGCCGTTTCGCTCACTTATAAATGAGGGGATATGGGCAATTATGACAACACATATTGAAGTGCCGGCCTTAGATACAATTCCCGGTATTCCGTTTAGTTTTTCTAAATCTGCCATAAGAGCATTGTTGCGTGATTCAATGAATTTTAAAGGTTTAGTTGTTACCGATGCTATTAATATGCAAGGAGCCAAAATAATGGGGCAACCTGGTGAAATTGATGCACTTGCACTTGCTGCAGGTAATGATATTGTTGAATTTACCGAAAACCTGCCTGCTGCAATTCAAGCAGTTAAAAATGCTATTGATGAAGGCCGGCTTTCGTGGGAACAAATAGAGATAAAATGTAAACGCTCTCTCGCATTTAAACATTGGCTTGTAAAAAAACACAGCTGTAAGCGACCTCCTGCCGACAGCTTGCTTGTGAAGATAAACACTGATCATACTAAACTTTTAATTCAAAATTTGTATAAGGCAGCTTTAACTTTAGTTGCTGATAATGAGGAGCTTCTTTTACCAAAAAAATTATTGCAACAAGAAACCGTCTTCATCTTTGATAGTGAAACTGCAGGTTTAAAAAGTAAGATACAAGATGAATTTAATTCTCCAACTTATGATTTTTCTACAGTTGTTAATGAGGAAGTATTTTCTTCACTTTCTAATTATAAAAACCTGATCTTAATCGTTGCTGACACTCAATGGGATAAAATGGCAATTCCCAAGTCTGTAAAAGATGAAATTCTTTCCCTTATGAAGGAAAAAAAGGCTCTGCTTGTTTATATGGCTAATCCTTATTCATTATCAAATTGGAAGGCATTTAAATCTTCCACAGCATTTTTATTAGCCTATCAAAACAATGAGTATAGCGAAGATGCAATAATTGATTATTTGAAAGGCAATATCTTGTCTTCCGGGCAACTGCCTGTTTCCGTACAATATATGTTTAATGCCGGAGAAGGTTTTTTAAATAGAGGCCTGAAAATTCATTGATCATTGTTTACTGTTTTTTACAACTATTATAAAAGCTTAACCCGATTTTTGTCATATCAAATTTTTGTTATTGTAATTTTGCCTTGTTTCTTTTTCATTTCATTATATGGTTTGATTAAAAAACAAATATTGTTCTACCTTCCTGGTTTGGAGTATATACAAGAATAGCTTGTGTTTTTGTTGTGTGTTTTGTAAAAATAATACCATCATTTTTTAAAGTTTTTATTTAAGAGAGCCAAGTAGGGGTGATAATTATATGATAATAGTAGGGTTGATATGAAATACCGGTATGCTTTGTTTATACTAATGATCATTTTTGTGATCGTAATCGATGTTTTTCTATACGGACATTGGAACAAGAGTAAATTGAGCTCAAGTAGAGCAGGCAAAATTTTGGCTGCTTTGTTTTTTGTTGTTATGCCCATTCTTTCTTTTGTTATTATTACAGTTTTCAGCATTTGGCTTCCGGAAACAAAATCTCCTGTTATTTATCGTGTTTTTGGTTGGACCTTGATATTTTTTATTGGTCTTTATTTATTTAAGCTTATTTATTCTGTATTTTATGGTGCCGTATTATTGCTTGATGATTCATCAAAAGAAAGAATAGTTAAAAAGCACTATTATCCCCGTATTACGCGTCGAAAATTTGTTAGCCAGATAGGGATTATAATGGCAACTGCACCCTTTGTTTCGTTGATGTTTGGTGCTTTTCGTGGTAGGTTTGCATTTTATACCCGCCATGTTCGTCTTTCCTTCCCCAATTTGCCTGATGGCTTTGAAGGTTTTCGTTTTGTCCATATATCCGATCTTCATCTTGGTAGTTTCGGTGTAAACAGTAAGCCTATTGAAGAAATCGTTGAACTTGTAAATTCTGAAAATCCCGAACTCATTCTTTTTACAGGTGATATGGTTAACAATTTTGCCGGAGAAATGAATGGCTGGATATCAACACTTTCAAAATTGAAAGCTCCAATGGGGAAATATTCAATATTAGGGAATCACGATTATGGTTTTTACAGCCGTTGGGATTCAGCAAATGATTTTAAAAAGAATTTTACTGATATACTGAAAGGGCAGGAAAAAATGGGATTTAAAATCCTACGTAACGAATCAGTAGTTCTTCAGCGGAAGGGCGATCAGATTGGTCTTGCCGGAGTTGAAAATTGGGGAAGTCATTCATATCCTCAAAATGGAGATCTAACAAAAGCAGCTGAAGGCCTTAAAGAACAGCAGTTTAATCTTCTTATGTCTCATGATCCCGATCATTGGGATAAGCAAGTTTTGGATTTCGGACATTTCGACCTTACTCTTTCCGGACATACCCATGGAATGCAATTTGGAATAGAAAAAGGCAATATTAAGTGGAGTCCTGCGCAATATGTGCAAAAGCGATGGGCA
This sequence comes from uncultured Alkalitalea sp., assembly GCA_964578485.1. Classification (GTDB taxonomy): domain Bacteria; phylum Bacteroidota; class Bacteroidia; order Bacteroidales; family Marinilabiliaceae; genus CAZODA01. Next base: position 23,561 of record CAZODA010000025.1, on the reverse strand, counting down.
GGATTATATCGTGAAAAGGATATGTTTTTATATGTTAACCGTGGCTTGGGTTATCATGGAATACCGGCGCGAGTTGGTATGCCACCTGAAATTACTGTTGTAGAATTACGACGCGGAGCTCTTGACTCTGAAACTGTCTAACTCTTTAAATCTTCATTGAGTTAAAGAAAACTTGCTTTTTATAATTTTTGTGATTTTCTTTGTTAGATAATTAATTGTTTTTAACAAAAACGTTTGTTTCACTCTAATCCATATGTTATGAGATCAGATTCAAGATTATTCCTATTACTTTTCGTTTTTCTTTACATTTTTTTTGGTGCTTTCGCCCAAGATTTTTCGGAAATTCCTGTTCCTTTAGATCCTATGGTAAAAACCGGAGTCCTCTCAAATGGAATGACTTATTATATCCGATATAATAATGAGCCTAAGGAAAGGGCAAGCTTTTATATAGTTCAAAATGTTGGTGCTTTGTTGGAAGAAGACCATCAAAATGGACTGGCTCATTTTCTTGAGCACATGGCTTTTAATGGTACTGAAAATTTCGAAGGTAAAGGTATTATTAATACACTTGAGCAACATGGTGTAAGTTTTGGGGGTGATATTAATGCCTATACACATTTTAATGAAACGGTGTATAATCTCAGCAATATTCCTGTAAATAAGCCCGGATTATTGGATACCTGTCTTTTGATTTTATACGATTGGAGCAATGGTTTATTGCTAACAGATGAAGAGATTGATTTGGAAAGAGGGGTTATTTTAGAAGAATGGCGTACTCGTCGTACTTCAGGAGTTCGAATGCAAGATCAGTATTTCCCGGTTTTATTTAAAGATTCGAAATATGCGCATCGTGATGTCATAGGTGATACTATGGTAATAAAATATCATGAACCTGATTTACTGCGTCAGTTTTATCATGATTGGTACCGTACGGATCTTCAGTCTGTTATTATTGTTGGAGATTTCGATGTTGACGAAATGGAACAAAAGGTAAGAGATCTTTTTTCACAGATTCCTGCTATCGAAAATCCTCAAGAAAGACCTTTTTATGAGATACCTGCTCGTGAAGGAACTTCATTTGTTTTAGCTACCGATCCGGAGGCTGTAAATTCTCAGATTTCAATTTATATTATTCGAGAGAACAGAGACTTACATGAAAAAACATTTGAGGATCTAAGGAATGGTTATATATTATCGCTATATAATTCAATGGCGAGGGCAAGGATCCAAGAATTGCTACAACAAGGAGAACCACCATTTATTAATGGAACTACCGAAGCTTCAGGTTTTGTTAGAGGATATGATGCTTATTATATTGGAGCTGTTGCTAATCCGGGGGAAGAACAAAAGGCATTGGAAACTATCATGATAGAGACTGAGCGTATCAAACGTTATGGTTTTACTGAGAGTGAATTAGCAAGAGCTAAATTAAATTTTCTATCCAACCTTGAAAGTCGTTATAAACAAAGAGACAAAATTAGAAATGATAGTTATATCCGTAATTTACAAAATCACTTCTTAGTTAAAGCTGCCGTTCCCGGGATTGATTTTGAATATGAATTTGCCAATCTTATTATTCCCGGTATAACGGTTGATGAGGTTTTTAACTTAGTTAATGAATGGATAAAAGAAGATAACAGGGTAGTAATAGTTGGCGGACATTCCGATGTTGAACATATTAGCGAAGAAGAAGTTATTGCAATTTTAAATGATATAAAGCATGCCGACATAAGTGTATATGAAGATCGCATGTTGGCCGAATCATTGATTGATAATGATTTGTCGCTTGCCGAAATTGAACTTGCCACTCCTTTAGAAGAGTTCGATGCAGTGGAGTGGGTTCTTTCAAATGGCTTGCGTGTTGTTTATCGCCACGCTGATTATGAAAAAGATAATGTGGCGGTTTTAGCATATAGCCCCGGTGGATCTTCACTGTTGGATGATTCTTATGTTCCATCAATAATGTTTTTGAATGATCTGATTCCAAGTTATGGAGTTGGAGAGTTTGATGCTGTATCCTTGCAACAGATGCTTGCAGGTAAGAGAGTTTCAGTAGCACCTTTTGTTCACAGTTTTCACGAAGGTTTCTCAGGGAATTCTGCTCCGCGAGATTTTGAAACTTTGATGCAATTGATTTATTTGTTTTTTGAACAGCCACGTTTTGATTTAGAGGCGCATAATGCATTAATGCTCAGGCTTCAATCAGCAATTGCCAATTTAGAAAATGACCCCTCAAAAATAATGAGTGATTCAATAAATTTAATTTTATCTGATTATCATCCAAGAGAACGAATTTTGAATCTTGATCTATTAGAGGAGGTAAACTTTGACCAGATACGCGAAATTTATCAAAATCGTATTTATGATGCTTCCGATTTTGTATTCTTTATTGTTGGAAATATCGGTGAAGATACAGTAAAATTGATGTCTCAAAAATATCTTGGCTCACTAAGCAAAACAGATCGTGAAGAAAGTTGGATAGATCGTGGAATACGTTTTCCTGAAGGACGACAAGAAAAGAAAATAGAAATTCCTTTGGAAGTTCCAAAAGCAAGCGTTAATGTTTTCTATTCTCGTAATATGGCATATACTCCTGAGAATATGATGTATATGAGGGTTTTAAGAGGGATACTTAATTTGAGATATATCGAAACAATACGTGAAGATGAGGGTGGTTCCTATGGTGTATGGATAAACTCCTCACTGCGTTATTTGCCGATTCAAGAAGGATTTTTGCAAATGGGTTTTGATACAGATCCTGAAAAGGTTGAACACTTGAAGTCTATTTTATTTAATGAGATTGAAAAGATTGTTGCAGAAGGACCTAAACAGAATGATTTTAATAAAACCATTGAAAACATTCTTAAAGATAGGGAACAAACTATGCAACATAACTCGTTTTGGATGAGTGCGCTTTATGATTATTATATTACGGGGCTTAATTTAGCTTTGGCTGATAATTATGAGAATATTGCCAGAGCAATGACAAGTGATGATTTGCATCACTTTATTAAAGACTTTTTTGAGGATGCTAATTTGGTTGATATTCTTTTTCTGCCAAAAACAGATTAGCAACATAATATTAAACTCTATTAGTTTGCCAAAAATCGAACAAATTCTGTGCTTAAGATAAGTTCTTGAAATACTTGACTATTATATGATCTGATTCCTATTCTATACCCTATATGGAATGGTAATACAAATCTGAAAAAATGTGTTTCAGCAAATAATTCAGCACCAAAAGAAGCGGGTTTCCTATTGTAATGATTAATTTGTTCACTTATCGAATCCACTTGTTTGTATTGTGCTATTGCTTGGTCATAAAACATATTTAATCTTAGGCGTTTTATATATGCAAAAGCTCCAATGGAAAGGTCAGGATTGTATAATGGCAGCATATAGGTACTTCTAAAAACATATAATTTGTCGTTATCAATAGAGGAATATCCCCTTGGATAGCTTATTACATCGTTGAACCTTGTATAACTAATAAAAGAACTCTCATTATTAATTCTGTCACCATCGGTTTTAACTTGATAATCGTTGTTAAGTCTTATAGCATGATGTTTTCCTAAACCCGGAAAATAAAGTCTTGAACTAATGCCGGCAATAGTCCCGCGATTTATTCCTTTTAATGGTGTGTGGCGAAAAACACCATGAAAAACCTGACCAAATCGTGTTGCCACATCCCGGCTTGTACCATAACGTAAATTATGCATGTAAAGAGAGTATTCCAAGCCACGATAGTTTGATGTGGGTAAAATAAATTCCTTATATACAGTAGAGGGATACCATACATTATTTTCATAATTATATATTTCTATGGGAAGAGAAATACCGGTTTGCTGCTCCCATACATAAGCTGTGCCCGGAGATATATTTCTGCTAAAAGCTCCTCTACTGAAATTCAAAGGTATATTTGTTTCTACCCTAAGTTGATGATAGGGTATTTTTTGATTGTTTTTAATCCTGTATAGCTTGTCATCAATCTGAAAAGACCTATTTGCTCCCCATTTGCTGTAACCTGTTCGCATCCCTATATTAAAAATCGGATACCGGCCTCTGTAACTTATATCAATATGGTATTTTTCATGGGTAAATGCCGGATCTGCATTTACTCCTGCCGTTATAATTGCAGTTCCCAATAAGTTTTGTGACATTACTGTAATGCCCGTATGTATTGCTTCTTTTTTGAAATTTATATTTATAGGAGCCCAACTGTGAAAATTAAAAAGATTCCACTTGCTGTATCTTTCGACTTCATAACTATTTGCTTCTGATGAATAGTTGTAAAGCGTATCGGCTTCCTGTAATTTCATTTCTTCAGCTAATTGATGGATATAGCTTTTTAATTTGTCATTAGTTTTGTTTAAATAATTATCTGTATGAATTACCGGATATGATCCTTTGTGGTTATAATTACAAAATATTAAAGATTTGTCGGATGTAACTGCAGGAAACATTGCTCCAAATTTTGTTGAACTTATTTGTGTTGTGATATTTGTATTAGTATCAAGACGAAAAATTTCATCACTTATAGCTCCTTTTGCTGTGTACCAAATACTGTTGTCGATAATTATAGGATAACGTATCTCATCGTATCCGGGCTTTGTTATTTGTTGCCAATGTTCCTTATCAGTATCCAGTAAATAAATAGCTTTCCCATTTTGGAAAAGTAAAACGCAAATCAGATTTTCTCCATTTCTATTCCATGACGGTGTTAGTGGATAAGAATTTTTGGGAGTGGGATACTCTTTGATTTTTTCTCCCGATTTTGCATCTATAATTGTGATGTAAAATTTATAATCATCTCGTGATTCAACAAGGGCAATTATATCTTTATATGGATGTATAGAAGGTGAAAAGTATTTTGTTTGCTTTGTAAGCTTTTGTGTTTTACCTGTCTTAATCTGATGCGTTTTAATGACAGACCATGATTCATGAGTCCAGCGTGGATGATTTTCAATTTCACTCCACACTACGGTGTTATGATTGGCAGAAATAGGATCGGAATTTCTTAGGCCTGTATAAACCAAGGTCTTTTGAGCTCCCGTATTAATATTAATTGATAGAATTTGTTGCCGAATTCCGGGACCATTTAACTCGGCTGCTATCGATGTGTCATTGATTATTTTTAAGTGGCTGTAGTTAGCATAATCATAAATAGGATTTATAATGGGTTTAAAATGAGAGTAATTTTGGTTTTCTAATTCTTTATGCCATTGCTCACTTACATGCGAAAATACTTCATTATACAGCTGCTTTTGATTTTTACCGGTATAATTGCGTATAGCTCTGTTAAAAGGCGTCAGCATCCAACTGTTCCTGCCGCAATTGCTAATAACTTTTTCCCAAAGCTCGGTACCATATTTTTGACGGGATACAGCAGTTAAAATATATCCCATTTTATAATAATTAGCTACAAAATCTTTGTATGAGCCAAGATAGGCCTTATCATAACTAAATATTGTCTTTTCTGTTAACTGAGCCTTTAATTCACGATTAAATTCATAGGAACTGCCCCTTCCACTATTAGAGAGCGAAGTTTCCATAATAACGGCATCACCCTCAAGAAACCACATTGGAAGATATGAGCCCAAGGCTGCACCTACTGCTTGTTGCCCCGAAAAATATCCCAAAAAACGTGTAAAACCTTGATTAAGCTTATCAGCTTGTACTATATGCCTGTACTCATGAATGGCTAAATGTTCAAGCCAATCATTTGAATCAGCATCTTGCGGAGCTGTGGAAAAAAACTCTGAACGCCTTGGAGCCCACGAAATAAAACCATTGGAAATAACTGCTTGATTGTGAATAAGTAAATCAACTCTTGACGGCCGGTGATTTAGACTTAAAGTAACTTTTGGTGCAATACTGTCAATAAAACTTGCTAAGCGCAATGCTTCTGATTTAAAATTTTCTTCAAATACTATACGTGCTACAGGAGTCTTAATTTGCTTCCATTTTAATCTTGAAGGATCTGAGCCTGATGTAAAATACTGACCCGAAACTTTTGATGGCAGAATAAAATACAATGAAATATTTAAATAAAGCCATATAATTTTTAATGTTTTTCTTTGCACTTTTTTGAATCTATTCTAGTGAAATTTCGTTTACTACTAAAAAGGATGTTTATATATCCTTAGCGCATTTACGAATATATAAAAATAATCTACAGGCTGTTTTTTGTTGACAAAAAAACAGCTGAAAAATTTATTTTAAGTTCTTTTGCATTTATTTATAAAATTTGTAACTTAAACATCTAACAACAAAAAATATACTCTTTAAATATGGGGAAGAAAAATTTTTTATTTAACATTTCCTTGGATGATCAGGAATTTGTATGGGTTGAAGATGAGCTTTTTACAACAAGAGAAGCATTTCAGCGTGAAGGGGCAAAAATCAATTTTATTTGTACAAAGTTTTTAAATACTCTAAAAGAGTTTGAAGGTAAACTTACGGTATGTATTGTGGAAGAATATTTATTGTTGATTAAAGCCTTGGATCAGGCATGTAGCTATGAGAGGAACTGGGATGAAGTGAAAATTTTACGTGAGCTTATAAAAGGCGAAAATCATCCTGTCAGTTGGTATGCACGTAATTGTAAAGTAGCCTGATAGCCTGTTGATGCAATATTCAGATTTAAAAGTTAAATCTGAATATTCATTTAATTATTTTTTGTTGTTTTTACTTCGGGTATGGTAATAGAGGTTTTTTTTATCGTGCTTTATTTTTATGCTGTTTAAGTCATATTTATCAGAACAGCATTTTATCCTGCTTTCTTTATTAAATTAAATCGTTGATAGTGACCTCTACAAATATTAGATTTAATGAGTAAGGAAATCATCAAATCAAGCGGTAAAAGGGGAGCAGGCTCCTTTTACACGCTGATTTAATTGCATATTAATTGCATATATTGCACACAGATTGCATGTTAATTGCACTTATGAAACGAATAGCCACTTATGATTTGACTTAGCTTGTAGAAAAATATAAGTTGTACGAAAGGGAGGTGACATTAGGACCGGGCGAATTAAATAAATGTATAGGGCAATAATTGGGCAAAAATGAGCTAGCTTATAACAGTCCCTTTGGAATAAGCGGCTGATAGTACCTTCGATTAAAAACTTTTGTATAAATTTGAAGCTTCATTTTCGGTTGAGAGTTAGTGCTTAAAAGTGATGCCTTTAACAAGTGAGTCAGACTTTGTAATGAGTTATTACTAATTAGATATTTGTGTTTTAATTATCAATATTTATTTTAATAGCTTTAATAATATATTATTATGATTGATAGTTCCAAAGTAAATATTAATAATGTTGTTGTTCATCATATTGGTTCCAGAGCTGCCGATGAAGCTATAAAATTTTCCAAGCGAACAATCCAACTTCAAGATGAAGAGATGGTTGCTGCAGTTCTAAAAACTTATTTTTTTAGTTCTTTTAAGACAGGAGAATATTTCAACTTTATAGGTGCTGATCAAGGCGCTTATTCATTGGTATATAAGCTTGCATCAGAGTTTTTTGATGATCCATCAACTTTTTATAATACTTCGCTTCAGCTCGCAGAGTATTTATATGAAAAGAGCATGCACCCTAAAATCAAGGCCGGTGAATTTTACTTAGTATCATTTAATGATTGTGTAGTTGATGGCGAGTTAGTAGATGGTCTTGGTTTGTTTAAATCTGAGAATAAGGAGACTTTTTTAAAAGTATATTTAAAAGATCAGAACTTTGAACTTGGCACGCGAGAGGGTATTAATATTCGCAAGCTTGATAAAGGTTGTTTAATATTTAATACAGAACGTGAATTGGGCTTTAAAGTCGCAATGGTTGATAATATCAATAAAGGGCAAGAAGCAAAATTTTGGAAAGACGATTTTCTCGCCCTTCAACCACGAGAGGATAGCTACTATTTTACTCGGTCGTATATGAATTTATGCAAAGATTTTGTTAATGATGTTTATAACAGCGAAAATGAAGTGCCTCGTGCTGAGCAATTTGATTTTATGAATCGTTCGCTTGATTTTTTTGATACTAAAAGAAATTTTAAGCAAGACGACTTTGAGCGTGATGTAATTCAGTTTCCTGATGTTTCGGAGGCATTTGCCGATTATCGTAATCTCTATGAGGAGGATAGGGGAGTCCTTCTTAAAGATAGCTTTGATATATCAAAAAGTGCCGTTAAGTCCGAAAAAAAGTATTTTAAATCAGTTCTTAAACTCGATAAAAACTTCCATGTTTATGTTCATGGTCCTCGTGATTTTATAGAAAGAGGATATGATGCCCAAAGGGAAAAGAATTTTTATAAATTATACTTTGATAATGAAAGTTGATGGGTAATGTTCGAAAATCGGGATTGTTGATTATTCTATCTAATAAATATCACGGGAATTTTGGGAATTTTTTAAAATCGGGATCTCTTTTTTCTAAGAAAGCATTTCTGCCTTCTTGTGCTTCTTCCATCATATAGAACATTAGTGTTGCATCTCCCGCTAATTCCATAATTCCCGCTTGGCCGTCCAACTCGGCATTTAAGCCTCGTTTTATCATTCTTAAAGCCATAGGACTTCTTTGAAGGATTATTTTACACCATTCCATAGTTTCGTTTTCAAGCTTCTCTAAGGGTACAACTTTATTTACCATACCCATTTTTTCAGCTTCTTCGGCTGTATATTGTTTGCACAAGTACCATATTTCGCGTGCTTTTTTCTGCCCTACCTGACGAGCCAGATACGACGAGCCAAAGCCTGCATCAAAGCTTCCAACCTTTGGTCCCGTTTGCCCAAATATTGCATTTCCGCTTGCTATGGTTAAATCGCATATTATGTGCAAAACATGTCCGCCACCAATAGCGTAGCCATTAACCATGGCAATTACCGGCTTTGGTAGTGATCTGATTTTTTTGTGTAAGTCCAATACGTTTAATCTGGGGACACCTTCTTCATCGATATAACCGCCAAGTCCTTTAACATTTTGATCTCCACCCGAACAAAAAGCTTTATCGCCTTCGCCGGTTAAAATAACAACTCCTATATCTTGACGTTCGCGGCAAATATCAAAAGCTTCGATTAGCTCCTTTACTGTTTGTGGGCGAAAAGCATTATAAACTTTTGGCCGATTAATTGTAATTTTTGCTACCCCTTCGCAGGATTCAAATTTAATATCTTGAAATTTGTTTTCAGAAACCCATTTATATGCCATAGCCTTGTATTATTTTATAAACATCAATAATTAGCTCTCCATTTTCAGAATTAATATATAAACCTTATTTAAATTTCATTGTTTAGAAATTTGAAATATTGTTTTAACAAGTTACCACTTTCAACTCCCGGAGTAAATACTTCCAAAATTGCAGCCTTTTCTGAAGGATCAAAAAAATCGGGAAGTATATTTTGTAATTCTTCGGCATTATTGCAGGAGAAGTAGTTAAGGCCGTATGATAGTGCAATACCTTCACAATTGTATGAATGCCTTGCTTCAAAAAACTTTTCTAACTCATCAGTATCTGTCGGGCCCGGAATAAATCTGAATATGCCACCTCCGCCATTATTAACAACAATAATTCTAAAAGATGCCGGAAGGTATTGATGCCATAAGCCATTGTTATCGTAAAAAAATGATAGATCACCAATAATCAGTAAAACAGGACTATCGCTTCCGTAGGCAGCGCCTGCTGCTGTACTAACGCAGCCATCAATTCCATTTGTACCGCGATTGGCATACCATGTATGACTTTGTGGCCATTCAAATAATTGAGCATAACGCACAGGGGTACTATTACCAAGATGAATTTGCGAAACCGGGAAATTGTAATTGCTTATTATTTTAAAAAAATTCAAATCAGACCATGGTAGTGATTCAATATATTGATTATGGCGGGTGCTTGCCATATCATATCTTTTTTCCCAAGTTTCGATAAAACGCTTTGTTCTCGGACTAATCTTGTCGGCAACTTGTTTTAATATTTGTGCAGCATCTCCCCTTATTATTCTTGATAAGGATTGATATGTATCTGTAATGTCTTGATCGAAAGAAAAATGCCAATGAATTTTAGGTGGATTTTTTCTAAGGAAACTTTTTATCATTTTAGATAATACCGGAATATCCAATGTGATTAAAATATCGGGACTAAAAATTAATTTTTCATTTTCATTAATGGTTGTTACAACCCGATCGGTATGTAAAATAAATTTCGAACCCTTTAAATTTGCTAAAGTTTCGGTGAGAATAACCACACCCTTTTCAGCAAGTAAATTGAATGCCTTATTTAATTCGGAATCAAAATGCATTGCTCCGGCAAGCACCAAAACACGTTCATATTTTCCAATTTCTGAACATAAAACAGAAATAGCATCCTCCGACATATGGCTGTCGCCCATGAGGACTTGAATTTTTCGAGCCGGAATATTTGGATGAACAGTTTTTCCATACAAGGGCTCTCGCATGGGAACATTAATGTGTATAGGACCGGGAACAGGCCCCTTACACTTTTGAAATGCTTCATTTAATATGCGGTTCATATACCATTCGTCATCGGAATGCCCACCTGAAAGAGGAAGAGTACATTGATAACGAATGAAATTATTGTAAATCCCCGGCTGGTTTATTGTTTGACCATCTCCCTGATCTATCCATTCTTTTGGTCGGTCGGCAGTGATTACTACCAAGGGAATTTTTTGGTAGTAAGCCTCAGCTACTGCAGGAGCATAGTTTAAAGCCGCTGTGCCACTTGTTGAAACTAATGCAACAGGTTTTCTTTTCTCCCGAGACAAACCTAAGGCAAAATAAGCTGCACTGCGTTCGTCAACAATAGTAAGACATTCAAATTTTTCAAAACCTGCAAAAGAAATAATAAGAGGCGCGTTACGCGACCCCGGCGAAATTATTACATGCTCTACACCGTGTAAATAACACAGTTCAACCAGTGCTTTTACAATTGGTTTGTCTGAAATTGGTTTAATCATTTTAAATATAAATAATAATAGTTGAGCTTCTGATTTTTTGCGTAGTAGCAAAAAAATTAAAGCTTATCGCGAATAACTGAAAGCAAGGTCTTACTTTTTAATACAGTTTCATCCCATTCGTTTTGAAGGTCCGACTGAAGAGTTAATCCGCCTCCTACAAAGATAGTACTATGTTTGTTATTTACTTTCATACAGCGGATATTTACAAAAAGATCTATATTATTTTTATTTACAGGACCTAAAAACCCACCATAATACGATCTTCGGTGGGGCTCTATTTCACTTATTAAATTAAGTGCCTGTAATTTAGGCTCTCCACATAAAGCAGGCGTTGGATATAAATCAAAAACAAACTCTCCCAAAGAGTCTTTTATCGATTTAAAAGGAAAGGAATAGCTTGTTACTAAATGGTTTACATTGCCTGCCTTAATCACTTCAGGGCCTTCCTTTTGATAGTTTGCGATATTGTAATTTTTAAGTACATCATCAATATAATTACTTACCATTTCCTGTTCTTCAAGCTCTTTAAAACTCCAGCTTTTTATGTCACTATCAAGTTTATTTCGTGTTCCCGCCAGTGATACGGTACTAATAGAGTCGCCTGTTTTTTTAAGTATAGTTTCGGGTGAAACTCCTGTCCATATTCCGGTATTAGGGCTATTGATAAGATACACAAAAGCCTGAGGATGCTTGTTGCAAAGGTCGAAAAATACCTGAGCCAGTATAGGCAATAAATTTTTATTTTTTGTGATTGTTCTTGATAGAATTATTTTTTTGAGTTTACCTGATTTTAGATGTTCCATCATCTTGTAAAATTGACTTGAATAACTATTAAAGTCAGTAGAGGAACTGTTTATTTGCTTATAATCTTTTATAGTTGTTTTTTTTGTTGAAGGGCAACATGGAAATTTTTCTTCAACAAAATTGAACCACCAAGCATTTTCTTGCCTCGCATCAAAAGGTGCTACTAAAAAGATGTTTTCATCAGGTAAGCTATTTAACATTGAGAAATTAAAAAGTTCTGTCTTTTTAATTTTACCTGCGACAAAATGTTTTTCGCCGGGAAGACGGTATGCAAGTCCGCCTTTATCAATTATCTCTTGAATTTTATCAATCATTTTAAAAAATGGAAGTGTAGCAAATATAATTAAAATAATTTTTTGATTTGCTTGTAAAACTTAATACTGTCTTAAATCCCATAGTTATATTCCTGATTGTTTAACATATGGTACTCTTTGGTTTTTTTCTCCCTACGCCTTGTTGTTTTATCTTTTCCGGTGAGTTTAAAAGTAATGCCAAGTTTGATAGGAAGTACAGTGTTATTTTTATCGAAATAAAAATCTTCATAAGCCGGTTCCCTTGAAATATAAGAAAGTGGTTTTATATCATCAAAGCTGTGATATTTTATAAACAGTCCCAAAATTTCGCCTGAACCGGGAAGTACTATGTCATAACCCACTTGCAAGGAAAAATTTGGCTTCCATGCAAATGAGAAATTTTCTTTAATTTTTGTTGTATATGGAAACCTCGACCATTGAGTTACCTGAAATTCTCCTTCTTTTTCAAAATCTCCAAGAAATTCATATTCTCCTTCACTAACAGTTGTTTTTGCAAAAGGTTGATACATACCTGCTCCAAGTGTAATGTAAAAGTGCGATTGATCCTTCTCCGATCTGAATTTATAGGAATAAAAGGGTTCAAAAGTCATTTGACCTGCAGCTACAAAAAGTTCCTTATACCAGCTTTCTTTTGCAGAAAGATTGTTTATTTCCTTTTCAAGGGTATATAAATCCAAAGTCCACATAAGTCCAAAAGACGATTTAATCGAGTGATAGTATTCGGCTCCTAAACCTATCATAGGTGCTACTAAGTCCAAGTTGCCATTAGTAAGTGTTGCCCCTCCCTCTATTTTAAAGGCATAATTTTTTAGTTGTGGAAATACCGGAAAATAATAAAAGCAAAAGATGCAAATCAGGGCAATCTTAATATTCATTTCGTGATGAGGTTTAAAGTATTGTTTGTTTCAGATTAAGCCCAAACAATAATCGTACCGTTAAACGAAACTTTTTAATAAGTTGTTATTTTTTAAAAAGAGGCTGTTAATTAATTATGAGTCTTAATATGGGTACCATTACCGCAGTGGCTACTCCCATTAAGCCTATGCTTAAGCCACTTATAGCCCCTTGTACTACTCCCATTTCAATAGCACGCGCTGTTCCTGCACCATGTGAACTGCTTCCCATAGCTAAGCCTCTTGCTATTTTACTGCTAATGCCAACCTTGTCTAAAACAAAAGGTCCGACTACTGCTCCAAATATACCAGTAACAACCACTACAACAGCTGTTAGAGGAGGCAGCCCTCCAAATCTTTCTGAAATACCCACAGCAATAGGGGTAGTAACAGATTTGGGTTCAAGAGATGCTATAACAGTTTCATCTGCACCCATCCAACGTGCAATAAATACAACCGATACTATGCCCACAATACTTCCTACCGTGATAGCCGTTAAAATTGAAAGTAAATTTTTTCTGATCAAATAAACCTGGTCATATAAGCCATAACCAAGAGCTACTACTGAAGGACCCAACATAAAATCGATTAAAAAACTTCCTTCTTCAAAAGCGCTATATTCAACTTTTAACAGTAATAAAACAGCAATAACAACTAATATACCTACCAAAACAGGGTGTAAGAGACTTAATTTTGTTTTTTTATAAAGCCATAATGCTGCAAGATATACTCCTATTACAAAAGCAAGGGTAAAGGGTTGAATAGTAAATAAGGTATTAATCATCTTTTTTTTCCATAAATTGTTGAATCCAGCCTACTACAATCAATACCAGAATGGTACTTATAGCTGATGAAGTAATAATGGCTATTGTTTCTCCTTTAAAATAATGTGAAGTTGCAATTAGACCTGCACCTACCGGAATAAAAAACAAAGCCATATGTCTGGTTATAAATTCTGCTACAGTTTTTACCTTTTCAGCTTTTACTATTCCCGATAATAATGCAAGGAAAAGTAAAACCATACCAATTACACTTCCCGGGATAATTTCGCCTATTAATCCCGACAAAAGAATTCCAAAGGCATAAAACAAAAAAATAATAAAAATTCCGTACATATTTATTATGAATAATTTTTTGAAATATTTTCCGATTAAAAATTTCGATAGTTTAAGTGACCATCTTTTACAAACAATGGCGAAGCAATATTATTTGAAAAAACTTGCCCCGTACCTAAGCCTTGTGGTAGTGAAGTATTTAAAGTTGCAGTCCATTGTGCAATGGCATTTAATCCTATATTGCTTTCTAATGCCGACGTGACCCACCAGCCCGCATTTACAGATTCTGCCGCTTTAATCCAATCATGTGACGATTTAAAACCTCCTATGAGACTTGGTTTTAAAATAATATAATGAGGTTTTATTGTTTCAAGCATTTCTTTCCTTTTCTCGGATGAATTAATTCCTATAAGCTCCTCATCAAGGGCAATTGGTAGAGGAGAGTTTCGACAAAGTTCGGCCATTTTATCCCATTGATTGGCTTTTATTGGCTGTTCTATTGAATGTATTTCTATTTTTGCCAGTTTGTCAAGAATTTCAGCAGCCTGTTTAACTGTATAAGCACCATTAGCATCTACCCTTATCTCAAGCTTATCATGTGAAAATTGTTCCCTGATGGATTTTAGCAATTCAAATTCAGTGTTAAAATCTTTTGCACCTATTTTTAGCTTCAGACAATTAAATCCTTCTTGTATTTTTTCTTCTATTTGCTTTTGCATAGTGGCTATTGACCCCATCCATATAAGCCCGTTGATATCTATTGCCATATTTCCATAAGTAAATTCAGATGGAAACCACAGCCTCTTACCTCCATTATTTAAATCAGTTATTGCCATTTCAATAGCAAAACGAATTGCCGGCCACTCGCGAAGTTCATCATGATAATTTAACATCAAGGTGTTTATGTTTTTACAACAGTATTGAACCTTCTCCTCTAATCCGGAACGATCATCAGGGCTGAGCTTGGGGAGAATAGAACACTCACCAATACCTTTTATTTTAGAATCATCTTTATTACAGATTTCAATGAAATAGCTCATTTTTGTTGTAAGCACCCCTCTTGAAGTAGCTCCGGGAATTTTAAATTTTAATTGATAGGGATAATATTTTGCTATATACATAATAAATTAAAGATATATTTTTACGCCGCTTAATAATACAAAAAGTAAAATACTTAATGAAAGATTGCGTAATTCATTATCTAATTCCTGAGCTCCCTTGTTTTTAAATACTGTTATAATGTTTTTTATAAATAATGGCAGTGTTATTAAAACAGGCCAAAAAAAATAGAGTTCATTAAAAAATAAAATATAGACCATTATTGAGATCCACCCGGCTAAAATTAACAATAAGTGATACCATGAAGCTTTTTTTCTTCCAATTCGTACCACCATAGTGTTTTTATTACTTATTTTATCAGCATTATAATCACGTATGTTGTTGAGATTTAGCACAGCTGTACTAAAGAAGCCAATTGATGAGGCGGGTAATAATACTGTCCAATCCCAGCAATTGGTATGAAGCACCCAGGTTCCTGCAACACCAATTATCCCAAAAAAGATAAAAACAAATATATCCCCCAAACCTTTGTAGCCATATGGATTTTTACCCACTGTATATTTAATGGCGGCGCCTATGGCCGACAAGCCTAATAATAAAAAAATCAAATGAGCCCATTGCAGACCGTCAAAAGCTTTTAGTAAAAGAATTATCCCCGAAATTAATGATAGAATAATACAAAATATTATTGCTTTCTTCATTGCTGATAAGCTTATTACTCCCTGTTGTATCATCCTTTGAGGACCCACCCTGTGATCATTGTCGGCACCCGATAATGCATCACCATAATCATTAGCCATATTTGACATGATTTGAAGGAAAAGAGTCGTAAGTGAAGCCCATAAAAGTACATCCCATTTGAAAATGTTAAAACGCAATGCCATAATACTTCCCATCATAATAGTTGAAAGTGCCAATGCTAAAGTCCTTAAGCGCATTGATATTATCCAGGCTTTAATTAAATTCATTTGTAATTTTTTATTTGATGTCCTTATTAATAAAAGGAAAGCATATTATAATAAATTATTGCTAAAACGAATGCAAAAATAAACAAACTTAAACAATGATTTCTCAGCCTGATAATTTGTTTTTAATTTCATCTATATCCTTTTTTATATCACTCAATTTTTTAACCATCTGATTTGCTTCAAGATGTTCCGTTGGTAGCTCAGGACTGATATAATGAACAAATTTCCATATTTCTTTTATTTCAGATATAGGAACAAAATATGGGTCATAAAGCGAATTTAAAGATATACAACGCAGGCCCCTATTTTCATTTATCATGTTTTCAATAATTTTAAAGGAAATACCATCTCTCATGGTAAATAATATGCAGGCATCTCCATTCTTTAAACTCGTCCAATCGTTTATGAATTCTCCGGTAACATAAGCTCCATGTGGAATGGGCAACATAGAATCACCACTTACCTGAAAGGTGCGGTATTTTCGTTCCTTACCAAGAAAAGGTAACCTGAATACAGGAAGTGATACAATATATTCAGGATCAGCAAAACCGGTAAGGTATCCTGCCTTGGCCTTTTCAGGAACAAGCTCTATATTCTCTTCATTATCACTGCCAACCGTTGAAGCAAGAACCCTTAATTGAGATCCTTTAATATATACATCGTTGCCGTTTTCCAACTCTAATAACTTAGATTTCGAGAGCTCCAAGAGATTTATCCTTATTAATGTGTCAATGGAAATGTTAAAGTAATCAGATAGTTTAATCAACATTTCAATAGGAGGCATGGAAACCTGATTCTCATAATTATTTAAAGTAGGACGTTTAATTCCTAATATTGCCGACAAGTCACTTTGAGTCAGCTTTTTTCGCTTTCGAAGAAGCCTGATATTGGAAGATATATACATAAGAGAATGCTTAAATTTAAAACAAATTTATGATTAAATTTTAATTAACACAAGATTGTTAATAAGATGTTGATAACTTTCCTTTTTTATCATAAAAACTTGACAAACTAAATTAAATGTGTTATCTTACTATCTAAAGCTCACTAATAATAATCAAGGTTGTAATGTGATAATCGCATTTTGTTAAGCAATAAAAAGTTGAGATTAAAAAATAGTTATGTTTAACTGGATTTGGCAAAATGTTCTTTATTTTATTAAACCTTAACCGTTTTGTAATATGAGATTTATAATTTCTAAAAAATCAGGAGGGGCCTATCAGTTTCATTTGAAAGATTCAGATAATAAACCACTATTGTGGAGCCCCAGATTTGCCACAAAAACAGAGTGTCGTGATGGCATTCGTAGTTTGCGCCAGTTTGTCCGGTCAAGGGCAAAGTTCGATAAGTGGCAAACAGATAGTGGCCGTTATGTATTTCATTTACGTAGTAATGATGGTCATCTTCTTGCTATGAGTGCACCTTTTGGAAGCAAGATCGAATGTATCAGACGCATAGTATGCATACAAAACAATTTGGATACTGCTTTCGAGGAGGACTTGGCATTTTAACTTTTTTAGTTGTTAATTACATGATAAATAGTTGGTAGATTTTGATTTTGGTTTGGGTATGGTAATCCGTTTTAGGTATTAATCTAAAACGGATTATCTTTTTTTATATGCTTAATATTAAATTGGCAACTCATAAAATAGCCCCGCTCCCGGTCCAAGAGGTGTTCCTGTTAATATCCACAAAATAAGAAGTAAGCTCCATCCTATAAAAAAAGCAATACTGTATGGGAGCATGGTTGCGATTATAGTTCCTAATCCTGTATTTTTATCATATTTTTGAAAATATGCAATAATTAATGCAAAGAAGCTCATCATTGGCGATATTGGATTTGTAACCGAATCTCCTATTCTATATACGGCTTGAGATAATTCGGGGGAAAAATTTAAAAGCATAAAAATAGGAACGAATATGGGAGCCATAATTGCCCATTTGGCAGATGCACTTCCCATCAGCATATTAATAGAAGCTGCGAGAACAACAAACATGAGCATCAGAGGAATTACTCCAATATTGGCTTTTACAAGTGTTTCGGCTCCTTTTATTGCCATAATAACCCCAATGTTGCTTTCCCTGAAATATGAAACAAATTGTGCTGCAAAAAATACCAGAACAATATAATGTGTTAAAGTTTTTAAACTTAGCGCCATTCCATTGGCTACATCTTTGTCACTTTTAAATACTCCTGTAATTGCACCATACACAATTCCCATGCTTCCTGCTATAAGAATGAGGAAAGTAATAACTCCCTTTATTACCGGGGAAGAGAGTAAGCCACCATTAGCGCCGCGCAGTAGTCCGTTTTCCGGTATTATCCCTGCCAATATTATCAATACCCAGAAAACAAAAACTATCATACTCCATCGTAGTCCTTTCTTTTCCTTTTGGCTGAGCACTTCTATAGTTTCTTGTTTTATTTCTCCTTTATATTTACCAAATCTTGGTTCTACAATTTTTTCAGTAACTATTGTACCTAAAAATGCTATTAATATTGTAGATACTGCCATAAAATAGTAATTAGCTGTTGGATTTACATGATAGTGAGGATCAATAAAATGAGCTGCTTCTTCAGATAATCCTGCAAGCAAGGGATCAATTGTTGATATTATTAGGTTTGCACTAAAGCCACCTGATACTCCTGCAAAAGCTGCAGCCATTCCAACAAAAGGATGCCGCCCTGATGCATGAAAAATTATTCCTGCTAATGGAATCAGTAATACATATCCAATATCACTGGCTGCATTAGATAAAATTCCTGCAAAGACAATAACAAAGGTTAAAATTTTTCGTGGAGCAGAAAGTACCAGCATGCGAATAAATACACCAATAAGTCCGCTTGTTTCAGCTATTCCTATTCCAAGCATTGCAGCCAAAACAATACCAAGTGGTGCAAAACTCGTGAAGTTATTAACCATTTCTTCAATAATATATCGAAGGCCTTCCTTTGATAGCAAATTAATTACTGAAATATTTTCATTTGTGGCAGGATGAACTGCCTGCCAGTTCAACCAGCTTCCAATAGCTGATAAAAGCAGGACTCCAATAGCAAATAGTGCGAATAGTGTAGCCGGATGGGGGAGTGCATTACCACCTTTTTCAAGGAAGTTGAGAAAAAAATCAAAAAAATTCTTTTTCTTTTTTGGAGTTTTAGTCATAAAATTTTTAAATGCAATAAGTTCTTATTTTTCTTCAAAACATATTAACACAAACAAACATATAAAAAATAGAATATTATGCTATTTAACTAGCATAAGAATAGTTGTTTATTTTCGTTGAAAATAAAATATATTTTCTTGTTCTTTGTCTGCATGTAAAACTGTTGAAGTATTGTTGAAAGTATCCTGAAAATAATTATTACTAATATTATCAGAATAAATTCATTTTTTCTATTTTTATCATATTTCATTAAACAGCAGACTCAATATATATGAGGAAACCGGAAATCGTAGTTTTTTTTATTGTCTTGTTTGGATTTAGCTTGCCTCTTGCCGCCAATCTTCCTGTCCTTGGTAGGGTCGTCGATGGGCATACGACAGAAGCTCTTAGTGGTGCAAAAATATATGTTGGTAGTCGCGATGTAGCTGTTACTGATGATTATGGCTTTTTTTATTTTTCATCTTCTGATTCAATTTTTCATATTTCAATTACTGCCTTGGGCTATCATAGCGGTCATTTTTTATACCAATTTTCTAAATCTGATACTATTGAATTTGAAATGTATCCTTTAAATGTTGAAATTGAAGAGGTTACTATTGTGCATAGTTCAGATTCAAAATTTATTAGGGATACAAGAACAGGTATAATTGATCTTAGCACTGAAGATAGTCGTTATTTACCATTGTTTTTGGGGCAGGCTGATTTATTTAAGACCCTTGAGTTGATGCCGGGTTACCGTACGGGTGGGGAA
The DNA here is from genome assembly GCA_964578485.1 of uncultured Alkalitalea sp. Lineage (GTDB taxonomy): Bacteria > Bacteroidota > Bacteroidia > Bacteroidales > Marinilabiliaceae > CAZODA01. The sequence goes on along the minus strand of CAZODA010000025.1, from coordinate 3,586 downwards.
GGTGATGCTTCTATTTATATAAGAGGTGGGTATTTCGATCAAAATCTAATACTTTTAGATGGTGCCCCTGTATATAATCCTTCGCATTTACTTGGATTTTATTCAGTTTTTAATCCTGATATTGTTAATCATGTAGAGCTAATAAAATCCGGTATTCCTGTTGAATATGGTAATCGCTTGTCATCTGTAATTTTAAGCAACTCGGATAATAATATACCGAAATCAACAAGCGGTGGAATTAATTTAGGAATATTATCTACCGGTGCTATGATAAATACTCCTCTTGTAGATGACAAATTATCTGTATTTTTTGGATTTAGGAGGTCTCATATTGGTATGATCCTTAGATTGATGGATGATCTTGAGATTATTAATAGTCGTTCTGTTGAATTCCAATCAGATTATGATTTTTATGATATAAATGGAGGAGTAATTTTTAAACCGAATCCTAATCATCATTTACAAATAAATTTATATAAGGGAAGAGATATATTTTCTATGGTTACGCCTGCCATTTTACTTGATGCCGACCTTACATGGGGAAATGAGCTTTTGTCGTTTAATTGGAACCATAAATTAAGTCCTAATTTTTCATTGTTTCATAATTTGTATTACTCTGATTATGACTTTGATATTAAACTCAGAAATCCTGCTTATGATTTGTTGCTGACTTCGGGAGTGAGGGCATTAGGACAAAAATCTAAAGTCGTTTATACTACCGATAATTTTAAATATTCAGCAGGGCTCGATAATAAATATCAAAAATTCATACCCAATAGCAGTAATATAGGTACTCAACAAATAGAATTTGATTTTGGCAGTGTAGATAACTATTATCTCGGTGAATACAGCATGTTTTTTTCTATCGATGGACAATTGACCAATAGATGGATGTTTAGTGCCGGAACACGGCTCAATTATTCAGTCCACTATGGTCCATACAATAAATTTATATATGATGAAGAAGGAGTTTTGTCAGATACAATATTTTATAAAGGTGGAAAAGCTGCTGCTCATTTTATTTCTCCCGACCTGATGGCATCCTTAAGATTTATGCTTTCTAATCTTTCATCATTGAAATTATCATTTAATCGTAACCATCAGTTTGCACATATGGTTAATGCTACATCAGTGTCATTTCCCTTAGATTTTTGGGTCGCCTCCGGCCTTGATATACCGGTACAAAAAGGTTGGCAAATAGCAGGAGGATATTATCATTTAACCGATGACAGAATATTTCAAACATCAATAGAAGCATATTATAAACATACTAAAAATCATAGTGAGTTTAATAATTATTTTATGCAATCCGTAGATAATACCCCATTGGTCGAGAGCCTTGTTTTTGGAAAAGGACGTTCATGGGGTGTTGAATATCTGCTAAGTAAAGTAAAAGGGAAAATGACAGGATGGCTTGCTTATACTTTTTCTAAAAGCATAAGCAGTATTAAAGAGATTGAAAATGGCAGATGGTTTCCAACTGCTTATGATAGGCCTCATGATATTTCCTTGGTTATGAGTATGGATCATAATGAAAAATGGAAGTTCGGAGCTACTTTTGTTTATTCAACCGGACGACCATATACCCCAAGCATTGGAAGATATTTTTTTGAAAATAATGTGATTAATATCTATGGAGCTAGAAATTCCGCTAGATTCCCTGATTATCACCGAATAGATTTATCTGCTACAAGAGTATTTAAAGACACAGAAAAAAGATATTCAGCCTTGGTGTTTTCAATTTATAATGTTTATAATCGTAGTAATCCCTTTTTTATTTTTCCTAAAGCTTATGGCGATATAGAACAATATGAACTGACAGTGGAGCCTTTTAAGGTTTCTATTTTCCCTTTGTTACCATCAGTTTCCTGGCAATTTAAATTTTAATAAAAATGGAGAATAATACAAATTATCTCTTTCGGAATGTTATTGTTGACAGTATTGTTAAGAAAATAATGTGGATAAGCAGCTTCTGCATAATTTTACTTTTGAATTTTGCTTGTGAAGAATCACCTTTTGAAGAGGATAGAGATTTTAATCCTTTGTTTGTTGTTGAAGGAAGAATAGAAACAAATAGCTATGCAAATGTTATTATTACTCGTAATGTTCCGTATTACTTTGAACTTGACTCTGCTGATATGTTGAAACTTATTATTAGACAGGCGAGAGTAGAAGTATCTGATGGTGAAAATAGTGAGGTGCTGACTCTTAGATTAGATGAAAATCGCTTTCCTCCATATTTTTATCAGGGACGCTTTATTAAAGGTGAAGCAGGCAAAACATATAGGCTTAATATTAAATATGGAGAATTTGAACTTAATGCTTATACAACTATACCGGAATTGCCAATAGTTGATTCGGCATGGTTCGAAGCTGCAAAAGAACAGCCCGGCTATGGAAATATTAATGTCAGCCTATATAATAAACCTGATGATGAAGTGTTTTATCGCTTTTATACAAGGAGCTACTCCGGTACAAGAGGCTTTAGCCCCTGTTTATTAGCAAATTTTGATGCACGATTCTTTCCGGAAGAAAAAATCACTTTGTCACTAAATAAAGGACCGGATTCTTTTATGAAAATGAGAGATGCTGAATTCCTGTATAATGAAAAAGACACCGTGATACTTAAAGTCTGCCGCATCGACCGGGAACAATATAAATTTTGGGAATCATATCATGAAGAAACCTTCGGAAGCTCAAATCCCTTTACAGCAGCATCACGACAAGTAAGAAGTAATATTGAAGGAGGAATCGGTAATTGGGGAGGATTTGCAGTTAGCAACTATTACGTGTACCCCGATGAAAGCAAATTAGTGGATTAGCAAATTGGTTAATTAGTTGATTGGTAAATTAGTTAATTAGTGGATTAGCAGATTAGTTAATTAGCAAATTGAAAAAGTTTAGGACTACGTCGTTTAAAATAGTTTCGGGTTTCGAGTTTTGGGTTTCGGGTTATTAATTAGTAGAAGTGATGATTAGTTAATTAGTTGATTAGCAGATTAGTTGATGTGATGATTAGTTGATTTGCAAGGTAAAACCCTCATATACAGCAACCCCCGCCTTCGGCAAGCCTCGGCGGGATTTCGCTACGCTAAAAAACCTAACGGAATGCAAGATGAAACACTATTATTGGTTTTACCGAGCGATTCATTCCTACGGAATGATTTTTACGTAACTGGTTTTTTTACAAGAGTTTCATTCTTAATGGATGGTTTTTTATTTACGGAACAACTCGATTTTATAAGCACCGCAATCCGTAGGATTGCAACGCTCGGTAGAAAATAGGTTCATCCCTCTCCACCCACATTCCGTCAGGAATGTGACCTTCTTCTATTTTTCATTAATTTTATGTTGCCTCTTCAAGGCGCAAATGGTGGTGGTGTTCTGCAACATAGGGCGTTGCCCCAACCTGTCCCGCGAGGCTCGCCGATGCGGGATGCTGTAATATATTAGGCTTTCAGCCTATAAATTCGTGTTAATCTGCGTGAATTCGTTTACCCAAACTTAATGATTAATATAAACAGTGAGACAGGTGTAACCGGAAAATAACAATGTACCAAAATCGGAAAATAGTAATGTAGCACTT
>CAZODA010000024.1:0-44451 GCA_964578485.1 uncultured Alkalitalea sp. | reverse complement strand
TTTAAAACTTGATGCGCTTTTAACTTTTTATCGGCAGTATTTTATATTTAACTATTACACCAAAAATACTAAGAATAAAAATTAATATGTTTTATTAAACAGGATTCCGCTTTCATTAAAACTTGATGTATATTAATTTTTATGTTAATAAGAGTTTTTTTAATTTCAAAACATTTTTTGGTTTAAATATTTTGTAAGCTGTCTGTTTAGGCAGCTTTTTTTATTAACATTGTATTTCACTGTACATTCAAAAAACCAATGTCAGTAAATTACCTTGATATATTAAAAAAGTACTGGGGTTTTGATGAATTTCGCCCTGTTCAGGAGGAAATTATCCGTTCTGTAGTTGAGGGTAATGACACTCTTGGTCTTTTACCTACCGGCGGTGGAAAATCTCTTACTTTTCAGGTTTCCGCCATGGCTGTTCCCGGTCTTTGTTTGGTGGTAACCCCGCTTATTGCCTTAATGAAAGATCAGGTTGAAAACTTGACAAAAATTGGAATCAAGGCTTATGCAATTCATTCGGGATTGAGTTTTATGGAAATTCAAACGACTTTGGATAATTGCATATACAGTGATTGCAAGTTTTTATATTTATCTCCCGAGAGGCTGTCAACCACTTTATTCCTTGAAAAACTTCCTCATCTTAATATTAACCTTATAGCTGTAGATGAAGCACATTGTATTTCTCAATGGGGATATGATTTTCGTCCCAGTTATCTTAAGATTGTTGCTATTCGTGAGTTTTTGCCGGGAGTACCGGTTTTGGCTTTAACAGCAACCGCAACTCCAAAAGTTGTAAAAGATATTCAGTTGCAGTTAAATTTCCGAAAAAAGAATGTTTTTTCCGGAAATTTTGAACGTTCTAACCTTGCTTATGTTGTTAGGAGAACAGAGAACAAAGAGGAACAATTATTAAAGATTTTGAATTCGCTTGCTGGTTCTGCAATTGTATATGTCAGAAGCAGAAAAAAATCATCTGAATATGCAAAGATGCTTTTTGAAAAAGGAATGAGTGCAGAATATTTTCATGCGGGTTTATCTCAGAATATTAAGGATTTGCGACAAGATCGTTGGATGTCCGGACAGACAAGAATAATAGTGGCAACAAATGCTTTTGGTATGGGGATAGATAAATCTGATGTTCGTTTAGTGATACATATGGATGTTCCTGATTCACTTGAAGCATATTTTCAGGAAGCCGGCCGGGCGGGCCGTGATGGGAAGCGCGCTTATTCTGTTTTATTATGGTCTCCCAACGATAAAATTCAGTTAAAAAAAGGGGTTTCCACTTCTTATCCCGACAAAGAAACTATTTTACGAATCTATGAGGCATTGGGAAATTTTTTTCAGATTGCCGTTGGCTCTGGTGAAGACATGGTTTTTGATTTTAATATTGGGAAATTTTGTACTGCTTATCATTTTAATATTCTAACAGTTTTCAATAGTTTAAAAATTCTTCAACGGGCCGAATATATTGCTTTTTCTGAGGAAGCCGATATTTTGTCGAGGGTGCGAGTATTAATGGATAAGTTTGAACTTTATAAATTTCAGGTAGCAAATGCTAGCTTGGATGAGTATATAAAAGTATTATTAAGGAGTTATACCGGTTTATATACTGAATATGTTACTATTGATGAAGAAAGGCTGGCTAAGCGAATTAATGTTGAAAGGACTAAGGTATATGAAGCATTTTTGGCTTTAAATAGGGCAGGGGTATTGCATTATATACCACAACGCCGTACTGCCTTGATAACTTTTTTGCAAAGAAGGGAAGAAACTCGTTTTGTTGTAATTCCTCCTGAAGTTTACAGCAAACGTAAAAAGCAGTATCAGGCAAGGATAAATTCTGTGATTGAATATTTAACAACTCAGCATATTTGTCGTAGCAGACTTTTACTTAGATATTTTGGGCAAAACAAAAGTAGTAATTGTGGTATTTGTGATGTTTGTTTGGCAAAAAAGAGCAGGTCTTTATCGAGTAAAGAATTTAATATCTTGGAGGAGTTTGTAAAAGATCAACTTCAAAAAGATTCTTTTTCAGCTAAGGAGCTTGTAGAAATGTCAGGATCACCTGAAGACAAGGTATGGAAGGTTATTCATTGGCTTGAAGATTCAGGTGCAATAATTGCTGATGAAAAAGGTATATTATCATGGAAAATATCTGATAAAGGAAATAAAAATGAACATACTGATTTTAGTTGATTGTTCATGTACAACTCTTTTTTATATCTTTGCAATGTGAGTCCTGCAAATTTTGCAGTTGATTATCAAAAATAAGTCAGGCTAAATAAAAAGTAATTACTAATTTGGTGGAAGAAAGTTTTGAACATCCGGTATATTCAATTAATGTAATAGAATTCGTTACAGTTGGCAGAGAGTTTTGTAATTGGTTGGAAAGTTTTTCAGAACAAAGTCGTGAGGAATTCTTAGACACTTCTCTTAAAATCCTTCCTCTCTTATATTTAAAGGCAAATATGCTTCCCAAAACAGAGCCGATTTTAGATGACTTTGTTGAAAGATTTGTAACAGAAGAGGAGTATGATCAAATTCGCTTGCAACTTAAAATGAAGATGGGTGGTTTTGATGAGTATTTAGAAGTTTTTACCGATGAAATGCGTCATAGCGATATTCCTTTATCTTCAACTGTATCTGAAAATTTGGCTGATATCTATCAGGATATAAAAGATTTTTTAATGAATTATCGCTTAGCAATTACCGATATTATGAATGATGCTTTAGCAGAAGTGATAAATCATTTTGAGACTTATTGGGGGCAGAGTTTGGTAAATGTGTTAAGAGCATTACATCAGGTGCGATATGGAAATGAAGACCTTGGTGATTATCATAAAGCTGAAGATCCGGATAATATGGAAGAAAGAAAAACCGGACATTGGTTTATTTCCAGAATGCAAAGAGAGTGGGATGATGATGATAATAAAGAAGAATAAAAATTGATTATTTTATAATAATCATTTATGAATAAATTTAATTAATGGAAAGTAGTATTAGTAAGGAAGCAATAAGTGAGTTGCCTCTTTGTCAGTTTAATGGTTCTATAACAGTTCTTGAAGATCCTTTTTTAATTAACGATATAGTTGCTGAATTATATGGTGAAAAAATACTTGGATTTGATACAGAGACCCGACCATCTTTTAAGAAAGGTATGCAGAATTCTGTTTCTCTTTTGCAACTTTCAACTGCTTCAAAGGCTTATTTATTTCGTTTGAATAAAATTGGTTTTCAGGATGAATTGATTAATTTACTTGAAAATCCGAAAATTATAAAAGTTGGGGTTGGTATTCAGGATGATTTACGTGGATTAGCTCGTTTATCGAGGTTTAAACCTGCACGTTTTATTGAGATTCAAGAAGTTGTTAAATCATTTGGAATTGATGTTTTTAGCTTAAAAGCTTTGGCAGGTTTATTATTAAATGTTCGTATTTCCAAGAGGCAACAATTAAGTAATTGGGAAGTTGAGGAGCTAACTCCGGGTCAGATTGATTATGCCGCCACCGATGCTTGGATTGCCTATCGTATATTTTACGAATTAATGTTACGTAATCCTGAATATAAGCGCAAGATCTTAGCTTAATCATTTATTTCTTTTTATTAACAAGAGATATTCTTTGGCGCTACGATTAGGAGATTTTATAAGAAGATTGAAATTTTTATCAATTAAAACAATTTAGTTTGAAATTTAGTGAATTTGGTTTTAGTCCTGAAGTCCTTGGAGGTATTGAAGCTATGCGTTTTACTGAAGCCACGGCTGTGCAGGAAAAGACTATACCCCTTATTATGGAGGGGAAGGATTTAATTGCTTGTGCTCAGACAGGTACCGGAAAAACAGCTGCATTTTTGTTGCCAATACTAAACAAAATAGCTAATAATATAAAAGACTTAACTACTACATTGATTCTTGTGCCCACTCGTGAGCTTGCAATACAAATTGATCAGCATATTCAAGGATTTTCTTATTTTTTGCCTGTTACTTCTGTAGCTGTTTATGGTGGTAACGATGCAGAGTTATGGGATCAACAAAAGAAGGCCCTTATTTCGGGTGCTAATTTGGTAGTTGCCACCCCCGGTCGCTTAATCCAGCATTTAAATATGGATTATTTTAATTTTTCTTCCTTAAAGCATTTAATACTTGATGAAGCTGATCGTATGTTGGATATGGGTTTTTTTGATGATATAATGCAAATTGTGAAGGTCTTACCTAAAGATCGTCAAACTTTGCTTTATTCTGCTACCATGCCTCCTAAAATCAGGGAGTTATCAAAAAATCTCTTAAAGTCACCTGTTGAAGTTAACATTGCCATATCACGGCCTGCTGAAGGAATTTTACAAGCTGCTTATCTTGTTTGGGATTCTCAAAAGGTTCCATTAATAGTTGATTTATTGAAAGGTAAAGAATTAAATAGTGTTTTAATTTTTGCTTCTACAAAGCTTAAAGTAAAAGAGATATTTAAAGTTTTAAAGCAATTGAACTTTGTGGTTGATGCGATTCATTCCGATCTTGATCAGTCTGAAAGGGAGTCTGTTATGCTTGGTTTTAGAAACAGGAAAGTTAAGATCCTTGTTGCAACAGATATTGTTTCAAGAGGGATAGATGTTGATGGTATTGATTTAGTGATAAACTATGATGTTCCCAATGATGCAGAAGATTATGTACATCGGGTTGGTCGTACTGCAAGAGCTAATACAACCGGTGTTGCTCTCACTTTTATTAATGACCGAGATCAATATAGTTTTGCCGTGATAGAAAAACTTATAGAAAGAGAAGTTTATAAGTTGCAACTTCCTGAAGGTTTTGAGCCCGGGCCTGAATATAAGCCATTTGCAAAACCTGAACGTCCCTCTTACGGTAAAAAGAAAGCACAGGGTAATTTTAGAAAGAAAAGAAAACATCATACAAAAAGATCATAAATGTATTCTAAAATAATATCATCAGAACTTAACATACCTTTAAATCAGGTTACAAACACCATATCATTGCTTGATGAAGGTTCTACCATCCCTTTTATCAGTCGCTATAGAAAGGAAATGACCGGTGCACTTGATGAGATAAAAATTAGCGATATCAAAGATAGATATCAACAACTTCAGGAAATAAACAGTCGTAGGGAAACAATTTTAAATACCATTGAAAAACTTGGTCAGTTAACAGATGAGTTAGCTGAGAAGATTAAAAATTCCTGGGATGCCAATGAATTGGAGGATCTTTATTTGCCATATAAGCCAAAGAGGAAAACACGTGCTGTAATGGCACGTGAAAAGGGTTTGGAACCATTGGCCGAAATTATATTTAAGCAGGATGACAAGCAATTGGAAGATATAGTTTCTCCCTACCTTAATGATGAAGTTGCTGATATAGATACTGCCTTGCAGGGTGCAAGAGATATCATAGCCGAATGGATTAGCGAAGATCTGAAAGCGCGCCATATCATAAGGCAGCTTTTTGAGGATGATGCAGTAATTAGTTCCCGTGTTGTTAAGAATAAAGAAGCTGAGGCAATAAAATATCTTGATTATTTCGAATATAATGAGCCCCTTCGTAAATGTCGTTCTCATCGCTTATTGGCAATTAGAAGAGGTGAAAAAGAAGGTTTTTTGAAAGTGTCAATAACTCCCGATAATGAAATTGCCTTAGAACGTTTAATGCCCTTATTTGTTAAAGGGCGCAATAGTTTGTCTGATGAAGTGAAATATGCTTTGGAGGATAGCTATAAACGTTTGCTTGCTCCTTCAATTGAAAATGAGGTGGCAGCTGCCAGTCGTACTATTGCAGAGATGGAAGCAATAAAGGTATTTGCTACAAATTTACGCCAATTGTTGTTGGCTCCACCCTTAGGACAAAAAAGAGTAATGGCTATTGATCCCGGTTTTCGTACCGGTTGCAAAGTGGTATGTCTTGATGCTCAAGGGCAGCTATTACATAATGAAACAATTTATCCTCATCCGCCACAGAAAGAGTTAAAACAAGCAGCTCGTAAAATTGAAACCCTTGTTGAAGCATATAAAACTGAAGTTATAGCTATTGGAAATGGTACTGCTTCAAGAGAAACAGAAGCCTTCATACGAAAAATTCATTTTAAGCAGAATATCCGGGTTTTTGTTGTTAGTGAAGATGGTGCTTCTGTTTATAGCGCCAGCAAAACTGCACGTGACGAGTTTCCTGATTTTGATGTTACTGTTAGAGGAGCAGTATCTATTGGTAGAAGACTTATGGATCCTCTTGCAGAACTTGTAAAAATTGATCCGAAATCTATAGGAGTTGGGCAATATCAACATGATGTTAATCAGAACCAGCTAAAAAGCTCCCTCGGCCAAGTTGTTGAATCATGTGTTAATCAGGTAGGCGTTGAATTGAATACTGCCAGTTATCATTTGTTAAGCTATATTTCGGGATTATCACCCGTACTTGCAAAGAATATTGTTGATTATAGAAATGAAAATGGTGCTTTTAGTTCAAGATCTGACCTTAAGAAGGTTGCACGCCTGGGACCTGTAACTTTTGAGCAATGTGCCGGTTTTTTACGTATAGAAGGTGGTATTAACCCTCTTGATAATTCAGCAGTACATCCTGAGTCATATTCAATTGTTGAAAAGATGGCTTCAGATTTAAATTGCAGTGTAAATGATTTATTACACGATTCAACATTACGAAACAAAATTAATTTGGAGAATTATGTAACTGAAAAAACAGGCATGCCTACTTTACTTGACATAATTGAAGAGTTGGAAAAACCTGGAAGAGATCCGCGACAAATTATTAAGGTTTTTGAATTCTCTCCTGATGTTTATACAATTGAAGATTTAAAAGCCGGGATGCTTTTGCCCGGGATAGTGTCAAATATTACTAATTTTGGTGCCTTTGTGGATGTAGGTGTTGGACAAGATGGACTTGTACATATTAGTCAGCTTGCCGATAAATTCGTTTCTGATCCTAATGATATAGTAAGCCTTAATCAACATGTTGAAGTAAAAGTTCTTGAAGTTGATGTTCAAAGGAAAAGAATTCAACTAACAATGAGGATTTAATAATATATTTTCAAGATGCCTTTGTTATCAGTTGTTATTGTAACATATAATTCTGTTCCCTTTATAAGGATGTGTCTTGATTCTTTGTTGTATTATCATGACGATAGACTTGAAGTTATTATTGTTGATAATAACAGCACAGACGGTACTACCAAGTTAATTGAACAATATTACCCCGAAGTCAGAATAATTCATAACACCAAAAATGTGGGATTTGGAAAGGCCTGTAATCAAGGAATGGCTGATTCAAACGGACGTTATTTTCTTATGCTTAACCCCGATACCATAGTACCTGAAAATATTTGTGATCTGGTGCTTGATTTTATGAGAGAGCATCCTGATTGTGGTGCAATGGGGGTGAAGATGATCGATGGTAATGGTAAATTTCTACCCGAATCAAAACGTGGTCTGCCGACCTTATTACGTTCTGCTTATCGAATGATGGGATTATCAGCTTTATTTCCACGATCAAAAACTTTTGCAAGGTATTATCTTGGACATCTTTCACCGGAGGAAGTTAATGAAATTGAAATTTTAGCAGGTGCTTTTATGGTGTTTGATGCCGAAGTTATTAAGAAATATGGCGGTTTTGATGAACGATTTTTTATGTATGGCGAAGACATAGATTTGTCCTGGCGTATAAAATCTGCCGGCTATAAAGTGTTTTATAACCCACAAATTACCATAGTTCATTTTAAAGGTGAAAGTACTATACGTAATGCTGCTTATGTAAAAATATTCTATGAAGCAATGGATATATTTTATGATATCCACTTTAGATCAGGAAAGGATCGCTTTTTTAGAAAAGTAGTGCGTTTTTTTACATGGCTATTTGCTAAAATAACAGCCCTATTATTAAATGTTAAAAAGCTCTTTGTTGTGGAAAAATCGGTTTTTCCCTTGAATGGAAACTATTTAAATCTTGTTTCATCAGAATCAAGTCTCACTGCTATCCCAAATAAGGTAATTAATGGTTTATCACTTGGTACTATATATCTTAATGATGCGATTCTAAAATATCCGGATTCATTTCTGATAATTGATTCATCCAAAGTAAAACCTTCAGAAGCTATTGTTTATATAAATAAAGTTAATGATAAATTTAAAGGCTTCTTATGGTTGCCGACCGATAAATCCTTAATTTTATTTCCTATATCAGCTACTCGTAATACGCAGATGCTGTCTTTGAAATAATCAGTTCTTATACTGTCATAATTGCAAATTCATCACATCAACTAATTAACTAATCTACTAATTTACTAATTACCCAAAACCTAATCATGCAAAGAAGTACCTAAATATCATAATGACTTGTGTTTCAAGGCTTTTGTATTTTTGTTGTGTTTAACGCTATTTTGTTCAAAATTATTTAAGTTTTTTTAAGCTATCTTGTAAATCGTTATTAATAAGCGAGATAGGTCGTTTACTATGTAGAATCATTCTAAATACGCCGAAAATAACTGACTAATTATTTGCATTCTGTTTATTGATTATATAATTTTGTTATACAAAATATCTAAAAACCTATTGTTATGACAACGTTACAATTCAATGATCACCTTTTAAATCTTCAAGAAAGGTTGCATTATTTTGCGCTCAGATTAACCGCAAATGATGAGGATGCTCGTGATTTACTTCAGGAGACAACTCTTAAAGCTTTGACTTATCAAAAGCAGTTTACTGCCAATACTAATTTTAAAGCTTGGGTTTTTACAATCATGAAAAACACCTTTATCAACAATTATCGTCGAAATCAAAAAACACGTAATACTTTTGATGGTAATGATGATGCTATGAGGTCGGCATATAGTACTAATTTTGCATCGGAAACTCCTGAAATGGTTCATAGTGTTGTGGAGATGAATGGCTATATCAATAAATTAGATGATGATTTTCGGATTCCCTTTAAAATGCACACCGATGGTTATAAGTACAAAGAAATAGCTGAACATCTTGATTTGCCTATCGGTACGGTTAAAAGTCGAATCTTCTTTACACGTAAAAAGCTACAAAAGATGCTTGCTGATAGTGAAGGTGGATACGGGTTTTAATTTTTTTTATTAGGTTAATCAGGTAAATCAGTCCTAAAATACTTAAAACAGATTTAATAAATGAGTATGCAGTCGGTTTTGATTTCGAAATCAAAATCGGCTGTTGCATTTCGGCTTATATTTTAATAATTTGCATCTATCATCGATTATTTATTTACTATCTATATTTATTATATAGAGTTAAAATGTTTTTCTGTTATGGCTCAGACTGTATTGATTACCGGCGCTTCTCGCAGGATAGGAAAAGGATTTGCTGAGTATTTCAGTGCTCGTGGTTGGAATATAGTTATTCACTATAATCACAGTTCTGATGCTGCATTAGAATTGTCGAATCATTTAAAAGCTTCTTATCCTACTCAGAAGTTTCCTATTATTCAGTGCGATTTATCAAATAGTATTGAAAGTGTGCAAAGGTTGATTTACAAACTACCTGATGGTATTGACCGTTTAGATGCTTTAATAAATAATGCTTCTATATTTAAATCCGGTGATTTGCATTCTAGCACGTCAAAGATATGGGATTTACATTTCAGGATAAATTTAGAAACACCTTTTTATTTGATGCAGGGTTTTCGTGCTTCTTTTGGTAAAGGATGTATTATTAATATTTTGGATACTAAGGTTGATAGTTTTGATACTTTTCATGCAGCTTATTTATTATCCAAAAAATCTTTACGTGATCTTACTATGATGGCAGCTTTCGAATGGGCTCCTGACATTCGTGTCAATGCTGTTGCTCCCGGAGCTGTTTTGCCACCCCCGGGGAAGGATGAAGACTATTTGCAGCATATTGCAAATCAAAGTCCTTTAAAAAGGGTAGTTAAACTTGAAAATTTATCTGAAAGTGTTTATTTTTTAGTGAGCAATAGCTCCATAACAGGTCAGGTTATATATTGCGATTCGGGTGCTCATTTAAATTTTTAGTATGGCTGTTATTACTATTAAAAATCTTTTGTTACGTACTGAGGTAGGCTTCAACAAGCATGAAGTTGGGAAATTGCAGGATATATTACTTAATATCTTTATTTATTTTGAACTTCAGGGTGAGGAGAAGACCGATCTGCCTGAAAGTTCACTTAATTATCGGACGATATGCAAGGAAGTAATAAATCTTGTTGAGAATGATAGATTTAATTTGTTGGAAAGGATAGCAGATAAGGTGGCTGAATATATTTTGTCTATACCGCGGGTTAAGAAGGTTACAATTGAAGTTGACAAGCCCAATGCACTCAGATTTTCAAAAAGCGTATCTTTTACTCTTAGCCGTTCAAGGGATTAAATATGTCTTTATTCATACATACTATCATAGGTATAGGATCCAATATTGATTCGGAAAAGAATATTCAAAAGGCGCTTGAATTGTTGAAATCATATTTCACCCTGGTTGCTGTAACAGATTTACAAAAAACGAAGCCTATTGGTATTATCGATCAGGCAGATTTTTTAAATGCTGCCGTGTTGCTTTTAACTTCCAATAATTTTGATGAGGTTCAGGATATTTTAAAAAAAATTGAAAATCAATTAGGACGTGATCGCACACTTCCCAAGTATGGTCCCAGGGTGATAGATTTGGATATTATTGTTTGGAAACGTGAAATAATTGATAATGATTATTTTGATCGTGACTTTTTAAAATCAGCAGTTGATAAACTTCTTACTTTATATTAATTTTAATCTTCGTCGAAGAATAAATTTACCTGATGAACTCCTTCGATTTTTCTTAATTTTCGGACTAACTCGCTACCTTTATCTTGGTCTTTCAGATTTAAATAGTATGAATATTCCATGATTTTATCATAATCATCTCCAATAGTTTTGACATTTACTAATTTAAAAGTTTTACAATAACTTTTAAATAGATCGGCAAATGGATTATCCGGTATATTATCACCTTCGGTGATGATATGCATCAAGAATTCACGTTTCCCTGAAAGGGAAAAACTAAATTGGTTTATAAGTAGAAAGGCTCCACCGACCATTAAGGTACCCATAAATGCTATGGAATAAAGTTTTACACCTGCAGCAAGTCCTATAGCTAATCCAAAAAAGATAAACATAATATCTGATGCATCTTTTACTGCAGTTCTAAAGCGAATTATCGACATAGCCCCAACCATACCAAATGCTCTTGCCAGATTATTGCCTATAACCATTATAACAATTGATGTTATCATGGTTAACATGATAATTGAAATAGTAAAGGATGACGAATAATTCAGTCCTTTGTATGTATGTTTGTAAAGCAGTGCAATTAAAAATCCACAAACCATTGCAACTATCACATTTACAAAAATATCAGTTGCCCTAAGAGTGAAAGTAAAAATACTTTGTATTTCTTCCATTTTTAAATTTAAATTATCTAATAAGTGAGTTTCCGGTTATATTTACTAACATCATATCCAATAGTATATTTGGAGATGGCGTCATTTCTTAAACGAAACTCTTGAACTAACGAACGCGCCCAAATAGGCATTTCGTCGGTAAAATATTTAATTTCTAAAACAAAATGATTATTGAATAATCTTTTTAGGTTATGGTCGTCATAAAGATTTTCTAATTTGGGATGCAGTTTACTTCTTATGTTTTTATCAAATGTTATTCTTACACCCGGATCAAATTTTCCTAAGTAAGCTTCCCTATCATATACTATCAGATTGCTAGTAGTATATATTCTTTTTTTAAGGTGATAAAAAAATCTACGTGCATCATCAATAGCATCTTTCCGGGTACCGGTTATAATATAATCTTCTATATTTGAATATTTCATCATATCTAAAAGATTTTTATAATATAAGTTTGCTCTGTGTTTCTTTATACGGTTGCCTATTTTTCGTTTGATTTCGAGTACTACTTTACTGTTGTCAGATAACTGGCCATAACCCCTTATTCTAAGCTTTCGTCGTAGTTTAATACCACTTTCTTTTTGGGTATAACACTCCATATCCCGAGAATCAAGATAAATGCTTCTAACAGTATATTGATGAAAACCATGTTCAGTTAAGGGAGCATACTTATCCGGAATCACAAAAGGCAGCAGACGCTTTCGTAAGTCGTCCATCTTCCTGTTCGGAACAAGATATTTGCGTTCGTATCTAAGCATGATCTTAATTGCGATAAATGGTTTCAGCTATTATTTCTATATGTTTTGCAATCGAAATTTTTCCATATTCGATGCTGGCTTGTACTTTTTGATTAGGTTTAAATTGATAGTTACTATTTTCAAAGAGTGAACCAATAAATACAGCCTGTCTTCTGTTCAAATCGTAGGTCTCATTATCAATAAATATGACTTTACCTTTGGGCTTGTTAAGCATTTCATCAGTAATAGTAATAGTCATACCTTCTTGAACATATTTAAGCTTGCTTAATTCAATTGGAACTAAAAGAACCATTTGTTCATATTGCATTACTCTTGCAAGTATCTCAGTTTCAATTGAAGCTGGCGGGATACCGGGAGATAAAATGCCTGAAATAGGACTTACAATATTAAATGCGTCAAGTCGTTTATTTATATTTTCAATTTGCTCATTTATTGCATCAATAATAGCATCTATGCGGTTTACCTCTTCCTGTTTTGAACCTGCCATTGCAACATCATAATTTGCACGGGCAATATTTATTTCTTGTTTTTTTAGGTTATAGCTGTTCAATGCTAATTCGTATTCTTCTTCTGAAATTACATCTTGATCGCGCAAAATATTTGCTCTTTGATAAAGTCTTTGTTCGGCATCAAAATCTGTTTGAGCTTTGATCATTTCCTGTTCGGCAGCCCTTATCCTTTCAGGAGCTTCTCCTGTGAGCGTTACTTCTTTTAAACGCAATTTTTCTTGCAAATCACCTTTTAATTCTAAAAGCTTGAAACGCTCCAGATGGGAACTTATAACGCCAAGTGTATCACCTGCATTGATATGCCTGTTAATGAGCTGTTCATTTTTATTGACAAATACAACATGATCGCCCCGTTGAAATTCTGTAGCAGAATATGAAGGAATAGTATTATTTAAATTATTTTTTAAGGTGTTTATTATTGTGCCATCAGAAGCTTTTTCGAGACACCATTCCATTGATGGATATAAAATTCCGTGGCCGTTAATTGTATAGGGAATTTTTATAAAAAAAATTGCCGGAATTAAAATCAAAATGAATAATATGATAATAATAGTCCGCAGACTCTTTTGTAACTTCATTATGGAATTTTAGTTATTTAAAATTTTAAGAATAGCAAAAATACTTAAAATAGATTCTATATTCAAATTGTTTAGTTAATGATGAATGAGCTTAAATCTTAATTAAACTTCATTCATTTTTTTTAACTAAAGATGTCTGTTAAACATTAAGGCATATCAATAATTCCAGGCAAATAATGTTTATAAATGGAATAAACAAAAGGGGATAAAATTAATTATCAGCAATTATAGTATTTTGTACTTTTTATTACTAAAACATCGGCTAAAATAAAATGATTTTCGCCTTAATTATATTAAACTTATATCTTAACAAAAATTTAGTAATATGACAAATTATTGTTTAATTCCTTTGCCATATTAAAACTTCTGCCGGAGCAAGTAAAACATCTCCAATTATTATACGGCTGTTTTTAGGAACCTTTATTGTTTGATTTTTATCAGAATAATTTAGGGCAATTCCAAAGCCGTTTCTATATTCTACCAAAAGACCTTCCGGATAGTTTTCAATTTTTATTTCAGCATTATTATAAACTTTTTTCACCACTTGATATTCAAGCTCTCCTTTATGTGTATCGACACCCACATAAGTAACACTTCCTTTATTAGTTTTTCTGTTGATAACCGCCGGTTTTCCGGCATAAAAATCATCCTCATAAGAAGCCCAAACTTCGGTGTTTTTCCAAGGTTTAATAACTTCTCCCCAGCTTGTCCATGAATAACTCTTGCCATCCATATTTACATGATCAGCAGCATAAGGCATAAGGGCATCAAAAAACTCAATTTCTCCTCCAATTAAATTATATATTGGTTCTGCAAAAGGAGCTTCCCAAAGATGACCTTGTGGATCCTGATGTCCTGTTCTACTGGTCATTATCAGATGTCCTCCATTATTGGCATATTCAGTTAATTTTGTCACTAATTCGCGACTTATTTGTTGATATGCCGGAACTATTAAAACATTGTATGGTGAAAAATCCATGGTGTCACGAATAAAATCTACCGGTGCACCAAATGATTTTAAAGCTCCATAATATTTCAGAACATGCTTTTCAGTATTCCATTCCGTAGTTTTTGGATTTTGAGCTATTGCAATAACATTATTTGGATCCAATAAAATTGCGGCTTTCCGTGCCTTATAGTCCTCAGGTATTGAAGTTTTAGGATTATAGATTTCGCGAAGTTTTTTAATTTCTTTTATAAACTGTTCAAACTCCAATCCTCCGGGGCTTGGGGTAATTCCGTCAGGACCAACTATACCGTAATGATATTGTTCATAGCCATAAATTGGTGCTCTAAATCGATATGAACAGGTAAATTTACTGCCTCCTGCAAAGACATGCCAAAGCCATAACCTGATAGCACCGGGCAGGGGTTGTGCATTAATTTGCCCCCAGTTAACCTGTCCGGGCTGAAGCTCCATAACACCATAAATATCGGATAATGGTCTGAAATAATCATTAGCCATTGCTATTCTTAAGGGTTCACCCAAACGGTATCCTTTTTTACCTACACCTTGTCCTTCTCCATAAACCATATAACGGGTATAAGTAATAAAATCAAGTTCCTTGCTCATTCCAATATAGCGAACATCATACATTGGAATATAGTTAGAGGTTATATATTGCTCAGGCATAATATGTTTACGCAGTGTGCCTGCCTGCATATCTAAAAAAGTAGCAGTTTCATAATCGGCAAATCTGCTGTGATCCAATCTTTGATGCAGATTCATACCCCATTGTGAATGTTTTGGAATATTAATTTCAGCAAAGCTGCTGTATAAACCACTCCAAAAATCATTTCCCCAAGCTTTATTCAGTGCATCTATGGTCTTATATTTTTTCTCTAACCATATTCTGAATCTTTCATGTGCGTCTTTTCCATAATCAACAGTAGCACGGGGCTCATTATCAAGTTGCCATCCAATTATTCTATTATCATTCCCATACCGTTTTGCAAGCTCAGCAATTATTTTTTGCGAATAATTTCTGTAAAGATTATTGGAAAACGAAGCATGCTGACGTGAGCCATGATCCATAATCTGACCGTTTTCACGCTGCAAGAGAATTTCAGGATGTTTTCGTACCAGCCAAACAGGAGGTGTAGCTGTGGAAGTACATAATATTACTTTTAATCCATGTTTGTCGGCAAGTGCAATAGCCCTATCCAACCATTCAAAATTGTATTTCCCTTCTTCCGGTTCTAACTGCGCCCAAGCAAATTCACCATAATGGGTAAATTCAAAACCCATTTCGGCCATTTTTTTCAAATCACGATCCCAATGCATTTCGTTCCAATGTTCGGGATAGTAATACGCTCCTATAGAAGTTAATTCATTTTCAGGATAAAAAATATTTCCTTTTTGTGCCGGCAGCTCAATTAAAGGTAAAAGGGCTATTAAAAGAAGGAGTGTTTTTTTCATTTTAACAAAATAAAGGTAAAACAGACATTAAAATTTAAAAACGTTAAAATAACATTTTTATTTGGATGATAAATAATCAATTAATAATTATTCGTTCGTTGAGCGGAGTCGAAACGCACGAATTATAATTTATCGGTCAATAATAATAAAAAAAATCAAAAATATTTATAATTGAAAAAATAGTATGGTTTTTGATGTTCTTTAGATAGATTTAAAATAAACTTTTGAAAATGAACACTATTATAAGATTTTCAATTTTCATTTCCTTATTATTTATTATACAAGGATGTAAAATATCAGAAGCTGTTATTTCAGATTCTTATGAAGAGCTTTGGCAAAAGGTGGATTCTCTTGATAAGCTTAATTTGCCACAATCAACTTTGAATATTGTAAATATAATTCACAGCCAAAGTGGTAAAGAGCAAAAGACCGAAGATTATATTCGCTCGCTTATAATGCGCTTTGAGATGTCACAAAAGATTTCCAATAATGCTCTTGAATCTTTTATTTCTGAAACTGAGCAGGAAGTTGAGCACTTGTGGATTCCGGCTCGGCAAATGGTTCATAGCATATTGGGCGATCTTTACTTGCTTTATTATCAGCAAAACTCATGGCGTCTTCAGCAAGAGGTTTTTTCTGAAACCGACAATGTGAACTTGGCAGATATGAGTGCCATAGAAATAATGGAGAAATCCATGCATCATTATATTTCTTCACTTGAAGGAAAAGAAATATTAGCTTCTGAATCTTCATATAATTATGACATTTTACTGAAGGAAGGTAAAGAGAAATTGAAATTCAGACCTAGCTTATATGATCTGCTTGTAAACAGAATGATTGATAAGGTATTTGGGGAGTATTTGTTTGAGTTGCATCCTGTTGGTTTATATGAATTTTCTGATGATTTTTTATTTGCTTCAAGGGAAGAATTTATTTCAAATACTGTTGATGATAAATTTTTAGATGAGCCTCTTGCAATAGCATTGAAAAACCTTCAGCAGTGGTTGTTGTTCCGTCAAAATGCTGGAAATCTTGATGTCTTATATGATATTGATTTGCTTAGGTTGAAGTTGATGTATAAAAAATATCCTTACGATGATGGTATTTATTTGTATGAAGATGCTCTACAAAAATTAGCTTTAGAGTCGAGTAATTCAGAAGTTTTTTCTTCTGTTTTATATGAACATGCATTATTGCTATATCAATCACAATATACAAGCAGTTTAAATAAAAACAGAAACATTCTTGGCGAAGCTCTTCAACTATGCATACAGGCTGTTGATAGTTGGCCCGAGAGCGAGGGAGCTCTTTTAGCTCGTAATCTTCAAAAACAAATATTACAATCTTCCTTTTATTTATATGCTGAGTCGGTCATTCCTTTGGACCAGCCTGTAGCTTATACTGTTGAATATAAGAACTTAGATAGTCTTTTTATTGCTTTGTATTCTTTAGAACATGCTGATTTAACTTTAAGTGCAACTATAGATCGCTTTCAGTTTTCATTGGAAGAGCTTAGAAAAAGGAAGGCTGTTTATTCTGAACATGTGGCACTGCCGGATTTTAGAGATTTTAGTGTTCACATGGCTGAATTGGCTTTACCTCCTGTCAAAAAGTCTGGTTTCTATTGTTTGCTAGTTTCTTCAGAGCCCTTAGATAAAGGAAATAATGAAGAAACACCTTTTCTTACTGTTACTTTTCAGGTTTCAAATCTTGCATTTCAGGAATATAAACAGGATAAGGGCTTGTTGCTCTCTGTTGTTGACCGAAATACCGGACAGCCGCTTTCAGAGGCTAATGTTAAAGCCTTTATTTATAGCAAATTAAATGAAAGTCCTTCAAAAGAGTTGGAACTAACCACAAATCAAGAAGGAAGGATTATGATAGAGCCCTTAATCGGGAATGACCGCCTTTTAAGTATATTAATTCAAAAGAAAAATGATGTTTTGTTTTCTTCGCCTTCTTATTATTATTTTCCCCAAAAGGAGATGTTTTCTACTTTAAACAGGATTTCAATTTTTACCGATAGAAATATCTATAGACCGGGTCAGTTTATTCATTTTAAGGGTGTTTGGCTTTCCAATACTAATGATTCAATTTATCCTATGGTCAATGAGCAGCTCAAGGTTTATTTTAGAGATGCCAATGGAGGAGAGATAGCCTCACAATCTTTTGTTACTAATGAGTATGGATCCTTTTCAGGGAGATTTTTAATTCCAAAAGGTAGATTAACAGGCAACTTTAGTATTGGTACGGCTTTTGGTCAAAAAATGATTAGTGTAGAGGAATACAAACGACCGAGTTTCGATTTAGTTTTTGAGCCTTATCGGGAAGTGTCGGTAATAGGGGATACTATTAGTATAAAAGGTAGCGCCCTAACCTTTACCGGAATGCCTTTAAAAAATGTGAGCCTTCAATGGAAAGTTGTCAGACAACGTGGTTTTAGATACTATATGCCTTCAGCTCAGGGGACAGTAATTGCAAGCGGCTTGGCAAATACTGATAATAAGGGTGGTTTTAGTATAGATTATGTTGCAACAGGTGAAAAATCTTATAATCAAATATCCCCATATCATTATCAACTTATTGTGAATGTTACGAATGAGAGTGGTGAAACGCAAACAGCTTCACAGACTATTACTTTGGGCAAGAATGCTTATAATTTTTCGCTTAATGTAAAACCCGAGTATTTCCTTGACAAGCTTAAAGATTTTTCGGCTCTTGTTGATGTTAGGAATCTTTCAGGAGAAGCTCTTAGTTCTGATGTTATTTATGTTATTGAAAAATTGAAAAATAAAGGAGAAATTCTTCCATATAGAATGTGGGATGAGCCTGATACTTTGTTACATGAATATTCGAAATTGTTTTCTTCATCCTTATATAGTGAGTTAGATGCGGAGGTTGAGTTAATAATACAGAGGAAACGAATAAATATTTCCGGGAAACAGGAAATTAAAATCTCTTTGCCTGAAAACATAAGTCCGGGTTCATATAAAATTTCCCTTATGCTTCCTCAAAATAGTGGAGATTCTCTTGTTGCCACTGATTTATTTAGGCTTATAGATCCTCTCGAAAAAACATATAAGCATGATGAAGCACTTTCACTAATAAATTTATCTGACTCTGCAATAAAGTCGGGTGACCAAATAAACTTCCTTGTCGGATCTGGATTTAATGCGGCTGTAATTAAGATTTTAGTGAGTGATGCCAATAATGTGTTATTAGATAAGCAATTAGTAATAAATAAGAGCTGGAAAAAGATTTCTTTGCGGGTTAATGACAATGTAGAAGGACCTGTTAGGGTGCAGGCTGTATTACTTTTTCAAAACAGATTTTATTCAAAGGAGTTAGAGCTTGAGTTTGTAAAACCGGAAGATCAGCTTTTTGTAGATTTTATTAAAGCAGATGAAGATTTAGTTCCGGGAAAAGAATATTCATGGATGCTCCGTCTTAGTGATGGAAACCAAAAACCGGTTGAAACAGAACTTCTTGCTCTTATGTATGACGCCTCATTGGATATATACAGGTCTAATAATCTTTTCTTTAATATTCCTAAATATTACAAAACTGTTGAAAGGTGGCGTTGGAATTCCGGTTCTTTAGCTTATGGAAATGGACGAAGGTTTGATTATACGCAAAGAATTATACCTGCTTTGTACCCTCAGTTTATTTGGAATAAATTGTCGGGTTTGTATAATGGTTCAGGTATGAGATTAAAGTCTTCAAGTTACGCTGATGTAGTACCGATGATGAGTAAAGAATCACTCAATATCCGGTCAGAAATAGCAGATGATCTTCTTCCTATTACAAGTCAGGCGCAAGAAATGGAAGAGTCTTTTGATTCTGATTTGAAAGAATATGGCATTCAGATACGTCGTGATTTAAAAGAAACAGCCTTTTTCCTGCCTCATATAGTCAGTAATAAAGAAGGTCTGGCAACTTTAAATTTTAAAATGCCTGAATCATTGACCCGATGGAATTTTATGGCACTGGCTCATAGAAAAGATGGAGTTTATGTAACATCCGAGCGAACCGTAACAAGCGTTTTGGATTTAATGGTACATCCTTTTTTACCACGTATAGTTACTGAAGGAGATGAGCTGCTTATAAAAGCTGATATTTTAAACAATAGTATAACCGAGTTGGAAGGTTTTGCTTTTATGGAAATAAAAGATGTGATAAGCGGAGAAATTATTAGGCCACAGGAACAAAGTAAACAACTCTGGAAAGCTGCTGCAGGAGAAATTACAACTTTAAGTTGGGATCTTATTGTGCCACATGGTTTAAAAGCTTTGGAATTTACTTTTTGTGCCTCATCAGATATGATGTCTGATTGTGAAAGTCATATATTACCTGTCAGACCGGAACGTGTTGCACATACTGAAACAGCTTCTTTTATGTATTCCTCTCCGGGACAATATCAAATTGATATACCCTTGATAAGGGATGCAAAAGGAAAGGAAATTGAGAATTTTAGTTTTAGTTATAAACAAAATGCCATTTGGGAAATACTTGATGTATTACCATGGTTAATGGAACGACCTTATGAAAGTTCCGATCAGATTTTTAATCGATTTTTTGCTGCATCAATTGCGCGCGAATTATTATTGAAACATCCATCGCTTGGGGCTATATTTAAAACATGGGCCTATCAGTACGAAAATAATGAGCAAGTATTATTATCAGCATTGGAAGATAAGCTCGAATTGAAATCTATATTATTGGAAGCTACGCCTTGGCAGCAATTTGCACACAGCGATACAGAACGAAAACGCTATTTTGCTGCTCTTATAAAAGAGGGATATTTGGAGCAGGAAATAAATGAGTCTTTAAAATTGCTAAAAGATCAGCAACTTAATAATGGTGCTTGGCCGTGGTATAAGGGGATGCATGCTTCAGAATATACCACCATCAATATAATGTCGGGGCTTGCTTATCTTATTAAGCAAAACATAAATTTCTCCGATGAGATAAATGAAATGGCAGACAAAGCTAATAAGTGGCTGTTGGACATATTAAAAGAACGAAGGAAGGCATTTGAAAATTCTAATGAGTTCAAAAATCCCTTTAGAGTTATTGGGCCTTTGTATGCCTTATCTTTTTTTCATGATCTAAGGGATAATCCTGATATTGGTTTTTGGAATGAATATTTATCAGATAAGCTCCCTCGAAATTCAATACCGGAAATGGCTCATACAGCCCTTATTTTAAATAGGGCCGGTTATTCTGCTAAGGCACAACAGTTGTTAAAATCTTTAGAAGAAAGATTAATAAAAGGTGAAAATAAAACATTGTATTTCGCCTTGCCGAAAGGACCGTATTGGTATCAGGCACCAATTGAAATGCATGTTGTTGCATTGGAGGCTTTTAATGAATTACAAGCGGACGATTCTATTATAGAAGGTATGAGAAACTGGTTGATTCAACAAAAGCGCAGCCAATCATGGCTAACCACACGAGCAACCGTTTCGGCTGTTTATGCTTTGATGAGTTCGCCGGTTCATTATTTCGACAATAAGGAGGCAGATTTACTGAAAATAGGAGATAAGGAGTTTTTATCAGCAGTTGGTGAGGGTTATTCTTTTCAGTCTTTTAACCAAGCTTCCATCAAGCCCGAAATGGCTGTTGTGAATATTAATAAAAAGGGAAATTACCCATCATTTGCTGCCTGGCATGTGAGCTATTATGAAAAAGCAGAGGACATAAAAGCCGGAGGTTTTCTTAATGTCCAAAATAATTTATACAGAAGAAATATGGTAGATAATAAAGAACTTTGGGAAAAAGTTGATGGTAATGCAGAGTTAAAACCCGGAGATCATTTGATGTTTCAATTGATTATAGATTCACCTCAGGCTTTGGACTTTGTACATATAAATGCACCAAGGGCAGCCAATCTTGAACCCCTTGATCTTTTGTCGGGCTATCGACATAAGGATGGTTTAGGTTATTATATGTCTATTTCTGATAATGCAACTTCTTTATTTATAGATCATTTACCTGAAGGACGATATAGCGTCTCATGGGAGGTAGTGGTTTCATTTTATGGTTCTGCTTCCTATGCACCTGCAACGGTAAGTTGCTTTTATGCACCTGAGTTTTCAGGAAACGATAAGGGAGGGAGGATTAATGTAAAATAAGTTATCTTTGACGACAATAATGTTTTTTTAACTTTATTATTTATAATCGTTTGATTAAAAACTTTTTTGTAAGATATTTACAAGAAATGGAGTAAGGAGTTAAAAGAACCTTATGTTTTTAATAATTTAAATCTTTCTTAAATAATTATTTTAGATGACAAATAAACAATTTGATAATTTTTATATGCCACCAATCGTTAAGAAATTGTTGCGAAATATAAAGCATTTAATAGGCATATTTGCATTGCTAATCGTTGCTTTTAATACCATCTTTCAGATAGAGCCTGAGGAGGTTGGTGTAATAACAAGGTTTGGCAAGTACGAACGTGAGGTCTCATCCGGTCTGAATGTTAAGCTGCCTTTTATTGAAAGGCTTCAAAAAGTAGCAATCGAAAGGCAACAAAAGCAGGAGTTTGGCTTTAGAACAGTTTCTCCCAATATTCGTTCGGAATATACTAAGCGTGGTGTGGCCGATGAATCTCTTATGCTTACAGGAGATTTGAATCTTGCAGATGTTGAATGGGTAGTTCAATATAGAATTAGAGATCCTTATAAATATCTTTTTTTAGTGCGTAATCCTGAAAATACATTAAGGGATATATCTGAATCATCAATGCGTCAAATTGTAGGTGACCGAACTGTTAATGAGGTTATTACTGTTGGACGTCAAGAAATTTCTGTGGCAGTAAAAGACTTGATTCAAGATTTATGTGATGAATATTCTTTGGGTCTGAGAATTGAACAAGTAGTTCTTCAGGATGTTAATCCGCCCGATCCGGTTAAGCCTGCCTTTAATGCTGTTAATGAGGCACAACAGGAAAAAGAAACCCTTATTAATCAGGCTAAAGCAGAATATAACAGAGTAATTCCCAGAGCACGCGGACAAGCTCAGGAGACTGTTCAACAAGCAGAAGGTTATGCCGTAGCACGCGTTAATAATGCCCTTGGGGAAGCAAGTCGCTTTGATATGTTATATAATGAGTTCATCAGAGCTCCGGAAGTAACAAGGCGTAGGTTATATCTTGAAACCATGCAAAGAGTAATTCCAAAATTGGGGAATAAAATAATAACTGATGAGGATGGAAATAATGTAGTACCCTTACTACAAATGCAGATTAGCGGACAACAATCATCGGATAATAAATAATTTATTTAACCATGCAAAAGAAAATAATTATAACAATATTAGTGTTGGTGATTTCAGCAATTATTATAGGACAAAGTGCCTTTATTGTTCATGAAACAGAACAGGTTGTTGTTACACAATTTGGACGCCCTGTTGGTGAAGCAATCACAACACCCGGATTAAAATTTAAAGTTCCTTTTATTCAAAAAACCATCTTTTTTGAAAAAAGATTTTTAGAGTGGGATGGAGATGCAAATCAAATTCCAACAAAAGATAAAAAATTCATTTTTGTGGATTCTTATGCACGTTGGCAAATAACAGATCCGCTTAAATTTTTTATTCGACTAACTAACGAAAGAGGGGCTATTTCACGAATTGCTGATATATTAGATGGTGAAACTCGTGATTATATTGCCAGTCATAATCTTGAGGAAGCAGTTCGGACAACTAACCGACCCCCTATATCATCGGGTGTGGCCGAAGAACTGTTAGGAGATACTTTAATGGCTATTGAAATTGGAAGAGCGAAAATTCAAAAGATGATACGTGATTCTGCCAATGAACAAGCTAAGGACTTAGGTGTGGTTATTCTTGATTTTAAAATTAAAAGGATTAATTACGTTAATGAAGTCCGTGAACAAGTATTTAATCGTATGATAAGTGAACGTATTCGTATTGCCGATGGCTTCCGTTCGGAAGGACAAGGGGAGGCATCAGTAATTAATGGTGAAAAGGAGAGAGATCTACAATCTATTCAATCGAAGGCTTTCCGTCAAGCTGAAGAAATTAGGGGCAAGGCTGATGCTGAAGCCGCAGCGATTTATGCCGCTGCATATAATAAATCCGCCGCCGCACGCGAACTTTATGCTTTTATTAAATCTTTGGAAACTTTTGAGAAAACCTTTGATGATGAGACTCAGTTAATTCTTTCAACAAATAGTGAGTTGTATAAATATTTAAAACAAATGAATTAAGTGTCAATGTTATCGTTATGACAACTCTTCGCAGGCATCATAGATCCCGTCGAAGAGTTCCTTAATATATGAACAGGATACAGAAGAGTATGCTATACGCAATAATTGACCGAGGCTTATTACTCCAATGCTGTATTTTTTGAGTAACAGTTGTCTTACAGCTTCTCCATCAAGCTTTTCATTTAATTGTACACACATGAAATAACCTGAGTTATAAGGTAAAGCTGTAAAATGTTTATGATATTTAGAGTTATTAAGGACTTCTTTAATCCCGAGGTAGCGCTCTTTCATAATTTCATATTTGCTTTGCTTTTCGCTCTGGTAGGATGGTGAATCAAAAGCTTGCATCAATAGCGATTGTGATAGATGCGATGCATTTGAAATATTTCCTCTTATAGCACCTGCCGTCTTATTTTCAAGAGCAGAATAAAGTTCATTGTTACCACCTTTTATACCATAAGTAATAAAGCCTATTCTGAAACCCCATACATAATCTTCCTTGGTTGGACCGTCTATTTTAACAGCAAGAACATTTTTGTGTAAATTTGCGAGATAAGCAAAAGGAGATTGTAATTCAACATCTTCCTCATAGAACAATCCAAAATATGCATCATCACACAGAACAACAATTTTTTTTCCTGCGTCGGCTGCTTTTTTTATTGTGTCAATAAGTTGCTTCATTTCTCCAACTGTAGGTGAATAACCTGTTGGATTATTTGGGAAGTTTAAAAGGAGTATTTTCTTATCACCAGATGCCAGTAATTGTTGACCCAAATCCTCCACATCTAATTTATTTCCTTTGAATAGATTATAGCCTGTGATCTTTGCATCGTAGGCATTTTTCAACAATAAATTATAGTTTCCCCAAAATAAATTTGGTACAAGTACTTCCTCATCAGGATCAACAAACATATATCCTGCCATGCTGATTCCATGAGTGAGAGCATTAGTCACTAAAGGAACACTAATTTCAACCTTGGCTAAGGATGGATTTTTCTGAACAATCATTGATTGCCATCTTGCTCTTATATCCGGTTTGCCATAACTTGGTGCATAAGGAAAATATAAGGCCGGATCTAAGTTGACGTTTTTACTTATAGATGGAAGCCTCATAGGAGAACCGTCGTCTTCAATTGCAGCACCGATAGTGGCATTAATTCTGCTTCCCTTTGCATCAGCACTTTGAGCTAGTATCCCTTTTTTTGGAAAAAATATATTGCGACCACGTTTCGATAGAAGTTCATATACAGCCTGATTGTTTTCTATAATATTGTTGTTGAGTTCCTGCGCCTGAATATTCATGTTAATTTATTTTTTACAAAATTAATATCCTTAGTCTTAACTATTCACCAATTGATTAGGAAAATATTAAGAGAATAGTGCTAATTGTTAAATTGCTGTATGCTTTACTTACAATTCGAAGCAAAAATACATCTATTGACTATAGTTTGCAATAAAAGGTGGAAGATTTTTGATGTATCGTTTATTTGCTTACATAAATATTATCTTCCTTCCTTATAAAACCTGAAATCCGGGACTTGGCAACGCCCAGCTACCAAGGAAAATCAGTCACCAGTGATTAGTCATCAGTTATCAGTGAATTTGGTCAACGAAGAACGCAGATTTACGCGAGTTATTTATCCACGAATTCCACTAATTCCACTAATTTTTTAATTTCACGAATTGATGATCCATCGAAGAACGCAGATTTAAGCGAGTTATTTATCCACTAATTCCACTAATTTTTTAATTTCACGAATTGATGATCCATCGAAGAACGCAAATGTAATTACCAAAATATGGGGAAATGAAGTTACCGATTACAGTGAGAAGCTTCAAATATATTGCTACAATAAAAAAAATAAACTAATAATAGAATTTAATTATATAAATCATATGCATCTTTGTATATATAAAAATTCATAATTGGGAATAAATAATATTAAGTAATCTTGGCTTTAATTTTTATATATTTATAACAAGCAGATTATGTTGACCTATGCTCCTTTTTCTCGTCCGCTTTATGTAATGTTGAAACCCGCAGGTTCTTTATGTAATCTTGCATGTGAATATTGTTATTATCTTGAAAAAGCCTCTTTATACAAAGATGTATCTAAACATGTAATGAGTGAAGAGCTTTTGGAAAAGTTTATTGAGCAATATTTAAATTCTCAAACAATGTTTCAAGTGCTCTTTACTTGGCATGGTGGTGAACCCCTTATGCGTCCGCTTTCTTTTTATAAAAAAGCTGTTGAACTTCAAAAAAAATATGCCGGAGGACGAACAATTGATAATTGCATACAAACTAATGGAATTTTATTGACAGATGAATGGTGTGAGTTTTTTAGGGAAAATAATTGGCTGGTGGGAATTTCTATTGACGGACCTCAAAAGTTTCATGACAAATACAGATATAACAAATTTGGGCAAGCATCTTTTAGCGAAGTAATGCATGGTATCAACCTTTTGAAAAAACATGGGGTTCAATGGAATTGCATGGCTGTTGTAAATAGTTATAATGCTGACCATCCCTCGGAATTTTATCAGTTTTTTAAAGATTTAGCTTGTCAATATCTCCAGTTTACTCCCATAGTTGAACGATTTTTACCAAGTAATAAGGGAGGGAACTTGGCTTCATTATCCGATGTTTACGGGGCAGAACTTGCCGATTTTTCAGTTAATCCTGATCAATGGGGTAATTTTTTGTGCACTATTTTTGATCTTTGGGTTCGTCGGGATGTAGGGCATTTTTTTATACAGTTATTTGATGCAACTCTTGCAAATTGGGTGGGTGAAGAACCTGGATTATGCACCATGGCCCGAAATTGTGGCCATGCCGGAGTGATGGAATTCAACGGGGATGTATATTCATGTGATCACTTTGTTTTTCCGGAATATAAGCTTGGAAATATTTATCATCAAACGCTCACTGAAATGATGTATAGTGAACAACAGAATGCTTTTGGAAGAATGAAGTATGATTTTTTACCGCTAGAATGCAAAGAATGTGAATTTTTGTTTGCCTGCCACGGTGAATGTCCAAGAAATAGGTTTTGTAAGACTTCAAGCGGTGAAGAAGGATTGAATTTTTTATGCAAAGGATATTATCGGTTTTTTAAATATGTAGCTCCTTTTATGGATTATATGAAAAATGAATTGGCAAATAAGCGTCCGCCTGCAAATATTATGAAAGTGGCCGATAAAATTCATTCATCAAATTAGCAATATGATTAATCTTTTTAAAAATAATTAGCAAGCTTGTTTTTTTATAACTTGGCTTTCATATATTTTTGTAATATTTAAATTTTACGATAAGAACCATTAGGTCTTTATTTTTAGCTCTTAATATTGAAAAAACTTGCTGTTATAATAACTACTTGCTTTATATAGTTGAGTTATTATACAAAAAGCTTTTTAACAAGGTATGAAAATTGTACTTAATACTTAGCTTCTATCGTTAAAACTAAATCATATTTACATGAAAAGGAGAGTTTTGAAATTTATTGGTTTTTTATTTATTGTGTTGTTTGTTTTTAATTCTCCTTCAGCTTTTTGTCAGCGACCATTAAATATTTATTTTCCTGATTATGTTTTATCCGATAATTGGTTCGATAAGGTAGGCTTATACGATTACCGTATTGTTTATCAGAAGGCTCTATCTGACTCATATACAAATCAGAAATTATCGGGTTCACATTTACCTTTATATTCAAGTTCTTTCATACTGCGTCCCGGTGTTTTAAAGATTAATGTTTCCCTTGGTATTATAAACAGTAAAATGCAGGATCGCCCTTTAAATGAATATCGTTTGGCCTATTATAAAGCACGGTATTCGGGATATATGCCTCATGTTTTACCTTTAATTTATAAAAAAGAGGATCTAGCGGATATTAGCAACTTTGAGTCAAGTCCTGATTTAGATCCTTTTCAAAAATATCAAAAAATATTGGCGCATCCCGGAAGGGCTGATACTTTACAATTGTTATTAAGTCAAGAATTGATGAATATTAATTTGCTTCGGCAACATATATATTACAATTATCCCGAATTAGTAGAATATGATTGGTATGAATTGCCTGAACTTCCGCAGGATGTCTTATCCGGAAATCGACTTCAATCGCATATTGATCGTGAAGGCCTTGAACAGCTTTTTCAAAGAGGCAGGGTTAGCCAACCAAGGCAACTTGAAAAGGTGAAACTTAAAACCAATCCATGGTCTTTTTCAGGATCTGAAAATGTTCATTTTTCTCAGGCTTATCTTAAAAATTGGGTCAAAGGGGGTCAAAACTCAGTTGCTTTGCTTAGTGATTTAACCCTTAAGATAAAATATAAGGATGAAAAGACAGAATGGGAAAATACAGCAGTTCATAAACTTGGTATCATTTCAAGTCAGGGGGCAAAATCCAGGGTTAATGATGATTTAATAGAGCTGACAAGTAAATATGGTGTTAATGCCACCAATAAATGGTTTTATAGTTTATTATTTAATTTTCGAACTCAGTTTTTTGATGGCTTCTATTCTACTGATTTGGATAAGTTAAATCCCATATCCTCGTTTATGGCACCTGCTTATTTCTCTCTTGCCGCCGGTATGGATTACAGAGAAAAAAAATTCACCCTCCTTTTATCTCCTTTAACTTCCAGAATGACTATGGTTTTAGATACTGCCCGTATAGATCAGACCCGATATAATATTGATAAGGATAAAAAATCAACTTTTTTTACCGGGGGTTCATTACAAAATAATCTTAAATGGGATATTGCCGAAGATATAAATCTGACCTCTTCATTAAATCTTTTTTATGATTACTTTGCCAAGGATGAAAATGTTCAGGCCGAATGGGATATAATTCTCGATATGCGTATTAATATTTTTCTAAGTACCCGCATAGTTGGAAATTTCAGATATTATGAAAGTGAATCCGATAAACTTCAGATTCGGCAAGGTTTGAGCCTTTCCTTTAGATATAATTTTTGATACTATATAATATTCAATAGCTGATAATTATTACCTTTGGAAAAAGTAGTATATGTTAAAATCAATGACAGGTTTTGGAAATGCCCTTTATGAATTTCCTAATAAAAAAATTCAGATTGATATTAAAGCCCTCAATGGAAAGCACTTAGACCTAGGCTTGAGAATACCCAATTTTTATCGGGAAAAGGAACCCGAAATCCGAAGTCTTGTTGCCTCCGAATTGGCACGTGGAAAAGTTGAACTTTCTATTATTATAGTATCATCTGTCCCCGATCAATTGCCCAAAATTAATGAAGATGTATTTGAGGATTATTATACTCAACTAAATGAAGTATCTTCAAAATTAAATATTAAAGGGACCCCCGATTTTGTCAGAGCAGTTTTAGGCCTTCCTGATGTATTAAAAACTGAGACTTTAGAACTAAATGAGGAGGAATGGCTTGGAGTTCAAGAAGGAATAAAAAATGCGCTTGATGCAGTAAATAGCTTTCGTATAACTGAAGGAGCTGCACTTTATAAAGATGTTTTTTCACGCATTAATGAAATAGGAGTTTTATTAAGTCAGTGCGAAGCATTTGAAGAAGAGCGACTTGAGAGGATAAAAGCTAGAATCAGGACATCCTTGGTTGATACTACAGATAACATTCAGATTGATGAAAATCGTTTTGAACAGGAGTTAATTTATTATTTAGAAAAACTTGATATTACTGAAGAAAAAGTTAGGCTGAGAAGTCATCTTGATTATTTTAAACAGACTATGGAAGAAACCGGTCCTATAGGTAAAAAATTAGTTTTTATAAGTCAAGAGATTGGTCGCGAGATCAACACCCTTGGTTCTAAAGCCAACGATGCAGATATTCAGCGTTTGGTTATTCAGATGAAAGATGAACTGGAAAAAATAAAAGAACAATTATTAAATGTGTTATAATTTAAATAGTGATGCAAAAAGGAAAATTGATAATTTTTTCAGCTCCATCAGGTTCCGGTAAAACAACAATAGTAAAATATCTTCTTACTAAAAAGTTGAATCTCACCTTTTCAATTTCAGCTACCAGTCGTAAGCCCCGCACAAATGAGACAAATGGAGTTGACTATTATTTTTTGAGTGAAGCGGCATTCAGAAAAAAAATTGACAATAATGAATTCCTTGAATGGGAAGAGGTATATAAGGGAGTTTGCTATGGTACACTTAAAAGTGAAGTGGAGAGAATTCGTAATACAGGTCAACATGTAGTATTTGATGTGGATGTTGTGGGAGGTGTTAACATTAAGAAATATTTTACCGACCAGGCAATGGCAATATTTATTGAGCCGCCATCATTGAAAGTTCTTCATAATAGGTTGCTTGCAAGAAAAACTGAAAATCCTGAAACCCTTAAAATGCGTATTGATAAAGCTGAGCATGAATTAAAGTATGCCGGTTTTTTTGACCATATAGTAATAAATGATGACCTTGAACAAGCTTGTTTAGAGGTTGAATCCTTGGTTAGAAATTTTATTTCGAAATAATTGCTTCATAAAATATGTCGGATAAAAAACAAAATACAGGTCTTTTCTTAGGGTCGTTTAACCCTATACATATTGGTCATTTGGCTTTAGCAAATTATATTCTTGAATATTCCGATTTAGATGAAATATGGTTTGTGGTTAGCCCTACCAATCCATTTAAAGATCATAATGAGTTAATTAATGAACACCATCGTCTTACTATGGTTGAAATTGCTATTGCCGATGAATCCGGATATAAAACTTGTGACGTGGAATTTAATATGTCGCGACCTTCTTATACTATTGATACTTTAAACCGGCTTTCCAATAATTATCCAAATCATAACTTCAACTTGATTATGGGTAGTGATAATATTTCTATCTTGGATTCTTGGAAAGATGGACAAAGCATTCGTAAGCATTATAAAATTCTCTTATATCCACGAACCGGTTTTAATTTGTCTGATGAAGTGTTGAGTGGTAGTGTTTCTGTAATTGATGCTCCTCTTATTGATATTTCTTCAACAATGATTCGTAAACTTCTTGCTGAAGGAAAAAATATACCCTTTCTATTGCCTCGAGGTGTTTTTAAATATATACGCAAGCATAAGCTTTATGGCTTACCATGAGCACCGCCTTGCGCATCAATTTTACGTGCTATTTTTTTATATTCTTTTGATTTTTTTGTTTCCCCCAACCTTTCACAAACTTTACTTAATTTGAAGTAAACCTCAGCTTTGGAATTATCAAGCTTACTTGCTTTTAATAAATCATTATAAGCTTTTGAAGCTTTGTTTAACTCCAATCTTATTTTTCCACGTAGTAATAAAGCATCAAAATGATTATGCTCTTTTTTTAATATTTGGCTGCAATCATTTTCTGCAGATGTTAAATCACCTGTGAGCATTAAAAGATTTGCCCTTCGTATTAAAGCATCTGTAAACTCAGGTTTTAGTTTAATGGCCTTATTTAAGTTTGCTATTGCCGAGCGATTATCTTTGAATTTAACTTCACATTCATTGGCCATGAGATAATATTCCCTGGAGAATTCTTTCAGATGTTTTTTGTTTGAATCTAAACGAGCTTCAAGTTCTTCAATACGATTTTGAAAACGCTTTAGTAAATTTAATTCCCGAAGTATAAATCGCTGGAAAATCGGGTCTAAAAGATCGTTTCTGTAGTTTACCGCTAAAGCAAAATGATGAACAGCTTCTTGCCAATTTTGATTTCTAAAAGCTGTTAATGCTTTTAGATAAGCGTCATCCGCTTTCGCTTTCCGTAATTCTTCTTCTATTTGCTGTTTGTTGTTGGCTGCAAGTGCAAATTCTTCTACCTCATTATTTACTATTATATCGCTCCTTAAAACAGGTGTTTTTAAAACCATTCCTTCAAGCGAGCGACATCGGCTGAGGGCCACGTAAAGCTGTCCTCCTGCAAAGGCTCCTCCACTGAAATCTACCATTACTTTATCGAAAGTTAAGCCTTGACTTTTGTGTACGGTAACAGCCCATGCCAGACGAAGAGGAAATTGATTAAAAGATCCTATTTCTTCAGCAATCACCCGATTATTGGTTTCGTCATATTTGTATCTGAGGTTTTCCCATTTTTCTTTTGTTACAAGATGTATTTCATCATTTTCAAGCCTTACATAAATCCCATCTTCATCTATTTCTTCCACTATTCCAAGGCTACCGTTATACCAACGACGTTCCATATCATTTTTTACAAACATTACCTGAGCATTTTCCTTTAGAATAAGTTTCTCTAAGGTTGGAAGACTTGATTGTGGAAATTCGCCATTAATAGTACCCATAAAGCTATATTCTTGGCCACTTAATTCATGAAGTTTTTGTTCGTTTATATAATCAACTGTGTCGCGTCTGGTTGCCAAAGTAATAAATAGTTCATCATGAGGAGGGTTGAAAGAAGGTGCTACCTTTGAATTTAATACATTCAATTCTTTATTTGTGGCTTTATTCAGCCTGATTTTATCCAGAATTTCAACAAAAGAGGAATCATTTTGTCGATAAACATTTTTAAGTTCTATCTGTACTAAAGGAATTTGTTGAAAAACAAGTGCTGAAAAAAAATAAGGAGTTTTATAATACCTTTTTAAAATTTCCCATTCATCCCGTTTAACCACAGGTTCTAATTGAAAAGCATCGCCAACGAGCAGCATTTGTTTCCCACCGAAGGGGATGGTTTTATTGCCGGTATAAACTCTTAAAACCTGATCAATAAAATCCAAAATATCCCCTCTGACCATTGAAATTTCATCTATAACTATAAGATCTATTTCACGAATGAGTTGAACTTTTGCTTTATTATACTTTAGGAACTCAAAAATGCGCTTATTCTTTGTTGATAAATCCGGATCATTTGGTAAAATAGGACGAAAGGGAATCTTAAAAAATGAATGAATGGTAACCCCACCGGCATTAATGGCTGATATTCCTGTAGGAGCCAATACAATATGCTTTTTATGAGTTTCTCTACAGATGTATTTTAGAAAAGTTGATTTTCCTGTACCAGCCCTACCTGTAAGGTAAACCGAACTTTGGGTATGTTGAATTAAACGTAATGCATCCTGAAATTCGGGGTTGTCAGTATCAATATTTTCCGAAAATTCCTGCATATTAATTATCTTTTTCACTATCAATAACAGCACCGGGTCCTATCCCATATCTCTTTATTATATTGTAAGCCTCAAATATTCCAAGTTCTCCGGCTTTACTCAAATCAAGGGTTCCATCAATTTCCTGCTCCATGTATATTCTTATTAATCCACGATTAAACCATGCTTCAGCTAAATCGGGATTAATTTCTATTGCTTTTGATAAATTATTTATTGCCTCTTCAAAGTTACGTAAATTAGCATGTACCACGCCAAGGTTGAAATAAGCAAGAGCAAAACGCGGCATTTGATTCGTTATTGTTGTAAGGTCTTGAATTATTAGATCAAAGTC
This sequence comes from uncultured Alkalitalea sp., assembly GCA_964578485.1. GTDB lineage: Bacteria > Bacteroidota > Bacteroidia > Bacteroidales > Marinilabiliaceae > CAZODA01. The sequence continues at coordinate 11,084 of CAZODA010000024.1, read as the reverse complement.
CAATATGCGTTTGTCTTCTTCGTCTTTATTAGTAGTATTGCTTCTTGTTGCATCCTGAATGTTTAATGGTTGAAGGGAAACAGAATTTTCAGCTTGAAGTGTTCGTACCATTTCTACCATTTTAAAACGTGTAAAAGCCCTGTTAAATCTTGCGAGATAGTTGTTTGGATTTAATTGAATTATTCGATTGTAATCATCAAGAGCATTATTCATGTTTTGAACAGATTGATAAAGAGCCCCTCGTGTAAGTAATATAGCTTCTAAACTTTCTTTGTCAGCAGTTTTAATTTTTGCTGACAGCTGATTAATTTGTTCAAAAATAACTGCCGATCTCTCTCTTTCAGGTTCTTGTTCAGTATTTGTGAATAATAAGGGGAGATCCACAATGTGTCGGCGGTTTAGGGCATCTACATCAATATTAAAATATCTCATCCTGTGAACTAAGGTATCTCCGGGATAATGTGTAAGACCAAATATTGATTCAAGATCAATAACAATATTTCGGTTTTGGATTCTGCCCCTTAATGTTCCGGCTTTCAGCTCTTCAGGAGGCTCACTGCCAAAGTCGTCGAGTACAGCAATTTTATCATGGTTTCTGATGTTTTTATCAGATTCTTTGCGTGTGGCTTTTCGCTCATGGCTGTGGTTCTCTTCGTCCCTTTCAGCCTCCGCTAACTTGTCGCCGGAACGCTCTAAGGCCTCGGCTCTATCGGAAGCCTCGCGACGCTCCATCTCTAATTTTACTGCAGTACCATAATCCAAAGATGCTCCTCGGATGTCTCCTAAGGCTTCTTTGGTATGTGAACGATTAAAATAAACAGGAGCAAAATCAGGATGATTATCAGCTACGATATTTAAATCAGCAAGGGCTTTTTCATATTCACCGATTTCAATATATAATAAGGCTCTGTTGTATAATGTGAGAAGATCTTCAGTATTAAGGGCCAAAACACGCGAAAAATCATCTATTGCTCTATTAATATCTCCGATTTGTGCACGTAAAATACCTCTGTTTTGATAAGCTAATACATTCTTAGGCTCTAAGTCTATTACTTTATCAAAATCTTCAACAGTACCACGCAAATCATCCAGTTGATATCTTATTATACCTCTTATCATAAAAAGTCGTGCTTCATCAGGTCGAAGCTTTACTGCTTCTTCCAAATCAGCCAATGATTTATTAAACTCACCAAGCTGATAATTGACAATAGCTCTATTGGCATAGCCATCGGGAATATATGGATTTAACTCTATTGACTTTGAAAAGTCATCTAGTGCGCCGAGTGTATCTAAGGCTGCTAATTTTGCATGTCCACGATTAAGCCATGAACTTACCATATTGGGGGAGAGTCGTATAGCTTTGCTGTAGGTCTCAATTGCCTCATCATAGTCTTCATTTCTAATCTGGGCAATGCCAATATTTATAATTAAATTTACATTATCAGGATCAATTTTTAAAGCCTTAGTATAATCTTCAATAGCGTCATTGTTCCTTCCTAATTGTTGACGGATAACGCCTCTCAAATTATAAGCATCTATAAAATAAGGATTTAATTCAAGTGCTTTATCGCAGTCAGACTCAGCACCTTTTAAATCATCCAAATTGTATTTTCCTATTGCCCTGAAATAATAAGGCTCATTTAAATATGGCTTGGCACGTATGATTTGATTAAAATACTGAATAGCCAGAATATAATCTTCGAAATATAAAGCATTACGACCGATTATAGACATTCTGTCTGTGTCGATCTGAGCATTGGCAACGCCAATTATGGCCACCAACATAAATATTAGTATGCGAAGTTTTTTTAACATTCGGCTTTTTCAATTATAAATGATTTTAACTGATTCTATTATCAGTTTCAACAAAAACCTTATTTGCAAATATATAATAAAATTGGAGAGTATTGCTGGTGATTTTTCATTTTTAGGGACTGATTTTAACCATGAATTACCAGCAATAATATTGGATTATGCATTTATTTTATTTTTGTCTAAAGTATGTAGGATAAATGTCTTTAAGTTTTAAATGATTTCTATCAATAAAAAAAATCTGTTTTTAATACTGTTTTATTACCGGCATAATCAACAGCTTCAACTTCAAGAGAATAATTGTTTCCTTTGGCTAAATTCATTTTATGAAAATACCCTGTTAATACTTTGTTTTTCGGATCATATTCAAATAATTGCCATTTCCCATTTATAATACATTGATAACTTTCTATTCCACTAAAATCATCATGAATATTAATCTGGATGGATTTACGATTACTATAATTTTTATTTGTTGGAGTATTTATAAGTTTTACAATCGGAGGGTTTTGATCAATAGTAAGACAATATACTCCGGCTTCACGGCTGCGAATAGTAAAATAATTTCCTTGGCGTTTGCCGTTAACATGAATTAATTGACCATTATTTTTAACCAATGCCCCTGTAACTCGAGGGTTATTATGATAGCTTGCAGGAATAGGAATGGTGATTTCAAAATATTGATGAATGGGAATTGTTTCATCAAGAACCGAAACATGATCACTTATTCCTCCTCTACTTGAAGGAATGACACTAAAGTTTTTCTTTACTTTTGTATAGAAACTGTTGGCCGGAAATGAAATAGATATACCATTTATTTTTGTTGAATATGCTTTTTGGGGATCAAGGAATTCCACATCTTCATTCGTAGTTTTTGTATAATCTGAAGGGGATTCAACTCCATTAATGTTAAATCTTAATTCAGATAAATTTCCTGCCGCATCTGAGACTAAATATTGAAATTGCTTTGTTTCACCCGCTGTCATTTTAATTAAACCTTTATCGGGCCCTGTATAATATATATTTAAAAGATTATTATCATCTAAAAAACTCTTTTGAATATGCTGTTTGTTGGTGATATAGCGTCTATAGTCTATATGACTATTAATATATCTGGTTTGACTAAAAAGGAAGCCGTCAAGTTGGGAGCGAAACCATTTCTTATTATCAACATTTAACTGAATACTGTAAACCCCACATTTCCGCCACGACCCTGTGAGATAATCAAGTGTTTCAATTCCAATTCCTATTGTTCCTGAAGCATTAATTGCAGGATTTCCCCTTAAATGAAAACGTCCCGAATGAAATACTGCGGGTATATAAACAGGAATGTTATTGCCATTTATAGTGCTTTTTTCATCCATAGGATAAAGACATATAGCCTCTATATGAGGGGCTACATCATCTTTTACCGGCAAATTGAAACGATGCACATTTAAAGGTCTTTGTTCACCGCTTTCACGAATTTCAAAATGAAGGTGAGGACCCGAAGAGCTACCTGAATTACCGGAAAAAGCAATTACTTCACCTCGTTTTATTGGAATTTTATTTGCCGGAAAAATTTGATCAATGGCATATGATTTATTTTGATATTGAAGAGGAGTAATTATATCTTCAAGCTTGTTGGAAAACCATTCTAAATGTGCATATACAGAGCTGTGTCCATTGGGATGATTAATATAAACAGCTTTTCCAAAACCAAGGGGCGAGACAGCAATTCTAAAAACATATCCATCATCAATAGCATAAATGGGAAAGCCTGTCTCTCGATTGGTTGTAAAATCTACTCCCGAATGAAAATGATTGCTGCGTAATTCACCAAAACTACCACTCACAGAAGTTTCAATATCAAGAGGAAACAAGAAATCCCATTTTGGGTAAAGTGATTGACTGATAATATTCTGTGATAAAAATATAAGGCTTGTAGCTACAATAAATAATTTGTTTTTATACATAGTATAGTGTTTAATGCAGTTTCAGGTTCAAAAATAATCATTATTGTTTGTTAAAATATGCTTTTGGGATGATTTTTGTAGTAATTAAAAAGCAACCTTTTAAAAGTTTTTCATCTGATAAGATATAGTGAAGTTTGAAAATTTATAAAAAATGGAGGATAAAATGATGAGAAAAATTATTTTAGCATTAATTGCAGGTTTTATATTGATTGGTTTTCAGGGATGCCTTGATGATGACGGATATTCATTGGGTGATTATTGGGTTACAACCGCAACTATTGAAAAAACTGATGTTAGTCCTTATATCATAGTAACTGATAATGGCGACCGTCTATACCCATCGGCATCTAACGTTTTACATTTCAATACAAAAGATGGCCAAAGAGTTTGGGTTAATTATACCATTTTGGGTGATGCTACAGGAAATGCTGATTACTATGTGAAAGTTAATGATCTTTCAGAAATTCTTACCAAGGGAATACTTCAGTTAACACCTGAAAATAACGACAGTATAGGCAATGACCCTGTACGTGTTGAGGGATATTGGTTTACCGGTGATTATTTTACCATTAGGTTTGCGTATTCCGGAGGAGGAACAATTCATTACATAAATTTGGTACAGGATGTTGATAATCCAACAAATGAAGAAGGTCTTGCCGTACTTGAATTCAGACATAATCGTAATAAAGATTATTATAACTATGCAATGAAGGGTACAGTATCATTTAATTTAGATGGATTAAAAAAAGATGAAAGTGATGCTGTTCAATTTGTTTTAAAGGCCAAAAACTTCCGTGACGAGGAAGATTTTGAGAAAAAATTGACATTTGAGTATAATAAGTAATTGAGCCTTTAATGCAATGTGGTGTGACATCCCGTGGCATCTGACATCAAAAATAGTCAGACACGGGATGTCTAAATTTAGGGGGCTACTTTTGATGATTTGATTTTCAATAAAAATTTCCCTATAAAATATCATTTCAAAACGTTTCTCTATTCATTCAAAGTTGTTATATTTGCACATCATTTTAGAAAAGTGTTAAAATGTATATTTGATTCCGTAGCTTAATGGATAGAGCACCTGGTTACGGCCCAGGAGGTTGGGGGTTCGAGTCCCTCCGGAATCGCTAATTATCTCATCATACTTAGAGGAGAAAATTTATAGTTTATATTCTTAATCAACATTTCGTTGGTAAATCCTAATGTAATCTATTTCATAAATTAGTGGAAACTGGTCTTTATCAGGAATTCCACCATTTGATCCTATTGCTAAATTTAAAATAATATATTGAGGATGATGAAATGGATTGTAGCCATCGGGATTTATTGTTTCTTTTAAATCAATTTCATTTAATAGATATCCATCAAGATATATTCGAATGTAATCCTTGTCCCAATCCATTCTCCATAAATGAAATTTTTGTTCCCATTCAGGATCACTTTCAATAAAATTGGAAAATTTATGAATTGATGTATTCCACTTAGCTACCCAACGTTCATTAGTTCCCCACGCGGCATTAGCTAAAATAGAAGGAATATTATCTTTTAAATAATACTCCATAATATCTATTTCGCCATTTAAAGGCCACTCTTTATTTGTTCCCAACAGCCATATTGCCGGCCAGGATCCTTTTGCGGTCGGGATTTTTGCTCTTATTTCAAAACGACCGTAAAGCCAGCTATTACTGTTTTTCGTTGATATACTTGATGAGGTAAATTCTGCATAACGACGATTTTTCCTCCAGTCGCTACTGCCCTGATCATAGTTTGGATTAATAAGTCTTTCAATTTTACCTATTATTTTTAAAACACCATTTTCGCAAGTGAGATTATTAAAGCCATTATACCATTGTAGCTCTCTATTTCTCTGAAAGCCTGTTTCTGCTGTCCAGATTGTTTGGTCCAAAACCTTTCCATCAAACTCTTCGCTCCAAATGAGTTCCCATCCTTCATATTCTGTTGCTAAACTAAGATTTTTAATATCTTGCTTTTCCCCTTCCAAATTTGAAGCAATTAATTCTTCTTTGTCATATATCAGATCCTTGTTGTTAGTAGGTGATTGAGCCTGAATTGTTAATGGCAATATTGCTATAAAAAGAGCACAAATGTTTTTCATATTTTAAATAATTATGTCTAGGTGTTTTTTATAAATATCTAAAAATTACATTTTTTGTTTCCAAGGATTTTTCGTTGATAAAACTTGGCAGCAGCATATATTCTTTGTTAAAATGCTTAGTGACAATATATTTTCATGTTTTATTTTGATGAATTAATTCAGGATAATTATACAAAGGTTTATTATTTATTTATGATAATTTTTCTGCTTATTGTTTCATTTTTATTGCAAATTTTTAAAATATATACTCCTGGTTTTAAGTCAGCAACACTGATTATTACATTTTCCTTTTCATTAACATTTTTAATTTTTACAGAGCTGCCATTTGCATTATAAATTTCAATGACTGCTTCTGCATACTCTTTTGTTTTAAAATCAATATGCAACATATCTTTCGCAGGTAGCGGGTAAACATTAAATTCTTTTTGTGTTGTTCCCATTGTTGATTTTTCAATATTTGTTATTAATTCATTTAACTTTACAATGGTATCGGTAGGAACAGCATAGTTGTATATTTTGAAGTCATCTATTGCACCATTGAAGAGTTTTATTGATGGGCTTCGACTTTTTCCAATATAGTTGCTGACAGCTTTAAAATTAAATGGCAGATTGAAAATATTTGCTGCCTCATCTACGAGAATGCCATTTACATACAAGCATACTTGAGAACTGCTGATAGTTACAGCTAAATGTGCCCATTCACCCACAGTTAATCTCGGCGCACTAAGTATTAGTTCTTTATCCTTATCTTTAATAACAAAGTGCACTCCGGGAATAAGAAACATTTCTTGATTATCCTCATTACTAAATTCAAATATACGTTGTGAAGAAGTTCCCCCGGTCCAGTTGACCCAACACGCAAGAGATATTTCTTCATGTTTTGTAAGATAGGGCGAGAGTTTTAAGAAGCTGTTATTTCCATTTAGCTTTAGTGCTTTAGAATTATTTATTCCTTCTGTATATTCTGCCTCATCCGAATGTACACTATTAAAAAGATTTGATGAGCTATCCAGTATATTATCATTAAAAGCAAAGTGAAGGATTAAATCTTTTTCGCCATTTGCAAGTGCCGAAACTTCATTTGAATATTCAGATCGGTTAAAGGAGTGATCAAAGGCCCTAATTACATAATAATACTTTTGGCCTTCATTTATGGTATTATCAACAAAAGCAGTTTGAACAACATTACGTCCAATTACATGATATGGACCTCCCGATGTTTCAGACCTGTAAATAGTATAGTCGGCAATATCGCTTTCAAGGTTTTTGCTCCATTGCAATAAAATAGATTGATTATTTGCCTCAGCATTTAAACCTGCCGGAGCATTAGGAGCCTCAAATTCTATCTCGGCATTAATAGGGAGGAAGCGCCAATGCTGACTGTAAGAATTATTCTTTTCATATTGGATTATTTTTGCTCCCTCGTTTGTAGCACTTTCATAAATATCTAAACATTTTGCACTATGTCGGCTGCGTATATAAAACCAGCCATCTTCAATATATTCAAGAAACCATTGTTGATTTGACCCTTTTGTGTCGTCCCAAGCAATTATATTTGCATTGTTATTTAGATCCCAATTATTGACATCCATTGCTTTTTCACTATGTACAGCACTAATGGTGAAATAACTAAAATCTCCTCCTATTCGTGGATTTACCGGTGTTACTTTCCATTGTTGATAATTTCGTCCTTCATAATTGTTTTGAATCAGCTTGCCACCTGGGGCATAAACTCCATTTTCCACCTCAATAATTTTTCCGCTATTTCTATTAACCAGCAGATATTTTCCGTCAATTACCGGTTGTACATCGTCGCCCCAAGTAATATTAACCATTCGTTCAGCATTGCTTTGTCCTTGTTGGTATCCTGTACCACCCGGCAAAGTCATCGTATATTTTCTTTGAGGTCCATGACCATCATAAAAAACATCCCTATCATAAGAATAAAAGTTATAGGTGGTAGTTGCTGCTTGTCGTTCAGAAGTGCCTCCAAAAGCTTGTACTTTACCTTCAGGATTTCTGTAAACTGATGCCGCAGTCCAGTTTTGACGATGCTCTGCATATCCTAATCTTTCACCATGGCTGGCTTTTACAAATTCCCCACGTGCAAGCTCTGCCGTACCCCACCATATCCCGGTCTGCATACCATATTCAACACCCACCATTGCTTCCATTACATTATGTAGCTCATCATTTGTGGCGTGGTGGCCGTTTGCTCTCACACTTTCAAAAAAAGCAGCATAGGAAGCAAAACTTCCGGCTAACTGATGTGTGTTTCCTTCATCTAATCGACCTTTCAGAAAATTATACCATGTTAGGGCTTTATCAGCATCAAGAGTGTTGCCTCCCGAAATTCTGATATTCTCAAAGCGGGGATTACTCCTAAGTTCGCCTGCTATATTATAAAAATCCTCAATTGTACCTTGACCCCAACCATAATCCGGTTCATTAAAAGGAGAAACAGAAATAACAGTTCTACCTCTCTCTTCATGATGTTGAGTAGTTATATCAATAAGCTGAGCCCATCGTTCTGCATTCCCTGTAAACCACGGGTCAACTGAAGGATGATCACAATTTAAGACAATTTGAGTCTCCGGAGGCAACATATCAATGATATTCAATCTTTCATTGAGCCTTCTCATTTCAGTGTTTTGTAATTCCCCATTTAATAAAGGAGCTGTAGGAGTAAAGGAAGATCTTATAATATTGACGTTTTCGGCAGCCATAAAAGCTATGCCACGGATTATATTTTCCCTACTCAACCATGCAAGATCAAGTCCCCAAATTATTGGCTTATGCTCTCCTTGGTCCGAAATATCAAAATATACTGTTCTATCAGCTGTTGGATGAATAATAATATAGTCACTGGTGCTTGCAGCTGTATTTTCCTTACTGTCTATTTGCGAATGAACCTGCTGAGTTCCAAGAAACACAGAAATTAAAATATAAAACGAAATATTAAGTTTAGACATGGTAGCTTATATTAATTTTATTTCAAAAAAGGGAAAACGATATATTTCAATGTAGTTTTTAATGTCAATTTTAAAGATTTTCAGCCTCATAATTTAATTGTTTTCTCCCTTTAACATATTTTTATTAAAAAATCAAATAATTTTTTTAATATTGTTAAGCTTATTTGTTTATAAATTGCTGCTAAGAATTGTTCTGATTGATATAAATAATTAAGGTTCACTATTTTTTACAATTTAACTATCCATAAAATACAGCTTTATTATGATTAAATTTAAATTCTTTCCTTATTTTCTTTTATTATTTTTGTTGACCTTAATTTCGAATAGCGGATGCGGGCTTTGTTCATCCAAATCGGGTTCAACAAAAGTTGAATTGCTCCCTGTTTCAGACTTACCGGAAATAGAAGAATTGCCTGATGTTTTGACAATGATGAACGGTAAAAATGTAGCCACTATTTATGAGTGGGAAAAGAATAGAAAGCCTGAATTGGCTGAATTATTCCAATATTATATGTATGGCTACTTTCCTGAATATTTAAAAAAACCTGAAATTCATGTAGAATATTCCAATTCTTCTTTTTTTGAAGGGAAGGCAACATTAAAAATAATTAAAGTAAGCCCGGAACATGAAGGATCTTCTTTTTCTATGTTATTGCTTTTACCAAATTCCTCCGATTGGAAAAACTCAGTTTTTATCGGTTTAAACTTTGTTGGTAATCATACTGTTGCAGATTTTCCCGAAATTCCCCTGCCCAATGTTTGGGTTAACCCCGAATGGACCGGTTCTGATCAGCCAATAGCAACAGATGATCAGCGTGGGATACGATCAGATGAATGGCCCTTTGAAATGATTATAGACAGGGGCTATGGCGTTGCAACAATCTATGCAGGTGAGATAAGTCCCGATTATAGCCAAGTAAGTAATTTTAAAGGCTGCATTAGTGGTATTCAAAAGGAATATCTTCCTTCAGACCGATGTGTGCCTGAGAATTCAGAATGGGGGCAGATTGCTGCCTGGGCATGGGGACTTCATAGGGGAGTTGATGTTTTAATAGAAGATGTTGATCCGGAGAAAATTATTGTAATAGGACATTCAAGATTAGGTAAGGCAGCCTTAGTAGCCGGTGCTTTTGATGATCGTATATCTATTGTTATTCCTTCTCAATCGGGTTGCGGTGGGGCAGCTCCGTCAAGATCACAAATTGGAGAAAGTGTTTCAGATATTAACTCAAGGTTTCCTTTATGGTTTAATGGTAATTTTAAAGAGTTTAATAATCAAGTGAATAGATTGCCCTTCGATCAACATTGCCTCATAGCGATGGTGGCACCAAGACCTTTATTATTGACTAATGCTACCGATGATCAATGGACTAACCCATCAGGACAGTTTGATATGTTAGTTGAAGCATCCAAAGTTTATGAGCTATATGGGGCCCAGGGATTTATTGAAAGCCAATTCCCGGAAGAAAATGTTTTGATAGGGGCTGAATTGGGGTATTTTATCCGGCCCGGAATTCATAGCACTACTGATTTAGAGTGGAATACCTGGATGGACTTTTGTGAAATGCATTAATTGTGATTTTCGCCCTCAACTGTTAAAAAAGCTTAATTTTAACAATTAAGTTAAAATAATTCTTTAAAATCCTTGCGTTTTGTTTTGTGTGTTTATATATTTGTTATTGGGTTAGGGTTAAGGTAAAAAGAGTCCGCCATAACGTTGGTGGGCTCTTTTTCATTTTAACTATTACTTCTTTTTTTAATGTACCCGAAGCATCCTGTTTTGGGAACATTTAAAAAAGTAGAAGCCCTTGCAGCTTGAGCACAAAAGAATTAATATACAAATACCATAAATACAAAAGAAATACAATAATTTCTCCCGTCGAGATTTTTAGCTCATGGTTAATGTTATTATTATGTTATATCGACGGGATCTTATGATATGATAACATATTTGTTCACTACAATAATATCACCACTTCGTGGTTTCAAAGAAATTAGTAAAAATCATTATACGAAAATTATATTCTTGCATGATTCAAACCGGTAGAAGCCTTCAGCGTATAAATTCGTGAAAATTTGGTTAAATCCGATGACTTAATCAGCTAATCATCACATCAGCTAATCTACTAATCTACTAATCTGCTAATTAACACATCTGCTAATCTACTAATTTCTTCATTTCTTCATTTCTTCATTTCTTCATTTCTTCATTTCTTCATTTCTTCATTT
>CAZODA010000023.1:0-52189 GCA_964578485.1 uncultured Alkalitalea sp. | reverse complement strand
ATCAATAAGTCAAATTTCCTATTGATTTTTTTATCTAGTTAAATCCAAACTCCAGCGCAATCCGTAGGATTGCAACGCTCGGTAGAAAACATTCTCATCTCTCTCCACCCACATTCCGTTGGGAATGTGACCTTTTTTTCCTTAAAAAATTAACTAATTCACAAATTATCTCATTTGCTAATTAATTCATAGGCTGAAAGCCTTAAATATTACAGCTTTCAATATGCAACTTCAAACAACATACAAACGCCCGCCTAACTCCAAGCCTTTGTTGAAAGCAGGCATCATATTATTTATAAATATTATTTGTTTGATTTATATCAAATTTTAATTTTTGTGGTATTTTAATTACACCTTTTATTTCAACATCGAAAAATAGATTCAAAGTATCAGTGGTTCCCTTTGGAACCATAACATATAAGTCAAGGAACTCTCCACCTAAACTACTCGGCACTCCATATAAAGATGACATTGATTTTTTCTTTCTTGGCTGGTCTTTAGGTTTCTGTACAGTTGCATGTAAAACCATTTTCAAAGGATTTCCGTTGTGAGTTAATTTTGAAAGATAATAAAGAGTTAAATCGGTATTTTTTTGCCAATGATTATACTCGCCTATCAAAATAGGATTAGTTATAGCATACCCATAGTCTTCATACTCTGAAACATCAATTGTAGTGAATAAATCCTTTGTACTAACACAACTAATAATTAAAAATAAAAGGAAGATAATCCCCAAGATACTAATACTAAAATGTTTCATCATTACTTTGCAGTTTCGTTCAATTTTTTAATATCACTAAGCTTGCCTACAATGATTGGCAGTATAACTAATGGCGGTTTGCGAGCGTCATCACTGTACACCCTTATCAAAAGACGAGACGGGCTAAAATATCTCTAAAAAACACCTAAAACCCAACATTTTAAACATAATATTAGGGCAGGTAATCATTAATTATTTCTATAGGTCTATTTATCTCCGTTTCCAATATTTCCGGACCATTCTTTGCAAAGGATACATATTTTGGCTGTTTAATTCTCTCTTATGTGCTCTAACGTTTCTGTAGCCTGACTCAGGACGAATACATTATCATATATTGATGTAAAGGGAACGTTCAATCGAAGCTCTTTACCAGCAATTTTGGCGAACAGGCTGTTGAACGTTATTTTATGTTTTCCAATATTCTAAAATTCCCACAAACTGAATGTCAGTCGTTCGAGTCCAAATTACATTGCGTTTAGCCATTCCAGATTTCTTTTGTCCATTGCTTCTTGAGAAATCAGTTTTCCATTTTTAATATCTTGTTCACTCATTTCCAGCATTTCTTTTTGTTCTTTCGACAATTCTCTAATGTCAGATTCGGAAGAACTTGATGTAATTAATTTATCGAGAGCGACTAAAAAATCTTTATTTCTAATAGATAGTATTTTGTCTATCAAGCCATTTCGTATATTATCTATTGTTGCCATTTTACTTAAATTTAGATTTTAAATATCCGAAAAACTACTCGTTTTTCCTAATGTTGCCAACGCCTAACCAGCTTGCCGAAGTGGCGAATTTTACCAATAAAACTCAATCGAAGAACAAACTTTCAATTTACAAAAACATTCGATCGAAGCACTTTGTCAGTCTTGCGTTCAACAGTCTCTTAGCAAACGTTTCATTTTGTCATGTTTTCAAAATTTTCTAATAATTCTATCTTCTCGCGTTCAGTATATATATTTGACTTGCTTAATGATTCTTTAAACTTATCAAATGTTTGTGAATAATCGCTGTTAAGTTGAATTTGTGCATATATAATATACAAATACCCTTCTGAAAAATTCGGATAACTGTCCATTAATATCCGCCACGCTTCAATAGCTTTTTCGTATTGTTTTTCGTTGTAGAAATACCACCCTTTCCCATTTAAAACTCCAATTGAAAAGTTGAGCTTTACTCCATAATTAGCCAATATCTCTTTTTCAAGTGATGTTTTAATACTTAAATCTTTTTGTTCATTTGAGAAGTACTTTGATTGAATATTAGACCAGTCTTCGAATATCTCGTAAAGAGAAATACCAATGGTTAATCCGGGCGTTACATTGTGGTCAGCTTCTTTAAAGTGAAACCCTTTGGATTGCAAATATTTATTATTTAGTGTTTTAATGGCTGAGTTCATTCTAATGAAGTCATCAGGGAAGTCATCGCCAATTCCAAAATAATAGTATTTTTTCGAATTAAGCTGTTGGTTGTTTAGCCCCCAAATTGAGTCGGTCAAGTCTAGATTTTCTCCAGTAAAAAATGGACTTATAGAAATAACTCCATTCAATTCGTTAATTCTTGAATGGAAAAGATAGCTTGTAAAATATCCATATCTCGAATGCCCAATAAATAATCTAAAGGAAGATGCCTTATAATTATTCTCGATTAGAGGGATTAGATCTTCAAAAAGAAATTTTTCAGTCTCTAAGGCCAAGCCATCTTTACTTGACGCTTTGTGTAATGTTTCTAAGAAGCGATATTGTTGCTCTGATTCGATACTTACAACTATTGACGAAGGCATTTGGTCATTACTAGTAAGATAGTCAATTGTATTTAGCATGTAGTTATGGCTTCTTTGATTTTGTCTATCAAAAATAATAATCAAAGGAAAATCTCTATTAATCTCCTTTTGCCATTCAAATGGAACTGTAATGGTAATTTTCTTATCAAACCCGAGGTGCTTTGATGTAATAGTTGTATCTACCAATGTTTTATAGCTCTCAAAATTCTGTCCAAAGAGGCTTGGAATTGTAATTCCCAGGGTAACAAAAAATACTAATATCTGTCTCACCGTTTGTGTCGTTTCTTAAACATGTCCATAACCTCCAATTTACGAAACTAAAATACAATATTCGTATATTTTAATTTATTGTTGTCCGGTAAAATTATATTTGGTTCTCCCCCACATTATCAAAAAACGACAAAGTCGGGAGGATAAAACCATCACACAAAAGCAGTTTTTCCTGAGTAGAGACCTTCATGCAAGGTATATACCTTGCATGCTACGTCTCTACAGGTGCGATGTTGCTACGTTTCAACCTGAAGTGAAAGAAGAATCCATAAAGCAAGTTGTCCTTTTTTATAAGCATATCAAAAGAATCATGTAAGAAATTAAAACACTTACTTGTTCTGAAACAAAACAACACTTATCTTTGTTCCCAAAAGCAAACCATAATATACAAAGAAATGAAGCTAAAACTGTCGCAAAAACAAATAGGTCAACGAATTATGGAATTACGCAAAACCAAAGGCTTGTCGCAAGAAAATTTGGCAAAGAGTATCGGAATGTCCCGACCTTCTTTGTCTCAAATTGAATTGGGTAATCGCAGCATTGATGTGTTTGAGTTCTTTCGTTTGTCGCAGGTTCTTAGATTTTCATTAGACGAGTTTCTATCGCCTGACTTTAAAACAGATGAAGTTCTTCAATACGAACAACCAAAGACAGAAAAAAAGTCGGATTTGCGAGTTTCTGTTCCCGACCTAAAAATAAACAAGTTTAAAAATGTATTGCTTTACATTCTTGAACGTTGTGCAGGGAAACCGAATATTGGCGAAACTGTACTAAACAAACTACTTTACTTCTGTGATTTTAATTTTTATGAACTTTATGAGGAACACCTTACAGGGGCAAGATATAAAAAACTACCTTTTGGGCCTGTTCCACAAAAATTTGATACAATTATAAATCAAATGATTGAAAAAGGTCAGTTAAATCGAATAAAAACAGAATATCACGGTTTCCCACAAACAAGGTATATGCCTTTGGAAAAAGCTGATTTAATGCAATTGTCGGCTGCCGAAAAAACTGTGATAGACAATGTAATTCAGCAAATGAGCGATTGGAATGCCAATAAAATAAGTGAATATTCTCACAAGGATATGCCGTGGCTTGCCACAAATGATGGTGATTATATTAGTTACAATTTGGTTTTCTATCGTGAGTTACCGTATTCAGTTAGAGTTTATGAAGAAGAAAACTAAAAAGGAAAATGAAATTTGAAACACTACCCGAATACGACAAAGATTTATATTACCCACATCTCTCGGCTTATGTATATTGCGTGTTATCTGCTAAGTTTTTTGTTTTCCGGATCAGCAATAGCATCTTTCAATGCTTTAACATATTCAGGGTGATTTCTATGTTTGAATTCAATCCAAACTGTTTTCGGCATAACCATGAGTATAAGTCCAAGACCACCAACAATAATCGTCCTTTTTAAAATACCCATGTAAAAGTCTGATTTATTTTTTAAGAATTTAATAATTCCTATTATCGTCACTATTGAAAGTCCAACAAGCCCGGCACCCAATATAAAGTCAGCACCCGGCCAAGATTGAAATTTAAACATTATTCCTTGAATTGTCGTTGAAAGAACAAATCCGGCAGCAAGAGCTCCAATAATTTTTAATGGACTTAATCCTTTATAACTGTCTTTTTTAAAAATCAGTCTAAATCTTATGTCATTAAAAAGTGCAAAGCCAAAATAAAAATAAATAATTGATAATATTAAAAGAGTCAATACCAACAAAGCAGCACTACCGGGAATAGAAAGCACATTCATTCCAAGTGCTATAATTGAAAGTATCGCAATAATAAATTCCGTCTTTTTCATAATCAATTTCCTAATTGAGTTTGCTTATAATAGTATATAATATTCGAGGTTTGGTGGTTTGCCGGTTCTTTACCCATAAACCAAAACTTAAGGTTAAGGAAAAGTTTTTAGCTAATAAACAAACCTATAATAAAACAGAAAGAATTATTGTTTCTGAAAGCTTAGTCGGAATACCGTCCATTCGTTATCATTAAAGTGAGTGAGGGTGCCTCCGTGCAATCTCATAATATATCGAGAAACACTTAAGCCTATGCCGGTTCCGGCTTCTTTAGTGGTAAAAAAGGGCACAAAAATATTGGGTAAGACCTCTTCCGGAATAGGATGTCCGTTATTGGCGATATCTAAGTTGGTTTTTGCATCTTCTTCAGTTAATTCAATTTTTATTTGCTTACCGGTATTTGGTGATGCATCAGCAGCATTTTTAAATAAATTCTGCAACACCTGCATTATTTGAGCCTCATCTAATAGAAGTAGTCGCTTTTCTATAGGAAGAATAAGCTTGACGCTAATATCTTTTTCCTTAAAATCACCGGCATTTAAGGTGAGTGTTTTATCAATTACCGAATGTAAAGAAAGAGGGCTGAATTGAGGTTTCGGAATAGCTGTGAACCTACGGTATGATTTAACAAAACTCATCAGACCTGTTGCTGTAGTATGAATAGTCTGCAAAGCCTCAATAGTGTTCTCCCTTAAATTGTCATCATTATCAGGTGTTTCAGTATTAGCATAAGCTGAAAGTATTGTATCGGTCAAAGATGTTACCGGGGCAATTGAGTTCATTATTTCATGTGTTAATACACGTACCAGTCTAATCCATGAATCCATCTCCATATAAGCAAGTTCGCTTCCGATATTGCTTAGCGAAACAATTTTCAGCTTTTTACCTTTAATTACAATCTGAGAGCTTCTTATACTCAATTGATTTTCTTCACGCTCATTGGCAACCTTAATGCTTATGGAATCTGTTTTATTTAGATTTTTAAATCTGTCGGGCAAAGAATTGTCGATAGAACTTAATTGCTTAAGATGAGTAAAAACAGGCAAACCTAATAAGTCGGACGTGGCACCGTTTGCCTGCACTACCATATCATTTTCATCCAAAATAATAATTCCTGTAGAAACACTTTCCATTATTACACTTAAGAATTTCTCATTTTCGATAATTTCTGTTCGTGCTTTGACAAGAATATCCTTAATTCTATTCATTATTTGGTTAAGCTCTCTTTCTCGTCTTGAAAGTTTTGTTTCTTTAAATTTAAAAGAGTAATCTCCATTTTCAAGAGCATTGAGTAGGAAGACGATATTTTTATTAAATTTCCTATAATTATGATGAAGCCGATTAAATGCATAGAGAGCAAACAGAGAGGAGAGCACCAAATACGCATATTCTTTTTGTATAACAAAAACGGTGCTCATAATTACGGAAGCTATCAGTAGGACAATGAAAAAGTTCAGCCTGTATTCTATAGATTTAAACATGCAAGAAAGCTTTAGAGCCCATACTTTTTAATTTTGCTATAAAGTGTAGGCCGTGAAATACCAAGTTCGTTAGCGATAGACGATATATTATTCTCATGATTTTGTATGGCACGCTCAATAAGTACTTTTTCCATCTCTTCCAGAGTAACCTTGTTGAACTCCATTTTTTTTACTTTGTTAAGGGGGCGGAGGAACAAATCAGAGGAGTCGATAATGGCTTTGTCAGCCAGTATTACAGCCTTCTCTATTGTATGTTGCAATTCACGCACATTTCCCGGCCAAGCATACTCCTTCATCTTCTTGAGAGCCTCTTTAGTGAATATAGCACCCTTTTTATTATACTTTGCAGCATAGCGTTGCAGAAAAAATGAAGCCAGAACAGGAATATCCTCCACTCTTCTTTTTAATGGAGGCACTTCAATATGTATAGTATTAATTCGATAAAGCAGATCTTCTCTGAATAAACCATTATCAACATCTTCAAATAAAGAGCGGTTGGTAGCACAGATTAAGCGAATATCCATGGAAAAAGGCTGATTGCTTCCCACCCTGAAAATCTGTCTTGACTGCAAGGCAGTAAGCAACTTTGCTTGTAAAGGAAGGCTGAGATTGCCTATCTCATCAAGGAAAAGTGTCCCCTTATCAGCCGCCTCCATCTTCCCTGCTCTATCAGTTCGGGCATCTGTAAAAGCTCCTTTAACATGTCCAAAAAGTTCACTTTCAAATAAACTTTCGCTTATCGCTCCCATGTCAACAGAAACCATTGCCTCATTGGCACGTGATGAAAGATGGTGTATTCTACGGGCAACAATCTCCTTTCCTGTACCATTCTCGCCGGTAATTAAAACGGTAGCATCAGTTACAGCTACTTTATCAATCATGTGCAAAAGTTTGCTTATGGCATCAGAACTGCCCCAGCAAATATCTTCTTCTCTATAGGAACTGCTATTAATTGTATGTTGTTTTTCTTTTAGTTTTGTAAGCTCCTTTCTCGACATTCCCAAATCAAGGGCAGATTGCAGAGTTGCTATCAGCTTGGCGTTGTCCCATGGTTTTACTACAAAATCAGCTGCACCTTCTTTTAAAGCTTTAACAGCGAGATCAATATCAGCATAAGCGGTAAAAAGCACTACAGGAAGATCAGGAAATACTTTTTTAATTTCCGAAAGCCAGAAGAGACCTTCATTTCCGGTATTAATACCTGCAGAGTAATTCATATCTAAAAGGACAAGATCGGGATTCTTCTCCTTTAAAGTGCTCATCAATGTCTTAGGTGAAGAAAGAAGAGTAAGCTCACAAAACCGGCTTTGCAACAGCATTTTCAATGCGCTAAGTACATTTTTATTGTCGTCAACAACAAGTATATGGCCTTGCTTCATGGCGGAGTTTTTTCACTGCCACATAAATTCCTTAGTGTGGCTATTCTGATAAACAAAGGTAAATATTACTGTATAAAATACAACAGTGGTGTAAAATAACTTTACAATGAAACTTTAAAGCAATTCATATAATTAACGACATATCAATGACTTACATAGCTTGGCACGGTATTCGATTTTACCTCAACAAATAAAACACAATAAAATGCGAACAATACAAATTTTATTTTTTTTAGTTCTGTTCTCAGTCATGATAAAGGGTCAACAAGCAGATACCATAATAGTGGATATGTGGTCTTTAGATGACTGCATTCAATATGCAGTTCAAAACAGCCCAAAGATTAAGAAGCAGGAAGCACAGAATATGATTTATCAACAGGATTATTTAAATGCAGTGGGAAGATTAATGCCTTCACTTAATGCCGGAACCAGAGCCGACATTAACTTCGGACGGGGAGTGGATTCAGAAACTAATCTTTACACTAATGTTAACACCTTTAGTAATAATTATTCCCTTTATACTAATCTCATACTGTTTGATGGTTTTGCGAATATTTATCGTATAAAAATGCAAAAAGCGAACAAGCTTCTTGGCAAAGAGCAGATGGAGCAAGAGCGCGAAACAGTAGCGTTCAATACTATGGAGGCTTTTGTTAATGTGATATATTATAAGCAAATGGCAGAATTGGCAATGGAGCAGGCCGAAGAAAGCAGAAATAATATGAAGCAAACCCTGCGAATGGAAGAATTGGGCATAAAAGCAAAAACTGATTTAACCGAAATGGCAGCAAAGGAAGCTGCTGATAATTATCTACTCACAAAACAAAAGAATCTTCTCTCTATAAGCCTGATCTTACTTAAAGAGATTATGAATTATCCTATGGATAGGGAATTGCATATTGATGACGACCTAATTGAGACTCCAATACTAATGATCAAAGAAACTACTGACGAAATCTATAAAACAGCAAAAACTTTCAATCCAAAAGCTTTATCGGCAGCATCAGCATTAGAAGCACATAAAATGAATCGCCTTGCCACAAAAGGGAGTCTGATACCAATAATTTCGATGGATGCAGGTCTTTCCACCGGATTTGTAAAATACCTTGATGGGAGCGAATATGAGTCTTTTACTGATCAGCTTAAAAATAAGCGCGGAACTTATATTGGATTAACCTTATCTCTCCCACTTTTCAATGGTTTTTCAAGAAGTACGACATATAAAATAAGTAAGGCACAAGAAAGCATTGCTGAAAATGAATATTACGAAACACTTCGCACACTTTACAGCGAGATAGAACAGGCATTTACTGATTTGAACGGGCAGGCAAAAGTATATCATCATGCCCTTAAACAGCGAGAGGCAATGGAACTTGCACACAAGGCAAACCAAAGAAAATATGAAGAAGGAATGATTAGTCCTCTTGAATTACACACAAGCGCCAACCGGGTGATGGAAGCAAAAACACAGGAATTAAACGCCAAAATACAATACAGATTGAAAGCACGATTGGTGGATTATTATAAAGGAGAATCGTTAATTAAATAATTTAGCTGATAAGATGGATACATATATTGAAAAGAAAAAGGGCTTAAAGAAAAAACATCTTCCCTATATCTTTGTAGGAGCATTTCTGTTATTTATAATACTTTGGCTTGTTTTTGGAAATCATGCTTCGAAACTGAATGTGGATACTAATCGCATTTCCATTCAGCAAGTGGAGTTTGGTGAATTCAACGACTACGTTCGCGTAAGCGGACAAGTACAGCCCATTAGTACTATACAACTCAGTGCGGTTGAAGGTGGCATGGTAGAAGAAAAATTAGTTGAGGAAGGCGCAAATCTAAAGAAGGGAGATATTATTGTTCGCTTGAGCAACCCAATGCTAAGCCTGAATATATTAGATAGTGAAGCACAACTGGCAGAAAAACAAAACTTCCTTCGTAATACGCAGATTGCGATGGAACAAGAAAGGCTGATGCTTAAAAGAGAAAAGCTTCAACTTGACTTGGACGTGACACGCAAACAGCGTAATTATGAACAATACAAAAAGCTCTATGAAGAAGAACTTATCTCCAAAGAGGATTATCTTATTGCCAAAGAAGATTATGAGTTTGCCGTGGATGGGCGGTTGCTTGTAGTTGAACGTCAAAAGCAAGATTCAATTTATAGAAATGTACAAGTCTCTCAGATGGAAGAAAGTCTGCATAATATGAGACAAAACCTTACCCTTATACGACAGCGCAGCGACAACTTAAAAGTAAAAGCTCCGGTAGATGGACAGCTTGGATTATTGGACGTGGAAATAGGACAGAATATTCCAAACGGAGGCAGAATAGGTCAAATTAGTGTATTATCAGATTTTAAGGTAGAAGCCATGATAGACGAGCATTATATTGATAGAGTGAAAATTGGATTAGATGCTACCTTTGAAAGGCAAGACAGGAACTATTTGCTAAGGGTAAGGAAGGTGTTTCCGGAAGTTAGGGACAAACAATTTAGAACTGAATTTACCTTTGAAGGAGAAAGACCGGACAACATACGTGCCGGACAGACCTACTACATCAGTCTGCAATTAGGGCAAGCAATTGAGACAGTTCTTATTCCCCGCGGACCGTTTTATCAAACAACAGGCGGACAGTGGATCTTCGTAGTTAGTGCCGATGGTGGAAAGGCAGTAAAACGCAAAATTTCCATAGGGAGACAGAACCCCAACTACTACGAAGTTATCGACGGACTTGAGCCCGGCGAAAAAGTGATAACATCAGGTTACGATAATTTCGGCACAGCTGATGAATTAATTTTAAAATATTAAAGCTAATTATAAGCAAAATGTTATGAATATTTTCAACAATTTTTTCGGACTTCTGAAATCATTTAAGTCATCTTCTATAATCAACACATTAGGATTGACAGTTGCCATAACAGTGCCGGGTATTGAAAGTTATTGCGTTGCAGCCCTTTGGGGTGGAAGAACCTTTGGTATAGATAAAAGCAAATCCTATGGATTCATTGAAAACAGAATAAAAACAGTGTAAAATGAACAATTTAAAACTTGCGTATAGGAATCTGTTTCTTAAGAAGCAGAACAGTATAATAAAAATGATTTCTCTGGGTACCGGCTTTGCTGTCGGTCTGGTATTGCTTTCCAAAGTTAGCTTTGAAAAGAGTTATGATGATTTCTATCCTGACAAGGAACGAATTTATCGAATTGAGACAACCATAATCCAAAATGATAAAGTAGATGACTATGGAATGGTGAGTGGAGCTATTGCCCCGGGCATGAAGGCTGAAGTTCCCGGTGTAATGATTGCAACCCAATTTACCGGATTTAACTGGGATGGTGAAGGCACATTTTACACTCAGGAAAAGAAACAATATAAGGGCAATATTATAATGGCTGATGAAAACTTATTCGAGATTTTTCCCCGGCCTATAATCAGTGGAAATGCCAAAGAAACGCTATCACGCTCATTGCATGCGCTTATATCTCATTCCTTGGCAATAAAGATTGGAGGCAATCCTGTAGGGAGAATCATTGAGCTGGAAGCTCATCCGGGGAAAAAAATAACTATAGGAGGTATTTTTGAAGATGTCCCTGAAAATAGCTTCAATCGCTACGATGTTATTGTCTCATTGGAATCTATAGGCCATTTTATGCATGATGGCCGAGATAATTGGTTAGGTAATGATCGCTACCGGGCTTACGTTAAATTAGAGAAAGGAGTAAACCCTGAAAGCTTAGCTCCGGCTATCAGACAAATGCAAGAAAAAAACCAGCCCCTTGAAGAGGTTCTACAAAGTGGATTTGATCTTCGATATTCACTCAGACCATTAGCAAAACTGCACATTGAATCAGGGGATGTAAAAAACATTGTATTAATATTGAGTATTATTAGCTTAGCCTTATTGCTAACTGCTTTGCTGAATTACCTGCTTATTGTAATAACAGAACTATTGCGGAGCGGTAAAGTTATAGCAGTACGCAAATGCTTCGGAGCCGACGTTTGGGATTTTGTCAAAACAAGCTCTGCTGAAGCACTTCTGATTTTCTTTTTGGCTCTTGGTTTATCTGCATTACTGCTTTTTATTTTTAAGTCGTCTGTGGAAGAGATTCTTGCAGCTTCTCTTTTTTCTTTGTTCTCACAGAAAGCTATGCTGTTAATCTTAGTAGTCATTGTTGTTTTATTCGCCTTATCAGTTTTTGTTCTCTCTAAATTTATGCAGGGCATCAATTTAGCCTCAGCTTTTCGAGACAGCAAAAGAATGAAACATAGTTGGAAGGCAGTATTGTTATTTGTGCAATTTGGATCTGCTGCCTTCTTGCTTAGCCTGACTGCTTCAATTAACAAACAGTATAACAATATGCTTACAGATCATCCTGGTTATGACTATGAACATGTAATTTATGCAGATCTATCAGGACTGGATAGCGGTCAGAAAGATGCACTTAAAGCTGAAATTAACAAGCTTCCTCAAGTAGATCTTAGTTCTTTCAGTAGCGTTTTGCCTCTTTACTCCATGTCAGGAAATAATATTCGTCTTGAAATTGACGATCGCGATTTGTTTAATATCGCAGAGATGTATTATGCCGACAATAATTTTCTTCCTTTAATGAATATCCCCATTATAGCCGGAAGGAATTTTGAAGAGACAGATAATATTCAGAGTGTCGTCGTTAGCGAATCTTTTAGGGATAAGATGCAACTTTTGCTTGGATGGGATGATGTAGTTGGCAGAGATGTAATTGTAACAGAACATATGCATAACGGAATGTCACATATTGTTGGAGTGTTTCCTGATATTCGGATCAGTTCTTTTGGTAATCAGGATATGCGCCCTTCTGTACTGCATTATTCAGCCGAAAATCCTGAAATTCTCCAAAAGCATCAAAACTATCTTTTAGTGAAGTTAAACGAGTTGAATGGGAAAAGCTTAGACCTTGTCAATCAGGTTGCTAACTCAGTTTTTAATGGTCGCGAGATTTCCTTCGTTCCTTATGCAGACGGCATCATCAAGAGTTATAATAAGGAGCGTATATTTAGACAGGCAATTATGATTGGAGCTGTTATCACTCTGCTTATATTACTTATTGGACTAATAGGCTATGTGAATACTGAAATTGAATATCGTAAGTTTGAAATAGCAGTACGCAAAGTCAATGGGGCAACTTTCACTAACATAATTTCCCGTTTTGTCAAACATACCATGTTCGTAGCTCTTCCTGCTATTTTTATTGGCTGTTTATTCTCTTTTGTTGTAAACTCAAAATGGATGGAGAATTTTAGCGAGAAATGGAATTTCTCTTTTGGCGAGTATATCCTTGTATCGCTGTTGCTGCTAATTCTTGTTGAAATAGTAGTAATACTGACCTGTATAAAGATCGTCAATCAGAACCCTGTAGATTCACTAAAAAATCAATAAATAAAATCACTGACAATTAAAAATTACTATTATGATTAAGATTGAAAACTTAAACAAAGTGTTTCGCACAGAAGAAATAGAAACTACCGCATTAAACAATATTTCAATGAAGATAGAAGCCGGTGAGTTTGTTGCCATTATGGGTCCTTCGGGCTGTGGCAAAACTACCCTTCTCAACATTGTCGGATTACTTGATAATCCAAGCTCCGGTCAATATTGGCTCGACAGTATGGAAGTTGGGCATCTAAAGGAAAAGAAGCGTACTCAAACCCGTAAAGGCAAAATCGGTTTTGTTTTTCAGAGTTTTAACTTAATAGAAGAGATGACAGTTTATGAAAATGTAGAACTTCCGCTGATATATCTTAAAATTAAGAGTTCGGAGCGCAAAAGAAAAGTAGAAGAGGTTCTTAGGCGAATGAACATAAGTCACCGCTCGGGCCATTTTCCAAATCAGCTGTCGGGTGGTCAACAACAGCGTGTAGCCATTGCCCGAGCAGTAATCGCCAATCCTAAGTTGATTCTTGCTGATGAGCCGACCGGTAATCTTGACTCCAAAAACGGAAAAGATGTTATGACCTTACTCACCGAACTGAACAGAGAAGGAACAACCATTGTGATGGTTACTCACTCACAACACGATGCTTCTTTTGCACACCGTATTGTTAACCTCTTTGACGGACAAATTGTTCGTGAAGCACAATTATAAATTAAGAACTTTATAATGGGATGAGCCAAGCCGAGTAGATATGGCTTGCCAAACCTAAGAGGACAAAGAGGTGAAAAAGGGTATGGACGAATTCTCGTTTGGCCAAGGCGTAAATGATGGCTCCCGTGATATAAAACACACCTCCAATTATCAACCAGTAAACAACCGCTATCGAGTTTGTTGCAAGAGTAACTTTAATCAGGGGTTTAAATGCGATAAGCACTACTAAACCCATAAGTACGTAGGAAGTGGTTTTTATATGACTTTTTCGTTTTAGCGGCCGGAAGCTGATAAAAATTCCAGTAAAAGCAATTAACCATACTAATGAAAAAAGAAGCCAACCCCAAAATTGCTCTTCCCGCAGTAGAGTGAGTGTTAAGGGGGAATAACTCGCAGCAATAAGCAGGTAAATAGCGGCATGGTCGAAATGTCGCAACTGAGCTTTCAGCTTGGGCTGCTGAACGAAATGATAAAAAGTAGAGAAAGACATGCAGCTTATCATGCCAAAGCCAAAAAGGGCGTATGCAAATAAGGCCCAACTATCACCGGCACTCATTGCCTTACGAAGTAGAAACACAGTAGCAAGCATACTCATTAACACCCCTATCCCGTGGGTCAGATAATTGGCTCTCTCTTCTCTAAGGCTGTAAAATTTCTCTTCAGACATCTTTTGTTTGTACTTATCCTAATGAGGGTGCAAAAGTACGCTTATTTTCAATAAAAACACAATAAGCTCGTTCCCCCTACTTGTCACTAAGGATGGCTATAGTGATTTTATTTAGTGCAGTCCTTAAATTACAGTAGAATTATATGATAAGTACTTGCTGACAAGCATTATTTACTCAAACCCGAGTTTTTAAGCTCAATCTGCTCTTTAACCCATTGAATATAGCGCATGCTTTTGAAATCAAACCATTGTTGGCGATATTCACCAGAATTATCAATTTGCCATTTAAAATTCCTAAATGGACTTGGCATATTTAAAGCAGTTATCAACTTGCTTTTTATTTCCTCATTATCAAGACTCTCAGCAAAGTCAGCCATTATTTTGTAGGACTCAAAAGATTCAAATCCTACGAATTCAAAATAATCATCCAGGTTATCTTCAATTTCTTTAATTTCTTCCTCCCAAAGTCCATCATCGCCTGAAGGCCATCTATCAAAATCCAGAATTTGCTTAATCTCGCCGGTCTTTAGGTTGTAATAACATCTCAATCCGCCCTCCAGTTCACCGGCAATTTGTTTTATTTGTTCTTCAGTCAGTTTCATATTAACAGGATTTTACTATTGTTTGAATATTATTATTTTATTAAAAAATAAACGAGTATTTTAATTGAATATTCAAGTCCATTTTTGAGTAAAAGGCCTTTATCAATTATCTGCTCCCCATCTTTTTATACACAAAACTAAGTATGGTCCAAATTAGTATTAAAAGACAGAGCAATTGCTTCACTTATTAAATCCCATCTTATGTTCTTTCTATCCTTTCCTAATCGAACAACAATAAGATCTTTTTAAGGATACACATATAGTATTTGCCCTAAAATTCCGGCCGCCTCAAATCCTTTCTTTGAGATATGCCAGTTGTATTGATAATAATCAACGCTTCCTTTGGAGGTTTCAATTTTAATTAGGTTTTTCAACTTGCTACTTTTTTTCATTGTAGTATAATTTTAAAAATGGAGTTAACACTCAGCAGAGGTAGGATTATTTAGGTTTCTACGGAGTTAAATGGGAGCCAAAAATGTTTTTCGAAATCCACAAACCTTGATTGGAAAACTCAAATTTACATTTTTGGTTTTATTAATCAGTTATCTTGGTAATTATTATACGGAAATTTCAATAAGACAATATCACCAAAATCAAATTTAGTCATTATCATAAATTGAATCAGACTCTGAATAACCCTGTAAAAACTGACTTTCTGTTGTTTTCTGAAAAATCAAATCATCTGCTGTCTCGGAATCATCAATAAGCACAATTACTCTAACATCCTTATCCTGTTTGATTTTCAACTCAGATTGCAGTCTTATGGGTATTGAAATCTGGTTATTCTTTATTTTGAATTTAAACTCTATAGCTCTCATAATCTGAATATTTATACAAAGATAATCAATTTATTTCTTAGGTCTAAATGTACGCTGGCAAACTAAAGATTCATGACCTTAAACGAAACCAGACCTGTCACCGATAAATACTTGTTACCACAAATCAAACATATATGGCAAAGTTATTTTAATTGAATTTCTACCAAAACAGGATTATCGTTGTCACTTGATGATTCATAAACCTGTGGATTGAGAACATTTTGCATGAGCGGCAACTTTTCAGTCAGAGAATTGTTGTTAATGAGCAATAAAAGACGGTTATCTTCACTAATTTCAGCAATATAGTACTCATAGCCACAAGGGGTGATTTCCCTTTTACTCCAAAACCATTCCTTCTCTTCTTTATTTTTAATCCCCCATATCATTTCTTCATGTTCCATTAGTCTGATAAGCACTTGTATTACATAATAATCTCTACTTTCCATGAAGCGCAGCACAGCAGCATGCCCATTTTGCTGTATTGATTCCCATACCTTGAACGGGTCGGTGTAAAATTCGTGAGGAATGGCATATTTACCTGCATCTATGAAAAACGCAGGGCGAACGCTGTCCTGTTCCGCAACATAGATAGTGTTCTCGTAGGGCATACCGATATACAATTTATCATTAGTCTGGTAAAAGGGTCGCCAGAGATAAGCACCCGGAAAATAAGTTTTTTCGCTATTTAGCATGGACTTAATCTCTTCCCCATTTTCTGACAGACAAATCAGGCGTGGAGCATTGGTCTCGGGAGGCATCAAAGCCCAAATATTCGAATCATGCCCACATACCATAAAAGCATCGGGCTGAAAATGGATTTCACTTACATACTCTCCTGCAAAATCAAAAAGTAAGATCCGATTGCTGCCATAGCTATGGACACCGATCATTTCACTTCCATAAAGCGACCAACAACTAATTAAACTGCTGACTAATTCTCCGGGGCCCCGTCCTTCACGCCCTATTCTGTTTAAATACTCTCCACGCATATTAAATCTGTCAATACGCAGAGGAGTGTCCCCAACGCTGTGCATAATAAACAGATTGTCATCTGCTAATCGCAATTCAGGCATATCGCCAATAAGATAATGCTCGTCGGTTTGTAAAGGGATCAGTGAAATACTGTTTATGCGATCATATTGAAACAACGACATTTTACTTGAATAATCGAAAACAATAAGTTCTACATCCTTAATATTCTGATTGCAAGCATAAAAAATCGGCAACAATAGAAAAATGAGTGCTTTTTTTATCTTTATATTCATTATAAAAAGTCCGGTCTTAATGTTTTGATTTTTCCACTTATTCATTATTTGTCATGTTTATCAAATTGTGATGGTTGCTTTTACAATACACCTCAACGTTTAGAAGAATGCCCTGCTTTCTACCCACAAGCCAAAACTTAAAGTTACGTAAAGTTTTTAGATGAAAAAACCGCCTTGCATAAAAGAAAAAAGGATTTAATACAAGACATAAAATACAATTTAAAGCCCTACTATAATAGTGCGTCTATTGTGGATTTAATTAGAGGCTCGCTTTCTTCTTTTGAGAATCCGCTCATTATCTTACTAATTTCATTCTTCCGATTCAGAATATAAAATGAAGGGATAAAACTTGATTTGAAATTTTCTTTTGTCTCTTCATTTGTAAGATACATTTCATAATTGATGCTGTTTCGAGTTTTAAAAGTCTGTAATACCGATGGATTAATATTGCTGTATTCAATACTCAGCAATTGAAACTCCTTTTCATCGTATTCATCCTTTAATTGCTTCAAAAATGGAATCGCATTATGACAAACTCCACAATTAATACTTGTAAAAACTATTAAAGTAACCCCATTTTTAATTTCTTCCTTTTTAAATCCGCCATCATCGTTGATATTCTTAAGATACAAATCCGGTGCAATCATTCCAATAAGGCTTTCATTGGGATTTACATCAACATTACTTGGAGCATTAAAATTTAAAGGGAAGTAATCAGATGCAATAAATGCATTAATATCAATTTGATTGATTTTTATATCTTCAATTGTTTCATCAAATTTATTATGCGGAAGATCACGAATAATTCTAAATGGTAGATTTGTTGTTTTATCAAACCATATTTCATATCGCGATACAAGAAAATCATAAGCTCCGAAAGGCTGTTCATAGTTAGGGATGGCTCCTACAAACTCCACAATCTTGTCGTGAATTTCTAAACTAAAATGTATATGTTCCTTTCCTTCATTAATTGCAATTGTAGTGCTATCAGGACTTTCTAAGGCAAATTTAAGAATATTTTTTGCTCTTGTAAAAAATGGAAGATAAATAGGTCTAAAGGGATAGGGATTTTTGGAGAAATCATCAGTTTCAAAATATTCATTTTCCCAATCGACTCTAGCGCGAATCATTCCGTTATATAAAAAATCCATCTTAGTTGTATCATTATAATCTAACTTAACAAACACACAGCTAACTAAGGTATCTGCAGGGTTTGAATACTCTTTATAAAAGAATTTTGTTTCGCTAAATACGGCGCTGTCTCCAGGCATGAAAACTTTTTCAGTCGAATTGTAAGTTGCTGATTTGATCTGTTCTAAATCGGATAACTTTGTCTTTATAAAATTAGTTGTTCCGCTTTCAGAGTTTTGGCATCCCACTAAAAAAAGCACTATTCCAAAAAATGAATTCCGTATTAAATAAAAGTTTTTCATTTGAATTGTTTCAATTTTATTTGAAATTATGTTATGCTGTAAAAATTACTACCGGCTTTAGGAGGCTATACGACCGGATGGATAGATAGGCATGGTTTTATTGGCTGAAATTATTATTCCTTTTCGTAAATACCGAAAACAAAATCACTTTTATTGTGTTTCAAATACTCATCTTCGTGCTTGAAAATTTTCTCAATACATTCTTTTTTCTTTTCATCTATATTAACAAAGTGATGGGAAATATCTTTTAGCACAGGCATTAAAAGATTTCCACCATATCCTCTTTCTTCTATTGTTTTAAAGTGTTTTTTAATAGCCGGCAATATGTTTTCTGACTCTATACATTCAGAAGGATCTGAAATAATCATTCGTAAAAGTCCTGAACCATAGTATCTGTTTTTATACAAGTTTGTTTTATATATCTTTCTATACTCCTTATCAATTAGATGTAAAGATTGATTTATTTCGTTTAATTGCCTTTTATCAAATTGCAGTCTATTTACTCCAACATACTCATTAATAATCAACTTCCCATTTGTCACCATTGATTTATGTACTTTTCCAACAAACTCATTTAGATTTTTAAAATGATGTAATGAAGAATGGAATAGTACCATATTATAATAATTATTAGGTAAGCTGTGCTTATATATGTCTTTTACTAAAAACTTTATGTTTGTTAGTCCTTCTTTTTTTGATAACTCTTCAGCTGCTTGTAACAGTTTTTCTGAAAAATCTAAACATGTAATTTCCCAATTTGGGTTTAATTTTGCAAGTTTTAATTCATGACTACAAATACCTGAACCAATTGAAATCATTTTTACAGCCTGTCCATTATTATACTTTTTACTAAGGTATTCTTCGTACGAAAGCCGGCTGTTGCCTGTTATTAAAAAGTTCCAACGTTCTCTCACAAGTGGAATTATCCACCAATTGGAATTAGCAATATTAATGTTGTTAAAGCTACTTTTTGTCCTCTTCTTTTGAAACAAGGTTAATTTACTGAAGATAAATTCATACCCTCTCTGATTAATCTTTATGTAAATATCCCTAATATCTTCTAATGTTAATACTCTCATATTTTCTTAAGCTGTATCGTGGCTTTTCTATAGTTGCATATTTTTCACCATTCTTATTTTTATCCATTGATCTAACATCACAATCTTTGAATACTTTTTTTCATAGCAATTAGATTAGAATTTTATTTTCGGGAGTGTTCCACTCAAAATCAATAACATACAACTGATTTTGGCATAAAGCTTTCACACATTGCAGAACCCCTTATTGACCAAACCGCATGTTATTCAGTTTTTATTTTATCTTAAAGCTATTCATAATTTTTTCGCCAACTTCTTGGTATTTATCAAACTGATTTATCTCACATGTCAAAGTCAAAACGTAGGCTTTTTGTCTAACAACCCAATAATATTGCTCAAACTTAAGATTGAATTGACCCTGAGTTCCGGTATAAATAGCTTTTTGATATTCTGAATTATCTGTTTTAATTCTTTTACTTTCAATAATATTTCCGTTGGTTATCATCATTTTTATTTGCTCTTCCGATATATCCACATACTCATCAAGATTAATCTTAAATCCTGTTAAATCTTGAATTATTAAATTGATATTTTCTCTGAATAAGTCTTGTTGAGAAGTCTGCTTAAATAAAAGGACAAAAGTCATACCCATTTGTCCTGATTTATCTAGGTCTAAACTATCAGGATAATGAATTATAAATTCTGATTCATCTAAAGTTTTCCAATCATTTGGGATGTTGCTTTGTGCATTTTTCGTACTTGTTTGTCCGCAAGCAATTAAACAAAAAAAAGCAGCTATCAGACCGAATAATTTAAGGTTCTTCATAATTTTGTTATTCATTCTATTATTAAGTAAAATTTATCTTCTAATCATGGGCAATTCTCTTATATCTACGTTTAACATTTAAAATATTAAATAAATATATAAATAATTTTGTTTCGGAATAGAAACAATATGTTAAAAGAAATATCAATCATCGATGTTAAAGGGATCCCAAAAATGTTTTTCAAAATCCACAACCTTATCATTTTTCACTTTCACTCCTTCATTATTCAGGAGTTCTTCCATGATATTATTCCCCGGGAAATGATGTTTGCCTGTAAGTAAGCCATTTCTGTTAACTACTCTGTGGGCAGGAACGAATTCATTCTGCTGATCCGATCGATTTAATGCCCAGCCCACCATTCGTGCTGCTGATGGCGAGCCTATTGCTCTTGCTATAGCACCATAAGTAGTCACCCGTCCCGGCGGAATTAGCCTTGTAAGCTCATAAACACTTTGAAAAAAGTCTTTATTTTCAGATTTCATTTTCCGACAAATTATTTTTATCATCATAAAATCTGACCCTGCGGCCTGCATTTCGGTAATTGTCTTTTGGAATATCTACTTCGGGTTCGGTAAGTAAATTTCGATTATTCAAAAGAAAACTAAGGTATTTAATTGGAATTTTATGTTCGGCAAATCGCTTTTCATAATAAGTTTTTATTTCCAAAACTTCATTTTGAATAGTACTATTATATAAATCAGGGCTGTCATTAATAATTTTGAGTTCATTATTTGTTGCAACAGCTTTTGTGTAGTTATACATAAAATTGCTGTCTGTTTTTAAATGAATGACACCCTGTGGCTGAAGAAATTTGCCATACAAATTTAGGAACCTGACGGAGGTGAGTCTTCTGCGACTTCTGTTCATTTGAGGATCGGGGAAAGTAAGCCATATTTCACTCACCTCATTTTCACCAAAAAAGGAATTTATCATTTCTATCTTAGTTCTGATAAACCCAACATTTTCAAGGCCTTCTTTCAGAGATTGCGAAGCTCCTGTATGCATTCTTGCTCCTTTTATATCGATTCCGATAAAATTTTTTTCAGGAAATTTACGTGCAAGGCCAACTGTATATTCACCTTTTCCACATCCGAGTTCAAGAACAATAGGTCCTTCCTTTTTAAAGAAAGCTTTCCCCCATTGTCCTTTCAGCCAATAATCCTTATTAAACACCTCATCAAATTTGGCTTGGACAACATGAGGGAATTGGTCCATTTCTTTAAATTTCTGTAGTTTATTCTTACTCACAAAATATCCTTTTCTATAAAATTTAAATATTAATGTGAAGTCTGTATCCAAAACTCTATCCTCTCTATGGCGGGTAAAATTTCGCGTCGCATGCCATGTACTACCGAGAATTTATAATTTCCGGCTTGTGCCATTTTTGTTTGGTACCTATATAAAGAAGAAATCTCATATGCTTTATGCTTTCGATGTCCCAACCATTTACCATTGGGCTGTGCCAAAAACAAATCTAAGGTATCTTTTATATGAATTCCTTCGGGACTTTCAATTGAAAGAAACAGCCATAAATTACTATAGGGATATCTATCACTATGCCTGAATGTAAATCCCATATCAAGAACTTGTGAAGTATCGGCAAGGTTAACATCAAAATATGCTGTATCAGACAAATGCCATCCTTCACTTCCAAATTCATGCATCCCTTCGTATAGCATTTTATTTCTACATCCCGATATTAAAAACAAAAGGGCAAACAAACAGTATATTATTTTAAGTTTACGCATCAGCTCTTATTATTATATCTTTTATTTCTCCGTTTTTTTCGTTTTTTTGAGCTTTTTCTTTTCTGGTTATCAAAGCGGGTAATACTATCCTGCCCTACAGCATTTTTATATCCAATATCTTTATTAATATTTTCAACCTGCTGCTGCATCTGTTCGCTAAATTTAGGAACTTTAATTCCCTTATTATTTTGCTCAATTATTTCTTTAACCTTATCAACACTTAGCATAATGGGATTAGTTACTTGCTCTTTAACAGGAACATACCACATAAGCCTTTTAAACACATCGGTTTTCACATGAGTATAAACCGCATCTTCAGTTTCTAACTGAACCGAGGTAGAAGGAAAATCCTGCTGAGCATCAATATAAGCATCAAGTTCATAGTTTAGGCAGCATTTAAGTTTTCCACACTGTCCGGCTAACTTCTGAGGATTTAGGGATACCTCTTGATAACGTGCAGCATTTGTAGTTACCGAAACAAAATTAGTCAGCCAGGTTGAG
The DNA here is from genome assembly GCA_964578485.1 of uncultured Alkalitalea sp. GTDB lineage: Bacteria > Bacteroidota > Bacteroidia > Bacteroidales > Marinilabiliaceae > CAZODA01. Next base: position 29,667 of record CAZODA010000023.1, on the reverse strand, counting down.
CAACACAGTTCTCTTCCGCAAGGGCCAATTCCTCCAATACGTCCGGCTTCTTGTCGGGCACCGATCTGACGCATTTCGATTCGTAATTTAAAACGATCGGCCAATATTTTTATCAACTCTCTAAAGTCAACTCTTTCATCAGCTATATAATAAAAAATCGCCTTAGTGCTATCTCCCTGATACTCAACATCCCCTATCTTCATATCAAGTCCAAGTTCTGCAGCAATTTTTCTTGATTCAAGCATAGTTTCTTTTTCCAGCTTTTTTGCTTCTTCCCATTTTTCAATATCTGCAGGCTTAGCTTTTCTATAAACCTTTTTAAATTCATAACTGTCGGGCGACAAATTATTTTTTTTCATTTGCAACAAAACCAATTCACCGGTAAGGGTAACAATTCCTATATCGTGGCCGGGTGAAGCTTCTACTGCAACAATATCACCTTTATTCAAGCGCCCTTGGCTTGAATTTTTAAAATATGCTTTTCTGGTATTTTTAAACTGTACTTCTACAATATCTGATGTTCCCTGCGTCTGAGGCATATCTTGCAGCCAGTCCCACACTTCAAGTTTACCACATCTATCGCTGCAAGTATCACATTTGCTATCAATTTGTTTTACTGATGGCTCTTCCATATTATTATTTTTTAGAGGAATTATTACATTCCTGATATATATTGAATTTTCTCTGTAAACATTATTTTACAGGGAAAAGGATGATACTAAGTTTCTAATTTTAAAATCTTTTTATTTATTAAATCCAACTGTTAATTTAATCAACATATCAAACAAAACAATTCTTGCATTACCATTTTGTTCAATATGCGCATGAGCCAATTGAAGCTCATCAACCATTTTACTTATATTTCCATCATTTATATAGGGAGAAAAGTTTTTCACCCATTCTTCATCCGTCGATGACAAATATATAAGCTCCGCTTGTTTAAAATTATAAATATAACTTTCCCTTAACATAGCAATAGAGTAATCAAAAAAATCTTTCAACTGATCACGGCTCATACCTGCCATTTTTTCTGTCCACTCTATCAGTCTATTAAATTTTCTTGTAAAAGCAGCACGCATCATTTCACCAAACAACTCAAAAAATCGCGATGATTCTCCTGCCCGTTTTATATGATCAACAGCCTTCACATAATTACCTTGTGACAAACGTGCTGCCAGTCGGGCTTCATCCATCGAAACCTTGTATTTCTTACTGATTTCTGTTGCCAATGCATCAATTTCAATAAAGGGTATTCTTAGTTGCTGAGTTCTGGATAAAATTGTTGGCAATAAAGCTGCTGCATTTTCTGATACAAGTAAAAAAACAGTGTTTCCCGGTGGTTCTTCAAGAATTTTCAATAAACGATTGGCTCCTGAATTATTCATCTTTTCTGGTAGCCATATTATCATTACTTTATATTCTCCTTCAAAATTTCTTAAACTTAGTTTTTTTATAATTTCTCTGCTTTCTTCAACATAGATCATACCGGACTTTTTCCCATCCGAAATATTTGCAAACCATTGTTCTGCATTAAAAATTCTATTTTCAATTACAAATTCACGCCACTCGCTTATTTTATCACTACTAAGAGCCGGTCTTTGTGAATTTGTTTTAAAAACGGGAAAAACAAAATGAATATCGGGATGTAATAATTTACCGGCTTTTCTGCAGGATTGGCAGCTTCCACATGCATCATTTTCTGCAGGCTGCTTACAATTTAGATATCCTGCATAAGCAATAGCGAGTGCAAGACTTCCAGTTCCTTCTTCCCCTGAAAAAAGATATGCATGTCCAACTCTATTTTCTTTTGTGGTACTAAGCAAATAATCTTTGATTTGCTCTTGACCCGGTATATCTTTAAATAGCATACAAGCTCAAATAATTGAAATATTATATGTCAAAGATATAAAATTCATAACAAACCTGAAAAGCTAATAATCGAGGAAAACCATTACCTTTGAAGAAAAAATAATGCCAACATTTTTATTCAACGATATAATTTTTGGTCCTGTAAAAAGTCGCAGACTGGGAACCTCCTTAGGAATTAATCTGCTTCCTTTAGATTATAAAATATGCTCATTTGATTGTCTTTATTGCGAATGCGGCTTCAATCAGGGGAAAAAATCTTCACATAATAAAATGCCTTCCCACCAAGAAGTTATTTCCAAGCTTGATACCACACTTAAAGAAATGATAACAAAAGCTAAGTCTCCTGATGTTATTACTTTTGCAGGAAATGGAGAACCAACTCTGCATCCTGAATTTGCTAAAATTATTGATGATACTATTAAACTACGTGATTTATATTTCAGCAAAGCACGAATAGCGGTTCTTTCAAATGCATCGCGCATTCATAATCCCGCAATTTTTAATGCTTTATTAAAAATTGATGACAATATTTTAAAGTTAGATTCGGGCAAAGAAGAAACCATACAACTATTAAACAGGCCTCAGGGGAAATTCAATTTTCAGGAAACGATAGAAAATCTTAAAAAATTTAAGGGCAAAGTTACTATTCAGACTTTATTTGTAAAAGCCAATTATAAAGGTACTGTAATAAACAACAGCACAGATGAAGAAGTGGATGCATGGTTAGAAAAGATTAAATATATAAATCCCGGCAGTGTTATGATATATACCATTGCAAGAGGCACTCCGCTTGAAAACATGGAGAAAATTTCGGGAAAGAGGCTCAATGAAATAGCCCTCAGGGTAGAAGCTTTAAATATTAAAACTCAGGTATCGGAGTAATATGAAAGAAGGCCTTAAAACAATTTTAATTTGTCCTCTTAACTGGGGTCTTGGACATGCCACAAGAGACATTCCAATTATCCGGCTTCTTATTAAACAAGGATATCATGTAATAATTGCAACTGAAGCACCACTTTCACAACTCTTCAGCATTGAAACACCTGAAGCAGAAATCGTCCATTTCCCGGGGCCTCACATTGAGTATAGCATAAGGGCATGGTGGCTGCTTCCAAAATTATTCATTAAAATACCATCGTGGCTTATTTGGCTGAGGAAAGAAAAAAAAATCACAAAGCAACTTGTTCATAAATACAAACCACGCTGCATAATTTCCGATAACCGTTATGGAGTGCGGTACAAAGGGATTAAAAGTATATTGATCACCCATCAGTTGATGATTAAACTACCGAGATCAATAAAATTTTTGGAACGACCATTACATTTAATAATAAAAAGGCTGATATCTTATTTTGATGAATGTTGGGTTCCTGACTATCCTTTGCCCAACTCACTTGCAGGTGATCTTGTGCATAAATATCCACTTCCATCAAATGTAAGACTCATTGGTCCATTATCAAGATGGATGAATCTTGAAGTATCGGAACAGTCAACAAAAGGAAAGAAAAACTATGATGTGTTGGTTATTTTATCGGGACCTGAACCACAAAGATCTTTGTTTGAGCAAAGCCTAATAAATGCTCTGTCGGATATTCCGGTAAAAAGCATTTTCATTAGAGGAAAACCCGGTTACAAAAATAAGCATGATATCCCAAGCACAAAACAAATAGATTTTTCGGATCATTTACCCGATTATGAATTTTTATCGCATTTAGAGGGTACAGCTATAACAATCTGCAGATCAGGCTACTCATCTCTTATGGACCTTTGGCATCTTAATAAAAGAGCGATAATGGTTCCTACGCCGGGGCAAACTGAACAATCTTATCTTGGAGAATATCATAAGCATCAACATAAATTAATTTATCAAAACCAAATATCCACAAAAACTCTTTCTTCTATAATAAGTTCATTCAAGGGAAAGCAGAAAACTATTAAAAAGCATAATTCTTTGCTTGAAAATGCTATTAGCAGGATTTAACATTTTTTAACGCAAAGTCATAATCTTCTCTTTTATCAAGAAATTTTGATAGTTCATCATCCTCATAAGTCCTTTCAACCGACTCAATTTTTTATACAATATTGAAACCCGGTTTTTTCAACTCATAATGTTAAGTGCCCTTTTATATTATTGCAACCATTTAATCAAGATTGCGTACACAAATGGTGAAACAACAAAATATTAAAAACAATTAAATTGCGACCATGCTGAATTGGGGAATTCTTTTAGTCTTTCTTACAGTCTTAGGACTTTCATTTTATAAATTTGCATACCCTGCCATTTTAAAAAGAAAGGCCCAGTTATCTTTACAGAATATCATTTTTCCTGATGGTGAAAATCAAAAAAGAGAAATTTTACGCTTATTTCATCATTTCACCAAATATCGCTTTACAGATGATCAGATTCTTGATTATTTTATTAAGATCAAAGGCTTACAAAACCTGACCTTGTGTAAAAACACAAACTTCTGGACGAAGAAATATCTCCTTAGTCCAACAATGATCAGGCTAAATTATTTTGAACAGGTGAAATTTTATGAGTTATTCATGAATTATTCGGGTCAGAAAAACAAAGACTCGGTAAAAAATAATATTGCAAGGGATGACAAGTCCGGACCTGTTCAAAAGAAACTAAGCAAAAATCATCTTATTTAAATAAGGATAAAATTTTGTGGGAATAAAGCTCAATAAGACAAGTTGAGAATTTTTACAAAGAACTTAAAATAAGATTCTCGAAATTATTTAATCGCTCATCCAGCTCATTTTTGAAAAGTTTCCATTCTGAAGCTTTAATATCGGAATTTGCTTTATCAAACTTTTTAACTTGTTTTTTCAACATCAGCAAATCATGCCACTGCCCCAGTAATTGTTCAAGATTACGGTAATACAGCCATTCTTTCTGTGAATAAGGTTGTTGTGTCGGTGAATCATCCCTATGTAATAATAAATAATTTTGTTTTAACCATCTACGTGCATCATGCCATTTCTTGCCCGGCTTATTCTCTTTAATATTATCCAATGCTCTTACTCTATTAGCAGTAATATGGGCAAGGAAATCATCAGAGTTTTTTTTGAAATATTCTTCCATCAATTTAGAAAATTGCAGAGAAAACATTTCATTATTCATAAGCTCAATTTCGTTTGACACAGAACGATAGTTGTTTTTGCCATCATGCAACTTCTCCATAAGTCTTTCAGTAAATTTTGATGGCGGAAAATATTGAAAACTATCACTTAGTGCTCTTAAAATAACTTGTAAGTTTCTTACTTTTCCTGATGATTTGTAAACCGGTCGTATGATGGAAAACAGCTCTTTAAAACTAATAACGGCCTCCTGCGAGCAACCAACAATTAAATATGCCTGAATTGCTCGCATCTTTTTTACGGCAACCCGAAATTGGTGAATATTTTCTTCTTTCCCTTCCGGCAATGAAGTATGAAAGTTTGTCAAAAACACACGATACTGTTCATTTACAGCAGTTAAAACCTCTTCTTTCGTCATATTTTTATAATCCCTCCAATCTTAATTAATCTCAGAAGTCATCGGATAACGCAAACCTTCGGCATGTGAAAACATGGCTTTTACCGATCCTATCAATATTTTTGCTTCAACAACAATGGGTACTCTATTGTTATCATCAGTAACCCAAACAGTCATATCTTCACCCGATTTAAATATTGTACCTTCGACGAGTAAAGGAGAAAACTTTAAACAGTTAAATTTTCTCCCATCTCTATTTTTTGCTATTTCTTTACCAAGATAACGAATATATAAATTATAAATCTCACCATCCACAATAAGGCTAATAGGTATTTTTTCGCCGACTTCATATTTATTGAAATCTAAATTCCTTGCCTGATAAATCATTGATAATAGATCAAATGAACAAGCGGGCCATTTCAGTATATCAACTTCAAACTCACTTCCGGCCCTGCTAATTTTAGTATGAATCTCTTGTTTTTCTTTATTGAATATATAATGATGATCAGCCTTATAGGATCCTTCATTGGTAATTTGACGAAACTCTAGGGGTTTAATTGACAAAGTATCAACAAACACCTCAAAAGTGTCGCGTACTTTAAAAAATATATCATATCCGCGTTTAGTTGTTCCAATTGCTTTAATCTGAAAGGCAGCCTTATTATGTTTTATTGCATCATCAACAGAGAACAATACATCTCCTGCATTTATCCATATAAAACCCCAATTATAATATGCGTGATAATAGACCCTTTCTCCCGAAGAAAACGCATAATTGCGATTTATGCATGTACTCTGAGCTTTAAGTGCCCCGGGACTAATAATCAGTAAAACAAAAAGTACAAAAACCTTCATCATATAACAAATTTTACAGCCTGACAGATTCCAAAATCATGCCAAACTCCGAAATCACCGACGGCTCTTTTGGGAAGCGGGGCTTCCTCGATGTCTTTCTACAAAGTCATAAATATCAAACTGTAATGGGTCCCACGAAATATATCTATGCCAGTTTGCGCGTATATTAATCATATCAGGAAAATAATATAATTTTTCCGGTTGAATCCCTTTATCAAAATCACCGGTATCCCATTTTCCATTAGCGTTAATATCGTCAACAATCCTGATAAAATAATCTGCCGGACGAAGGAATCTGAATGCTACTTTGCCTCCGGATGGAACTGCTGTTTGGCGTACAACTTTCCCTTGCCGATCTAACAACTGTATCAACCATGTTTCAACAGGCTCTTCAACTTCAATGTAAAATATTCCATAACTATCTTCCGGTTTTATTAAAAATACTTGATGAACTGAATCAATAGTTGAGCCATAAATATCACTAATAGTTGCCGAATCAATTTTAAGTAGGTATCGGCTATCGGCCTCTCTTTCAAAATCAATAGCAAATTGACGTATTTTAATGGGATCTTGTACCAGATTAAATTCAACCGGATAAGGAATGGTATCTTCCATTCTATATAAATTTATCCCTTCATTATCAATTTTCTTTATTGGTGAAGGGAAGCTAAAACTAAGTCTTTCAAGTATTTCAAGGCTCGACTTCAAACCTTGAATGCTAAGGGCGGGAAGCTGTTTTTCTTCTTCGTCATCTTTTCCACGATCTGATCTTGTACGTCCGGTATCAAAAAAATACGCATTAAGGGTATCGGTTTTAATAGAATCCTGACCCAAAGAGCCAAGTATTGGATATTTTAATTGCAATAGCAAGGAATCATTTTCTATAAGTACAGAATCAGTCAGCCATAAAGTTATGCTGTCATGTTGAAAGCTATGTTCATAAATATACCAATCAGGGAGATCTTTTTCGACTAATTTTATACCCGGCTTTTCCAAAAGTGGCAAGTTAAAATGGAAGTCAACTTTATTCCTTGTTTTTCTTTCATAATCAACAATATACTGGTTTGTATTTTCTTCTTCAAAAAGAAATAAGCATAGACTATCGGGCAAAAAGGCATCTTTATAAACAATCACAGCCGAATCTGTACTAATAGAGTCTATGTATTGATGTTTACCAATATAAGGTGAAATCAATTCGCTATGAAAGGCAATTCTCTCACCCCTTTGGTCAAATTTAAAATTTCTATTGGCATCTTCAAGAGCATAAAGTCGATATTCACCTTGTGCCAAATTCTGTATAGAAAAGTATCCTTGCGAATTGGATTTAGTTAGTCTCACCGGCACCATTTTTTTAAAGGCAGTATCAGAATGATTGCTATGTACCATTACAAGAGCTCCCCCAACAGGAGATAGATCTTCCGCATCATATAAGTGGCCGGAAATTTGGAAGCTGTCAATAATTTCACCTGTTGAAAAAGAAAATCTAAAATCCTCAAGAATATTTCCTTCATTCAAGTCTTTTATTGCATCAGCAAAATCAATAGTGTAAGTAGTATTTGGCTGTAATTCCTCATTAAATTCAACCAATATTGCACTTCCCCTGGCCGAAACAACAGGCTGTTCATTTACCGGTGGTGAAACCATTAATTTTTGAAAGATATCGCTTACTTCTATTAATTCATTAAATTCAAGTCTAATTTTATCTCCTTTAAAATTTAATGAATTTTCAGTTGGAACAGAGCTTGTCAGATAAGGAGGATCTTCATCACGCGGGCCTCCTGTTGGATATCCGGTACTGGCGCAGCTCGTAAAATTAGCAACAACAAAAATTGATATACCAAAAAACAGAACAACAAAAAATGTTCTAAAAATTTTCAATATACAATCCATACAAAAAGGCTTCATAATTATACAGCCATAAATTTATTAACAATAATTTTTATCTTAGGCAAGATTGGTATAAAATCAATTTTGCAAAGATACATTTAGCTATAAAGATTTTAGTTTATTTTTTATGCATAAAAGGTTTTTTCTTACTTTTATTTCAAAATAAAAGCATTGCAAAACTAATATACTATATTATATAATCCTCAATTTCCATCTGCTTTTAAAAACTGTTTTTTTGCAATTAGAAGGAATAAGCTTAATACAGCCTTGCAAGATTTCTAAAAAGGTATAATTTTACACATTATTATTCTTAAGATATTGAAAATGGAAAAACGAAACAAAAATAAGATTATTTATATTTCATTGGCAATTTTAGGATTGCTTCTGATCACTATCAGTATTTTATATTATTCCCAAAACCGTGAAATGAATATAATTGTTGATAATCTTACTGAAGAAAAAAACATTCTTACAGAAGAATATCTAAACCTGATGCAAAATTTTGATTCTCTTCAAAGTGATAACGACACACTCAATCACATGCTCAATATTGAACGTGAGAGAGTAGCCCATCTGGTTGAAGAGCTTAAAACAATTAGGGCTACAAATACGGCAAGAATAAGGGAATATCAAAAAGAGCTAACCACACTACGCGGGGTATTACGTAGTTATATCATTCAAATCGATTCATTAAATACCATAAACATCGAACTTACAAGGCAGAATATCGAACATCAGAGGCGATATTCACAAATTCAAACTTCATACAGGCAGCTTGAAGCTGTAAAAAGCAGTCTTGAAGAAAAGGTAACTATTGCAAGTCAACTCGATCTTATTAATTTGGTAGCTGAAGGTCTCAATCCGAGCGGCCGAAGTACCAACCGAAGCTCCAGGATCGACCGCATAAAAGTATGCTTTACAATTTTAAAAAACTTGACTGCTCCCATTGGCATGAAAGATATATATATGAGGCTGGAGCGACCCGATGGCCAATTGCTAATGCATTCCCGTGAAGATCTTTTCACTCACGATGGGTCTGACATTAATTATTCAGCTATGCGAACCATTGAATATGGAGGCGAAGAACTTGATGTTTGCATTTTTTATAAGGCAGATGCCGGAGAATTAATGAGCGGAACTTATAAAGCAGATATTTTTGCCGATGGCTTTCATATCGGACACTTAAGCTTTTCTTTACGCTAAAAACTCATTTAACTGATTTTCTTTTCCTTCTAACAATCACCAATGTTGTGCTCACTACTAAGGCGATAGCAACAAAAACAAAAACAACAATAAAACAAATCAAAGTTTTTTGCAATTTTGATTTATATAACAGCAAGTCATGCTCTGCAATTCTTTGTTCTATGTCTTTAGCCAGCGTGCCTTTATACCATTCAGGATTTTCAGACTTAAAATAATCTTCCAATTCAATATAACTTTCATAAGCAAGAAGAGCTTCTTTCCATTGTTCAAGTTTTTTATATGTTCGATACAAAGCTTTAAAAGTATTCATTTGCTCTTCGTGCAAATGATATTCCCCTGCAAGGTTATTTGATCTTATATAAAGAAAAACCGCTTGCTGATAATCTTTTCGGGCCACATACAAATCACCTAACATGCGGTATATTTTTGTTTCTTCTAATTTATTATCTCCTATCTTCATTAGGAACAATGCGCGCTCAAGATATTTTCCTGCCTGATCATTTAAACCTTGTTTCATAAGCAAAGACCCAATATTGCATAAAACACGGGCCTCATAAGTTTCCATTTTTAACTCTTCGTACAACTTCAAGGCATTTTCATAGTTTTCAAGAGCTACTTTATATTCTTTTTTTGATGAAAAAGCATTTCCCAGATTATTATAAACAGCAGCTAAATTTTCATATTCTTCATTATCAATATAATATCCTTTTGCTCTATTATAAAACTCTATGGCCTTCTCGTTATGCTTACCTGAATTAAACACATTAGCCATATTATGATAACTTTGTGCTATTCCAAGTTGATTGTCCATATCAAGCTCTATTTCAAGGGACTTTGAATATGCCTCGAGCGATTTATCATAATACCCCTGATTTGAATAAGTCATACCAAGGTTATTATATACAGAAGCAAGGCGCATAGAATCATCCAAAACAAGAAAATAATCAATAGCATTTTTATAACAACGAATCGCCCCATCCCAATCAGATTCCAAATAATAAAGTTCTGCGTAAAAATTTGCTGCCAAACCAAGAAGTAGGTCCTTTTCATAACCTTCCATCTTTATTAGTTCTTCAATAAGCGAATTCACCTCATCAGGCTGATCTTCAAGGAGTTCATATATTTGATCAACCATATCACTTAGTGATATATCATTATTGCTGCCTTCATATTCCTCTCCCAAAGCAAAAAATCCACTAAAAGTCAAACAGAAAACTAATAATAGTATATGAATTATTAAACGCTGCATTTTTGCATTCTTTAATTGAACTAATGTTCAAAATTAATTAAAAATTCAAATCATACTAAATATGTAGCATAAAAAAGTAAGGTTCTTAGCATGCCAACAACCTTACTTTTATACCCTAATTCGTTTATGTCATAAAATTACAATTCGTTTATTTTAGCCGTTTTATTCCACATAATTAAGTGTAACCATATTTTTTCCTATTATCAAATCAAAACTACAAGCTTCGGTAACTCTTTTGTTTTGAGAATTTATAAATGAAAGGTCCTCGGCATATAAATTAAACTTTACTTTTTTCTTTTCACCCGGTTCCAAATTAATTTTCTCAAACTTTCTAAGTCTTAACACATCAGGTGTTATAGAAGCATAATGAGTAGATGTATATAAAAGAACCACTTCCTGCCCAGGAACAGCACCAACATTTTCAACTGTTACAGAAACTTCTATGGGGGAGTTTTCTCTTAATTCATCACTGCTTATCATAAAATCGTTATACTCAAATGTGGTATAACTCAATCCAAAGCCAAAAGGATACTGCACAGCATAGTCTGACTCATAATTATACATTCCTTCAACTTTTCTCTGATGCTCAGAAGGTTTATGATCGTAGGTAAGCAATGAATTAACAAAAAGAGGATAAGTAAATGGTAATTTTCCACCGGGATTAAAATCGCCAAAGATCACATCAGCAACAGCAATACCACCATAATTCCCGGGTAGATATACATTAACAATCGCAGTCATCAAGGGTTCTATCTCACGTATTATTCTCGGGCGACCTTGATTAAGGACTAAGATGACTGGTTTTCCGGTTTCTGCAAGAGCTTTTGCCAACTCCAACTGATTTTGCGATAAAGTAAGATCGTGGAGATCACCGGGTTTCTCACAATAACTATTTTCTCCAAGAACAAGCACTATATAATCGACATAAGCTGCAGCCCTTACAGCGCCATTAATATCAAAAGCTTCATCTACCCAGTAATTTGCAAAATTATTATAACGCACTCCCTCACTAAAAACCACATTTCTCTCACCAATTTTTTCCCTAACAGCATCAAGGATGGTTAAATAGTCTTGAGTAAACTCCTCGTTAAATTTTCCCTGCCATGTATAAGACCAGCCCCCATTTAAAGCACGCATTGAGTTGGCATTGGGACCGGCAACCAATACCCTTGCATTTTTTGGCAAAGGCAAAACATTATCATTATTTTTCAACAAAGTTATTGATTCTTGTGCTGTTTTAACGGCATCAGCAATAAACTCATCACTTCCAAATAAAGGATAATCTTCATAATGGGTAATCGGCGTATCAAACAATCCTAATTTGAATTTAACATTTAATATCCGTCGAACTGCGTCATTAATTCTCGACATAGCTACCTCTCCATCATTCACTAATTCGATTAAGAAATCACAGAAATCCAGATTATAAGGAATCATTGACATATCCACTCCTGCATTGATAGCAAGTTTTACAGCTTCTTTTTGACTTGCTGCCACACGATCACGCAAATAAAGAGCTTCAATATCATTCCAGTCGGTAACTACAAAACCTGTAAAACCAAACTCTTCTTTTAATAAGCCTGTTACAATTTCATAACTTGCATGAACAGGAACACCGTTAATTAATCCCGAATTTAACATTATGGTAGGTGCACCGGCATCAACAGCAGCCTGAAAAGATGGAACATGTCGTTCTCTAAGTTCAATTTCAGGAATATGAGCAGGAGTTCTGTCTTTTCCTGATAAAGGCGTTGAATATCCTAAAAAATGTTTCGGACATGAAGCAACCCTGAAGGGATCACCAATATCGTCACCTTCATAACCTTTGACCATTTCAACACCTAAAACTGATGCTAAATAAACATCTTCACCAAAGGTTTCCCACATACGTGGAAAACGTGGATCACGACCAATATCCAAAACAGGAGAAAAATTCCACGGAATACCGGAAGCACGCGTCTCATAAGCACTAATCTCAGCAGCTCTACGAACCAATTCGGGATTAAATGTAGCTGCCTGACCAATTTGTTGGGGAAAAAAAGTTGCCCCTGTAGTATAGGTAACACCATGTATAGCATCAATCCCATATATTATAGGAATTCCCAAACGTGTATCATTAATTGCAACATCCTGCAACTGACTTATTATTGTATGCCATTCTTCAGTACTACGCGCCCTAGTAGAAGCAGTATTTAAAACCGAACCAAGATGGTAATCTATTATGGCACGATTTACAGCATCCATATCAAGCCTTAGCGGTTCTTCAGTAGAATGTTGATTAGGCCCTATAGTTAGAGCATCTAAGGTTAGCTGAGCCATTTGCCCAACTTTTTCCTCAAGGGTCATTTGTGCCAAAATCCTTTCTACTTCAGGGATTCTTTCCACCATAGCCGAAACTTTTGATTGCTTAGAAGATGAACAGCCTATTAAGAGTATTAATAAAGCTAATCCAAAAAAAGTCTTTTTCATAAAAATAAAAATTATTAATGTGTGTAATTATCTCAATTAATATATACTGATATATCAGTATAAGCTATAAAAGTTTATGTCATATAAAATTACATATTTAAAGCATATTTGCAAAAAGCAAAATCAAGGTTAGTGTATTTTGTACACAATTAAATTTTAAAATTACAATTTATAAGGCAATTAATAAAATAATTAAAATTATTTTATTGCCTTTTTCTTTTAAAAACTACTCCTATTATACTAATATACAGATAAACAAAGGAGCATAATTATTTATAATATTTTAGATAATTGAGAAAGATTGCAGTACAATAATAGTATTCTACTCGCTTAATTATGCATCACAGTTTCCTGCAATATCAGCTCTGTTGCTCCTTTCATACTTTCAACATACTCAGCTGCAATTTCGCCTGCTTTTACCAGTTTCTTTTCATCCTCACTCCACAATTCATTCATAACTTTAACAAATTGCTCATAAGTATGAATTGCAAAGCCACCTTTTCGTTTCTCAAGCTCAACAGCTTCTCTGAATTTCTTATACTTTGGACCAAAAATTACCGGCATACCATAAGTTGCAGCTTCCAATATATTGTGTATTCCTTTTCCAAAGCCACCACCTATATATGCAATACTACCGTAGCGGTATATTGCCGACAACATTCCAATAGTATCAATTATCAATACTCTTGTATCTGAAGGTAGCTCATTTGTAATATTTGTTATACACAGCGTGGGGATATTAAAGCGTTGAATCAACTCATTAATATGTGCTTTATCAATTTCATGGGGTGCAATAATAAGCTTTACATCAGAAGGGGCTTTATTTATCCACGCCGCCAGAATTTTTTCATCGGCAGGCCATGTACTTCCGGCTACCAAAGCCCTACTCCCTTTAACGAAGCTATTTATAAGAGGCACTCCGGCGGCTGATTCGGCAATTGCAGAAACACGGTCGAAGCGGGTATCTCCTGCCACCACATAATTAGTAATAGCTATTTTATTTAGTAAGAGGCCGGAAGCTTCATCTTGCACATAAAATTTTGTTACACATTTCAATAATTTCCTAAACCAGAATCCATACCATTTAAAGAACATTTGATTTTCACGAAAAATAGCTGACACACTGTATAATGGTATCTCATTTTTCTTCAACGCATGAAAATAATAGTACCAAAACTCATATTTAATAAAAAAGGCCATTTTAGGATTAACACTCTCTATAAAACGTCTTGCATTACGGCGAGTATCAGGGGGCAGATATAAAACTAAGTCAGCATATTTATAATCCTTTCTCACTTCATATCCAGATGGAGAAAAAAAAGTAATTACTATTTTATACTCAGGTTTTTTTTCCTTTATTGCTTCTATTAAGGGGCGGCCTTGTTCAAACTCACCAAGAGAAGCACAGTGCACCCAAACAACCTTCCCTTTGGATTTTATTTTTTTCAAGTCATCCCAAACTTTTGCATGTCCTTTTTTCAGTAAAGCAGCTCTGGTATTAAAAGGGGCAACAAGTTTAACAGCTATGTTAAACAAAAACCATATTACATTGTATAAAAAAATTATCATTGCATGCCCCTTAATATTTATTGAACAAATAAAATATATGATTCTGTCAAGCAGGTATTAAATTATGTAAAAATACATATCCCTTTCAACACTCTAACAATTTTCATTAAAAAATCCTATATGCGGCTAAAAATTTATATTTTTGTAGCCGAAAATAAGTCAATATTTATGAATAACGAAGTATCCAAAGCTGCAAATTCTGAAATTAGGTCAAATTTTATTTATCAAGAAATTGAAAATGATCTCAAGGAAAATAAAAACGGGGGCAAAATTTTAACCCGATTTCCACCTGAGCCAAATGGTTATTTACACATTGGTCATGCAAAATCAATATGTTTAAATTTTGGCATTGCCATAGATTACAATACTGTTTGCAATCTTCGTTTCGATGATACCAATCCCATTAAGGAAGAAATAGAATATGTCGATTCTATTCAGGAGGATATAAAATGGCTTGGTTTTGAATGGGCCGGCGAGCCAAAATATGCATCAGATTATTTTGATCAGCTTTACGATTGGGCAGTAGAGCTCATTAAAAAAGGAAAAGCTTATGTATGTGAATTAAATCCTGAAGAGATAGCAGAACAAAAAGGTACACCTACAACTCCGGGGCAAGAAAGTCCATATCGAAACCGTTCGGTTGAGGAGAATCTTGATCTTTTTCAAAAAATGAAAAACGGAGAATTCCGGGAGGGAGAAAAGACGCTAAGGGCAAAGATAGACATGGCTTCTCCCAATATGCACATGCGCGACCCCATCATGTATCGCATTCTTCACCGTTCACATCATCGTACCGGCGATACTTGGTGCATATATCCAATGTATGATTACACCCATGGTCAAAGTGATTTTATTGAAGGTATCACTCATTCACTTTGTACTTTAGAATTTGAAGTTCATCGCCCTCTTTATGATTGGTTCTTAGATGAAATACTTGAGGGCAAAGCTGTTCCTGAAGTCCGTCCTCGTCAAATTGAATTTGCCCGTCTCAATTTGAATTACACGGTAATGAGTAAGAGAAGGCTGCTTGAGCTTGTTGACAACAATATTGTTTCGGGCTGGGATGATCCACGTATGCCAACAATTTCAGGATTACGTCGCAGGGGATACACAGCTGAGTCGATTCGCATATTTGCAGACAAAGTTGGAATAGCACGCAGAGAAAATATTATTGATATCAGCCTACTTGAATTTTGCATTCGCGAAGACTTAAATAAAAAAGCAATAAGGGTAAATGCTGTCCTTGACCCAATAAAACTCATCATAACAAATTACCCTGAAGACAAGGAAGAAATGATGGAAACTATAAATAATCCTGAGGATGAAAGCATGGGTACGCGCATGTTAGCTTTCAGCCGAGAATTATATATAGAACGTGATGATTTTATGGAAAATCCTCCAAAAAAATTCTTCCGTTTGGGGCCCGGACGTGAAGTAAGACTTAAAAGTGCATATATAGTAAAGTGTGAAGATTTTAAAAAAGACCAAGATGGCAAAATTACTGAGATATATTGCACTTACGACCCGGAAACCAGAAGCGGGATGCCACAAAGTAATCGCAGAGTAAAAGGTACCCTGCATTGGGTTTCATCAAAACATGCCATAGATGCAGAAGTTCGCCTATACGACCGCCTCTTTTATGACGAAGAGCCCGACGGACATAAGGATAAAGACTTCAAAGAATTTATTAACCCCGATTCTTTAAAAGTTTTAACTAACTGTAAATTAGAACCTTTTATAAAAGACAGTAAAGTCTTGGATAGTTATCAATTTCAGCGTTTAGGATATTTTTGTGTTGATAAAGACAGTAAGCCAAACAAATTGGTTTTCAACAAAACTGTTGGATTGAGAGATAGCTGGTCAAAAACTAAAGGAGCTGCCAAATAAAAACAGCTTGTTTTTTATTTTACTAAAATCATTTCATCTAATAGATATCCTGCTCCTGCATATTTATCTATAATATACAATATGTATCGTATATCTACATTTATACATTTTTGAAGTTCAGGTTCAAAGGCTATATCACCACTCATAGCTTCCCAATTGCCATCAAAAGCAACACCTATAAGTTCTCCATTACCATTTAATACGGGGCTTCCTGAATTTCCCCCTGTAATATCATTATTAGTAATGAAGTTTATAACCATTTGTCCTTTATCCGAGGCATATTGTCCAAAATCTCTATTGACATACAATTGTTTAAGCTTCTCAGGAATATGAAATTCAGGATCATTTACATCTTCCTTATCCATAAGTCCCTCAATAGTAGTATAGTGCTTATATAGTACTGCATCACGTGGTTCATAATCACCTACAGTTCCATAGCTTAAACGCATAGTAAAATTTGCATCCGGATAAAATATCTTTTCAGGGAACATCTCCTTTAAACCGCTTATAAATAATCGTTCATTCTCAGCTATTTTTGTTTCCGACTCTAAGTTGAAAAATAACAACTCTCTGTATTTTTCTAAAACAGAAAGGCCTGCTTTATAAATAGGATCCTTTTGCAACTTCCTTAATGAGGGTTTTTCCAAAAGAGAATAAAATTTCTCGTAATCAACAAAAATTGATTTTGAGAAAAAATATTCAGCCATCTTTTGATAGTCCCCACGTATGCGTCGTGGTACTTCCTGATAAAATGAAGGATGAAATCTACTGTCAATATCTTCGGCATATCTTTTAAGCATAGCTGCCATCACCTTTTTATCGGTAGGAGCATGATAATCTTCATAAAAATCTTCAGCCATTATCCACAAATCATAAATAGCATCATTAAAAAAATCTTCATCATTTTGTTTAAATGCATTTTCCAATTCACGGGCATAGCTTGCAAAAATCAACAATTCAGTCCCTCCTAATAAAGTTTCGACCAAATAAGTCATTGCCTTATCATGATCTGCTCTTCTTTCATATGCATACTGCAAATTAGTCAAAACAGAACCATAAGTACTCATACGGACGCTATCCTCATTAAGCCACAATGAAAACTCTCGTTCCAATTCTCTTTTCTTGTTTTGTATATCAAGGTTCTCCAATCCAAGATTCATCCCTATACTGTTTTTCCAATAATTAGAACTACTTGAATATTTTCCGGCGTATTGTAATTTCACTTCATCACTAAGAGCCATCGATTCAGCCCATATTTCCTGCTTTTCACCTCTAACTGTTATTAGTGCCTGGTTATAATTATTCATTCTTTCTTCTATTCCCCATGATGTTAAATAGCGTTCTGTGCTTCCCGGATATCCTAATACCATGGCAAAATCATTTTGCTCATATCCTTTTAAAGAGATTGGAAAAAAATGTTTCGACTGCAAAGGAATATTATCAGGTGAATATTCTGCCGGATTCCCTTCTGCATCGGTATAAATTCTAAACAAAGCAAAATCACCGGTATGTCTGGGCCACATCCAGTTATCGGCATCATGTCCAAAACTGCCTATAGAAAGAGGTGGAGCACCAACAAGGCGGATATCATAATAATCCTGATAAGCCAACATAAAATATTGAGTCCCTTCAAAGAAAACTTCAATTTCTATAAAAAAATCACTATCTTTTTCTGCCTCCTCAATAAGTTCAATAATCTTTTTATTGATAGCTTTATTACGATCAGCTTCTTGCATTTCGGCACTAACAACTGATAATACTTCAGAGCTGACATCCTCCATCCACATCAAAAATGTAACACTCAAATCAGGTACAGGCATTTCATCCTCAAAACCGGAGGCCCATACACCATCCTCAAGATAATTATCTTCTACGCTGCTTAATTTTTGAATTGAACTAAAGCCACAATGATGATTGGTTAGTAATAAACCCTGTTCGGAAATAAGCCCAGCTGTACAACCCCCTCCAAAAATAACAACGGCATCTTTAAGGCCGGGCTCGTTTATATTGTAAATATCATCAGCACTAAGGGTTAAACCCATGCTCTGCATCTCATCAATATTTAATTCTTTTATTAAGGGCAACATCCACATCCCCTCATCTGCCGAAAGGCTAAAAAAAATAAAAAAATAAAATCCTATAAAATAAGCCAACAAACTTTTATTCATAATAAACACTTTCAAATTGCTAAAACGAAACCTAATGCCGACTTATCATTTTAGTATAAGGGAGTTAAGTCAAAAAAACAATCAAAAATCAATATCCGGCAGATAAAAAAGTTAAGCAATATAAATAAAACTCTAAACAAAGTGTAAAGATAAATGTTTCCCTCAAAACAACTTACTACAAAATTACATTAATCAATGAAATTCTAATAATCATCAAATAATAACAGGATGTTTGCATAAAATATTGTCTTTATTCAAAAGAAGTCTTTAATTTGTATATAGTTATTTTAATTCCATCTAAATTAAATTTAAACTTATGAAAAGAAAATTATTCTTTATTTTTATGCTGGCAGTTCTGGGAACAGCCACATCGTTTGGGCAATGGCAATTTGGAGGTGGTTTATCGCTTGGAACAGAATCAGGCGGTACCAATGATATGGGCCTTGGAATAAATGCCCGTGCAGATTATTCCATAAATGAACAATTCATTATCACACCAAATTTTACCTATTGGTTCCCATCTATTGACTATGGAAGCCTTACTTATTGGCAATTAAATGCAGACGTACATTATATCTTTTCAGATAATGGTACTATGAACTTTTATGCTCTTGGAGGATTAAATTATAGTTTCTGGAAATACAAAGCATCCTCATCAGAATTTGATGAATGGGGATGGGGTTCATACAGTTATGATGACAACAAAATTGGCGTAAATCTAGGTGTTGGAGCAAATTACAATATGTTTTTTGGAGAACTTAAATACGACACTGCATTTGAACAAATCGCCATTACAATAGGTGTATTGTTCTAAACAAGCAATTATAGAATTATAAAATAAGGGCTGTTCAATAAATTTTGAACAGCCTTTTTTTATTGTCATTGTTAATTGAATTTATATTGCCTCTTCATGGGATTATTCTTTTACGTGATACCGGACTCCACGACCTTTGCCGGTTTTCAGCAACAAACCTTCTTTAACCAAATAAGCAAGGTCTTTTTTCAATGTGTTTCTAGAATAATCTTTTAACCGGCTTACGATTTCTCCAATCTGTGTGTTTTTCCGTTCTTTTATAAGGTCTAAAACTGCTTGCTGACGATCATTTAATGCAATTTTCAGCTTGCTATAAGTTTCATATTTTGCATCAAGTTTTTGGGTTAGTATAATCAGGCATTCTAAGAAGAATAAAATCCAGTTATCAATACGCTCGTTTTCTTTCCCCTTGTTTTTCTGACCTTCCATCAATGCCCTGTAATAACTTTCTTTCTTAGTTTCTATCACATTTTCAAATGATACGTACTGGATAAACTTGTAATCCAGCTTCATCAATAGCAATGAGGTTAAAAGCCTTGATAAACGACCGTTTCCGTCCTGATAAGGATGGATGGATAAGAATTCGTAAATAAATGCTGCTGTAATCATTAAGGGGTGTAAATCTTTCTTTTCTATCCTTTCATTTGTCCAAGTAATTAAGCCCTGCATTTCATTGGGCGTTAAATGTGGTTCTGTTGTCCTGAAAATGATCCGTTGCGTACCATCTGGATAATTGGCCACCACTTGGTTAGAAAGGTTTTTAAATTTCCCTTTGTGGCTATGATCTTTATGGCTGTATTTTAAAAGAATACCGTGGATTTGATGGATATAACCTTCCTTTAAATCAATATCACTAAAATTGTCCAAAATAATTTCCAAAGCTTCGTAATAGCCAACCACTTCTTGTTCGTCCCTGTTTTGCAATTTTGTTATTTTAACAGATTTCAAAAGCTTTTCTACTTCTTCATCTGTAAGGGTAGCTCCTTCAATACGAGTTGAAGAACCGATGCTTTCTATCGTGGCAATTTTTCTGAGTTCTTTCAGGTATTTACTTTGTAGTCCTTCAATAGCTTTCCACCTACCGTTAAAATTGTCTATAATACTAAGTTGTTGGCTTATTTGATGATAAACTGCACTATTAAAGTTCAATTTTATCTTCATATTATTAGACATATCCATTTTGTATCCAATTTTATCCAATTTCAAAAGTAAGGAAAAACTTGAAATCGCAAAATACAAATTCCAAAAAAAACATTCATTCGGGTGGAACTATTCGGGCTTGCTTAATCCCAAACATTATAAGCATAGCGCTCCTTAACCGTATCGGAGGTATCACTTACTGTTAGAGGGTTATCCTGTTAATCAGTTTTTCCAAAGAACGTAATTAGCTGAAAGGTACAAAATTTCTTTTTAAAAAATAAAATTAAAACAAATCGTGATATTATCTACGGAAATCAAATTTGTGTTCTTCGTTAATTTAATATCGGGATAAATAATATAATATGCAATTTAAGACAGGGCATGCCCTGTCTCTACGACATTAACATATTATCTTTGCCTGAACCCGTGGATGATATTTCGCGCGTTTCGGCTACGTTCTCCCGCTGGGTCTTGACGATACCGAGAGAGGAGATTCACCGAACATGAGTCTTTGCCAAAGAGGCATTTTTTTAGCTTTTTTAATCAGAATTAACACAGTGAAATAAAAATACAAAATCTTTTAAAACTTTTTTTATCGTTTTAAGTTATTAAATTTACAGTATTGAGTAAAAATAAGGTTATTTTATTGGTGAAACATAAGAAACCAACATATTTAAAGACCCTAATATTTTACATAGGTTTTCTAAGATTAAAAACCGCCGCTCATACACGGCCAAAGCTTAAAAGGATGAAAGTATTACGACAAATATTAAGCGTCAAGGATAATTCGCTTATCATTGTTCTTCCAGCGGATTTTAAGGCGGATAAGGTAGAAGTTATCGTACTACCCATAGAGGAACCAAAGGTACAGCCCAAGTTAAAAAACTCCGAAAGGTTCTCAGGTGCAATATCAAAAGAGACAGCAGAGAAGCTTCATAAACACCTTAACGAAGTACGCAGCGAATGGGAAAAAGATATTTATTAGACAGCAACACGGTAATTGACTACATTGCCAGTTTGTACCCTGAAAAGGCCAGACAATGGCTGAACCAACTTATTGATGAAGAAATAAACGTTTCTGTTATCACTAAGATAGAAGTTCTTTCTTTTGACCCGGACAAAGACGACAATTACCCGGTACTGGTTGATTTCTTTGAAGCTGCCAATATTTTTGAACTAACTGGTGATATTGTAAGCAAAACCATTCAGATACGGCAAAAACAAAAAATCAGACTGCCCGATGCCATAATTGCTGCAACTGCATTGCAAAACGGCTTGGTCTTAGTTTCACGCAATACCAAAGATTTTAAGAATATCCAAGACATTGAAGTTATTGACCCTTACAGGTTATAAAACAAAAAACCACATTACTCCGGCTTTTCAGTTCCCTATGGATAGGTTATTGTAAAATTCATTCGCTGCAAATCTTCTAAGCTAAAATCAGCAGATGAGTTAATTAGCAGATTAGTTAATTAGCAGATTAGTTAATTAGCAGATTAGTTAATTAGCAGATTAGTTGATTAGCAAATTAGGTCATCGAGTTTCACGGGAGATATAAGAAATTTTTAGGATGCAAACCTAACGGAATGCAAGATGAGATACTAGCATTGGTTTTACCGAGCGATTCATTCCTAACGGAATGATTTTTATGTAGTAGTTCTTTTTATTGAGTGATTCGTTTTTATTAGATGGTTTTTATTTACGCAACAGCCTGGTTTTACGCAATCCGTAGGATTGCAACGCTCGGTAGAAAATATGCTCATCCCTCTCCACCCACATTCCAGTAGGAATGTGACCTTCTTCTATTTCCTGAAAAAATTTAGGAATTACCTAATCATCTCGAAACCCTAAACGAACCCGACATGTTATGCCTTATAAAGACGCACGGCAGTGCGTCTCTACGACATTAACATTATTTAATTTGCGGAAATTCGATGATTTTCTTCGATGATATAATTCATTATTTTCTTTATATTTACAAAACCAAGTATAATTGTGTATAAAAGGATAGCTTATGAAAGCTGCAGATTTAAATATAAAAATATCGCTTAATTTCAAGCAGATTGTTGACCTTGTAAAACAGTTACCTTATAAAGAAAAACTGAAGTTAACAGAGCTTTTAAAAAAAGAAACAAAGCAAACAACGAGAAACGATAACATACTGACCCATTTTGCAAGTGAAAAAGTATTGGCCAAAGACTGGCTGTTACCTGAAGAAGACGAAGCATGGAAAGATTTGTAAAAGGAGATATTGTTGTACTCCCGTTTCCGTATTCCGATTTGTCAAGCTCTAAGAAAAGGCCTGCAATGGTCTTGGCTGATTTGAAAGGCGATGACATTATCCTTTGCCAGGTTACCAGTCAGTTTGTTAAAGATAATTACGCCATTGCCCTTGATAGCTCCGATTTTATAAAAGGCTCTCTGAACAAGCCCAGCAACATTAGGCCAAATAGGTTGTTTACAGCAGAAAAGAGCATTATTACAAAGAAAGTCGGAACGGTTAAATATGAGGTATTCGAAAAAGTTACTGATAAACTTTTTGAGATTATAATGCATTAAAAAAGCCCCGGTTTCCCGAGGCTTTTGTTATTATTTTCTTTTGGGCTCATCAACCCATATTTTTCCTTCTAAAATAGGAATTAGATTTTTTTGTACAAACTCAGCCTGTGATTTCAAGGAATAATTCTTTTCCTTAATCATAATGTCCCCAAAAGTGCCATAATAATCGCTTATATCAAAAACTTTATAAGAAAATATGCTCCGTCTTTCTATTATAATCGAATAGTCATTTCCTATACAACCAAAATCAGAACCAATAATACTTAACATTTGGTTTAATTGATAATTCTTAAAATATACGGAAGGATAAGCATTGATATAATATATAAACTTGTATTCCTTGTATCCGTATTCTTTTATAAAACCAAAATATCTGAGTATTTCAATCAATGATTTTTCTCGTTCATTAAATTCCATAACTACCATCTTTATTTTCTTATAATCAAAATTCTAATGGACTGTGAACGATTATAATAAGGAGTAACTCTCAGTACAGGATAATCCATAGTACGACCTACTTCCATATTATAATATTGACTATTATTTCCAACAGTACCTCTGTCATAAATATAAGCTCCTGTCCCTTTTACATTATTCTCAATCCAAATAGCATTATCATACATGCCATTGGATGTTGTACTACCATTAAATGGGCCATTCATGGGGATATCCGAATCTGGTCTATAATAGTCGCTACCTAAATCACCAGCAATTTTGTCAACACCCATCCAACCTTTCGTTGGGTCAGTTATCATTCCTTCGCCAATGGTAAAGCTATTTTTAGGTTTGCCAGTGAAAGGATTCAATCCTTCTCGTTTTGCTGAATATAGACTACCTGCAAAACCAGTACCTGCACCAATTCCAGCTCCAAATTTCATTCCTTGCATTCCTGCTTGGTGCGCCATGGACATATCTCCAGTCATTAATAATGCTACAGTAAATCCTCCGGCATAACCACCAGCACCACCTCCAATTGCCCCAGTAATTACACCTTTCAAAACAGGACTTGCCACATTAAATCCATTAATAACAATTCCTCCTAAATTCTGTACTGCCCATTGTCCGACAGCACCACCTGCAAGACCAGAAACAATCCCTAAACCAGCCCCCTTTGCTATATCCCACCCAGTTGCGCCACCTAACCACGCATTTGTACCTCCAACAATAGCACCGCCCGCTGCCCATCCTACAGGACCATATAAGGCCAAGGTACCTGATGTAGCACCAGCACCAAAAGCTGCTGCACCTTTGCCAAGGGTTTCCCAAAACCCCATTCCACTAAGGTTACCATTAATAATATTAACCCCTAGATTAATTAATCCACCTATCCCTGCAGCAATTAAATCATCAATAACAATCCACTCCCCATCCGGATCCGTGTACATCAGGGGGTTATTGTAGCAATAGGCGTAACGGTTGTAGTTGAGCTAATTGCCGGGTGCCTGTATCCCGAAAAATCGGGACAGGTATCCGGGTCGGGACTTATAAACTGAGCCATAAGAGGGTCATAAACCCTCCCGTTAGAAAGTTATCCTGTTAATCAGTTTTTCCAAAGAACGTAATTAACTGAAAGGTACAAAATTTCTTTTTAAAAAATAAAATATCATTTGGCTATTAACCTATCTTAATGCTTAGTAATTCCTTCTTTCTTCTGTATAAATTCTATCTGTCACCGCAGCCGAAGCAATGGAAGGTGTTTGTTTCGGGGTAAACCCGGCAGCTTGGTTTATCGTCTTATATTTCCGTATATTTGTAGTTTAACAGCACTGTTAGATTCACAATAGGATTATATGAACAAAATAGTGCCTATAATAACAAACCATAGAAAAGAAAGAATTTTAGAATATGAAGTCTGATTTTAAAGTTCACTTGTTCTCTATTATAGATTTCGTAATCTGGGATTACAAAACACATGAAGCGTATTCAAACCGATAAAATTTAAGATTATGAACCTACAATATATTTTGGACAGTAATGGAAAAACAACCGGCGTATTTATTCCGATTAAGGAATGGAACGACCTGAAAAATAAATATAAGGATATTGAACAGGAAGAAATCACCGTACCCGAATGGCACAAAGATTTGGTTTTAAAACGCCTTGAAGATTATAAACAAAATCCCGGCTCTGCAATGAATTTTGATTCTGCAATGGACGATATAGAAAAAGAACTGTAATGTATAAATCTATAATCCTACCACTTGCAAAAGAAGATATTCGTGAAGCTGCTAAATGGTATAACAAACAACAAAATGGACTTGGCAAACAATTTACTGCTGAAGTACGTGAAAATGTTCATTTTATCAGGCAAAATCCTAAAGCTTCAAATGTCCGCTATAAAAATATAAGAACTACCGTTTTAAATGTATTTCCGTTTATGATTCACTATACTATTGACGAAAAGAACAAAGCCATAATTATTTCGGCTGTTCTACATACAAGTCGAGACCCGAAGATTTGAGATGAACGTAGGTAATATTAATGCAAAAAGCCGAATTGCTTCGGCTTTTACTCTTATAAAACTCTATCTATCATTTCATTTAAATACTCACAAGCTTCGCTTTCCTGAGTAAATACTTCTTCTTCCAATGTTGTTCCTCGTTCACTAAAAGCAACTTTCCATTTGTCTTTTGAAAAACTAATTAGATAGCTCTCTGTTGCAAACCGAACTTCCAATTGCTTTTTATATTTCATCCTGAATAACTCACAAGGATACATAATTTGAACACGCCTCCCCAACGGTTGCAATTTTACCTTTAAGGTCTTTTTTAATTGTGTTAGGTTCATACTACTATGGTACAACTATTAAGCATCCATTTTGAAGCAAAAAACATGCTATTATTATTAAAACAATTGATACCATGCCCACCAAAAAGAAATTTACAAATTTCTTTCAGAAAAACGTAGCTGCATTATAACAAAAAAGCCCGACTATATAACCAGACTTCACTATTAATTTTTATTTACTTGTAAGCTGCCTTATCCTCGGATCGTACCAATGTTGCTTTTTAAAACTCCATTTCCACGGCCAATTTATAAATGATTTCAAAAATCTCCGTCTATTAAGCTTCTGATAGTCATATATAATTGGACCAATTAATTTTATTTCTTTACCACCGGACAGTATTTCAATATGGTACTTATCAATTCCACTAATTTTTTCTTTAAAATCTAAGCAATCTGAATCAGCATCTCTCTTTCTAATTAAAGAATCAATCTTATATTCATCAAGAACAACAGTTAATTGGTCATTTTCAATATTATACTTTCCAATTCCGTGATACATTGTTGTAAGACTTCCCTGATAACCACCATATAGCATGAAGTCAATTAACGTGTCATTTACAAAGTGAACATATTCACAGTTTTGATTTACATACTTATTACCTGTATTTTGAGAATACGCTTTATATACGTGAAAAGAAAAACAGAGGATAATACTAAGCCCCATTATCTTATATTTTAGTATAGAAGTAATCTTTCTCATTTCCATATTTTAAAAATTAATAAACCAAAATCGCAGATTCTGACCTAATGTTGTTCCTTGATTAAAATTTCTTATTAAATATCTGCTCCCGTTATATGGATCGTAAATTACAGCATCAAATCTTTTACCTGGTACATATAAAATCTTTTTAACTGCCATTGCGTGTCCTTGACCAGAATTTCTATAATTTTCAACTGTAATCATCCCTCTTCCACCACTTTGATTAAGACTTAAAATATTATTATAACTAACATATTCAGGATCACTGGTGTGGTACTGCATTACACGCCCACCTCCATTTCTAATATTTTGCATTGTGTGGAACTCATTACCTGAATTTGTAAAGTTATCCCAGTGTTCTTCTGTACTTCCATACATGTACTCAAAACTTTTAGCCATACAGTTTATTCGTCCTGCCCCTCTGTTTTTAACTTCCTCAAAAACAATCCTATCTGGTTTATCCCACCATGCTAAAGACCACTGGTTACGATTATGTCCCCAGTTTGATTGCCCTGTTCCCCACCAGTAATTAGTTCCGTTAGCACCCGCCAACCGGTAACCTGTAGCTGCTCCATTTACAAAACCAGAGAGAGCTGCTCCTCCCCAGTTATCAAAAAACGGGTCACTATTAATTGCATTTCCAATACCATTTAACCCAACATTCACCCCAGCCTGAAAGACACCTCTTGTAATCATGCCATCCAAATTTCGGAAAAGGGTAGGTACATTTAGACCTGCCATGCCTGCACCTGATAATGCCCCCGATTTAATCCCGATATAAGTGTTTGGGCTGCTCCAGTTCCAATCCACAGGGTTCATCGGGTTATCGGAAGTAAAGAAGTTTGCCTGCATACCACCATAATAAGCCATTGCTAGTATTGGAATCCAAGCAATCTCCCCACTCGGGTCGGTGTACATCAGTGGGTTATTGTAGCAATAGGCGTAACGGTTATAGTTGAGCCAATTGCCGGGGTCTTGTATCCCGAAAAATCGGGACAGGTATCCGGGTCGGGACTTATAAACTGAGCCATAAGAGGGTCATAAACCCTCCCGTTAGAAAGTTATCCTGTTAATCAATCTTTCCAAAGAACATAATTAGCTGAAAGGTACAAAATTTCTTTTTAAAAATTAAAGTACGACCTTTCGAACGTCCTTCATGATGTACGTTAGCAAAGGAAACTATTTTATTAGTTTTTGGATTTCATTTCCAAAACCGACCTAAAACAATACTATTATTTGCATAGTTTACTTATTCCGCTTGGCTCCATTTTCTTTCATCCTCTATTGATGCCCAGATTTCACCAGATAAAGTAGACTTAAAAACCTCTTTAATTTCTTCAGACATGTATTTTAAATTATTCTTTAACAGGCGTATAACCTTTTTGTCTTTATAATTCTGAACAATAGTGCAATTCCAATTACTGCCGGGAGATAAAACTGTCATTATAAGATTATCTGAAAATTGTTTCTTTTGATATAACAACAAACATTTCTCAAAGAAATTCAGATAACTCTCAAAATCAACACCATGCAATGCATATATAGCAATATGTTTTTGTTGTTCTGGCTTGTTGTCATCGCTTATAAATGAATAAACTATATTATAGCTTGTACTAACTTGTTTTACTAATTCATTAAACTCGTTAATTTTTAGCAAATCGTTAGGATTTGTTAAGTCAACAACTTTAAGCTCTATCTGTGCAATTGTCTTTTCAAAGTCATTTAGTTCTTCAATATTTATGTCTATTTCAAGTGGCTTATTATTATTTCTCAACATAAGGAAAACGATTAAAAAAAGCGTAATTGCTATGATTAAAGTTATTAATAATGGTTTTTGTCTCATGGTTGTATATTAATAATATGATGAATAACCAACAAATCTTCTAAATACTGGAGTTTGTCCAGCTCTAAACCCCCAATCATTTCTTACAACTCCATCACGTAAAGTCGCGCTAATAGTAAGCCCATTAACAAAGACAATTCCGACATGCCCATTAAAAGAAGCGATATCTCCAGGCATAGGAGAACTAACAACGACCCAACCAGGTATGTTATAATTTGTATTAGCCCATTGAACTGCTATTGGTGGTTTTGATCCTGGCATCCCCCATCTACCTGGTTGGTTCGGAAGTCCTGGACTTGCTCCTGCTTGCAATAATACATCATATACAAACTTATTGCATTTTGGATTGCCGGGTAAAAAGTCATCTTTCTTGCTAAGCAAATTATAATCTGTAGAACCAACATAACCATTAGCAATTTCTGCTATTCTTTTCCCCATACCTATTGCTGGATTCAAAGGTATTTCATCAAAACCCATTCCCCATTGTCCTGCGGGCTCATTATTCACCAAGGTCATATCAATATATGATCCTTTTTCTTTTCTTTTTGACAATTGGCTTTGCAAAAGCAAAATCCCTCCACCGGCGGCAGTTGTATATCCTAATCCTTGGATAACAGCACCTGCTCCGGAAAGATTCAATTGAACTCCACCCGCTATAAATGCATTGCCAAAGCCAACATTTAAAGTGGCCGTTCCGACAAATAAGCCTTGTACGGCTGAACCTCCAAGATAGCCTAACGCAGCACCGCCAACAACTCCTCCTAAGGTTTTAAAGTTTAAATCCCATTTCAAAGGATTCCAACCCCATGTTCCAGAATCCTTATTTTTATTTGCTGCAGCTCCTCCCAAATAACTTCCAATTACCACCAGTGCCGGAATTATCCACTCCCCATCCGGGTCCGTGTACATCAGGGGGTTATTGTAGCAATAGGCGTAACGGTTGTAGTTGAGCCAATTGCCGGGGTCCAGGTATGCGGATCGGGACTTATAAACTGAGCCATAAGAGGGTCATAAACCCTGCCCTTGGGAGGTTGGCCTGTTAATCAGTTTTTCCAAAGAACGTAATTAGCTGAAAGGTACAAAATTTCTTTTTAAAAAATAAAATTTAAGACAAATCGTGATATTATATTTTATCATCAATATCGGACGACCACGTAGTTATACCGTTAAAAAACAAATAAAATTAA
>CAZODA010000022.1:0-53329 GCA_964578485.1 uncultured Alkalitalea sp. | reverse complement strand
TTCAACAGGTGGTTGAATCTTGTAAAATCTTGTCAACCTTAATTATGAAATGACAAATTGTTCATTGATAACTGTTTATTGATTATTGTTTACTGATCATTGATGACTGTTTACTGATCATTGTTTACTGATGACTGAATACTTTGTGTACATTTAAAAAAAAGCATTAAATTAGAGAATAATTATTAAACCATAAGAAAATGAAAAATCTAAATTTCAAAAGTTTAACTTTTTCTTTAGTCATTTCTTTAATATTATTAAATGCTTGCAGGAACAAGCAAGAGCTTCAACATAAATTTGAACCTAAGCCTGTCATTATTGAAAAAAGAGAAGTGAAGACTTTATCCTATGGGGATCCTATGCCTGCCTTTGAATTACCCGATATTAACGGTCATATCAGATCAAGTGAAGAATTTGATGAAGCAGAAATCATTGTCGTTGCCTTTATATGCAATCATTGTCCCACTTCACAAGCATATGAAGATCGACTTATTGCATTTACAAAAGACTATTTGAAAAAAGGAGTTTCTGTTGTGGCAATTAATCCAAACAGCCCCTACGGACTACTTCCTGAAGAATGTAGTTATTCGGATTTGGACGATTCTTTTGAAACAATGGCTATTCGTGCCGAAGATAAAAATTACAACTTCCCCTATTTATATGACGGTGATAATCATAGCGTTTCTTTAAAATTTGGACCGGTAGCAACACCACATTTTTTTGTATTCGACAAGAAAAGATTATTACGTTATAACGGACGTATGGATGGTGTCGAACGCCCGGGAACTGCCAATGGTGAGGATTTACGTGCAGCTGTGGACCAATTACTTGCAGGTTTGAAAGTGTCAAATCCTGAAACTTCTTCATTTGGTTGCTCAACAAAATGGTCATGGAATGCCGAGTGGGTAGAAAGGATCAACAATGATTGGAATAAACGTCAGGTTGTTATGGAGACTATAGATCTAAACAGCATTTCCGAATTATTGAAGAACAATACAAATAAACTTAAATTTATAAATATTTGGGCAAGCTGGTGTGCCCCATGTGTGATAGAGCTTCCCGAACTGGTTACCATCTACAGATATTATGGAAATAGAGCTTTTGATCTGATAACTATTTCGGTTGATAATATGGACAAAATGGAGGAAGCTCTGGATGTACTAACTGAGCTGCAAGTTCCTTTAAACAATTACATTTTCGATGGAAACAAAAAAGAAGAGTTTATAGAATTGATTGATCCTGAGTGGCGTGGTGCTTTGCCTTATTCTATTATAATAGAACCGGGTGGAAATGTAATTTATAAAAATCAAGGCATTGTAAATACGATGGAGCTTAAAAAACTTATAGTAGAGCATCCTCTGATGGGCAGATACTATTAAAAAGCAATCAATATTGTGCTATTCTGATATTTCTTTAACAAACATAAAAACAAGCTAGATCTAAAGTCGATAAATCCATGAAAACCAAAGCTTCTTTTAATTATTCATATTTTATTTTTGTTGTAACAGCATTTATAATAAGCGCCTGTAACAAGCAAGATGCCATAACAATTAAAAAAAACATGATACTTGAAAATAACTGGACATTTACAGAAGCAGGAAAAAATGAACTACTTCCGGCAATAGTCCCGGGTACTGTTCATACCGATCTTATTAATAATAAAATAATTCCTGACCCACATTATAGAACAAATGAAGATGATATACAGTGGATTGAAGATAAAGACTGGGAGTATAATACCTCCTTTAAAGGATTTGATGCTGAAAATATTGAATTGATATTTCACGGACTCGACACTTATGCCGAAATATATTTAAACGAAAAGCTGATCTTGGAAAGTGATAATATGTTTATAGCATATAAGGCAGACATTAAAAACTTGTTAAATCCAATACAAAATGACTTGAAAATCATTTTTCGTTCTCCAATAAAAATGGGAATGAAAAAACTTCAAAAACTAAATTATATTATCCCTGCAATAAACGAACAAGCAGCTGAAGATGAACGAACAAATGTGTTCACCCGTAAAGCCCCCTTCCATTATGGATGGGACTGGGGACCACGACTTGTTAGCTCAGGAATATGGCGCCCCATTGAACTTGTAGGATGGAATAATGCCCGTTTAAAAGATGTCAATATCCATACAAATTCAATAAATGATAAAGTAGCCCTTTTATTATTGGAAGCTGAAATTGAAACAAGTAAAAAAGGAAAATACAAGCTTTCATTAAATATTAACGGAAAAGAATACTATGCCGAAAAATCATTTAAATTAAAACCCGGAGAAAAAAAGATTTCCTTAGATTTTGAAATAGAAGATCCTAAGCTGTGGTGGTCAAATGGATTAGGTGAAGCTTACCTTTATGATTTTAACATAGAGCTAAGCCATAAAGGCAAAGTTATTGACCAATACCATTTAGAATATGGTGTCCGTTCATTAAAATTAGTGCAGGATGCCGATGAAAAAGGGAGAAGTTTTTATTTTGAACTAAATGGGGTACCTGTCTTTATGAAGGGGGCAAACATAATACCTCCAGAAACGCTGACTCCCTCAACTACTGACGAGGCATTTCATAAACTGATAGACAATGCTGTGAATGCCAATATGAATATGCTACGTGTTTGGGGTGGGGCTATTTATCAAGAAGAGTTGTTTTATAAGTTATGTGATAAAAACGGGATACTTGTATGGCAGGATTTTATGTTTTCATGTGCATTGCAGCCGGGTGATGAAGAGCATCTCGACAATATTAGAAAAGAGGCTGAATACAATGTGAAACGGCTTAGGAATTATGCATGTCTTGCTTTATGGTGTGGCAATAATGAAAACCTGCATGGCTGGCATGAATGGGGATGGAACAATATGTATGAACCCGAGGTGAAAGATTTTATGTGGAAAACATTTGAACGAATATGGTATGAAATATTACCTGAAGCAGTAAAAAAGTTTGATCCTAAAACTCCATATTGGAGCTCGTCGCCTATGGCATTTGGAAATCAAAAAGCTGATCGAAAATCAGGAGATGAGCATGATTGGACTATTTGGTTTGGTCAGTTACCTTTTTCAAATTATGCAAATAATGTTCCTCGCTTTGTAAGTGAATACGGTTTGCAATCATTCCCCGATATGCATACTATCAATAAATTTACTGAAGAAGAGGACAGAAAATTCTCTTCCACAGTAATGCGACACCGTCAACGTGGAAGAATGGAATATATCAGCCCGGGTTTTGATGGCAATGACATGATCAAAAAATACATGCAATGGTATTATAAAGTTCCGGAAAAATTTGAAGACTTTACTTATGTAAGTCAATTATTGCAAGCCAAAGCATATAAAACTGCTATTGAAGCTCATCGCCGAAACATGCCCCACTGTATGGGTTCACTATATTGGCAGCTTAATGACAGCTGGCCCACTATATCATGGTCCACTGTTGATTATTTTGGACAATGGAAGGCTGCCCATTATGCAGTTAAAAAAGCTAATAAAGAAATAATTGTTTCAACTGAACTTGAAAATAACAATTTTAATGTTTACGCTGTTAATGATGGCCTGACAGTGATAAAAGATGTAAAGCTATTAGTTAAACTTGTAAACTTTTATGGCTTAGAACTTTATAATGCTGCAAAAACAATTCAAATTCCTCCAAATACTTCAACCTTAATATTTAAAACGGAGCTAAATAAAATGCTTCAACAAATAAATCCAAAATCATCACTTGTCACAATAGAATTAAAAAAGGATAATAAAATACTTGCAAACAATCTTTTCTATTTCAATCCTCCAAAAGATTTAATGCTCCCAAAAACTAATATTGATTGGCACTACAAAAAAACAAACAAAGGATATAAAATTTCATTATTGTCGGAAATATTGGCAAAAAATGTTTATTTAAACAGCCACTATGACAATATATTCTTTTCGGATAACTATTTTGATTTACTTCCCGGCCAAATTAAAACAGTTGAAATCTATACCGATTATGATATCGATATAAATAATGACTTAATTATTAAAACACTAAATAACTGCTATTGAATATTGTTTTCAACTTATAAGTTATTAGATTAATAACATCATTTATTTATCTTTGCATCCTCAATTGAT
The DNA here is from genome assembly GCA_964578485.1 of uncultured Alkalitalea sp. Lineage (GTDB taxonomy): Bacteria > Bacteroidota > Bacteroidia > Bacteroidales > Marinilabiliaceae > CAZODA01. The sequence continues at coordinate 49,218 of CAZODA010000022.1, read as the reverse complement.
GGAATATGGGCGAGAAAGATGCTTCAAAGAGGACTTTAAAAGCAGTAGTTATATCCGATGTTCACCTTGGAACATACGGCAGTAAAGCATCTCAGCTTCATTCCTACCTTAAATCAATAAAGCCGGAAATCTTAGTGCTAAATGGTGATATCGTTGATGTATGGAGATTTTCACCAAACTATTTCCCCGCAGCTCACCTAAAAATAATCCGATATTTTTTAAAACTAGCTGAAGAAGGAACCCGAATTATATACATTCCGGGAAATCATGATGAAATAGCAAGACGCTTTACAGGTATTGATTTTGGAAATTTAAAAATTGAAAATAAAATACTATTAGAACTTGAAGAAACTACAACATGGATTTTTCATGGCGATGTGTTTGACGTTGTTATGCACCATTCCAAATGGTTGGCAAAAATGGGCTCGGTAGGCTATGGAATACTAACAGGAATAAATAAAATTGCTAACTCAATTTTAAGCCTCTTTGGGAAAAAAAGAATCTCACTGGCAGGAAAAATCAAAGATAGAATTAAAGGAGGAAAAAAAGAAGTGGTTTCAAAGTTTGAAGCCATGGTTGCACGACTTGGAATACGTAAAGGATATGACTATGTAATATGCGGACATATACACAGACCTGCAAAAAAGAGAATTAAAACCCCAATGGGAACAATTATATATTTAAACTCGGGCGATTGGGTAGATAATATGACAGCCTTGGAATTTGAAAATGGTGACTGGCATCTTAGATATTGGAAAGAGGACAAAAACGAACTTTCTGAAAGTTCCATCGTAGAAGAGGTATTCGCTGAATCTCTTGAGGATATATTTATTAAAGCTTTTAGAGAAATACTTGAAAGCTAAAAACTTATGAATTATGAATGCTATTGATTTTTGGGATGAGACAGTTTTAAATGTGAGTAAGCATTTCAAGGTTACAGCTGATTTTGATTTTATGCTATTCGTCATTGGAGTTCAAGAAAAAGGAAGTGGAATGGGCCAATACTCAAGAGAAGAGAAATGGGATCTTATAAATCTTGGTAAATGTACCATGTTCACATTACTCGGCTACCTCGAAAATATAGGAGCGGACGAGGACGGCTGGCCTAAATTTAAAGAAATAAAAAAAATTAAAGGCTTTAGCCCTTCCTATCAAAAACGCTTATTGAAAACAGCTATGATTAAATATTTTCAATTAAATATATGTTAGACTATGAACCGATTATTTTTTGTTGTTTTACTTGCCCTTACAAGTCAATTATTATTTGCCTGTGAACAGGATGAGAATCTTGTTACAATAGAAACTGAATATGGTAACATTACAATATTGCTTTATGATGAAACTCCTGTTCACAAAGAAAATTTTATAAAACTTTGTAAGGAAGGTTTCTACGATGGATTACTATTCCACAGAGTGATAAAAGACTTTATGATTCAAGGAGGAGACCCCGCATCACGAAATGCGACATCCAATGCAAGCCTTGGTGCAGGAGGCACAGATTATAATCTAAAAGCTGAAATTTATTACCCACAATACTTTCATAAAAAAGGCGCTCTTGCAGCAGCCCGCCAGGGTGACCAGGTAAACCCCTTAAAAGAATCCTCAGGCTCACAATTTTATCTGGTACAAGGAAGGATATATTCCAATGAAGAGCTGGATCAGATTGAAAACATGAAAACCGATAGATTGCGACAGCAAGTTTTTATGAAATATGCCGAACCATTTCGAAATGAATTAGTCGAATTGCAAGAAGCAAATATGCGGGAAGAATTTATGGAGCTCATCCAAAAAGTTGAACAACTTGCTGCACAGGAAATAAATGAAATAGAACCAAGCAGCTTACCTGAAGAACATCGCAAAGCATATACCGGCATAGGAGGTACACCTCACTTAGACGGAGAATATACAGTATTTGGAGAAGTAATTAAAGGTTTGGAAGTAATTGATAAAATTGCAGAACTTGAAGTTAACAACGCCGACCGTCCTACAAATGATGTAATCATGACTATCAAAATCGGAGCTAAATAAAAATATTTGAGTTAGGATAATAGAGGGATTATTTTCCAAAATGCTCAATAATGGGATTTTTATATGCCTATTTAGAATATTTTACTTTTTTATTCAATAATTTAAAAAATAATGATGAAAAAACTATTTACTTTTCTTTTGCTTACTGCCATATCAGTAGGCTCTTTTGCACAAAAGCAAGAACTTTCGGTTTATATGAGCGAAACAGAAACTGAAATCAAGTTCCCCATGTATAACAGGGCCGATGCTCATCAGTCTTTTAAAAACTGGATTACTTGGGATAAGGATAATCACCATGGTAACGCAGTTGGCGCAAATGGGCCTTTTGAAGCGGCTGTTGCCAGTCGCTGGACACCGAAAGACTTAGAGGGTTATCATGGATGGAAAATTACCCAAATGATGATTACTGCCGGAAAAAACTCTTATGAAACAGCTGAGTATATTCTCAAAATCTGGACCGGCACTACTCCAACTGAAGTTTATTCACAGCCAATAGAGGTAACTGAAGGTGATGTCTGGTTAGTATATAATCTTGATGAACCATACACCATTGATGCTTCTCAAGAACTTTGGTTTGGATATTGGGTAAATGCCCAAAAAGGACATCCCGCAGGTTGTGATGAAGGTCCGGCGGTTGATGAAAAAGGTAATAAAATATTCATCGAGGGGAAATGGCAAAGCCTTAATGACCTTACTGAAGGTAGTCTTAATTACAACTGGTGTATTCGTGCTTTCGTTGAAATGGAAACTAACATTGAAAGCTTAGATAAATATGAAGTTAATGTACACCCAAATCCCTTTAGCGACTATATCCATATTCAAGGTCATAAACAGATTGTCTCCGTTAGCATAAGCTCTCTTACAGGACAAATAGTGCTACATAAGCAGCTAAATGGTGAGCAAACAATACAGGTGAGCCATCTGCCCAAAGGCATTTATTTAGTAACATTAACCGACCAAAATAAGCAAAAACAAGTAGTACGCATGATAAAATAAGACAAACCATAGAAGCTGTCTCGCAAGAACAGCTTCTTTTTTTGGGAATATCCCATAATTTACTAATGCCTTCATTCTGATGTTTCGAGTTTTGGGTTTCGAGTTTTGGGTTGGTTGGTAATATTTCTTCATTTCTTCAATCTACTCATCTGCTAATTATCACATCATCTCATTTGCTAATCAACTAATTCCTTAATCTGTCTGTACCGTTGATTAGGCTTTGCTCTTGAAATGAAGGAATGAAAAATGAAAAATGAAAAATTAAGGAATTCATGAGGATTAACATGAGGAATACCCATTCCGACAGACATGACTTTAAAATATTGCTCTGAGGATTTTAAATTGTAAAATAAAAATGTACTATGTAGATTATTTTTTGATTTTAATAAAGCTGTAATCGATGATATAACCCCTTTTTTAATTACACGAATAATTTCCACGCAAAGGCGCAAAGATTGGTACACAAAGACCGCAAAGAATGGTTCACGCAGAGCCCGCAAAAATCAAAACGAATTATCAATTACGAAGACGTGGTCGCCGAGCATGCTGGAAATGCCTTTTCTCAAAGCAGGATGCTTTGAGTACATTTCATTTCTTAATTTCTTCATTCCTTCACCCCTTCATTCCTTATTTTTTCCCCAAATTCTCTTTTGCTTTTTTTAAAATTGCAGTTAACAAATAAATTAGTTCTTCACAATCCTTTATTAAAGTGTTTGCTTCTTGTTGTTCAATAGTTTCAGTATCTCTTAATAGCCGTAACCAAAAATGAGTTTCCTTCGCTTCTTTTAATGAGATTTGCATTTTTGCAACAAAATCTCTTGGTGATTGAGCTCCTTGGGCTTCTTCAACATTTGCACCAATAGAAGTTCCACATCTTACAATTTGTCGAGATAAAACAAACTCCCTATTTATCAACATTTTTTTGTAGATTAAGACAATTTCTTTTGCAAATGCATATGATTTATCTAAAACTGGATTTTTCATTCCTTCATTTTTCATTTCTTAATTTCTTCATTCCTTCATTTTTCATTCCTTAATCCACAAATTTGCTAATCAACTAATCAACTAATTCCTTAATCTGTCTGTACCGTTGATTTATTGGATTTTGGGATTTCGTTGATTTCGATTTGCTTTTTCTAATTTCTTTTGGATAGTTAATCGTTTAAATTCTAAACTGGTAGAGCCAAAATTTATAAGTAGTCCAATTTCTATATGATAAGCTTCTAAATAGTTAATTGCTTGTGCCAAGTGGACTTTTTCTAATTGGGTAACCGCTTTTAATTCCAACATTATTTTGTTTTCAACAAAAAAATCCACCCTTCGTGTACCTATACGCTCACCTTCATAAAAAATAGCCATTTCCATTTCGCGTTCAAAAGATAGACCCTGCTTTGTCATCTCAATCGCCAATGCTCTTTGGTAAATCACTTCTTGAAAGCCGTTTCCCAAAGTGCGGTGCACCTTCATTGCACAGCCAATAATAGTTTTAGTAATTTCTGAATGTTTATATTCTTCTTTAATCATATTCATCCATTAATCATTTATAATCAACTAATTCCTTCATTAATCATATAAATCCAATAATCATATATAATCTGCGGCCCTGACGCTTTTCATTTCTTCATTCCTTCATTCCTTCATTCTGATGTTTCGAGTTTTGAGTTTTGAGTTTTGGGTTTTGGGTTGGTTGGTAATATTTTTTCATTTCTTCATTTTTCATTTCTTCATTTTTCATTTTTCTTTAATCATATAAATCCAATAATCATATATAATCTGCGGTCCTGACGTTTTTCATTTCTAATATTCAACAATATTTCGAAGCTTTGAAAATTTCAAGTACGGAAGGATAGCATTTATCTTTAATCTTATGAATATCTTGGGGTTTCATCCAGAATACAGATTCTATATCTTCTGATATTTGGGGAGTTGGAATGCTATCTCCTTCATAGAGCATTTCATACCACCGGATCTTTTTTAAAATTAAATTGTCATTAATCCTATAAATATGAAAGGTGTTTGTTAATGCAGTCATTATCTTTAGTTCTGTAATTCCGCACTCCTCCTCCACTTCTCGCAAAGCTGCTTTTGCAAAAGTCTCATCTTTTTCGACTTTTCCTTTTGGTAAATCAAAAAATCCTCTTCGCCACATTCCTATAAATTCACTGTAGTTACCATTCCATACAAGGCCGCCGGCAGCATTTATATTAATAAAACACTTGCTGAAATATTGTAATAATTTATCAACATTATGATAATATACCATAGCTCTTTGTATAGAATCACTTTCCAAGAAATTATTGATAAAGACTTTTAACTCACCCGGGTTAGCATATTTTAATACGCTATTGAAATCCTCACTTATAAGAAGCTCCGGATCTCTTACCAAAAAAATAACTCTATCCTTAAAAAAGATTTTATACATTTGTAACATGAAAAAGACAGAAGAAATAATTGCAAGTCAGTTATTGCAAATAAAAGCAATTAAACTACAACCGGCAAATCCTTTTAAATGGACATCGGGCTGGAATTCTCCAATATACTGTGATAACCGCAAAACCCTATCCTATCCCGAAGTACGAAATTACATTAGAGATGCTTTTGCCGAAATCATTAAAAGAAAGTATCCTGATCTTGATGTTATTGCAGGAGTAGCCACAGGTGGAATAGCTCATGGAGCATTGGTAGCCGACATATTGGACAAGCCATTTATTTATGTGAGAACTACCCCGAAAGGACATGGACTTGAAAATTTAATTGAAGGGGATATGAAGCCCGGTCAAAAGGTGGTTATTATTGAAGACTTAGTTTCAACGGGGGGAAGCAGCTTAAAAGCAGCACAGGCCATACGTAATTTAAAGGGTGAAGTACTCGGGATGCTTGCAATTTTCTCCTATGGCTTTCAGTTAGCGATTGATAGATTTGCAGAAAAAGAAGTTGAATTGGAGGCCCTAAGTGATTACAAAGCCTTACTAAAAGTTGCTGTTGCCAACGGAAATGTTACGGCTGATGATTTAGAAACATTAGATGCATGGCGTAAAAACCCTGCAAAATGGAAGCAATAATAAACCTTTTATAGATGACTACATTTGAAGGCCCTATAAAATCCATTCCATATAATTCAGAATTGATTTATGGTTTCTTATCAGATTTCAATAATTTTGAAGCCTTAATTCCTTCTGAGAAAATTACTAACTGGAAATGCAGCGAGGATACTTGCAGCTTCCACATGGAAGGAATTGGTCAGATAGGCCTGAAAATCATCAACAAAGAACCTAATAAAACAATTAAATACACTGCCGACGGACAAACACCTTTTCACTTTTTTCTTTGGATAAAATTAAAAGAAACTGCAATTAACGACACAAAAATTAAACTTACTATCAAGGCCGAATTAAACCTTCTACTTAAATCTATAGTAAGTAAACATGTAAATAAATTTCTTGAAGTTGTCACAAATGCTATAGCCAAATATCCTTATCAAATATAGATTTAAACTAAAGGTGGCATTTAGATTATAAAGGAGACTTCTTTAAAAGCATAGCGTCTTTTTTCACCATTTTCACATTTCAATAAAAGATGTCCATCACTTTCAATATCATAAAAACCGGCTTTAAACAAGCCGTTTTTATCTTTATATAAGTGGAGGCCTTCAGCTCTGTATAGCCGTTCTTTATATGACTTTTCCAAAACAGATGAGTTGCCTGCCTCCTGCCACTTCAAGTAACTGTCGATACATGCATTTAAACACTCCTGAAACATTTTTTCGATGTTATAACTATGCCCTGTTAACATTTTTAAGGACACAGGATTAGGAGGCTTTGTAGAAAAAAGCTCTTGATTAATGTTTATTCCAATTCCTATAACAGAACTTTTTATATATTTTCCAGATAAGCGATTCTCAATAAGCACACCCCCTAACTTCCTGTCACCAACATAAATATCATTAGGCCATTTAATTGCCGTTTGTATATGGTAAGCCGACAACCAATCGCTTATTGCAAGGGAAACAAATTGAATTATACGGAATTGCTGTTGTGCAGCTAAAGAAAAAGGTTTTAATAAAAACGAAAAAATAAGATTTTCAGCCTTTGCACTTTCCCAATGATTGCCGGGCTGCCCACGCCCTTTTGTCTGAAATGCTGTAAAAACAGCAGAAAAATTCGGAAGACCCTTCTTATCACTTAATTCCACCAACTTTTGATTGGTGGACTCCAATTCATCATAATAATATATTTCAGGCTTACAAAAATCCATTGAAACTCCTTGATTTTACAATAAAGTAAATTATATCAAAACTTTATGAAACAACAAATTTGTTTTAATTCATAGCATTAAGCTATATAAGTGCTTGAATTTAGGTAAATAAATCTTTTGAAAGTGTTATCTTTGAGAAAAATAATTTTTGTGATTATTATTAGATAAAGCTTTTAACCATTAAAATGTTTGTAAAGATATAAGAATGACAGAAACGCTTGCAAAACAAACAAGCTTAGACCTTGTGAAAGCGGTGATTGAAGGGATTCAGGAAAAAAAAGGCGAGAATATCACCATTCTTGATTTAACCGCAATAGAGAACACTATTACCAGTTATTTTGTTATATGTGATGGAGACAGTAATATTCATGTAGATGCTATCGCCGACTCAACAGAAAAATATGTAAGAGAAAAAGTTGAGGAAAAACCATTTCATGTAGAAGGCCGTGAAAATGCCCAATGGATACTGCTGGACTATCTTGACGTTGTAGTTCATGTGTTTCAGCGTCGTACCCGTGAGTTTTATTCATTAGAAACATTATGGGCAGACGCCAAACGTGAAGATATAGCCAATTTATTTTAAAAGCTGAAAATCGTATTAAATAATGACAACAGAGAAGAAAAAACCCGAAAGTGAACAAGGTGATAAAACACCTCCAAAAATGCCTAAATTCAATGCTTATTGGATATATGGCATAATATTAATATCATTAATCGCAATCAGCCTTTTTAACATAAATAACAATCCTGCTATTGTCACATGGAGTGTTTTTGAAAAAGAAGTTTTACCCCATGGGGATGTTAAAAAGATTGTATTGATAAGAAATGAAGAAAAAGCTGAAGTAACCTTTGTAGAAGGAAGTTTAGATAAATATTCTGATATTTTAAGCAGCTCAAAAAACATACCTCATTCAGGCCCCCATTTAATTGTCAACATCCCGACAATTGACAGCTTTGAAGCTGTTAAAAAAGAAATTGAAGAGCAGTATAATATCAATATTCCGGTAGAATATGATAACCGAAGTAATTTATTGCGTGATTTCTTCATTACCATGTGGCCTATTTTGCTAATAATAGTAATATGGATTTTCATTTTCAGAAGAATGAGCGGACAAGCCGGAGGAGGTGGTGCAGGCAATATTTTTAATGTAGGGAAATCAAAGGCGAGGATGTTTGATAAAACCACCGATATTAAAATTGATTTTGGTGATGTTGCCGGCTTGGCAGAAGCAAAAGTAGAACTCGAAGAGATAGTAGAATTCCTTAAAAAACCGGAAAAATTTACTGAACTTGGTGGGAAAATTCCAAAAGGTGCACTGCTGATAGGCCCGCCGGGAACGGGAAAAACATTGCTGGCAAGAGCCGTGGCAGGTGAAGCCAATGTTCCGTTTTTTAGTATGTCGGGTTCCGATTTTGTTGAAATGTTTGTTGGTGTAGGAGCATCACGAGTGAGGGACCTTTTTAAAAGAGCAAAAGAGAAAGCTCCCTGCATAGTTTTTATTGATGAAATTGATGCCATAGGACGTGCAAGGGGCAGGAATGTCAATTTTAGTGGAAATGATGAAAGGGAAAACACTCTTAATCAGCTATTAACTGAAATGGATGGTTTTGCTACCAATAGCGGAGTAATTATTCTTGCGGCTACGAACCGCGCTGATGTTCTCGACAGGGCTTTATTGCGAGCAGGTAGATTTGACAGACAAATAGCTGTTGAATTACCCGACTTGAACGAAAGAAGAGAAATCTTTGAAGTCCATTTACGTCCTTTACGTTTAAATGAAGATGTTAAATCTGACTTCTTAGCACGTCAGACTCCCGGGTTCTCAGGTGCCGATATAGCTAATGTGTGTAATGAAGCCGCTCTTATTGCAGCCCGTAAGGTTAAAAAACTTGTTGAAAAAGAAGACTTCTTAGATGCAGTTGACCGTATTGTTGGAGGTCTTGAAAAGAAAAATAAAATTATCTCAACAAAAGAAAAACGTGCTGTTGCCTACCATGAAGCCGGACATGCAGCAATAAGCTGGCTCTTGGAATATGCCCATCCATTGGTAAAAGTAACCATAGTACCGCGTGGTAAAGCCTTGGGTGCTGCTTGGTATTTACCTGAAGAACGTTCATTAAATACTTATGAACAGATGCTTGACGAAATGTGTTCTGCGCTTGGTGGAAGAGCTGCTGAAGAAATTGTATGCGGACAAATTTCTACCGGAGCACTCAATGATCTTGAAAAGGTTACACGTCAGGCATATGCTATGGTGAGTTATTTTGGTATGAGTAAGGAAATTGGAAATATGAGCTTTTTTGATTCCAGTGGTCAAAACGAATATGCCTTTACTAAACCCTATAGTGAAAAAACTGCTCAACTAATAGATTCTGAAGTATCGAGGATTATTGAGGAACAATACGAAAGAGCCAAAAAAATCTTAAGGGATAACTCTGAAAAACATAGGCAATTGGCAGAATTATTGCTTGAAAAAGAAGTGATTTTTAGTGAAGATTTAGAACAGCTTTTTGGGAAACGAAAAGTCTCTGATCATGTGATCCAGGATGAGAATAATAACAAAAATGAAGTAGAAAGTATTGAAGATACTACTAAAAAGAAAAAAGCTGAAGATTCCACTAAAGATGAAAAACAGGAAAAAACTGAAGCCACTTCTATAAGTAAAAAGGAGAAAGAAACTAAAGATGAAGAGACAAAAGAATCATCATCGAAATAAAAAATATAATTATATCTGAGGTATGTTTTTTGAAACTTGTAACTATTAAGCAAGCTTTAAAAAATATTGTCTTTTTGTTTTATGAAAATAAATTTTTCAAAAAGTGACTGATAGCTCTCGAAATGAAATCTTGTCAAAACTAAAGAATGCACCACCTTTTTCATGGGAAGAGCCTCTTTTACAGAAAGATGATAATGAGCCATATTTCAAAATAACAAATGATCCCCTACAACAATTTTGCAGTGAACTCAAAGATATTGGTGGTGAAGTTGATATCTACAACAATATCGGCGAAATAGCTGAAAAAATAAAACAACTTAAACAAACTAAGCAATGGGAAAGCATTTGTTGTTTGGATAAAAACATAAAAAAAGATCTAAATGCTTATGGCCTGCATACCCAAAACAAGTTAACACCCACGGTTGCCATTTCAGGCTGTGAAGGATTAGTTGCAAGCACAGGATCGATAATTGTAAGCAGCAATTCAGGTCCGGGCAGAGCAATTTATGTTTATCCTGAAGTTTTAATCATAATAGCACATCACAAAGATTTACACTTTTCGTTCAGCACTGCCATGCAGCAAATAAAAACAAGCATAGCGGCCCGTCCTTCATGGATAGGACTAATTACAGGACCAAGCCGAACTGCCGATATTGAAAAGACCTTGGTAATTGGTGCTCATGGTCCTAAAAGATTAATTGTTCTTATTAATCAGAATAACAACAAATAATATTGTTTCCCTTATTATTACTATTAAAAGCTCATTGTTAGGCCCTAATCATAAATTATTAATATGCTTTAAAGGGAAATGATTTTGTCAATAAAATGTTTATATTATTTTTGCAGAAGAGAAGCAGCTAATTAATTTTTTAAATAACAAAGACTTAAGATTTTTCCCGACCTAATGTGAGTTTATTTAAATAATAAATTTATATGGACAATTTTTGGCAACGCACCCTCACCGGTATTGTTTTTGTTCTTGCTATTATTGGCGGGATGTGGTGGCATGTTTATGCCTATCTGCTTATTTTCTTAACTGTTGTATTGCTTGGTATGCTGGAGTTTATTGAAATGGTTAAGAATCGTCCCGTCAGCGTACAACAAGGATGGTCGCTTCTGTTGGGAGTTTACTGGTATTTAGCATCTTTTTTTGTCTTATCGGGAGATATATCACCTAAATGGTTGATCTTTGTTGTTCCTTTTATTATGGCAGTTTTTATTACAGAATTGTTCAGAAACAAAAAGTATCCCCTACTTAATATTGCCTGTACTCTCATTGTCCCATTCTATGTGGCTTTACCATTTAGCTTCCTCCATTTCCTGGTATTTCTAAATGGGGCATATAACTTCCATATTCTTTTAGGCTTTTTTATGCTAATCTGGGCAAACGATTCAGGAGCTTATCTGATAGGAGTTAATTTTGGAAAAAGACGTCTGTTTGAGCGTATTTCACCTAAAAAAACATGGGAAGGTGCATTTGGCGGCTTTTTATTTACTTTAGCTGTTGTATTTATAATATCTTATTTTATAAAAACATTAAACCTATCAAACTGGCTTATAATAGGTTTAATAATTACAGTAATGGGAACTTTGGGCGACTTAGTTGAATCAATGTTAAAAAGAAGTGCAAACATTAAAGATTCGGGCTCGATATTTCCGGGTCATGGAGGAATCCTTGACCGCTTTGATGCTGTTATTTTTGCAGCCCCCTTAGTATGTAGTTATTTGTTTATTATTCATTTATTAAATTAGATTATCCACCTTTATCGTTTTGAGATGACAATACACAAAGAAGGATATAGAATTATAATTATATCATTAATTACATTGATTTTAATTAATCTCTTGCTTGTATTTTTGCTTAGATCTGCTAACAAGGCATCAATAATAAGCTGGTCTGCAGTAATATCTCTTATTCTTTTTATTCTAATAATAAATTTTTTCAGAAGTCCAAAACGTGAAGGCTTCCAACATGGCAATGCTATTTTAGCACCTGCCGATGGAAAAATTGTTGTAATAGAAGAAGTTTATGAAGATGAATTCCTAAAAGATAAAGCTATTATGATATCAGTTTTTATGAGTGTGTTTAATGTTCATATTAATTGGTATCCTATAAATGGTAAAATATTGGATAAAACCCATCAAAATGGTCGCTTCTTATCGGCTAATTTGCCAAAAGCATCTCACGAAAACGAACGTACATCAGTTTTAATTGAGCATAAAAACAAAAGTCGCGTGTTGCTTCGCCAAATAGCAGGTGCCATAGCACGGCGTATTGTTTGTTATGCCAAAATAAATAAAGAAGCAGTACAGGGACAAGAAATGGGATTTATAAAATTTGGATCAAGAGTGGATATCTATTTACCATTAGGAACAAGAATTGATGTTCAATTAGGGCAAAAAGTAATTGGGAAACAAACAATTATAGGCTGGTTAAATAAGATTTAGAGCCTAACACCTACAAAAACAATATCATCGACCTGATCTTCATCTCCTTTCCAATTAAAAAATCCATTCCTGATTATTTCATACTGTTCTTGCATTGGTTTGGTATTTATATCTTTAAGAAGATCCCTTATCCTGTGAGTCATATACTTTTTACCCAAGGGACCTCCAAATTGATCGGCATAGCCATCTGAGAACAAATAAAAACAATCATTTTCTTTGGTGTCATATTCTATATCAACAAAGCCCCTTGAATCTTCCATTATATAATCTCCTATACTTCGCCTGATACCTTTATAGATATTTAATTCACCATTTTTAAAAATGTAAACAGGACGTTTTGCTGAAGCTATTCTGATTTTTTTTGTAATTCTATTAACCTCAACAATAGAGATATCCATGCCATCACGGCTGGTATCTTTTTCATTTTTTTGCAATAAAATTTTTATTTCAAGATCCAAGCGCTGCAAAATATCAGCAGGAGATTTTACATCCTCACGTTTAACAATATCATTAAGCAAAGTAGTTCCAATCATAGACATAAAAGCACCTGGTACTCCATGGCCCGTACAATCGGCAGCACAAACTAAAAACTTTTCCTTAAACGAATGGAACCAATAGAAATCTCCACTGACAATATCACGCGGCGCAAAGAAAACAAAAGATTCAGGAAACTCATCATTAATAACTTCAGGAGGAGGTAAAATTGATGATTGAATTCGTTTTGCGTAATTGATACTATCGGTAATATCTCGATTTTTACGTTCAATTTCTGCCTTTTGCTGACGAAGAACAATTGTTTGTGACTCTACTTCACGTTGTAAGGCCTCTTTTTGCAATCGTAACTGACGTTCTCGGGTTCGTATAATTACATAAACCAAATAAGCAAACAAAATTATCAATACAACATAAAACCATCCCTTTTTCCATACAGGTTTTGCTATTATAATACGTATTGACAAAGGCTCATCGCTATAAATTCCATCGGAATTAAAAGCTCTGAATTCCAAAGTATAAAGACCATCAGGTAAGTATTCATATTCCCTGAATCGCGTTGTTCCAAGGTCTATCCATTTTGCAGGTGATGAATCACCACGTCGATTTAAACGATACTGATAAGTTACAGCATTTGGATCCTTGAAGCTAATACCTATGAATTCGAATCTAAACTTATAATTACCCCTGTATAAATATGGCAAGTTTATTTCATCAGAAATTTCATGCTCTTTACCGGAAATTGTAATAGAAGAGAAATTTAAAACAGGAGGAATATTATTTATATCATCTTTTTCAGGAAAATAATTTATTACTCCCTGACTTGATGCAAACCATATAGTTTCATCCTTATCACCCCATGCCATATAGAAATCAGTACCCATCTCTTTTTCATAATCATAGACCCTGATTTCTCCTGTGGAAAGATCAATGTTGCTTATACCCGGAAAATGTGTAATCCATAATCGATTACGCTTATCGACAACAATATGATAACAAAAATTCTTTGCCAAGCCCTTAGTGACATCAATATACTTCAAAGAATCTTCGGAATATTGAAGGACTCCCCTACCTTGAGTTGCTAACCAAATATTGCCATCAAGATCTTCAGTCATATCAAAAACATCAACAGGAGCTTCTTCTATACGGTGAATTTCAATGCTTCCCTTATGAAGGCGAGATATACCACTATTACGCAAGCCCACCCAAAGTTCTCCTGCACGATCGATATAAACAAAATTAACATTGTTGTGAGGAAGACCGTTTTCTGTTGTTAAATGAAGAGTTACACCTGATATGGTATTCAATTCAAAAAAACCTCCAATAGTAGCAAGGTATATATAGCCATCCCTGCCTTTTATATCATTGATTTTATTTCCTGTTAAAGATGAAGTATAAAAATAACGGCTAAAAGTAAATCCATCCTTTGGCCGATAATACAATCCATTATTAGCTGTTGCAACCCACATGGTACCAACCTGATCCTTATAAAAACCGGTAACTTGATCTTTAGGAACACCAAATTCTTGATCATAAAACTGAAAATCAGGGAAGCAAAAAGGATCAGCAATTAGAAAACCATTTTCTAAACCAACCCATAGTTCACTACCATCATGAAAAACTGAAATAGCTTTATTATCCTGAAAGCCAATAGCATCTAAATTGTAAAAGATCATACTTTCATCTACAAGTGCCGAAACACCCCCTCCATAGGTAGCAAACCAATAGTTACCTTCATTATCGGCAATTATATCTCTAACAAAATCATTACTCATTCCATTTTCAACAGAAAATGTAAATGATTCAGTAAATTCCTGCTTTACAGGATCAAAAAACAATTTAATAACACCATTGCCCCAAGTGGCAAGTAATAAGTGACCCTCTTCTTCTTCTTCTATGGTACGGATATTCTCTCTTTCCAGCTCAAAATTAAGACAAAGGCTTTTATCAATAATATGTGTAGCCCTTGAATCTTTCAATGCAAATCTAAAAAAGCCCTCATCTTCAGTAGTAATCCAAAATTCTTCCTGTATTCCTCTCCTTGGGGTAATAGAAGTAATAGTAGTCCTGGGAATTTCATTATATCTTTCCATACTTTCAATCTTCCCATCGTATGTTAAAGACAACTGCATGAGGCCCTCTGAAGTTCCCAATAATACTCGGTTGCCATCAAGAGGATAAATTGAATAAAATAAAGTGAAACCAAGATTGCCGGTGTCGAACCAGCTTGTAACGTTGTTATAAGAATCAATTTTTACAAAACCACTATTTTGAACCACAGCCCAAATATTCCCATCTTTATCTTCAGCAAGATCCCTAACCGGGCTGGAGGCCTCTTCAATATTCAAAGGATGGAACCTGCCTTTATTTAAATAGCTGAGATCTCCATTGTTGTGGCCAACCCATAATTTACCATCCTGGGCTACCAATAATGACATAATAAAATCATCGGCAAGCGAATCAAGTGTGGTATATGAAATAAAATGAATGCCATCATATTTTACAAGCCCTTCACCCGTACCTATCCACAAGAATCCATCCTGTCCTTGCTCAAGGGCGTAAACAAAATTTTGAGGCAAGCCCATGTGCGAATCAAAATTACGAAATTTAAATGTCTGAGCATTTACATTAAATAAAATCAATGTTAATACTAAACAAAAAAATACTCGTGAATATTTATTATTCATAATTATCATCGTACCGGAGCTTTAGGTTTTATACCTATTTTATATTTATATCTTGGAATACCACCAATTGGAATACTATAAAATGGCATCAATTCTCCATACTGGTTCTCAAGATAAATTACAACATTATTATTTTTCATGTGCCGATTAGGATCTTTGATCATCTGTAAATCCAAAGAACTGTTTATGTCATCAGCTGTTATTTCATGAGTGCTGGATGCCCAATTATCATCACCCGAAACAGCCATAAGCTCACCATTCTTAGAAGGTGATATTATACGCAAGATTCCATCATCATCCCAATCGAAATTACTTTGTTTTATCGCTATAACCCTGTCATCAATATATGGATATATATGAGAAACTTCATTGGAATTATCGTGTAAACGGAATTTATATTTAAAATAAAAAGCAAAGGCGCCTTCAATAGGACTGTTTTGATTAGCCGAAGTACTTAAAAATAAACGGTATAAATTTCCATCATCACCTTCCAAACCTTCAACCACTAATTTGAAAATATTTCCTCCATATTCGGGCAACAACTCCCCTTCAGAAGGGTTAAAAGGCCCAAAAGTAAACCATTGCCCATCCCAACGCGACTCAGAACCAAAAGTTCTGGAAGCCAACATAGTCCCACTTCGGTAGTTACCATCACGTAATATTCGCCTTGCATCTTCATTGGAACATGCACCTTCACCACCATAAACAGAAAAATTCGTGCGGGTATCCCATTCATCATTCTGCTCATCTAACTCTCCACCTACATCAGGATCAAAAACCCGTATAAAAACAGGATCCTGGAATGATTCAGGAATTGAGAAAAAAACAATTTGAATAAAATCATCATCACCCCATGAGGTCTCACATTCTTTACCAAAGGTAACCAAGGCATGAATATTTTCATCAACAGCCG
Organism: uncultured Alkalitalea sp.; assembly: GCA_964578485.1. Taxonomy (GTDB): domain Bacteria; phylum Bacteroidota; class Bacteroidia; order Bacteroidales; family Marinilabiliaceae; genus CAZODA01. Next base: position 32,683 of record CAZODA010000022.1, on the reverse strand, counting down.
GCACAGGTTGTGCAAAAAGCGAAACACCGGCAAAGAACAAAAGCACCCAAAAAAAAACTCTAAATTTAAAATACATGTCTCAAGCACAAAAAAATTATTCAATCATCACCATGCGATAAGAGCATATTTTACCCTCATCCCATATTGCTTCACAACAAACCCTATATATACCCTTTGTTCGAAAAATATGCTGAATTGTTACACCTTTTACCTTTTCTCCATCATTTAATTCCCAAAAATACTCCACATCACCTACTTCACCATAGCCTGAAAGGGAGGCAGTAATTGACACAGGCTCTCCTAGCTTGACTGTGTCGGGCAATGAAAAATATACCTGTTTTGTTTCTTCAAGTTCCAATTCATATTCTGCAACAGCATATTGAAAATCACCTGTTACAGAATCAACAGCATGAAGAAAAACTTCATAATATCCGGGTCCCGGAAAACAATGATCAACTTCAATTCCAAATTCTTTTCCACCATCACTAAATTCCCACTGATAATCTAAAGGAATAGTATCAGTATCCAAGCCACTGTCTTCAAAAAAAGTAAAACAATATATATCTTCAACAACTTCATTAGGAGAGGGGCAAAACTCTATCTCATATTTAAAATGAAAAATATCATCTACCCCATCCCTGTTACTCGCAAAAAAACCCGAAAGTTCATCATCAAACATAAAACAACTGTAATCATCAGAGGAAGAATTTATTGGTTCTCTCAATAAGACAGGTTCGGTCCATCCATCGTCATAAATAGAATAAAAAATATCAAAGCCACCAAAGCCTTCATGCCCGTTAGAAGAAAAATACAACTTTCCCGATGGGTGAAAAAAAGGAAATAACTCACTGCCGGAAGAATTTATAAGTGGCCCAAGATTTTGGGGCTCTTCCCACCCATCTTCACCCTTTTCACTAACATAAATATCAGTATCACCAAAGCCACCGGGCTTATCTGATACAAAAAACAACATCTTACCATCGGGCGACAAAGAAGGTTGTCCCACTGAATATCCTTCTATCATCAAAGGCATAGGCAGAGGATCTCCCCAAGTATTGCCATCACGATTAAACTGATAAATACCCAATAAATTTAAATCTGCAGTTAATCGAGCATTCCGTAAAGAAAAAGTTCTATTTAAAGTTGACAAAAGAAAGTCCCCATCAGATGAAATAACAGAAGGACCAATTGTTAAAGAACGACTTGATAATAAATTCACCTGTTCAGCTCTTCCTATTTTCCCATCATTATAAATTTTTGATCTATATAATTTATAAAGATGTTCATTATCCTGATTGAAAATATTTACTAAAACTGAACTCTTCCTATTAGAAACAAAATAAAGAACTGAATCATGTACAAAAGGGGCTAGTTCATTAGAAGAACCCGAATTTATCCTTAATTTTTCTGTAACAATTTCTTGACTTTGAAGCGAAAGCGGATAAGATGTGAAAAGGAAGGTAAAGCAAATAATATAGATTATATACTTTCGTATCAGGGTGATGATCCTATAAAAAAATTCAGTACAGTAGATGTTTCTCATATCTAATAATCTTTAAAAAAACTTCGGACTAACTGTTGAAATTTTGTACCCAAAGTCAAATTGTAAAGACAGCTCATGACTTCCGCTATTTAAATTACTCAATTTACCTGTAGGATAATCATAACTATAGGAAAACCTAAGTTGGGGGCTTACAAGCCAGCTTACCATAGCAATAATTTCGTTATTTGACCTATAAGTGATACCTGCAGAAATAAATTGTCGTAAAATAACTATACCCGAAATATCCAGCAAAGAAGTATTATCAGGATTAAACTTTAAAAGAGCAGAAGGCTGAAGAGATACATTTGGATTTACATCGTAAAGATAACCGGCTGTTATAAGATAATCTGTTTTTTTGGGTTCAAAAAAAGGAGATTCTTTGTTAAAGGGATTTTTATAGAACATATCAGAAATAGAAAAGCCGGCAAAAAACCTGTCTTTATACCAAGCAATTCCAAAACCTAACTGAGGATCTGTTTCAGTTTCATTATTTCCAAAGGAAGGATCATTAGGATCAATAAGGTCAATATTACTCCATTTTATATTTGAAAAAACAAAGCCTCCACTTATACCAAAAGCCAATCGGCTATCATCATTAAGCTTCACCCTATATGCGTAGGTTGCTGAAAATCCTGAATTACGAACTACGGGAAACTGTTCGTTATAGAAAGATAAGCCAAAAGCAATATTCTCATTTTTTAATGGCGTATGAGCAGTAAAATATTGCAAATGTGGAGAGCGTGGCAAACCTGTCCATTGTTTCCTATAGCCGGCAAATACTGTCATAACTTCACGTGAGCCGGCAAAAGCAGGATTAATAGAATACTGATTATGCATATATTGGCTGGCAACAATTTGTTTCTGCGAAAATCCCGGCAGAGAAAAAACAAAAATCAACAGGCTTAAAATAAAGCTAAACTTCATAAACTCATCTTTTAATTACCAGAAAGTCCCGAATAGTTTTAATTCCATTTCCTGAAAATGTAAAATAATAGGTATCCTCAGGAAGAGGATTACCTCGACTGTCGGTTCCGTCCCACCAATGATCGTTACTGCCATAATCTGATTTTTGAAAAACAACTTCACCCGACTTGTTGAAAACCATCAACTTATTGTTCTCAACATTAGCTGCTCCTAATATTATAAATTTATCATTAAACCCATCCGGAATATCATTGGGTGAAAATCCAGTAGGATGTTTCAAACCTTTAACTTCTATGGTAAGCTCATCATAAACTTCGGGACATACACCGTTGCTCACTGTCCAACGTAAAGTACATAGACCAAAAGTAAGGCCTGATATATTAGCAAATCTACTGTCGCCGGATGAAAGGCTGCCAAGCCCTGAAATCAGCGACCATTTCCCTGTTCCAACCAAAGGCTCCTCAGCTGATAAGTTTACATCAAATTTATGATAAAGCACCATATCAGACCCTGCACTAACATTCTCCCTGTCAATTTCCTCATAAAAAGTAACATCTATCTCATCATAGGCTTCACACCATCCTTTGTTTATTACTGTCCAAGTTAAAGTATGAGCCCCATAATTAGTAGATTCAACCCGGCTTTTACCTGAGTTAATATCTGAAAAATTAATATCTGCCGAACCCGACCAATGTCCAATACCGGGACTGCCTACAGCATCCAAAGTAAGGGATAAGCCACATACTGATTGGTCATTGCCTGCATCAACAACAGGAGTTAAATCAGCTATGAAAGCCTCACCCATAATTCTTTCCTCTGAAGCTGAGCAGCCATTTTTATCAGTAATAGAAAGTAAGGAAAACACTTTTTCACCCTCTACGAAATGACTAAAAACTTCAGAATCTATTGTACGGCCTTCAACAGAAAACACCTCAACACCATCGCTATATTCATAATCCCACGGAGAATATCCGCTTAATTCACTAATTAAAATTTCAACTTCCCCTTCGCCACAGACTTCTGATTCTGTTGAAATACGACCCGATGGAGCTCCCTTTAAGTTAACTTCAACAGTGCTCTTTGCTTCACAAACAGGCTCTCCCGATTCATGAAATCCATTTACCTGAACAAAAGTAAGCTCATAAGTGCCATCATCATCAACAGAAAAAACAGCATTGGGATTGTCAGACTCATTAAAATAAGCACCATCAACATCTTCCCAATAATAATCAATGCTCTTAGCATCAGGTACAGCACTCAAAATTACAGAATAACCACATTCCTCTATAGGATCACCGGCAGAAGGCTCAGGCATATTATAAATTGTTATCAAAGTACTGCCTTCAACATTCTCATTCCACACACCATCCTTTTCTTTAACACGCTTCAAGGTTACCCTCACTTTATGAACTTCAAAATCTATAGTATATCCTTCATCAAACAAAACATCAAGGGGATACCTGCCTTTAAACTCTTGTTCTACAAGTAAAGCACCAGTTTCTTCATTTTCAAATAAAAGAATAAAATCAAAAGGTTTTTCACCATGAAACTCAAATGACAAAGGCACATTTTCACCCTTGCACACGCTAAAATCTTCCGATATCAATCTTGCCATGGGCGGATCTTGGGCATATATGCAGACTCTCACAAGCAGCAATAAAAAAACCGTAAAAGACAACCTGACTCTACCCATCTTATGAAAGTTTAATTAATAAAATTTACCTCGAACAGGATTTTTATCGTTTCAAGATAAACAATATACTGTTGATAACAGCAAAAAACAATATTTCATTATATTGCTGAGTTAAACGACCTGGCACATTTACCAGCAAAAATAAAAAAATAATAACTCTAAATAATCAGGACTAAACTTAGGAAATATTTTTTTTATTATTAAATAATTTTGTCATTTATTATGCTTTACGAAAATTCTTTCCCAATATCTGTAAGCTGCTGTAAACTAAAACGCAATATTAATTGTATCTAATATATTTGATCACTTTATAATAAGGGACTCATTAATCTCGCAAAGGACTCTTTGATTTTTTCAACCTTTGAGCGGCTTCGCCAGCCGGCAATATCAATTAAGCAACTATTTTTAATATCATCCATAAAAGAATCCTTCATTTCAGTTGCGATTTCCTCATCATAAATAAATGCTGTAATTTCAAAGTTTTGCTCAAAACTTCTAAAATCCATATTGGCAGATCCAATTATTGCGATACTTTCATCAACAACTATTGTTTTTGAATGTAAAAATCCTTTTTGATAAAAATAAAACTTTACATCAGCTTCGAGCATTTCACTAATAAAGGATTTTGATGATAGATGCGTTACAATAGCATCACTTCTCTCAGGGATAATTATCCTAACATCAACACCTCCAAGGGCTACAGTTTTCAAGGCAAGCAAAACACTTTCACTTGGCATAAAATAAGGGGTGGCAATATATACAGATTTTTCTGCTGAAGAGATAGCATGAAAAATACCCATCATAATGCCGGGCCAGTCAGAATCGGGACCACTGGCAACAATCTGCATAATATGTTCTCCAATAGGTTCTCTCAGAGCAAAATATTTATTGTCGTGAAGCTCAATCTGACTCACAAAATACCAATCGGTAAGGAAAACTGTGTGCAAAGCATTTACTGAATTTCCCTCTATCTTTAAATGCGTGTCACGCCAAAAGCCTAACTTTTCACTTCCTTTGACATAGCGATCTGCTATATTAATTCCACCCAAAAACCCAATAAGACCATCAACAACAATAATCTTACGATGATTACGATAGTTAACTTTACTTGTTAAATTTGGAAACCTGACTTGAAGAAAGGAATAAGTTTGTATGCCGGCATTCCACATTTCATCAAAAAATGGCTTTTTAAGCTCCCAACTGCCTACATCATCAACAATTAAACGAACCTCAATACCTTCAGCTGCCTTCCTCTTTAATACTTCAATTATTTTGCGCCCTATTTCATCATCGGTAAAAATATAATATTCAAGGTGAATAAAATTTTGTGCCTGCTCTAAAGACTCTATTATACTGTCAAAAGTAGCTTCACCATTATGAAGGATTTTAATTTTGTTCCCTGAAGTAACAACAGCATTGCTGTTGTTGAGAAGTAAAGTGATAATATTTCTGTGTTTATTTAGTGTAGGATGATCAATCATCTCACCTTCAGTGATTTTAAATATCTGAGTATGTGCAATATTGGAAAATAATTCATGATTACGCAGTCCTTTCCTTGCTATTATTTTTTCTTTCCTATAATTCTGACCAAAAAAGATGAAAATAATAAAGCCTATAACAGGTAAAAAAATCAACACTAAAATCCAGGAAATGGTATTTAAAGGACTGCGATTTTCAAGAACTGTAAATATAACTACAAGCATGATAGTAATAACATACACCACCAATAACAAAGGATTTATTATGTTGATAATGTTTTGAAAAGTATCCATAGTTGTTCTATTTCAATTCAGTAATTATCTTGATGTGTTTTTGTATATCAACAAATCACAATCTCTGAATTTTTCATGCATATGCGGCAGTTCCCTAAATACAGGGGCTTTAACTCCATCTTTAAACCACCTGTTACCTGTAAAAACCCGCGCTTCATCCCATAAATTCAAATCAATAAAAGCCTGAAGCAATTGAGCTCCACCTTCAACAATAAGGGATTGGATCTGCCTGGTGTATAATTCATCAAGTATTGCAATTACAGGATTTTTATCCTCAGATACAACAACTTTTATTGCATTTTTTCTGCTATTTGCATTTTTCCCTGTGAAATATAATGTGGAAGCTTCGCCATTAAACAATGAAAGAGATTCAGGCAAGCGATCATCTCTGTCTAAAACCAAACGTAAAGGATGAGAACCGCTCCAGCATCTTACAGTTAATGATGGATTATCTTTTAGGGCAGTTTCAGAGCCTACTAATATTGCCTGCTCCCTACTTCGCCATAAATGAACCAAACGACGAGCATGCTCATTGGTGATCCATGTGGGACGATTATTTTGTGTTACTTCACGATTAATATCAAGAAAACCATCTCTTGTAGCTGCCCATTTTAAAATAATATAGGGACGCTTTTTATTATGATAAGTGAAGAAGCGCCTGTTTAAATCTATACTCTCCTTTTCAAGGACACCAACAGTAACATCAATTCCTGCTTCAATAAGCTGATGAATTCCCTCACCGTTTACATCCAAAAACGGATCTTTACATCCAATAACCACACGAGGCAGCTTATTCTCTATAATTAATTTAGTGCAGGGAGGAGTTTTGCCGTAATGGGAACAAGGTTCAAGATTTACATACAAAACGGAATCGCTGAGGACTTTTTTATCAGTAACAGAAGATAAAGCATTAACTTCGGCATGTGGGCCTCCGCCAATCTGATGGTATCCTTCTCCCACTATTTTATCTTTATAAACTATCACAGATCCAACCATAGGGTTTGGATATGTTTTCCCCATTCCCAGGCGTGCCAACTCAAGGCAACGCATCATATAACGATTATCTATATAACTCATTCACCAGAAGTATATTCGTGGCAATTAAAAGTTGCTGATAAAGCGACTAATAGCATAAATAGCAAATCACTAAAATAAGATCAGGTAAACCAGTCTGAATATTTTTAATCCACTATTAATATTAACTTTTGGGGCTTAAACAGCTTCTTTTTTGCTAAGATAATGTTTATTTTTACAATAGGAATTAACAATTAATAACATTTGGTGATTTTAATTAAATGCAAACGATTTCTGAGTTTATAAAAGCAATAAGAGAGGCCTTAAAAAATCATACAGCAGATGAAGAAATCAGGCAATTCTCTTTCTTGCTTCTAAATTACCTGCGAGATTACAGCCTTACAGATATAATTTTAAATAATGAAGAAAAGCTCTCCAAAAGAGAAGTTTCCATCTTGGAAAATGCAATAAATCGCTTACGAAATCATGAACCAATTCAATATATTATTGGTCATACCGAATTTTTGGGAAATGTAATTAAAACCGACAAAAGAGCATTGATCCCCAGACCGGAAACAGAGGAGATGGTTGAAAAAATAATAAGTGAACACGAAAATTTTAAAAGCAATATACTTGATATTGGAACAGGAAGCGGATGTATAGCTATCTCTTTAAAGAAAAAATGGCCAAAAGCTAATATTGAAGCATGGGATATTAGCGAAGCTGCTTTAAAACTGGCACAAGAAAATGCAAAACTTAATCACACAAATATTTCATTTAAGCGAAATGATATTTTAAATCCACCTGATATAAAATTAAAATATAACATAATAATCTCCAACCCTCCTTATGTAACACAAAAAGAAAAAGAAGTAATGGAGGCTAATGTTTTAAATTATGAACCTCATTCTGCCCTTTTTGTTGACAATTCAAGTCCCTTAATTTTTTATGAAGCAATTGCTAAATGGGGGAAAAAAGCTCTTCTTCCGAACGGTGTTATTTACTTAGAAATAAATCAGGCTTATGGAAAAGATCTTTGTTTACTGTTTGAAAATGAGGGTTATATCAGGACTACGCTAAGTAGAGACATTTCGGGTAAAGACAGATTTATTAAAACTATATGGCCCGTAGTCAGCTGATTTCTGCTTCTGCAAGATATTTTCTCGCCATTTCTTTTACATCATCAAACAAAACAAAAAAAGAACTCTTAAGCTCTTCATAATTATCATTTAAAACTGTTCGAGCCCAAAGACTGTGATCGGGTAGTGAGGAATGACTCGACATTAGGCGCAAGGTCATTTCTACACCTTCAGGATATTTATAATACTCGAGCCTGCGACTTTGAACTAAAAAGGGTAAAAACCTTTTAACTTCAGTAGGCAAGGAAAAATAAAACCTAAATAACAAACGATGTGTATCTGACACAAAATCACTTAAACTTTGATCTGAATATTTATTCCAATTTGATGCTAAAAAATGATCGTAAACCACATCCATCACAACGCCGGCATACCTTGCATATCGGGGCTTAAAAAAAATGGAATCTTTTCGTAAAACAGGATGGGCATCAGCAAAGGAGTCTATTTGCCTATGGAGCAATATTCCTTTGCGTATCTCAGGAGGATATCGAAGATAACGTTTACCCTTTACATAATCGCCAATAAAATTACCAACTTTAACGCCGGGTTCAGGCCCTGATAAATAGAGATGCGCAAGGTAGTTCATTTAAAAAAATCAATCATTTTAACTTATAAAAATAATAATAAAACATTTTACTATCTAACAAAAGTATCAAGGCCTATATATCCTTTCAACGATTTTAGATATTCAGCCTGCTTGCATGCTCTTAATTTCTCACCGGCAAAGTCAATATCTGAGCGTACTGCCTCAATTTCTTCAGATCCCAGATCAGTCCATCTTTTGAGATATTCTCTTAAATATTCTACATGCTTTTGCCATAATGCTATATCACCTAATTGCTTATTTAACAGGCGCTCTTTGTACCAATCGCTATTTAACATATTTGTCAGGGTGAACATCTCCCTAATACCTGGGTCTTCAACAACTTTCCCATTATAATTACCATATGCCATAATATGAAGTATAGCTTTTAAAGGAGGGCATGCGCCTTCAATACTGCCATCCCTGAAATACGATTCAGCAACCCTTTGCTGTGCTTCAACTATATTAGAAATACCATCAGCAAAAGAAACCATGTCCTGTAACTCAGGCTTTAACATTTCATTGTTAAATACAGCATCCGGATTTTCAAAAACCCTCCCCAAGAAGATACGTGCAAACCTCGCGGTAATACGATATCCTAACCTTGAGGCAAGGATGGTTTTACCCTCATATTCAAAATCTTCAAGCTTTTCTAAATATCCATTGGAAATTAAGAATTCAGGATCTGTTTCCTCTTCTTTTAACCTACTCCAAAGCTCAGGAACAAGCAAACTTATATCATGATCAACACGATAATATGGCCCTACATAGCCGGCAGCAGTTGTAAAACCTTTATACCCGGTAAGAATAAAAGAAACCAAGGCATTATTCAAATCAGTAACAGGGCTCAAAGCATTAAACGGTCCCTTAGTTAAAGCCCCCTCAGAGCCTGCACCCGTTGTAGAAGGAGACTTGCCGGTAAGACTGCATATAAAATCCATAAACAGCTCAGGAAGTTCCTGATAATGTATGGGGTTATATACAGCAAGAGAACGAATACCGGGCTGGGGAGGATTGTTCCTGCGACCACTTAATACTGCACTAACAGGCATTAACACAGGCTTATCCATAGGGATTTTCCGGTAAAGACGTATTCCGGTTTCAGCAATATATCTTCCTCTATGATCTATTAAGCCCGGCCGATTCTGCAAATAACGCATATTACCGGAAGGGCTGCCATTATAAATACGTGGATGCGAAGATGAAACAAAGTAAAAAGAATCCTTCCCTGATGCAACATTTCTGATAAGGTTTTTCATGGGAGATGAAAATTTATCAAATTCAATAGCATCATCAATAATCTCCTTGGCATTTTCAACAGTTAAAGGCTCATAATTGGAAATAAATGTGTTAGGAGAAGATAAATCTGCCTCTGCTTGCTTGTCGTATCCCCTATGTATAGCCTCATCAGGTCTTTGAAAAAAACGAAACTCACAATTGTAAGTGAATTTTGCTGCATACTTATTAAAATCGGAAGGTAAATATTCCAACTCAGATACAGGGACTACAACAGAAGCTGTAATATCATCCTCCATCTGAAGCTTGTCGGCGGCAATAAAATCCTGACGCAATTTAAAGGTACGCCATGAACCCTCATTCGTTAATCCAACCCGCAAATAGCTCGCTACCAATTTTCGGTTTTTAAACTTTAATTCATTACCATATTTCCCATCAATTATATCTACCGAAAAATATTTCTTCCAATCTTGCCCCCATTCAGGACGATAAAAACGTTTAACAAGATATACAAGCCCTTTGATGTGATGTGGAATTGATGCCAACCATTGATTGTATTCTTGAGTATAACGCAAAGGAGAAGGAGTTAACAGTTTAATTACCGAGCCAAGGGAACGCTCTGCACTTAAAATAGGACGACTCTTAGCTGTTTTAGTATTATTTTGATAAATATCAGAGTAATCCTTTTCTATTATTTCCTCTACCTTTTTAAAATCATTTTCAAAATCAGCAGTAAAAAAGGCCCCATAAATAATGGCATCATTTATAGATTTTGAAATCTCAGATTTACCGCCTCCGGAAACTGTACTAGGTTTATGACAAAAAGTACCCTCAGCTGCCGAACCAATTAGGCGCCACGAAGGAACATAAGCATTCTTCTCCATCCTCACCTTGTAACCTGCAGGCAACATATATGTCATAGTAGGATTTAACCTAATGAAATTTTCACTGTCCCCTTTTAGCCAACTTACTTTTTGCTCCATTAAATTGAAAGAAGCATTCTCAGGAACATAAATTATATCATTATAATTTTTGTCAACTGCATAACCCCCGGGTTTAAGCTCCATAAAATCGCTGTACATTGCAACCATCTCATCAAAAGTCAAATTATTGCCTTCAAACTGACTCCTATCTGAAAACTCATCGCCAAGATTATAAGAAGGAAAAGCTATAGCTCCACCGGCATGCTCTTCTTCAACATTTCCAAGTAAATTAGCTGAATAACTGATTTGTGTTTTAATTTCCTTCTTGGAGTAACCAAAATAATTATCTGCAATAAGAGTAACAATCACACCCTCAGAGGAACGAGCAGTAACTTTAAAAGCATCACCTTCATTATACAACTCATCCTCAAGCTCCCAGCACATACCATCTCTTTTTTGCCTTTCTGTAGCCTCACTAATATGAGGTAGTCCCAGCTCTTTTTTTGTTATACTAATAAGATGAGGAGCAAGTATTACACAGCCGGTGTGACCTGTCCAACCTTCAACATCCAAAGCTGAATCATTCTCAGGAAGAAAAGGATCCCCGGCATTACCAAAAATAGATTCAACAAAATCAAGATTACTGACTAAATTACCGGGTGCAAAAAAACGTATCTCCATGCGACGTTCTTTGCAAACTCCCTGGACATAAGGACTTACAACAGGCTTCAATAATAATGAAACAAATAAAGCTGCTTTGTTTTCTTGAGATGAAGTAAAAGGCAATTCAAGTAAGGAAAGCGGGGGACTTAAAGCACTCGCCAATAGACCGGCAAAAGCATGTTTTGGAACAGATTTTTTGTCATCAGGTATTGGCAAACCACCCTCTACAATATGAAATACTCCTTTTGTAGTGCGCCTATCATGCTTTGGATTATTTAATATTCCTTGTTTTAAACGATATGAACTTATTATGTCAGAAATAAATTCATTTTTATCGGGAGCTAGTGATAATGTGCGAGTAATACCATGACTATCAGCAACGAAAGTATCAGATGGCAATCTTAAATTATATTTATCCTTGTATTCAACCAAGTATTGATCTAAAAAACTCTGAATCCGCTGATCTACAGGACAAAGATATGAAGTAAGCAGTTTGTTCTTTTCTTTAACATTCTTAATTAAATCCCCGGCTAATTCTAAAAAGGTCATTTTTGAACCATCCCGAAAAAAGGGTTGATCTATTGCTGCAAGTTTTAAATTTATATATTCAATTACCCTCTTTGACTTGGGTACTATATTGGTTCCGGCCTTTGTGAAACCAAATGACTTTTTTAAATCCATAAATATGTTTTTTACTGAGATTTTAAAAAAACTATTCAAAAAATATACCGATTTTTTTAATTATAAAAAAACAAAAATCTGAAAATAAACTAAAAAAAACAGTTTGTAAACATAAGTAAAACAATATAAAACTAATGGCTTCATTATAGGCATTTACTTAATTTATTCTTTTATAAAACTCATTATCTACAGCCTGAATTAAAACTTAATCACTTTTAAAAAATGCCTGTATCTGCTTAAACAAAAAATGTTAATTTTTCGACAAACTATAATAAATAATTCAAGCTTTTTAAAATTCAAAAATACTTTAATTACAGCTATTGTTTTAAAATTTTTAATTAATCTGTCTGTTTCAAACAATTAAACCTATATCAATTGAAGGCAACAAAAAATAAAACTTAAAGTTCAGCGCTAAATTCAATATTTTCAAAAATTAGGACCCTGGTTTGTTTATAAAAAAAACTTAAATTAGCATATCACCATGAAGTATTTTATAATTTAAATTATATACAAAATCTTAATAATATTATGTCAAAAACAAGCTTTCTCTTTTTATTGTTAGGCAGTATTTTATTGATCACGCCAATAAAGGCGAGTCGCCCCGACTATGCTTATGTTTTTGCTTATAGTACAGAAAAAAATGACGGCAAAAATGGGCTTCATTATGCGTGGAGTATTGACAGACAAAACTGGTATCCTATTGGCGCAGAACACAGTTTTGTACGTAGTGATTATGGAACTTGGGGATCTCAAAAACGAATGCTGAGTCCGGTTTTAATTCCTGACATTGATGGCATCTGGCATGCTCTATGGAGTTTGAATGAAACAGATGGAACTTTTGCTCATTCATCTTCATCTGATTTAATATTCTGGGGGCGTCAGACCTATGTAGATATCATTGAAGATGGAAATTGTTTAGAACCTGAAGTTTCATACAATCAGAGCACCGGAACTTTTACCATCAGCTTTATAAGCGAAACAAAGAGTGGAAAAAAGATTCTTAAAACAGAAACAAAAAGATTTAAAGAATTTTCTCCACTCTCAGAAATTTCTGAAACGGAACGTCTCAATAACAGAGAAAGTGTTGAAATTAATGGGATAGTAGAAAATGGCACTATTCATTATACTTCATGGGAATATATTGAAGGCCTTATTAATGCTCAAAAAATTACAGCATATAAGCATCAACTTCAATCGGAAACAATGAGTCAAGACCCTTTACGCTTTGCAAGATTACAACCTTTGGAGGCGGGTTTAAAAATTTCTGTTGAAGATGCTAAGGAAATTTCTGATGAATTAATCGGAATATTTTTTGAGGATATAAATTATGCTGCTGATGGCGGGCTGTATGCTGAATTAATCCAAAACAGAGGTTTTGAATATCATCCTTCCGATAAAAAAGGAAGAGATCCAAACTGGAACAGCAAAACAGCTTGGAGTACTCAAGGAAAAAATATAAAATTTAATATTGATACAAAGGATCCCATTCATGTTAATAACAGTCATTATGGAGTTGTAAACATAAAAGATATTGGAGAAAGCTTGATTAATGAAGGATTTAATGGTATCCCGCTTCAAAATAAAGCGAGCTATGATTTTTCATTGTTTGCCAAAAAAATAAAGGGTGATACAGGTAATCTCATCGTAAGATTAATAGGAGACAATGGCGAAATTTACGATGAAAAAAATATAGGGCCAATCACTAACAACTGGCAACAATATAATACGATATTAACTTCAAATGCCTCCACAAATAACGCCCGTCTGGAAATAGTTCCACAAATGAAGGGAGAAACAGCACTTGACATGATATCTCTATTCCCTCAACACACTTTTATGGGGAGGGAAAACGGACTTAGGGCTGACCTGGCACAGACTATAGCAGATATGCATCCTAAATTCATCAGATTTCCGGGTGGCTGCCTGGCTCATGGCGATGGACTCGACAATATGTATAGGTGGAAAGAAACTATTGGCCCCTTGGAAGCCCGCAAACCACAACGAAATATATGGAACTATCATCAAAGCTACGGACTCGGGTATTTTGAGTATTTTCAATTCTGCTCAGATATAGGAGCCGAACCAATACCGGTTGTTCCCGCAGGTGTTCCTTGTCAGAACTCAGACACAGGAGGAAGGGGACAGCAAGGAGGAATACCAATGTGTGAAATGTACGATTATGTTCAGGAAGTTCTTGATCTTATTGAATGGGCTAATGGAGACATAAATTCTGAATGGGGGAAAAAACGTGCAGAAGCAGGACGCAAAGAGCCTTTTAACTTGAAATATATTGCTGTTGGCAACGAAGATCTTATTACAGATGTATTTGAAGAGCGCTTTACAATGATCTATGAAGCAATAAAACATCAACATCCTGAAATAACAGTTATAGGAACTGTTGGTCCTTTTTTCGAAGGTACAGACTATGTTGAAGGGTGGGATCTGGCAACTCGACTTAAGCTACCAATAGTGGATGAGCACTATTATGCCAGTCCGGGCTGGTATATTCACAACCAAGATTATTACGACAAATATGACAGGTCAAAATCAAAGGTTTACCTTGGCGAATATGCTGCTCACCTCCCAAACAGACATAACAATATTGAAACAGCATTGGCCGAAGCCCTTCATATTACAACCCTGGAGCGTAACGGGGACATTGTTGTAATGTCATCCTACGCGCCCTTATTAGCCAAAGAAGGAAATACCCAATGGAATCCTGATCTCATTTATTTCAACAACACTGAAGTTAAACCTACTGTAGGCTACTATGTACAACAGCTTTGCGGGCAAAATTCGGGAAATAAATATATCCCCGCTGTAATAACTCTTTCATCCGACAGAGAAGATGTAAGAAAACGTTTTGCAAGTTCTGTGGTAATAGACTCTGAAAGTAATGATCTGATAATTAAGTTAGTGAATTTATTACCTGTAGAAATTAAAACTTCTATCGACCTTAAAGGATTAGATATCAAAAAAGGCGAAGCTCAAAAATTCCTGTTACAGGGGCAACCAAGCGATAGAAACGCAAAACCTGAAACAGGAACTATTATGGTTGAAGAAAATTTCACTTACGAGGTGCCGCCGTATTCATTCACTATTTTACGAATTAAACAATAAAACGATGCCTTTGTATAAAAGAAATTTTTAAAGAATTAAATCAAGTAATCAAAACAAATTCAAATTGTTCAAACTATATATTATTCGATTATTTTAAAATTTTAATTTAATGATGATGAAAAAATTATTGCCCTTACTGTCAATATTAATAATAATTAATCTTTCCGCCTTAGGACAAACTTCTTTTGGAGATGCAACTTTGTTTAATGAAGGCTGGAAATTTAAACTTGGTAATCATCCTGAAGCGGTAGATTTAGAATTTAATGATTCAGGATGGAGAAATCTGAATCTTCCACACGACTGGAGTGTTGAAGGTACATACAGTCCCGATTTGGCCAGTTGTACAGGCTACCTACCGGGAGGCATTGGCTGGTACAGAAAGAAGCTATTTATTCCTGCCGAAAAAAAGGATCAAAAAGTATATATCTATTTTGAAGGAATCTATCGCAACGGAGAAATATTTATAAATGGCAAGTCTTTAGGGATGCGCCCAAATGGTTATATCTCATACATGCATGAGCTCACTCCTTACATCAATTTTGGTGAAACAAACCTTATTGCTGTAAAAGTTGATCACAGTGATTCTGCCGATTCAAGATGGTACACCGGATCAGGAATATACAGGGATGTTTATCTTGTATATGCCAATGCTATTCATATAAACCAATGGGGTGTTTATTACACAACTCCTAAAATTTCAAAAAGAACAGCTACGGTGCAAGTGCAAACAACCATAAATAATTCTACCGAAAAAGAAAGTTCAGTTCTTGTAAAACAGGAAATAATTGATAAGCGTGGACGAGTCGTTTCAAATACAGAAAAGAAACTAAAAACTTCCGTCGGCAACAAAAATGAACTTACACAAAAATTAACTGTAAAAAATCCCATTCTCTGGAATCTGCAAGAACCATATCTATATAAGCTTAAAACATCAATATTTGAAAATGGCAAGCTAATTGACGAGAGCATTACTAGCGTGGGAATAAGGGAGTTAACCTTTGATCCTGATAAAGGATTTGCCTTAAATGGAGAATTCATGAAAGCAAAAGGCGTTTGCCTCCATCACGATGCCGGCAGTTTGGGTGCTGCTGTACCTAAGGAAGTGTGGGAACGTCGTCTGCTCAACTTAAAAGATCTTGGTGTAAACTCCATTCGTACAAGTCATAATCCCCAAGCGCCGGTATTCTATGATTTATGTGATGAACTCGGCTTTTTAGTCATTAATGAAGCCTTTGATGAATGGGAATTTCCAAAGAAAAAATGGTTGGACGGCTGGAATCAAGGGACTCCGGGCTTTCAAGGACCTGCTCTGTTTTTTGAAGAATGGTCTGATATAGACCTTCGTGATATGATATTGCGCGACAGAAATCATCCTTCTGTTTTTATGTGGAGTATAGGAAATGAAGTTGATTATCCGAATGACCCATATTCACACCCCATTCTAAATGTAGAAGGTATTGACCAACAACATACAATCGGTTATAGACCGGAACAACCACATGCAGATCGTTTAAGTGCCATTGCTTTGCGACTTTCAGCTATTGTAAGAAAATATGACCCTTCGAGGGCGGTAACTGCAGGTTTGGCAGGCCCAATTATGTCGAACGAAACAGAATATCCAGGAGCGCTTGATGTTGCAGGATATAATTATACTGAAAGTAGATATGAAATGGACCACGCTAAATATCCTAACAGAGTATTTTATGGAAGTGAGAATCGGCATGCACTCAAGGACTGGAAATATGTAAGAGATTATGAATATATTTTCGGACAGTATTTATGGACCGGTATAGATTATCTTGGAGAATCACACCGCTGGCCTTCAAGAGGCTTCGAATCAGGATTATTTGACCTGGCCGGCTTCAAAAAAGCCAGAGGCTTTTTCAGAGAAAGCCTCTGGAGCGACAATGCAATGGTTTATATCGGGTCTTACCCTATTTATCGCAATAGAGCTGAACTATCAATGGATGCTATTCCCTTATGGAATTATCGGGAAGGTCAAACAATTAGAGTTGTTAGTTATACCAATTGCGAAAAAGTCCAATTATTATTAAATGGAGAAAAGATTGGGGAGCCTATACTTCAAAATGATGATTCAGGCATTATTCACTGGGATATTCCTTTTAGTCCGGGAAAATTAGAAGCAGTTGCCTACATTAATGAACAAGAAGCTGCAAGATATACAATAGAAACAAGTAAACGACCACATGAGATTATTGCCAATGTATGTAAGGACCAAACTACCATAAATAAAAACTATGGAGTAGCACAAATTGAAATTGAAATAGTTGATGAAGATGGCAAATTAGTAATATTGGCAGATGATGAATTATCTTTTAGAATAAACGGACCTTTTAAACTATTAGGTTTAGAAGCAGGTAACCCACGTGATATGGGTGATTATAATACCAACAAGCTAAGAGTATTTCAGGGTAGAATAATTGCATATATACAAACTATAGGTGAAGCAGGAGAAGGAAATGTGGTGATTTCTGCTCCATGGTTAAATGATGCTGTTGTGGAATTAAAAGCCCGGTAAAATTACTTATTTCATAATAAGTTTTTATATGTTAAAAGAAGCTGTCTCACTAAGACAGCTCCTTTTTAATGTATCCAAAACAACATGCGTTTCGAGTTTTTGAACGCAGCGAAATCCTCCCGTATTCTATGGTTAATCCAAATTATTTTATTTTTTCTTTTCACCATACATGGCGGAATATATGGAGAGCGAAAACAACGTGATTTCTCTGTCCGCCACCTTCTACATCTCAACCTACCCAATTGGAATGGAGAATAAGATTTGTAGAAGAATTATTTAGGGTGTTTTAACTTTACTTCACAGAGTTTGTGTTGCAATAAAAAGCAAAAATGGGTTTATTTGTTGATAGAGAATTAATTATAACCTTAATTTTAATAAAAACAATCTCCCATTATGAAAAGACTTATTATTGTTGCTTCTTTCTTTTTAAGTTTTAATGTGTTTTCCCAGAATTATGAGCTGCTTTTTTTACAAGAAGATTATGATTCAATAATGGTGCAAGCCGAAAAATTTGAAAATTCACATGACTATTTTTGGTATTCAAAAGCAATTTTAGAAAAAGGTGATTACCTCAAGGCTATCTCTGTGCTTGAAGAAGGCAATGATGCCTTTCAAGACGTTAGAATTGCTAAACTATTAGCAAATTCTCTATTTAACACCGGACAATACAACAAAGCACTGCCAATTTTAGAACTTCACAACGATGATCCCGAGATGCTGATAAAGCAAGTTAGAACCTTGGAGTTTTATGATAAAAACCAAAGTGCCATAAATCTTCTTAAAAACTCATTAGAAAAAGATAGTTTAAACATTAATTCTTTAGAGCTACTTGCCCGTATTTATACCAAAATTGACAGCATAGATCTTGCAATCACAAATTATGAGAAACTAATCGACCAAAACCCAAATAATCAACTTGTTATGCAAAGACTAATAAATCTTTATATACAAAACAAACAATATACTGAGGCAATAGAATTATGTGATTATGTTCTTTATACTGACTCATGCAATCTGAAGTTTATCAAACTCAAAGGCATTGCAAGTTTTGTCAGAAAAGACTTTCCAATGGCAGAATGGTGCTTTCAAGATTTAGTTGATAATGGTGATTCTACAATTTTGACTCTGAAAAATTTAGGGATATCGCAATATAATTTATTTGGTTATGACGATGCTATTGAGAATTTATCAATTGTTTTTAAAAAAAATGATAAAGACTTTGAAGCTGTTTACTTTTTAGGACTAAGTCATTTAAAAAGAAATGAAGCTCAAGAAGGATTGGATTATTTAAAATATGCCGAGAAACTCTTAGAGCCAAACCCAATAATATTATCAACAATGTATATTGAAAAAGCATTGTTCTACACAAGAATTAGAGAGTTCAACAAGGCTGTTGATAGCTACGAAATTGCATTTAATCATATTCCTAAACCTGAACATATATTTTATATTGCCGAAATATATCGTAATGATTTGAAAGATTATGACAAAGCACTGAGGCATTATGAAAAATTCTTAGAATTATTAAAAGATATGGAAACAGAAAAAATAGACGAAGAACAACAAAATACAATCTCAATATCCCTAAAAGAAAGTGCTGAATACTATATTAAGAAAATAAAAGAAGACAACTTTTGGGACGGGAGATAATGTAATGTCCGACTAAATTTATATTTTCAAAATGTAGAATGTACTTCTACCTCTTCCCTGCTGTATGAGGATTTCAAGTCTCGTCAGTTCTTGTAAATCCCTGGTAGCAGTCGCCTTTGAAGTCTTGGCAATAGAGATATATTTTCTGACAGTCATTCCTCCTTCAAATTTATCTGCATTTTTATCAAACATTTTTTTTAGCACTTTTACTTGTCGTTTATTCAGCTCCTTTTCATAAGTATCAAAAAAACGTGTTTTCTTAATGGATAAATTAATTACATCAATTGCATTTTGTTGAGCTGTAATAAGCAATTTTGCAAAATAAACAAGCCAATTGTCAATTTCAAGTGTTTTTGACGCTCGATTTAATTCTGTATAATATTTTTTCTTTTCACTTTCAATAGCCGTAGAAATACTAAGGATTATTTGCCTGTTCAATGTTTCTGCAAGGCATTTTTCTATTAAAGCCCTGCCTATTCTGCCGTTTCCATCTTCAAAGGGGTGTATGCTCTCAAAATACAAATGACTGATTGCCGTTTTTATAATTGCTTTTTGAATATTACCATTTGTTTGAAAAGCGTTATACCATTTTACAAATTGATTCATTTCTTGTGGAACCCTCTCCGAAGGTGGTGCCTGATAGTGTACAATCTCTCTCCCATAAGTACCTGATATTATTTGCATGGCTTCTGTACCTTTACGATATTTACCCGCATTTATATATTTAGAACCACTAAAGAGAATTTTATGCCACTCTTTTATGGTTTTTTCAGATAATTTTTCCGCAAAATTATTACGTACCTCTATCATAAGAAGAGCTATATTTTCAGCCCTTTTGTTTTTTACATTTTTTACTTTAAGGTATAAGCCTAAATGCATACGAATTGAAGACATTAAATCTTCCCGGGAAAGCATCTCTCCTTCAATGGCAGAAGTTTTTAAAGCTTCCGAAATCATCAAGCCGATAATCTCGTTTTGCTGCTTGTTACTATCAAGAGTATTAAATACACCCAAAGCCATACCGGTGAGCTTTGCGAATTGCATAGCAAATCCACTAATAACATCCTCGTTGTACAAGAAATTTGCCCAATTTTCATGCTCCCAATTATACATTTTTGTAATTTATGAGACGTTTAACTTGGCTAATCGGCTCAAATATACGAAAAAAATGAGCCGATTAGCAAGGGTATTCGGCTCATTTTTTCAAGTATTCAATAATTGCAATCATATTTATGGGACTCTTACAAGCTTATAAATAGGGTTATGGGTTATCAATTAAAATTTATAATTACGAAGACGCGAATTAACGCAAATAGGTCCAGTAGAGTAGATTGAGCAGAGCTTTTGCCCTGCCCGCACCCTCTTCAAACCGTACGTGCGGTTTTCCCGCATACGGCTTTCCTCCAATTTTTCATCTTTTAGCTTTCACATATGCAATTCCCGAGGTCTTGTATGGTTTTATCAATCCATAATGTTTGGTTAATAGATCATACGCCTGCTGACCATGCAGGTTAGATTTTCTCTGGCTTTTGCGTTTATAGAATCTTAGCAGACGGATTCTTAAATAATCGTCTAACCTTTTAAATGGTAGGCGAGTTGCACTAACTTTTTCAATATGGTAGTAATTCATCCATCCCCTGATGATTGGGTTTAGTTCCGCAACTACATCGGTTGCTTGATAATGTCCAATACTTTTGAGTTTTTCGTTGATTTTTTGCCTTATTTTCACCTCCGATTTCTTCTTAGGTTTAATATGCCAAAACCTACTGTTATTTTTAAACAGGGTATTAATGTCATATCTAAAAGTAAACCCCAGAAAATCGAACGGTGTGTCTTTGGCTTTAACCAACTTGCTCTTGTCCTGATTTATAATCAACCCCATTCGGTCTAATAGCTTATGTACATAAAGAATCGTATCTTGATTTATATGTCTTGCCATTAGTATGAAATCATCGGCATACCGAATCATTTTAATTCCATTTCGGGAACAGTAGCTGTTCGGTTTGTTAACATTTCTGTCCAGCAGATTCATGTAAATATTGGCTAGCAATGGTGATATTACTCCGCCCTGTGGTATCCCATGTTTTGTTCCTTTCCCTCCTGTGTATCTACCGTTTTCTTCAACTGTAGGTACTTTTAGCCATAGCTTGATCAGGTTTATTACCCGTGGGTCGCTTATGCGTTCCTTTACCGCTATTTCTAATTTGTCATGAGGTATGGTGTCAAAGCATTTACTAAGGTCGGCATCATAAACCGTTGTTTTGCCTTTTTTCAGATTTTGCTGAATTTCCGTGATCGCATCTTTGGCTGATCGTTTAGGTCTAAAGCCGTACGATGAATTGTCAAAGTCTGCTTCATAGATTGGTTCTATTACAATCTTGCATGCAGCTTGTGCTACCCTATCCTTTATAGTTGGTATACTTAAAGGTCTCTGTCCGCCATTCTCTTTCTCTATCATCTTTCGCTTTACCGCTTGAGGCTTGTAGGTACGGGTTCTTAATTCCTCTTTTAATTCTTTCAGGAATTTATCCTCACCATAAGCCTTTATGTCTGTAAAGCTTTGACCGTCAATTCCCGGGCTGCTATTATTCTTTTTAACCCTGCGATATGCTTCATAAAGCACATAATCTTGGAAGATCTTGTCATAGAGTACGTAGAACTTGTAATTCTTCTCCTGTTTGGCTTTTTGATATAGTTTTAGTTGTAAAAGTCGTACCCTTTCCAATGAGCTCATTTGCTTTCGCTTCTTTTGCGTTAGCCTCTGTATCTCATCTCGTACTTTATCCTGATTACTCATATCGTCAATTTTGTAGTATTACTTTTTCTAAAACGTTAGATTGGAGCAATGTCCCTTCCTTCCTTTCAGGTTATGTTGTCCTGAATATCAACAGTACTACGAACATCTCCGCCACCCTCAGCCATCAATAGTCGGTTGATGCTGTTAGGGCTTCCCTTGTTCATGCGTAACCTTTACCATGCATGCCATCCCATCTTACCCCGTGCAGCCGTGATAGTGCTTTTTGTCGTTTCTTCCTATCACGTTTCAGGTTTCGCCTAATTCGGAAGGTTGACCGCTGCAAATCTGAGTCACGAGGCCTAACTGGGTTCATTTACATTACGGCCTACATGGTCGCTTGGTCGTGAACTCTGTACGCTTTGTTTCCTTGTCGTACATCACAACTGCTTCAGGCTGAACGACAAATTGGCCTGGGTAATCTTTTCATATTACTAGGTTTTTAAGTTATATAAACGCGCACGCTTAGCAAGGCGTACCGAATTACTCGAATTAACACGAATTTTTAAGTTGAAAAATAATGTCACCCATTCCGGGTTTATTTTTGACTCTTAGATAGTTGCTACAATAATATCACCTCTTCGAGGTTCTGAGTTTTCTTCCGAACGTTGCAATCCTCCGGATTGCGGGAGACATATAAAACCGAGCTGTTGCGTGAATAAAAAATCATCCGGTAAGAATGGGAACATTGATAGAAAAGATTTTTTGTAATGACATTTCCTGTGCTGGGTGGAGATCCCGCTTTTCAGCGGGATTGTGCAGCAGCGGCATTTTAACTGCGTTGAATGTTGCCTCTTCAAGGCGCTGGGAGATAAGAGACCCCGTAACATAGGGCGTTGCCCTGGGCTAATGTATTTAAGGCTTTCAGCCTATTAATTCGTGGATAAATTTGCTAATCAACTAATTATCACATCTGCTAATCAACTAATCTGCTAATTTATATACCCCTCCGATCTTCGATCACCTCCCCTTTTCAGGGGAGGAGTTATTTGCATGATTCAAACCGGTAGAGGCTTTCAGCCTATTAATTCGTGTTAATTAGTGTAATTAGTGGATAAATTTGCTAATCTTCACATCTACTAATCAACTAATCTGCTATATTATCACATCTACTAATTTGCTAATCAACTAATTATCACGTCTATTAACCAACTAATCTCAACCATTCCCGTCTCACGCCTACCGGCTATACGGGATTTCGCTACGCTCAATCTAAACGACGAAGTCCTAAACATTCCTCAACGACGTAGTCCTAAACATTTTATAAAGTAACGCCTGTTTTGAAAATCGCAATTTCTTTAAAGCCTGATTCTTCATGTTTTAGTTTTTTGCCATTTGCCACTTCAATTACAAAGGCAATAAACTCTTCAAGCAGTTGATCCATAGTTTTATTTTCAAGTAATTGTCCGGCATTAAAATCTATCCAATTTCTTTTCTTTTTAAAAAGTTCTGAATTGGTCGAAATTTTCATTGTAGGAACGAAGCTGCCAAAAGGAGTTCCTCTTCCTGTTGTAAACAGAATCAACTGACAACCGCTGAATCCGAGTGCTGAAGAGGCCACTAAATCATTACCGGGAGAGGATAAGAGGTTTAGGCCGTTTTTTTGCAAAGGTTCACCATATTTTAACACATCAACAATAGTTGCAGTACCACCTTTTTGGGTACATCCAAGTGATTTATCCTCCAATGTTGTGATCCCTCCTTCTTTATTTCCCGGGGAAGGATTTTCATATACGGGAAGATTGTTTTTACGATAGTAATCTTTAAAATCATTAATCAGATGTACTGTTTTGTCAAAGATCTCTTCATTAAGTGCCCTCTCCATAAGGATATTTTCAGCTCCAAACATTTCAGGAACTTCGGTGAGTATAGTAGTTCCTCCCTGGGCAATAAGAAAATCTGAAAATGCTCCAACAAGTGGATTGGCAGTAATACCGGAAAATCCATCGGAACCACCACATTTCAATCCTATCTTCAATTCCGATAAGGGAAGATCTTCACGCTGATCGGCAGACATAAGCTCATAAATTTCTTTTAGCATGGCCAAACCTGCTTCTATTTCATCATCTACTTCCTGAGCTACTAAATATCGTATGCGGGAATCATCATAGTTATCTATAAATTTTTTTAATTGGGAAATCTGATTGTTTTCACAACCCAAACCCATTACCAATACCCCTCCGGCATTCGGATGATTGATAACTCCGGCTAAGGCTTTTTGGGTGTTTTCATGGTCGTCACCCAACTGAGAACAGCCAAAGCTGTGCTTAAAGACCTCAACACCATCTATTTTCAATGGTTTTACTTCCTGCATAAAGCGGTTAATAATCTGCTGAGCCTGACCATTTACACAACCAACAGTAGGAACTATCCATAATTCATTGCGAATACCAACTTTGCCATTTGAACGTTTATATCCTTTAAAAGACAAAGAACGAGGTTCATAAGGAAGAGCATTTAATTTTTGATTAAATGAATAAGTCAGATTATCTGATAAGTTAGTTTTCACATTGTGTGTATGAACATGCTCACCAACTTTAATGTCTGTGACTGAATGCCCTATGGGAGCTCCATATTTTATGATATCCTTGCCCGAAGCAATATCTTGTAATGCAACTTTATGACCTACCGGAATATCGTTTGTAGAAATTAACTGATACGCGCCTACTTGTATCGTCTTTCCTGCTCCTACAGATTCAAGAGCAACAGCGACATTATCATTGGGACGAATCAAAAGAAATTTTGCCATAAGATTCCTTTTTAAGTTAAAAGATAATAGCTCTGATTAAATTAAGACATCTGCATAAGCGGATTATTCTTATGCAAGACCGCCTTAACAGCACGTTTCATGCCAACCTGCTGAATAAGAAAAAGGTAATGACTAACAGACATTGTAAGATTGGGTACTTCATTTAGGTTTTGTTTCCATACCTCTTCGAGTTTTAATACCTTTTCAACCAACTGATAAACTGAAACAGGACGACCATCACATTCAGCCCATGCTTCTTTGTAAAAATCCATAATCCACTTATCATCCTGAACAGTGTATTTATGGCCTCCCTGTTCACCTTTAAAGTAAGCAATCATGGCTGAAAGGGAAAAAACCAGCTTTTGAGGCAACATCTTATTAGTCTTGTAATAATTCAATAAGGCCGGCAAATTACGGGTTTCCCATTTCGACATTGCATTTAAAGCAATACTTTGCCATTGGTGACGAATGTAAGGATTCCTAAATCTTTCAAGTATCTTTTTAGCAAAAGATTTTAACTCAACATCCTCCCCCTCTAAAACAGGTAAAACTTCATCGTAAACTAAATCTCTCATAAACTCACCGGTCTCGAGATTTTCAAATGCCTCCCGTACTGTTTCAATTCCACTAAGAAACGAAACTGCATAACTACCGGTATGACAACCATTCAAAACCTGAACCTTTTGCTCGCGATATTTCGTTACATCCTTAACAAATTTAACATCAAGACCGGCCTTAGCGGCAGGAAATTCTTTTTTAATCCACTTTGGAGCCTCAATTACCCAAAAATGAAAATATTCGCCAACTACAACTAAATTATCTTCATATCCCAACTCCTTTTGAATTTCTTCAATATCATCCTTTGGAAAACCCGGAACTATACGATCGACAAGAGTATTACAAAAATTACAGCTCTGCTCTACCCATTGTGAAAAAGATTCCTCCAACTGCCATTTTTCAATATGCCGCATTACATATTTCTTTAAAATATCACCATTGCGATCGATTAATTCGCAAGGGAAAAAAATCAGGCCCTTAGTAAGGTCTCCACTAAAATGCTTATATCTGGCATATAATAAAGCCGCTACCTTAGCCGGAAATGAATTTTGAGGCTCCATGTCAAGGAGGTCGTTTTCATCCCAGCTAATACCGGCTTCTGTTGTATTAGAAACAACAAAACGTAAATCGGGATTTAATATCGAAGACAAATAACTTTGATAATCTTTGTAAGGATTAATACATTGATTGATGGAGTCTATTAAAGTATATTCCTGAACAGGCTCACCATCTTTTATCCCTTTTAAATAAACATGATACAAACCATCCTGCTCGGCAAGCATATCAACCATCCCTTCAGGAAGAGGCTGAACAACATCAATACCTGCATTAAAATCAATAGTATCATTCATCTTTTGAACTATCCAAGCAGAAAAAGCACGGAGAAAATTACCCTCTCCAAATTGCAAAATCTTAGTAGGATAGCTTTTTACGCCCACAGCATTTAAACGATTTAATTTCATACTCAAAACAATTTACGAAAATACAATCTGCATAAAACTTAGCTTTCCGTTATCGATAACGGAAAGCATAGAAATACTCACACACATACTTGCCTACAAAGATATAAAGCATGTTCCAATGAATAAAGAAAATGAAGCTGTATAAATGTCGCTTTAAAGTTATTTAACTTCAAACATGCTATGATCAACTATTTATAAGGGATTTTAACAAAAAAATAAATCTCGTTACCGATAACGAAATACAGAAACAGCTATTACTGACGAAGAATTTACATATTATCTCAAATTTTTAATACAAGGGCTGCTTCCTGTCAATATCTATCAATATAGGGCTGCCTCTTCACAACCGGCAGCCCTATTTTTTTAATCTCATTTATCAGCTTGATTTTCTAGTTTATTTCTAACAGCATCAGCCACTTTTTCCATTAGCCATTGGGGTGTGGATGTAGCTCCACAAATTCCGATACGTGAAGGCGCAGGTACAAACCAATTGTCTTTTATGTCGTTCAATTGTGAAACATAGTAGGAATTTGGATTCACTTCACGGCACGATTCGAACAAATACTTTCCATTGCTGCTCTTAAGGCCTCCAACAAAAAGGATGAGTTCAAAGCCTTCGACAAATTTTTGAAGATGTGGCACACGATTTCCTACCTGAGCACAAATAGTACGATAAACAATTAAATTTTCAGGGTCACTGAGATAATTTTTTAACTTCTTTTCTATTTTCAACAGCCCCGAATGACTCATTGTTGTCTGGCAAAATAATACTGTTTTTTTATTCCTATCCAGCTTATAAATATCTTCAGGAGATTCAACAACATAAGCTTTGCCATCTGTTTGACCGACTAATCCTATTACCTCGGCATGTCCCTTCTTTCCATATATCACCAACTGGCCACCTTCCTTCTGAAGTTTTATGAAAGTCTTTTTTATTCTGGATTGAAGCTTCAAAACAACGGGGCAAGTAGCATCAACAATGGAAGCCCCACTCTCTTTCATTTTTTTATAAGTTTGTGGAGGCTCTCCATGTGCCCTGAACAAAACAGTCTTTTTATCAAGATTTCTTTCATCCCTGTGCATAATAGTTTGCATTCCCAAGGAATTCAACCTTTCAATTTCCCCTTCATTATGAACTATATCTCCTAAGCAATAAAGCTCCTTACCGGCCTTCAATTCTTCCTCAGCCAACTTAACGGCACGTGAAACACCAAAACAAAAGCCTGACTTTGTATCAATCTCTATAATAAAAGAAGATCCTTTTGAATGATCCTTTGCCATAATTTATTTTTCTAAATCAACATCCCAACCTCTTTCACGAAGTCTGTCAAGTACAAATTCCAATTGTTCTTTACGATTTAAAAAACTATTATCAAGCAGCAATGCATCATCAGCACGACGCAAAGGACTTATAGAACGAGTACTATCAATATGATCACGATTCTTAACATTAGCTATAATATCTTCAAATTTAACCTCTTCACCTTTGGCCTTCATCTCATCAAAACGCCGTTGGGCACGTACCTGAACTGATGCTGTCATAAATATTTTCAAATCGGCGTTAGGAAATACTCCTGTTCCAATATCACGTCCATCCATAACAATTCCACCTTTCTCTCCCATCTTTTTTTGCAAGTCAACTAAATGCTTTCTAACAAAATCAAGAGCACTGATAGGACTAACATAATTGCTAACTTTCAGACTTCTAATAAAAGGTTCAACATTTCTATTATTCATAAAGACAACCGGAGCATCACTATCGTCAAGATGCCTGAATTCAATATTTATAGAAGATATAACTGCCTTAAGAGGCTCAATGGCAAGGGATTTCTCTTTTATCATATTGTTTTCAATGGCATAAAGAGTTATCGCACGATACATTGCACCACTATCGATATACAACAAAGATAATTTATTGGCGAGATCCTTTGCGAGAGTGCTTTTTCCGCAGGATGAATGTCCGTCTATTGCGATAACAATTTTATCTGGAGCTTTGCCCATTTTCAATATTTTAAAATTCCTTGAAATTAAACCGGGTAAAGATAATCCCTTTATATTAATTGCTCAAAATATAGTTCTTAACATAGTAAAATCCATATATCCAAAACTTATTTTCCTTTTATTTTAAGATATTAAAAAGAAGTTAAATTGGTAGAAACCGAAAAATGGTTTGAAGTACCACCAAGATGATATCTTGTTGAGCCATAAGAAAAATCAAAACGATTGAAACGGAATCCAAACCCCCAACTAAATCCAACAGTAGAAGGCTTTGAAGCAATTTTCAGTTCTTGCCTACGACGTGGATTCATACCAACAGCAAGATAAAAATTATCTGTTGGTAGAAATTCAAAACCTACTGTTAAATACTGCGACATCTTTTGAAAAAAACTATCACTATCACTACTTCTGTCATCACCATATATTAATCTCAATTGATCCTTATCTTCAGTTTCATATTGCAATGAGCCGGAAAGTAAATCCTGAAAAGTTAATGAAAATCTGAAGGGAGCATGCTCAAGCTTTGTTGAAATACCTAATTGCAAATCTGCAGCCATCGATTCACGAGGTCCTTCATGATAGGCAGTTATCTGCCGACCTAAATTCCTTAAAACAATACCTGCTGAAAACAAATTGTTTGGTTGGCGATAGAATAAACCAATATCACTTGCAACACCCCAAGCAGAATAAGATTCAATATGGCTATAAATAGGTATAACAGAAATCCCGGCTGTCAGGCGGGGGATTATTTCTTTACTATAGGTGATTTGTAATGCTGATTCGCCTGCTCTAAAGTCTCCGGTTTTTACACCATACTCATCTGCACCAACAAAAGACCCATATCCTGCATGTAAAAAGCCAACTGCAAAGTTTCCAATTTTATCTATTGTAAGAGCAAAACCTCCAAAGCCATAGTTTATACCCGCCATATATGGCACAAAACTCATGGATAGCTGCTGCGAATAAACTGAATCAAGCATTGCAGGGTTGTGTATTAGCATTGACAAGTCATGGCCTTCAAGTCCTACCTGATTCCCACCCAGAGAAGTCATACGGGCAGAATGGGTAAGATGCAGCAAACCAAACACAGATTCCCCACCACGTTGAGCCCTTAAAGAAACAGTGAACAATAAAAGGCTTAAAATTAAGTACAGTATCTTATTCTTCAACTTTAAAATCGTTTATACCAAATATAACAAAGACAAGAAAAGTCTGTTTATAAAACGACAAAAATTAAATTTCATTGTTAATATGACTTCAGCTTTATATCGTTTTTAAAATATAAAGACATTTAATATTCACATCTAAGGCTGTAACTTATACATGATGCTATAAAAGATCGGTATAAGCAAGCATTTATTTTCAATTAAAATAAAAAACGACAGACAGAAATGAAGCAATTTTAAAATTTAAAACCATAATACTAATCACAGAATCGGGAATAGATTACAGCTTTCTTCGGCCTTATCTTTTCAGATCCTTTAATATAAAAACTTCATTTCTGCCTGTCTATGTATTATCGTACTATCGTTTATCTATGCAACCCATGGTTGTATAAGTGGATAGGCAACAGCTACACCTGCAGTTACAAGAGAAGCCATAACCATCAACTTAATTAAAATATTTAAACTTGGACCGGAAGTATCTTTAAAGGGATCACCTACAGTATCTCCAATAACTGTAGCTTTATGAACATCAGAACCTTTACCTCCATGATTTCCTTCTTCCACATATTTTTTGGCATTATCCCAGGCTCCACCGGAATTTGCCATGAAAATTGCAAGAGCAAATCCACTGGTAATAGTACCAAGCAAAAGACCTGCAATACCGGGAACACCAAAAATCAAACCTACAAGTACCGGAATTATCAAAGCAATAATGGAAGGAAGTAACATCTCGTGTTGGGCTCCTTTTGTTGATATAGCAACACATTCAGCATAATCAGGTTCTTCAG
This sequence comes from uncultured Alkalitalea sp., assembly GCA_964578485.1. GTDB lineage: Bacteria > Bacteroidota > Bacteroidia > Bacteroidales > Marinilabiliaceae > CAZODA01. Next base: position 2,188 of record CAZODA010000022.1, on the reverse strand, counting down.
TCCCTTTCATAATGCCGGGCTTTTCTTTAAATTGTCTTCTAACTTCATCCACCATTTTTTGGGCTGCTCGTCCAACCGCATTCATGGTAATTCCACAAAACATAAATACAGCCATTACTCCAATAAACATTCCTACAATAACTGTTGGATTCATCAAATGAATCTGATAATGATTGATAAAATCCATAAATTCAGCTTCAATGGCAGGGATGCCATTAATGAGCTCCATGGGTTTATCCAAAAATTTAACAAACATCATTCTCACCTCTTCAAAGTAGGAAGCTAAAAGTGCAAGTGCCGTAAGTGCAGCACTTCCAATTGCAAAGCCTTTTCCTGTAGCTGCAGTAGTGTTACCCAAAGAATCAAGTGCATCAGTACGTTGACGTACCTCTTCACCAAGTTTAGACATTTCGGCATTTCCTCCTGCATTATCTGCAATAGGACCATAAGCATCCGTGGCTAGTGTAATACCAAGAGTTGAAAGCATACCAACAGCCGCAATACCGATACCATATAGGCCTAAATTCAATTGTGCCATACTAAAGTCAAAACCTGTAGAAAAAGAAAATGCCAAGGTAATAGCAACACCTATAATAATTAAAGGAATAGATGTTGACATCAGCCCTGTACCTATACCACTAATAATAACGGTAGCAGGTCCTGTTTTCCCCGAATCAGCAATTCTTTGGGTAGGACGATAAGATGAAGCGGTAAAATATTCTGTTGACCTACCTATAGCGACTCCGGCAAGAAGACCGGTTACTATGGAAGCCCAAATACCCAAGTAATTTGGTAAGGCTAAATATTTTAAAATAAAAAATGATGCAATAACGATAAGAATGGCACTGAAATTTACACCAAAGCCAAGCGATTTTAAAAGATCCTTCTGAGTTGCACCTTCACGTGTACGAACCATAAACACACCGGCGATAGAAAGCAGAGTGCCAACAGCTGCTATCAGCATAGGTGCCAAAACAGCATTTAATTGTAATGCTCCCTTATTCATGAATGCAGCAGCACCAAGTAGTGAAGATGCAAGGATAGAAGCAGCAAACGATTCAAAAAGGTCAGCTCCCATACCGGCAACATCACCTACATTATCACCTACATTATCGGCAATAGTAGCAGGATTACGAGGATCATCCTCCGGAATTCCGGCTTCGACCTTACCTACTAAGTCGGCACCAACATCGGCGGCTTTTGTATAAATTCCACCTCCTACACGGGCAAAAAGTGCTTGGGTAGATGCCCCCATACCAAAAGTAACCATAATAGCGGTAATGGTCATCAATTTATATCCCTCGCCCATTTCAGGAACATCAGGAATAAAATAGTTTAAAACCAAGAACCAAAGAGAAATATCTAAAAGCACTAATCCAACAACTATAAGCCCCATAACAGCTCCACTCCTAAAAGCAAGCTTAAGGCCTCCATTAAGGGAGGTACGACAAGCATTAGCAACTCTCGCAGAAGCATAAGTAGCTGCTTTCATACCAAAAAATCCTGCAAGGCCCGAAAAAGCTCCTCCTGTAAGGAAAGCAAATGGTACCCATTTGTTCTGAACTCCTAAACCATAGGCCAAGAAGGAAAATATTACTGTAATAATCAAGAGCACAATAATAACCACTTTATATTGCTGTCGGAGATAGGCAGCGGCTCCTTTTCGGACGTGTGAAGCAATACGCTTCATATCGTCTGTACCTTCAGAATGTTTCATCATTTGCCTAAAAAAGAAATAAGCAAATAGTAGTGCACACAATGATGCGATTGGAACAATAACAAAAATAGAAGAAAGCATAGTCTTTATTTATTTAAAATTATCAATCTATTATTAAGAATTCAATAAACCCAATACAAAAAACAGATCGCTTGTATCAACCTCCCTTTATTATGACTATCCAAAAAATTAAAGATAAACACCAAACTTTTTAAATAATCACTGTGATTCCTCATTTAATAAAAAGAAGTTGTTACCCACAATAACCACATCATCGTTCCTTAATCAATCAATCCGTGAAATGAAAAATACTAAGGTAAAAGTATATAAAATTAGTTTACAGCCCAAGAATTTTCATCAAAAGACAAAAAACAGGCTAATTGGTCGGAGTAGAGGAATGAAAAAACGTCAAGAGCGCAGATTTTTAATGATTATTGGATTTATATGATTAAAGAAGGAATGAAGAATGAA
>CAZODA010000021.1:0-54459 GCA_964578485.1 uncultured Alkalitalea sp. | reverse complement strand
TTAAATTTTAGGTCATTGTCAAGAAAACTTTGTCCATAAAGCAGATTGGTAAAAACAAGTAAAAATATAACTGTCAACTTGTTCATATGTCGTTTCTTAAAATAGGGCATAACGTACGGCGGCTTGGTGTTCGGGCGGTAGAGTGCCCAACAAACAGCCTGCGAACAAACGGTCTACCAAATGTACGCAAAATTATCAATCGGGCAAGTCGCCATAGCTTGAAGCCAAGGCGCTGTTAGGGCACGTTATTATTTCGTTTAGAGCTCGATGGAAATATGAACCTTGCCACCCAATCCTTTTTCAACAATTTGGAATAGCGTACCCAATGTAATATTGCTCCCATCATTTTCTACCCGAGAGATATAGGTGCGCTTCTTTTCGACTAGCCGCCCCAAATCCTCTTGCGTCATCTGCTTGGCTTCTCTCGCTTGTTTGAGTAGCAGCCCAATGCTGAATCCTTCAGCTTCCATTTCTAACCGGTCACGTCGCTCTGTTCCCTTTTCACCATAGACCCTATCCTTTATTTCAGACCATGTGGATAGCTCACTGCTTTTCTTTGTTCTCATAGTACTCCTCCTTTAATCTCAATGCTTTTACAATTTCTCTTTTGGGGGTTTTCTGCGTTTTCTTCCGGAAGCCATTCAGCAGGATGACCAGTCGTTCCCCGTCGAAGAAGCAGAACACTCTCCAAATATTACTGCCCAGCTGAATTCTGGCTTCGTACAGCCCATTCGTCCCTGCGATATGCTTAAGGTACTGGGCAGGGACTCTCTCAAGGGTTTCAATGGCGTGCAGGATTTTGTATATCTTGTCCTGTACCTTCGTGGGCTGAGCCCTTAAAAACTCCTCGAAATAGTGCCTATACGCTATAATCTCTCGTGCCCTTTGCATAGCAGTTACATTTATCTAACGCAAAGGTAACTTAAAAGTTTCGAGGAGTCAAATGGATGGGTGAAAAAAGTATAGATTATGTGCCCTAACACCCAAATATACGCAATAATACAAAAAAATGACAAGATGTTTTATAAAAGTTAAAATGGGTGTTGTTGTTTTATAATACATATTATTAGATACAGATAGCTTGCTTGGGATTTCGAATTATCATACTATCTTTTAATTCAAAAATTGGATTGCAAAAATGCATAGACACTACATTTAAAGAAGCAAAGCCAGCTCCGGAAAAAATATATACAGAGAGTCTTATTTGAAAAAATCAGAAAAACGTAGCTATATGCTGGCAAATACCTTAAATTTGCACTGCCATAAATTTATTTAGGACAGTAGAGATTAAATGCCGTATAAAGGATGCTTCATACTCAAGGCATATAAAATTTAAATAAATACCATGAAAAAAATTTACCCCTTACTCTTATTGATAGTTGTCATTTCAGCTGCTTCATGCCGGGGTACTCGTCAAAAGTCTGAAGACTCGGCTGTTTCAAGCGAGAAAATTGCCGACCTACCACAAATTATGGAAACCGGCATGATACGAGTTGTTACTAATTATAACTCTACCAATTACTTTGTATATAAAGGTCAACCAATGGGATATCAATTTGAGCTCCTACAGGAATTTGCAAATTATATTGGTTTAAAACTTGAAGTAACAGTAAACAACGATCTCCAGGCAAATATCGCCAATTTACAAAATGGTGAAATTGATATTATAGCGGCAAATTTGGCTGTGACCCGAGAGAGCGAACAGAAAGTAACATTTACCGAAGCCCATAGCTACAGCAGGCAGGTTTTAGTTCAACAAGCGTATTCACCTGAAAAACCGGGTTTTTCAGAATTTAAATACAAGGAATTGATTAGAAATCAGCTTGATCTGGCCGGAAAAACTGTTTATGTTCAGAAAGGCTCGGCTTTTGTTCAGCGCTTAATTAGTCTATCAAATGAGATAGGAGATAGCATTCATATAGTAGAAATCCCTGATTATGAAGTTGAGCAGTTAATTGAACTTGTTGCTGAAGGGGAGATTCCCCTTACCGTTTGTGATGAAAATCTTGCCAGGGTAAATCTAAATTATTATCCAAACATTGATGTAGAAACAGCTATTAGTTTTCCGCAGAGGCAAGCATGGGCCGTTAACAAAAATAATCCTGAACTACTAAATGCCATAAACAATTGGATGGTAGGTTTTAAAAAAACAGCAAAATATCAGCGCACTCATAGGAAGTATTTTGAAAATAAACGTTCTTTCCATATTGTTGACGTTGGCTTCCACTCTATTAAGGGAGGTCAGGTATCGGTATATGATGAGTTGATACGTCATGAAAGTGGAAATTATGATTGGGATTGGCGCCTGATTGCCTCAATTATTTATCAAGAATCGCGCTTTATTCCGGATGCTGAAAGTTGGGCAGGGGCAAAAGGACTAATGCAACTAATGCCCGAAACAGCAGAAAGATTTGGTGTAAAAACCATCACTTCACCACGTGAAAATATCAGAGGTGGAATACAATTATTAAAATGGTTAGACCAACGCCTCTTACATCGTATTGAAGATCCTGAAGAAAGGTTGAAATTTGTTTTGGCCTCCTATAATGTTGGAATCGGACATGTATTGGATGCCATGCGCTTAGCTGAAAAAAACGGAAAATCACCTATAATATGGACAAACAATGTTGACTATTATATACTAAATAAGTCTAATCCAAAGTATTACAATGATCCGGTTGTACAGTTTGGCTATTGCAGAGGAGAAGAGCCTTATCATTATGTCAGGGAGATTCTTGAACGTTATGAACATTACAAGAATGTATTGCGCTAAGTAAGTCTGGCGCTCTTTTTTGTAAAATAAAAATAAATTCAGCTAAGATCATAGCTGTTGCACCCCATATTTCACGACCGGCAACAGAATAATAAGGTGCTGTCAGGCTAAAACCATTAATATCTTTAGTGAAGTTTTTAACCACATCGTTTTTAAAAAAGTCTTTTACAGGCACTTCAAAAACCTCTTTTACTTCATATTCATTTGGTTTAAAAACAGGCCTGTAATTTAAAAAACCAACCAAAGGAGTAACAAGGAAATTACTATGTGGAATATATAATTGTGATAATTCACCTAAATATTCAATCTCATTAATATCTATCCCCAATTCTTCGGAAGTTTCACGTAATGCTGTTTCCCAGAAATTACTATCGCAAGGCTCACTTTTACCTCCGGGCAAACATATTTGGCCACCATGATGACCTTGATAATCAGGGCGCTGAATAAATGGCAAATACAAAGCTGAAGTACCGGGATAAAGCAATATTAAAACGCTGCTATCTTTTGCCTGCGTAGGATTTTTATTTATTGCAGGAAGAGGCCCTGTTGTTGGCGACATTAAACTATGTGCCTCTACACCCGGTAAAGGAGGCAATAATATCTTTTTAATGTACTCTTTCCAATTTAGCATCAATACCCCTTCCTTCTATTATTACAAGATTGAAAAAGCTATTTTTCCAAGCATGGAAAAATAGCTTTTCATTATGCCTTACTTATTAACTTAAACTATTTTATAATAGAGCAAATAACATGCCTAAAAGTTCACTTAAATTAAAAAAAATGTATTACTCAAAATGAATCGCCTTAACCGGCGATATACGTGTGGCAAGATATGAAGGTCCTATCATCATGAGAAATACAGCAATAACAACAGCTCCATTTAAAAGCAAGAGATGAAAGACTTCTAAATTAACAGGAACTAATTCCAAGAAATAGCTATCCGGATCAAGTTTGATAAGTCCGAATTCCATTTGTAAGAGGCATAAGCCAATACCAATAATGTTTCCCCAGATTAAACCTCTTGAGGCAATTTTAGAAGCAAGAAAAATAAATATTTTACGCAAGGGCCAATCGCTCATTCCCATTGCTTTTAAAATACCAATCATATTAGTTCTTTCGAGAATTAGAATAAGTAAGCCTGTTATCATATTAAATCCTGCCACCAAAAGGATTAAAATTATTATTACTGCTATATTCATATCCAAGAGATCAAGCCATCCGAATATTTGCGGCTGGGTTTGGCGTATTGATTGAGTCCTCAGCAAGGTTCCTTCAGGGGAAATATATCCGGCAGTAATATCATAAACATCGAATCCAACTTCATCGATTTGTTCAAAATCTTTTACAATAATCTCATATCCTGCTATTTGATTATCATCCCAATTATTAAGTCTTTGAATATGGCGAATATCTGAAATAACATACATCTTATCAAGATCAGGCAAATTGCTGTCGTAAATACCCACAATAGAAAAGCGACGAACACGGATTTGATCTTGGAAAAAAAACATAAATACATCATCGCCCTCTCCCAACATCAGCAAATCCGAAACTAAAGATGAAATTAAAATCTCATTTGCAATTGTATCACCAAAAACCCGGGGCAGCCGACCTTTAACTAAGATAGAATTTAAAAAATCAAGATCATAATCATCTCCAATACCCTTGAGAATTACACCTTGCATTTCTTCATTGGTTTTTAACAAACCCGGCTTAGTCGCAAAACGTTGAACATTCCTAACTCCATCTAAGGACTTAATTGACTGCAAAAGATAGTTGTCATGCAAAATAGGGTTAGCTTCATAACTAAGGTTGAAGTCATAATTTATTATCTGGATATGACCGCCAAATCCTACAATTTTTTCACGTATTTCTTTTTTAAAACCACTGCCAATAGCTATAGAAAGAATCATCACAATCATACCCAAGATAATACCACCAACGGCCACCTTTAAAACCGGACCGGCAAATTTTTTTCCTGTTACACCACCTGAACGTATCTTGTTGGCAATAAAATATTCCGGTTTAAAATAAGATTTCATCTGGAATTATTTTTATTGATTCTGCCGATTATCCACTTTTTATACTTTCAAAAGCAACAATGAAGAACCAGCTCAATTTAAATTAAAAACATAAATTGTTAAAGCCGATAAAGGTAATAAAAGCATTGATGACCAATAGAGCAATTACTCAGATTTTTTGCTCCAACCATGATATAATACTTCAACCTCCTCAATAGTGATAATACCTCCGGCATTAGCTTTTTTCATCAAAGCCCTTATTATCTCAGCAAAATCAATTAAGCGCTCTTTATGATCAACTAACTCAATAATAATCGGTAAATCTTTTGCAAGGGTGAAAACTTTAGTACTCAAATTAAGACTGTTTTCACCATAATTAAAAATACCTTTTACCACAGTGGCTCCGGATAATCTGTATTTTTTTGCCGCATATACAATAGCCTCATATAAAGGCTTTTGATATACGTAATCACCTTCACCTATGATGACTTTTAATCGAAATAATTTTCCTCTTAAATCCATTAAAAAAATATAATTATAAAATTATATAGTGATATGAGAAAATATTAAGCTTAACCGTGACCTGTTTTTTAATTTATATAGGAAATTTAGTTAAAAGCCTGCAATATTCAAAAATATTATATTCTGCTTCTTCCCATAACAAATATTATAAAAGCTACTATTTGTTTCAACAACTAAGGAAAAAAGCCCTCAACTTTAGAGCTTCTTTTCTTGTAACTTAAGTAAATATTACTAATTTTGAAGGCCTTGCTAATTTTTCCCTTTTTCTGAAATCATATATTACTAACTTTTATAAATTTCATTCATTATGAAGGTCTATCAAACCGATCAAATAAAAAACATATCGCTGCTTGGAAGCAGCGGCTCGGGTAAGACCACCCTTGCAGAAGCGATGCTTTTCGAGGGCGGGGTCATTAGCCGGAGAGGCAATATAGAAAGCAAAAATACAGTATCCGATTATAACCGGGTAGAGCATGAATACGGCTACTCGGTTTTTTCATCCGTACTTTATACCGAATGGATGGATAGGAAACTTAATTTTATTGACTGTCCGGGTTCAGATGATTTTATAAACGGTGCTGTCACTTCATTAAGTGTTACCGATACAGCAATTATGCTGATTAATTCTACACAGGGAGTTGAAGTTGGAACAGAGAATCTTTTCCGCTACACCGATACTTACAACAAGCCTGTAATTTTTGTTGTCAATCAGCTTGACCATGAAAAGGCAAACTTTGACACTAGTATTGAAAATATTCATGAAGTATTTGGCAAAAAAGCCATTATTGTTCAATATCCTGTTAATCCGGGTCCCGACTTCAATGCTGTAATTGACGTATTAAAAATGAAAATGTATCAGTGGGGTCCTGATGGTGGAAAGCCTGAAATTGTTGATATCCCTGATAGTGAAAAGGAAAAGGCTGAAGAATTACACAATGCACTTGTTGAAGCTGCTGCAGAAAATGATGAAGACCTGATGGAGCTCTTTTTTGATAAGGGCACACTTAATGAAGATGAAATGCGCATAGGAATAAAAAAGGGTTTAATAATTCGCGACCTCTTTCCTATCTTCTGTGTATCAGCGAAAAAGGATATGGGAGTTCAAAGATTAATGGAGTTTTTAGGCAATATTGTACCATCAGTTTCAGAAATGCCTAAAGTAGTTGCCACCGGAGGTCAAGAAGTTACTCCGAGTGCCGACGGTCCTGCTTCTATATTCGTTTTCAAAACAAGCATAGAGCCACACCTTGGTGAGGTCAATTATTTTAAAGTAATGTCGGGTAAAGTTTCCGAAGGAGATGACCTGGTTAATATGAACCGAAATGTAAGGGAGAGGATAACCCAGATATATTGTGTTGCAGGTAACAATCGCCAGAAAGTAAACGAAATGATTGCCGGCGATATCGGAGCAACCGTTAAACTCAAGGAGACCAAAACAAACAATACTTTAAATGTCAGGGGCTGCGATTATAAATTTGATCTTATAAAATTACCGAACCCAAAATACAGGGTTGCTGTTAAATCGGTAAATGAGGGAGATGAAGAAAAGCTTGGTGAAATATTGAGTCGTATCCAAGAAGAAGACCCAACAATTACTGTTGAGTATTCAAAAGAACTTAAACAGATTATTATATACGGACAAGGTGAATTCCACCTTAACACAATGAAGTGGCGTATTGAAAATTTAGACAAACTGCCTATTGAGTTTCTTAATCCAAAAATTCCTTATCGCGAAACTATCACAAAAACAGCAAAAGCCGATTACAGACATAGAAAGCAATCGGGAGGAGCAGGACAGTTCGGTGAAGTTCACATGATTATAGAACCTTATGTTGAAGGCTCGCCTGCACCCACTCAGTATAAATTTAATGAGCAAGAAATAAAAATTAGTGTTAGAAATACCGATGAAATCGATTTGGCATGGGGCGGAAAACTGATTTTCCATAATTGTATCGTTGGCGGAAGTATCGATAATCGCTTTATGCCTGCCATACTAAAAGGTATAATGGAGAAAATGGAAGAAGGACCATTAACAGGCTCCTACGCACGTGACATCAGGATTTGTGTATATGATGGAAAAATGCACCCCGTTGATTCAAACGAAATATCCTTTAAGCTGGCAGGAAGAAATGCTTTTATGACAGCATTTAAAAATGCTGCTCCAAAGCTACTTGAACCTATTTATGATGTGGAAGTACGAGTGCCGGGCGACAGGATGGGAGATGTAATGAGTGACCTCCAAGGCAGACGCGCAATCATAGAAGGAATGACTAGTGAAAAAGGATTTGAGGTGATTAAAGCTAAAGTGCCTCTTAAAGAAATGAATAAATATTCTACATCACTTAGTTCAATAACAGGTGGAAGAGCCTTTTATTCCATGAAAATGGCCAGATATGACAAGGTGCCGCCTGAAATTCAAGAACAACTTCTTGCAGCCTATGAAGCTGAACAAAATGAAGATTAAGCTTTTTTATATATCGTCATTCAAGGGTAAGAGTTTTACCCTTGAATGACGATATTTTATTTCTTTCCTTTTAATCCCTATCAGCTTTTATACCCTTTACAAAATTCAAAATATCCGTAGTTAGCTCATCTCCTTTTTCAAGCATTCTGATAAACGCACTGCCAATAATGGCTCCATTGGCATATTTACAAGCTTCATTAAATGTTTTGTTATCATTAATTCCAAAGCCTACCATTAAGGGAGATTTCAATTTCATAGCTTTCATCCTTTTAAAATAAGATAACTGTTGTTGCGACAACTCTGATTTACCACCGGTTACAGCTGCTGATGAAACCATATAAATAAATCCACTCGTATATTTATCAAGCTTTTTAATCCTCTGCTCAGGTGTTTGGGGAGTAACAAGTAAAATATTTTTCAATCCCTTTTCTTCAAAAAGAGATCGGTAGTGCTTATTATAATATTCAATCGGTAAATCAGGTATTATCACACCATCAATTCCCAATTCCACACATTTATTAACAAAATCCACCATGCCAAATTTAAGTACAGGATTTAAATATCCCATTAAAACAACAGGTATAGTAATATTATGGCGAAAATTTTCAAGCTGTTTAAATAAGATCTTCAAGCTCATGCCATTTTTTAAGGCTTTGTTATTACTATTTTGAATAACAGGACCATCGGCAAGTGGATCTGAAAAAGGCATGCCAATTTCAACAAGTTCAACACCGGCCATTTGAAGCTTAGTTAAAATTTTAAGTGTATCATCATGCCGTGGAAATCCGGCAGTAAAATAAACTGACAATATTGAGCTACGACTGTTAAACAATTCACTTATCCTATCCATGGCTATAAATTAAAATATTTCATATAGGTATCCATATCTTTATCACCTCTACCGGATACTATTACTACAACATTTTCGCGAGCTTTGAATTTTAATTTTGGCAGTAAAGCAAGAGCATGTGCCGATTCCAAAGCAGGTATGATTCCTTCCAAACGAGTGAGTTCCAAGGCTGCATTTAAGGCTTCCTCATCTGTTATAGCGATATATTCAGCACGTTTTAGATCTCTAAGCATGGAATGTAAAGGGCCAACCCCCGGATAATCGAGTCCTGCTGAAATTGAATAAGGCTCTATAATCTGCCCGTCTTCATCCTGCATCAAATAAGTCATGCTTCCATGTATAATTCCCGGCCCTCCGGTGGCCAATGAAGCAGCCGTTTCACCTGTTTCAACACCACGGCCGGCAGCTTCAGCTCCAATCAATGCGACCTCCTTATGTTCAAGAAAATGATAAAAACTTCCTGCCGCATTTGAGCCACCCCCCACACAAGCAAGAATATAATGAGGAAAAGAAGAAGCTGTTTGTAATTTTAATTGCTCACTGATTTCACTACTTATAACTGATTGTAAACGAGCTACCATATCAGGATATGGATGAGGCCCCACTACCGAACCTATAAGATAAAAAGTGTCTGACGGATTTGCTATCCAATCACGCAATGCTTCATTAGTAGCATCCTTTAATGTACGATTCCCCGATAATGCCGGTTGTACTTCAGCACCTAACATACGCATGCGGGCTACATTGGGTGCCTGACGCTTAAGATCGGTTTCTCCCATATAAACAACACAATCCATACCAAGAAGGGCGCAAACAGTTGCAGTAGCAACACCGTGCATACCTGCTCCGGTTTCAGCTATTATTCTTTTTCTCCCCATCTCACGAGCTACTAAAATCTGACCTAAAGTGTTATTTAACTTATGAGAACCTGTATGATTCAAATCTTCACGCTTCAAAAAAATATTGGTTTTATATTTTTTTGATAAATTTTCCGCTTTATATAATGGAGATGGCCTGCCTGCATAATCACGCAACAAACTATAATATTCCGATTTAAAAGTTTTAGATTTAATTATTTTAAGATAATTATTCTTCAGCTCTTCAATATTAGGTATTAACATTTCAGGAATAAAAGAACCTCCATATTTACCATAAAAGCCATTCTCATCCGCTTGGTATATTAATTTCATGATTATTTATTTTTTTTGTGCAAAAAACAACAACATGTTTTTTAATCTCTATTGTTATTTCTCAGCTGATAAATAAACTTTTTTATTTCATCTATATCCTTAAGTCCGGGCTCTACTTCAAATTTGCTATTGATATCAATGGCTGCAAGTCGTGGATTTTTAAGCTCGAAAATAGAATTTGCGTCATTAGGTCCTATGCCTCCACTTAAAAAAAATGAGCTCTTACCTTTATATTTCTCTATTATTGACCAATCAAACTTTAGTCCTGAACCACCATAATTTTTTGTCGGTGTATCAAACAAAAAATAATCGCAATATCCTTCATAAGCATGTAATTTCTTTAAACTATCCTCTCCAGAAAGGTGGAAAGCTTTTATTGTCTTATAGCCACTATCCCTGATTTTTCGACACATAGCAACTGACTCATTACCATGAAGCTGAATAGCATCGAGCATAAAAGTCTTTGCCGTTTCAAGGATTTTATCGCTTTGTTCATCCACAAAAACACCCGTTTTCATTATATGTGGAGGAAGCTCAGCCATTAAACTGTGGCTAAGATAATCAAGAGCAAAGCGTGGCGATTGAGGATAAAAAATAAAACCAATAAAATTAATATCTAATTTTATTAACTCTCTGATATTATCCTTATAACGCATACCACAGACTTTTATCAACATAGACTCTTCCTTAATTAATTTCATGCATTCTAATACTATCACAAAAATCTTTACAAGCTTTAACAGGATCCGGCTGTTTCATAAATTGTTCACCTATAAGAAAGCCTCTAAAGCCGGCCTGCCTAAGCATTAAATAATCATCAACTGAACTTATTCCACTTTCTGCCACAGCTAATATCCCTGATGGCAATTGTGATGCAAGCTGTATTGAGAGCTGTATATCAACTTCGAAATTCCTCAGATTTCTGTTATTTATACCAACCATCTGTATGTAACTGTTTATATGGTCCAGTTCTTTTTCGTCATGAATCTCAAGAAGAACTTCCATGCCAAGGGCGTTGGCAAGAGCAGCATATTCCTTAAGTTGTTCCTTGTCCAATATTGCGGCTATAAGAAGAATTGCACTTGCACCAATGGCTTTTGCCTCATAAATTTGATAGCTATCAATAATAAAATCTTTACGAAGTAAGGGAAGTTGAGACAGGTCACGTCCCTGCGTGAGATCATCATTATTACCACCAAAAAAAGCAGTATCGGTTAATATAGATATACAGGCCACTCCTGAATCTGTATATCCCGGAATTATGCCATCAACAACAGCCTTTCCATTAATAGCTCCTTTTGAAGGCGACCGACGTTTAAACTCAGCAATAACTCCATTAGATTCGGCAGCTGTAAGATGCGAATAGAAGGAAGGAACCGCTTTGTTGTAATGACGATAATATTTAAGCTGTTTAATTGTTGTCTTTTTCTTTAAAAGCAAGAGCTCTTCTTTTTTGTGTTGAATGATTTTTTCTAATATATCCATGTGTTTTCTTTTTAAACTTCCTATTCCTGTGTTTCAAGTATTTTCTTTAATGCCATAGCAGCACGTCCCGAGAATAAAGACTCACGAGCCATGTCTAAACAATCTTCCATACTTTTGGAAGGGTAATAACATTTTATTGCCAATCCGGCATTGGCAATCACTACATTAGACTGAGCTTCTGTGCCTTTACCGGCCAATACATTTTTAAAAATTATTGCTGCTGTTTCTACTGTTTGTCCACCCGTAATTTCTTCGGGAGAAATCATTGGCATTTTCAAGTCAGATGCAGTCATCAGATACTCTCCCTCACGGGTAATTAATTTAAATGGCGCTGACAGTGAGACTTCATCATAGCCATCAATATTATGAACAATAGAAAAATTCTTATCCTCTTGTTGATATAGATATTGATATATCCTGGCAAGTTCAAGATCAAAAACTCCAACCAACTGATTACCGGGCTTGGATGGGTTTACTAAAGGTCCAAGCATATTAAAGAAGGTTCTTATACCCAGCTCTTTTCTGATAGGGGCAACTGCTTTCAAAGCCGGATGAAATAATGGAGCATGTAAAAAACAAATACCTGCTTTGTCTAACTGTCGATTTAACAAGTCATTATTGCTGGTAAAACGATATCCGAGATATTCCAAAATATTGGAAGAGCCACATCCTGAACTTACTCCATAATTACCATGCTTGGCAACTTTTACACCTGCTCCTGCAGTTACAAAAGAAGCAAGCGTGGAAATATTGAAAGTGTTTTTACCATCGCCACCTGTACCACACAAATCAATAGTATTAAAATTAGAAAGATCGATATTAAGTGACAAGTCGATTAAAGCATCCTTAAATCCGGAAAGTTCCTCTACTGTTACAGGCCTCATCATAAATACCGATAAAAAAGCAACAACTTCGGATTTACTATATACTTCATCGGTTATATTTACCAGGATTTCACGTGCCTCATCACGCGAAAGCGTTTGATAATCAAATAGCTTATTTAATATTGCTTGTAGCATATACTTAGATTTATTCTTCATAAATTAATGTTCCCAATAAAACATTCCATCTTAAAACTCTTCTGCAAGAGAAATGGCATATTTTAAAGCCCCCAATTTATTTCTCACCTCATTTAATTCACCCTCATCACTTGACTCTGCAACAACGCCGGCACCGGCCTGATAATACAAAGTATTATTTTTACTCAAAAAAGAGCGAATTGCAATAGCCTGATTAAAACTTCCGTCAAGTCCAAGTTTTCCAATACATCCACCATAAAATCCTCGCTGATGAGGCTCATATTTATTTATTAATTCCATAGCTTTTACTTTTGGAGCACCCGAAAGAGTACCGGCAGGGAAGGTGTCAGCCATTACACGTGCTACCGAAGAACCGGCCTTAAGTTGTCCGCTGACAGAAGATACAAGATGTAATACATGACTATAATATTGCACCTCTTTATAGGCTTTTACTGCTACATTTATACAATTTCTGCCCAAATCTTCCTTCGCCAAATCAACCAACATTACATGTTCTAAATTTTCTTTTTTGTCGTTTGATAATTCCTCTGCCAGCTTCATATCCTTAATATCATCTCCCGTTCGCTTAAATGTGCCGGCAATAGGATTTAATGTGGCAATACCTTTATCAACTATTAATTGACTTTCAGGAGAAGAACCGAATAATTTATAGCTACCATAATCAAAAAAGAATAAATAAGGAGAAGGATTTATATTACGCAAAGCTCTATAAACATTAAATTCATCACCCTTAAAAGATTGAGAGAACTGACGTGACAATACTATCTGAGAAACATCACCTCTATGGCAATGTTCCTTTCCCTTATTTATCATAGCCTTATATTCATCATCCTGCAAAGGAGAATATTCTTTACCGTCAGCCAAAAAGCGAAATGAAGGAACGGTACGATTTTTTAAAATATTCAGTAAATTATCAAAACAACTACGGTCACCGTTGAAAAGGTGCTCCAGCAAATAAAGCTGATTAGTGAAATGATTGAAAGCTATAACCGAACGATATAAATGATAGCGCATATCGGGTATTACATAGCCGGCATCTTCTTTAATATTTAGTTTTATATCTTCAAAAAAACGAAGCGCATCATAACTTGTATATCCATATAAGCCTGAAGCACGAATTGGACAAGCAGAATCGTCTGCCTCAATACTGTTCATAAACTCATGAAGGATACTCGTTAAGGGCTTGTCTGCAGGTAGTTTTATAAATTCCTCTTCCCCATCAGGATATTTTATGTTTACACCCTTGCTTTTAACCAAAAAATCTGCAATCGGATCAAAACAAATAAAAGACAAAGAATTTGTATTGCTGTGATAATCGGAGCTTTCAAGCAGAATCGTGTTAGGATATAAATCCCTTAATGCAAGGTAAATGCTTACAGGAGTAACAATATCACCAATATATGGCGGAATTCTGTTACAACTAACTTTCATTTTAAATTTTCCCATAATTATTTTTATAAAAAAACATAGTTCATAAAAACAAAAAAGGCTTGCCGAGATTTTGGCAAGCCTTTTTTACTTATATCATTTGTTCTTTCGCAAATGATCACAAGGGCATTGTTTCATCTCCCGGAATGAAGGATGAAAATTGCCACCACCAATTATTATTGCGAAAACTTAAATTCATATTTTTATTTGCTTTTGAAGATGCAATTTTAAGTAATGTATTTTTTAAATGCAAATAATTTCTTTATTATTTTTTTGAACACAACTTTCAGTTAAGGGTAAAAGTCTTATTATTCAGTAGATTGTCTTTCGAATATTTTTTATCTCACTAATAAGATATAAACTGAAAAATTCTTAATATAATTTCACCTTAACTGAATAAGCAGCTAATTTATCGCCACTTAATCATTACATGCTCTTTGGGAGTAACAATATGTTGTGGTAAAGTTGCCCTCACAGCTTCTTTTACTTTTTCAACTATAAGGGTACGGCTAAAACTTATATGAGTAACAACACTAATTTCACGCACAGGCTCCGGCCGGTAAAATCGCCTAACATTTGCAGCATCTTTTTTATCAACAGAAAGTTCGGGAATCAGCGTGTAACCAAAACCTTTTTTAACTAGTGATTTGAGAGTTTCAATAGAGCCACTGTTATAATGAAAACCCGGATTATTATCCTTTGTTTTCCTGTCACAAACGCTAAGAGCCTGACTCCTGAAACAATGCCCTTCTGATAAAAGTAATAAATCGGAAGCATCCAATAATTCAGAAGAAATTTTCTTTTCTTTCAGAAGAAGATGTGATAATGGTGCATAAAAGATAAAAGGTTCATAGAAAAGAAGTGTTTCCGACAAATCTGACTCCTCAGTGGGAGTAGCCATAATGGCCATATCGATACGATTGCTATGTAAAGCTTTTATGATCAATTCCGATTCAAGCTCTGTAATACGCAGGGTTGTGCCGGGATTATTTTCAGTAAAATACCCTAAAAACAAAGGTAATAAATGAGGTGCAAGTGTAGGAATAATTGCCAAACGAAATTCACCCTCTATTAAGGATCTTTCTGAAGTAACAGAACGCTTCAATTCTGCTAAATCTCTGAGGATACTTCTTGCCCTTGATATAAACTCTTCACCTACCGGAGTAGGTTTTATTGGCTTTTTCGTTCTATCAAAAATAAGAATCCCCAATTCCTCTTCCAATTTTTTTAATTGCATGGTAAGAGTTGGCTGCGTTACATTGCAGCTTTCTGCCGCACTAACAAAATGCCTGTGTTCATCAAGCGCTACCACATATTCAAGTTGTTGAATATTCATAATGCCTATATCATTAAAAAATATTCTTCATCCGACTAAAAAAGTTGTTCTCAGTGCCTTCCTTGGGAACAAAAAAATCAGACTCTTTTAATTTCTCAAATATACGCGCATCCTCTCTGGAAATTTCTTTGGGAATATATACATTAATCCTTACCAATAAATCACCCCTATGGTAACTGTTAACTTCGGGCAAACCTTTACCTTTTAATCTTAATATCTTACCGGGCTGAGTACCTGGTTCAATTTTTACCTTAACCTTACCATCTACTGTCGGAATTTCAACAGGAGCACCAAGAGTAGCATCAGGAATAGATAAAGTCAAATGATAAATTAAATCGTTGCCATCACGTATGAGAGTGGGATGTTTTTCTTCCTGTATCAAAACTATTAAATCACCATTAATGCCACCACGTCTGGCTGCATTTCCTTTGCCCGATACTGAAAGCTGCATACCCTCCATTACTCCGGCAGGAATATTAATGGTAACCACCTCATCCTGACGCAGCAAACCTTCACCGTTACAATGAGAACATTTCTTTGTGATAATGCGACCTTCACCATAACAAGTAGGACAACTTGTTCTGGTTTGCATCTGACCTAATATAGTATTTGAAACACGAGTTACCTGACCGGAACCCTTACAGGTATGACATTCACTATAAGCAGTTCCCTTATCAGCACCTGTACCATTACAATGCTGACAACTGACATATTTCTTTACTTTAATTCTTTTTTCAACTCCTTTGGATATCTCCTTAAGGGATAACTTTACCTTAATCCTTAAATTGGAACCCTTATTTACACGCTGTTGCGACCTGGAAGACCCAAAGCCACTGAAACCACCGAAGCCACCAAAACCACCACCAAAAATATCTCCAAAATGAGAGAAAATATCCTCAACTGTCATGCCACCACCAAAACCACCTGCGGCACTACCAACACCGGCATGCCCAAATTGATCATACCTTTGTCTTTTCTCACTGTTACTCAACACTTCATAAGCTTCAGCAGCCTCTTTAAACTTTTCCTCTGCCGACTTATCACCAGGATTTTTATCCGGGTGATATTGAAGTGCCTTTTTTCGGTAAGCTTTTTTTATTTCTTCAGCGGAAGCATTCTTGCCTACTTCCAATATTTCATAATAATCCCTTTTCGACATGATAGCTGTGTTTTTTTATTATTCTCCTACAACAACTTTGGGATAACGAATAACTTTGTCATCTAACTTATATCCCTTTTCCACGCAATCCACAATCTTGCCCTTTAGCTTTTCATTTGGAGCAGCAATTTTTGTAACCGCTTCATGTAATTCCGCATCAAAAGCTTGCTCGAAAGTTTCGATCTCCTTAACACCCTGACGCGATAAATATGCAATAAATTTATTGTAAATTATTTCTATACCTTCTTTTACAGAGTTTAAATCCTCAGCCCCCTCCAAATGTTGCAATGCCCGTTCAAAATCATCAATGACAGGCAATATATCAACAAATATCTTTTCACCGGCCTGACGAGAAAGCTCTATCTTTTCTCTTAAAGTACGCTTCCGATAATTATCATATTCGGCAATTAAACGAATATATTTATCACTCAAAGTGCCAAGTTCCTTCTCAAGTTGCTCAATCTTCTCTTCTTCAGTAAGCTCCTCCTCCTGAATATCTTCAGATTCTTCTTCAGGAGACGACTTTAACAATTTTTCATCTACTTCCTTTGAAGCATTGTGAGCGCTTTTCTCTTTGGAAGCTACAGGATCCTTCTTTTTCCCAGGATTATTCTTAGCCATATCTGTTGCTATTTTTATTAAACATATTAATCCGGCACAAACATACTCAATAACTTTGCCAATTGGCAGTCTAAGGACAAATTGACATGAATTGATGTGAACTTTATAAAAGGAACTGTTATAATGGCAAATTTAATAAAAAAAACAGGGAAAGAAGATTCGCTCCTTCCCCTGTTAATGGTCATATATATACTTGCTCTATGGCCTATTTTTAAAAAGAAATATTACAACAATCCATGTGATTATAATCCATTAAGGTTTAATTGACGTCTGTGATGTGCAAAACGCGTCTGATCCAATGACTCAAGACGCTGAAGCACAGATTCTATTTTGTCAAGATCATCACTCACCTCTAAAATACGTCCATCACCGTCAACCAAATAATTGACCATCACATCACTAATTCCAAAAGCCTGAACCAAATCTGACTCTTTCCCTTTAAAATCACAAATATGAAAAAAACTGAATAATTCATCCCTTTCAATAGTTCCAAAAAATGGTGCCTTAAAACGATCAAGAGACACACTTACAATTACAAAACCATCACTATTAAAAAACTCGCTGTTTTTGTAACGCTCAAACAAACTAATTTTCCTGAAATTATCTATCCTTGAAGGAGCATCGTAAGAAGCCCAAAAATCAATCAAAATCATTTTTCCATGAAGTGAGTCGGAATTAAATTTGGTTCCATCAGGCAGGAAAGCCTGAATAACCGGTGCCTTATCGCCAACTTTTAATCCATCAGATGGCTTCGAAGAACCATTCATGAAGGATATAAAAGCAACTCCGGCTAATACCAACATCAATAATCTAAATCGCATACAGTTTTATTTTGGTTAATATTATTATCGATACAAAGTTTCAACAATTCTTTTTAACTATCAGTTTTTTTACACGAACGAATTGTTTTTGTTGACCGATAAATTTTATGCTGCAAAACTATGTCATAAAACATGTATAATCCAAATTTGTTTGTTTGGATATGTTAATTATAATTATTATATTATAATGCAAAAAGCTTAATTAGCTCATATTCAGCTGTTTAAGCTTTTGTTAAAAAGATGCAAAAATGACGAAATAGTATTTTTCGAGGATGAATGGACGATTATATGCGACGAATAGCTGCTCCTAATTGATTAAGGCGTTTATCAATATGTTGATATCCTCTGTCGATTTGTTCAATATTATGGATTATACTTTTCCCCTCAGCCGACATAGCCGCAATAAGAAGTGCAACACCTGCTCTTATATCGGGTGATGACATTACTCTCCCCCAAAGCGGGGTTTTTTGTCCATGGCCTATAACTGTAGCTCTATGCGGATCACACAAAATAATACTTGCCCCCATATCTATCAGTTTGTCAACAAAGAACAAACGACTTTCGAACATCTTCTGATGTATCAACACACTTCCCCGGGCTTGAGTTGCAACTACCAAAAGCACACTCAAAAGGTCAGGAGTCAGACCCGGCCACGGAGCATCGGCTATGGTCATAATTGACCCATCAATGAAAGTTTCAATAGTATAAAAATCTTGTGAAGGAATATGTATATCATTGCCTTCAATCTCCATTTGAATACCCATTCTCTTAAAAGCAAGGGGGATAATTCCTAATTCTTCGGTGCCTGCATTTTTTATGGTGATTTCACTTTTTGTCATTGCTGCCATTCCAATAAAGCTTCCAACCTCTATCATATCGGCAAAAATAAGATGTTCGCAAGCACCAAGATCCGAAACACCTTTAATAGTCAACAAATTAGAACCAATACCACTGATTGAGGCACCCATTCGGATCAGCATTTTACAAAGTTGCTGAATATATGGTTCGCAGGCAGCATTATAAATAGTAGTAACTCCCGGTGTTAATACTGCCGCCATAATTATATTGGCAGTTCCTGTCACAGATGCTTCATCAAGCAACATATATGTTCCTTTTAATGCATCGGCATGTACAGTATAAAAAATCTCATCGGGGCTAAAGTCGAAACGAGCTCCTAACTTTTCAAAGCCTAAAAAGTGGGTGTCAAGGCGTCGTCTTCCGATTTTATCTCCTCCGGGTTTAGGAAAGTAAGCTTTACCAAAACGTGCCAATAAAGGTCCCATAATCATAATCGACCCCCTGAGGGCCGATGCACGAAGCCTAAAATCGTTGGTTTGCATATATTCAAGGTCAACCATTGCAGCCTTAAATGAACAACGATTAGGTGAATGTCTGTCAACTTCAACACCCATTAATTCAAGCAAATCAATAAGATTGTTTACATCTAAAATGTCAGGGATGTTATCAATAATTACGGTATCGGAAGTTAACAAAGTAGCACAAATCACTTGCAAAGCTTCGTTTTTCGCTCCTTGCGGTTCTATCACTCCTGACAATTTGCAAGGACCTATAATTTCAAAACTACTCATAAGGCAAATAATTTAATCTGCTTACTCTCTATTTCTGCGCTGATAATGTCTCCTTCGGCTATGTTGGTTATAGCTATCACGCCCTTCAAGTGCTTTTATCACCTTTATTGATGGATTTAAACGACCACCCGATAAAGTGTGAATATCATTTCTCAATCTTTCATCGGTAGCGTGATCTCTATTCCAGTTAACGAGTGACTTACGCATATTATTAGCGATTAAGGCTATAAGATGATCCTTTAATTCCCCTTCTTCCATTTTTGAAGCCTCAGCTATCATTTGCTCAACTAATCTACCATAATGACGAAATCTCATTACATTATCATTATAGGGGACTTTTTCAGGCTTAGTTGAAAAGCTATTTGCTTCAGGTAACTTATAAGGGAAGTCGATATCCAGTTTAAAATCAGACATTATTGCGAGATGATCCCACAACTTATGTTTAAAGTCATTAACATCCCTCAAATGGGGGAATAGATTGCCCATAACACCAATAATTGCATGGGCACATCGGGTGCGTTCTTCCCGATCTTCAATTGTCATGGCATATTCAACCATTTTATGAATATGTCTGCCGTACTCAGGCAACAAAAGCGGTTTACGCGTAGTATTATAATCCATTAATAATAGTTATATGATATCTTAATAATTGTATTCGTAATGAAGGATTCAATAATTTATTATGAAGAAATTTTTGACCCGAATTGACTATCTGCTGCAATTATAAGTTAAAAACTAAATGCTTGTACTAAAAACTAACTTTTGTCTTCTATAACTCTATTACAGTCAAGATAAGAGATTGGTCAAAATTAACTCAATATTTTCAGTTTGGCAAACTTTAACAATAATTGTTTTTCTCCTGCATTGTTAAAATCAACTCTTGCTTTAGTATTTGGAGCATTTCCTTCAAGACTCAAGACCTTTCCCACTCCAAAGCGTCGGTGTTCAACAAGAGCCCCTATTTTAAGCTCCGGTATATCTACTGAGGGCTTTTGTTCATATGATTCAGCAGATTTTTCACGGTTTTTAAAATTAAAAGATGGTTTTCGGCTTATTGATTCACGAGGTACAAATTTAAAAGCTTTATCCATATTCTGCTGACCTACTTTACTATAGCGATCAAGTTTACTCAGCATTAACGATTCAGATGAAATGTACTGATCATCTATTTCTCTAAGGAAGCGACTTGGACCGGAAAAAGTCATTGAACCATAACGATATCTGTTTCGGGCATAAGAAAGTGTCACCTCACGCTCGGCCCTTGTTAAAGCAACATAAAATAAACGCCGTTCTTCTTCGAGTTCTGCTTCAGAACCTGAGGACATTGACGAAGGAAACAGTTCTTCCTCAACTCCAACAACATATACATAAGGAAATTCAAGCCCTTTAGCCGAATGAATAGTCATTAAAGTTACCTTTTCAATATCATCAGACTGCTGTTGATCTTGATCGGTAAGCAGGGATACTTCCTCTAAAAAATGAGACAAAGCGGCCGGCTCACCGGCCTCCATTTTAAGCTCAGTAAACTCTTTAACACCGTTCAATAATTCATCAATATTTTCAATACGTGTACGCCCCTCATGACTTTGATCTTGATGGAATTCCTTTAACAATCCACTACGACCTGCTATTTCAATTGCAAGATCATAAGCATCCATGTTTTCAACTAAGGTCTGAAAACTACTTATGAGCGTAGTAAATTCTTGCAACCTACGTAAAGTGCCGGAATTAAAACCCGCCTTTGACAAATTAGGATGAGTTAATATCTCCCAAATAGAAACATCATTTGAAGCGGCAAAATGCTCAAGCTTAGCAAGAGTTACTTTACCAATACCACGTGCAGGATAATTAATAATGCGCTTTAATGCTTCACCATCTTTTGCATTGACAGAAAGACGCATATATGCCAACAAATCTTTGATCTCCTTACGCTGATAAAATGATAAACCACCATAAATGCGATAAGGGACATTTCTCTTTCGAAGAGCCTCCTCAATTATTCTCGATTGCGCATTGGTACGATATAAAACAGCAAATTCATCATATGAAGAACGACTTGCTAATTGCTTAGCAACAAGATCATTTACAACAATTAAGCCTTCCTCCATATCAGAGATAGCAGAAAAAATTCTGATTTTTTCTCCTTCATCTTTTCGTGAATAAATCCTTTTACTAATCTGCTTTTTATTATTGGATATAACACTATTAGCTGCATTTACAATAGTTTGAGTAGAACGATAATTCTCTTCAAGCTTAAATAGTTTATAGCCGGGATAAGCATTACGGAAGTTAAGGATATTCTCAATTTTGGCCCCTCTGAAGCTATAAATGCTTTGAGCATCATCACCAACAACACAAATATTTTGATGCTTACTTGCCAAATTGTTAATAATTAAATATTGTGCGAAATTTGTATCCTGATATTCATCAACAAGAATATAATTAAAAGCGGACTGATATTTTGCGAGCACTTCGGGGAAATCTCGGAACAACAAGTTGGTATTTAACAGAAGGTCATCAAAGTCCATAGCATCAGCCTGCCTGCAAGCCTTAATATATCTTTGATAAATCTCATAAATCAATGGAACTTTTAAATATTTATCGTTTGTCAACCGCCTATGATCAACAGAATAAGCTCCGGGCAATACAAGATCGTTCTTAGCTGATGATATACGTGACAAAACTAAGTTAAGTCTATAATCCTTAGAATTGATCTTCATCTCATTAAGGATTGATTTTATCAGACTTTTAGAATCGGCAGTATCATAAATAGAGAAATTTGAGCTATAGTTAAGATATTTTGATTCAATACGTAAAATCCTGGCAAATATTGAATGGAAGGTTCCCATCCAAAGCCTTTGACTTACATCGTTACCAACAATCAAGCCAATACGCTGTTTCATTTCTCTGGCTGCTTTATTAGTAAAAGTCAGTGCCAATATTTTTGAAGGGGGAGCTCCTGTTGCCAACAAATGAGCTATCCGATAAGTTAATACACGTGTTTTTCCGGAACCGGCACCGGCTATAACTAATGAAGGCCCCTCTGTTGATATAACAGCTTCTTTTTGAACAGGATTTAGTTGCTTCAAATAATCTTGCACAATACTATAAAACGTTTAAAAATGAAAGAAAGTAATAGAACTTGCCTCTTAGCAAAGGTTAAAAATTAAATCAATGAAATGTGATTAATTTAAACAAAAATAGAAAATTAAGAAATCATATCGCAAAAAACTAAAAACAATTATTTTGTTTTTAATTCGTTTAAATAATTATAACAATAAAAGGAAATTTAAATATAGCTTTTATAAAAACAGTAATAATTGCTGAATCAATTAATAATCAAAACCAAAAGTTGTATTTTTGCAAAACTAAAATTTATAGAATTTTCTATGTTACAAGTAATAAGACGAACGATATTATTCATCATATTTATTTTTTTTGTTTCAGTGCTTGATTCTCAGGCACAAATATTAGCTCCTGCAGGTACTTTAACCATTCCAACATCATATCTTCCATCAGATCCAATTTTTTTGTTCGATAATTTACAAAATGTAGCTTTACGTTATGAAAGTGAATCTGCAGAAAGCAATTATACTTTTGAATGGTCGTCATATAATGTTGATACCAAGCAATGGGACTATCCCTTTCTGATACAAAACGGAAATTCTGCAACACTAATAGTAAATGAACAGGGCGGTTACAGGCTTAAAATCATAAAAGACAGCGACCAAGATGATGAGCTTCTTCATTGTTGGGTTTTTGAACCAAAAATTACAAATACATCAATAGATATAGAATTTCAGGATTGTTTTTCACTTCATTTATTGGCTGAAATTGATACTGTACCACTAATTTATTATCACCCTGAAACCGGAAGCCCTGATTATGTGGATTATAAAATCTCATTTAACTGGACCGCGGATACTGAAATTGAGCTTGCTCAGGGTCAGTTATCCAAAATGGAGGCTCCCATTGAAAACACCATTTTTAAAGTTGATGTTTTATCTGAAATTTTAAAACACAACTATTTTGCAGAGTTAAATTACACTGCTATGGCTGTTAAAGCCGGCTATAAAGCAGAAATAATTAAAGATGAAGTTGACAATGAAGAGCATAGTGCCGGCGAAACTGTTGTCTCTGCCGGTTCAGCTCCTATTGAAATAAGATTTAATGATGAAAGCAAGGGAAATGTCACTTCATGGGAATGGAGATTTGGAAGAGGCAACTTATCTTCTGATCAAAATCCCTTTCATGTATTCACTTCTCTTGGTACAGACACAGTTAACCTCAAAGTTTATAATAGGGACTCAGGTTGCTATCACCAGATGGAAAATCCTATGCTTGTAACAATAATGGAATCAATGGTTGAAGCCCCTAACACTTTTACTCCTAATGGAGATGGAATTAATGATGAGTTTAAAGTAGTATTCCGCTCATTACAACAATTCAGTATGGTTATTTATAACAGATGGGGCAAAAAAGTATTTCAAAGCTCTGATCCGGCAAAAGGTTGGGATGGAAAGGTGGAAGGAAGTATAGGAGCTCCCGGAGTTTATTTCTATTTTATTGAAGCCCGCGGTTATCTCCCTGAGGAAAAACATAAATTATCGGGGCCGCTTCATTTAATAAGAGGAACTAATTAAAAACCTTTAGGCAAAAACTGAAAAAGGTTCCATTGCCCTATTATAAATGCCATTCACCCATGCTATTGCCATTCCATAATTGGTAACAGGTATGTTTGCGTCAACAGCAGCTTGCAATCGCTTATGCAATTGTTGTCGAGTTATCATGCAGCCACCACACTGAATAACAAGTGCATAATTATGTAATGGACGCGGGATATTGTCAAAGCCTGCAACAACATCAAAATGAAGAGAACTGCCTGAGTGTTTTTTAAGAAGAGAAGGGATTTTAACGCGACCAATATCATCACAAGCAGCATGGTGAGTACATGATTCCAAAATTAAAATATTATCTCCATCCTTTAATTTATCTATTACAGGAGTGCCCTTTTTATATAAGTCAAAATTGCCCCTGAAACGAGCCAATAAAATACTAAAACTTGTAAGCATTATGTCTTCAGGTATAAGCTTGCCAATTTTATCAAATAACTGACTGTCCGTGATTGCAAGTTTTGGCCTGACAGCGGTACTATTGAGGAAATTTTCAACTTCACTGTCTTTCATCATAATACTAACAGCATTATTATCAAGTATGTCTCTTATAGTCTGAACCTGCGGGAGTATTAATCTACCCTGCGGGGCCCCCTCATCTATTGGGATTATCAGCATAACCACATCATTAGCTTGTATCAAACCACCCAATAAACCCGGATGATCAGAGATCCGTGCAGGTATTGAATCCCTTATGGCAAGGTTAAGATTATTTGTATCCTCACCAATAGCATATTCAATAAAGAATAAAGCTCCTGATTTTAAATACTCTTCCTTAGTGGAAGTTTTAGCGGGCTTGAGGTCTCTTTTGTTATGAATGACTATAAAAGGAAGGGCTTTCAACTTAAATTTATTTATAAGCTGCAATTCAGATTCACCAAATTCATTATTTACAACAATCAGAACAGCGAGATCAATCTGATCTAACAACTTGATACTCTTATCTATCCGCTTTTTACCCAAAGCACCATGGTCATCGATACCGGCAGTATCAATTAAAACGGCAGCACCTAATCCGGGAATTTCCATGGATTTTTTAACCGGATCGGTAGTAGTTCCGGGTATAGAAGAAACAATAGCAATATCCTGATGGGTTATAGAATTAATTATAGTGCTTTTCCCATTGTTACGTCTGCCAAAAAAAGCAATATGAGGTTTTCGTCCGCGCTCCATCCTTCAATTATTTAACTAAGAACCATCATAAATTCACTTTCAAGAATATCAGCCTCTTCTTGAGAGATTGACCATTTTTTCCATTGAATTAAGTACTTTTTCAAACTAAGAAAATAAGTTAAAGGGAATTCGTCTTTCTGCCATAATTGCATATAATTAAGTAAGCCCGTTCGCTTAATAAAAGAATCAAACTCAAAAATTATTACATAAATAAACTCTTGTAAATCCATGCTGCCCTCCAACGAATCTTCAGATACTTCACTATTTTCAAATATTGAAGCTTTTTTACTTAATCTGAATTTAATCTTTTTACCATCGGGAGACGATAATTCAAAGGTGAATGCATAGTCTCCATAATACCACTCTATAACAGCACTATTCTCCTCGCCCCACAAATGGGATGGCTCCTGAATGATGCTAAGCATTGATTTTAAAAGATCAGCAACCGGGTTACAAACATTACTGGCATTAAAAGCTAAGCTTTTCCCTCCAAATTCGATGAAAAAAGTAGCCTCTCCACTCCCGGACAAATCGAAATTAAATAAAAAAGCTTGTTTCATTGCACTATATTTTGGATGAAAAAAAGCAGAAACAATAAATATTATTACCAAAGTGGCGTAGCATACGCCTTAACTTCCTTGGCAGTAATAGTGCCATTACATAGGATCATTAAACGCTCTATCACATTTCTGAATTCCCGAATATTACCCGTCCACGACATTTCCTGTAAAGCCTTAATGGCAGAGTCATCAAAATCACGATTTAACAGACCCAATTCTTCCTGAAGTAAATTTTTAAAATGCTCAGTAAGTAAAGGAATATCATCTTTCCTTTCTTTTAAAGATGGCACATGAATGATTATAACACTTAAGCGATGATACAAATCTTCCCTAAAAGTCCCATTTTTAATCTCCTCCTGAAGATTTTTATTGGTAGCTGCCAAAACTCTGACATCAACTTTAATGTCGGCATCACTACCAACGCGCGAAATTACATTTTCCTGAAGAGCGCGCAAAACCTTTGCTTGAGCAGCTAAACTCATATCCCCTATTTCATCCAAAAAAATGGTGCCTGTATGTGCCTGCTCAAATTTACCCTTTCTCTGCCGAACTGCCGAGGTAAAAGCTCCTTTTTCATGACCAAAAAGCTCACTCTCAATCAACTCAGAAGGTATGGCAGCACAATTAACCTCAACAAAAGGCTGACCACCACGATTGCTTTTTTCGTGAAGCCATCTGGCAACAAGTTCCTTTCCTGTACCATTACTACCGGTTATCAACACACGTGCATCGGTTGAAGCAACTTTATCAATCATATCCTTAACCTGACGAATAGCTGCCGACTCACCTACCATTTCATAAGTTTTACTAACCTGGCGTCGCAAAACTCTGGTTTCGGTTACTAAATCCTTACGTTCAACAGCGTTACGGATAGTAACCAATAAACGATTCAAATCTAATGGTTTTTCAATAAAATCATAAGCCCCCTTTTTTATGGCATCAACTGCTGTATCAATATTAGCATGTCCTGAAATCATTATAACAGGAATTTCTTGATTTTTCTCCATAATCTTTTGCAATACTTCAATGCCATCCATATCGGGCATTTTTATATCGCAAAGAACAATATCATATTTATTCTTTTCAAACAGCTTTAAACCTTCAGGACCATTTTCTGCAAGGTCAACTTCATTTTTTTCATACTCCAAAATTTCTTTCAGAGTATTTCTAATACTTTTTTGATCGTCTATTACTAATATTTTTGACATAACTCTTCTTTGTGTCAGATACTCCGACATAGATATAATTAATTGAGCTGCAAGCAACAATATTGTTTAATCAACAGCTTAACTGCCCAATAAGAAAGAAAAAACTAAAATTCACTATTTATAATTTGCAATATAGCTCCTTCCTTTAAAGAAAAGAAACACTGCCAAACCTCTGATGGCTTTATCTTATTCAAAACCCATTGAACAATAATACTTGCAGGAACAATATTGTCAATTCTGTCACGATCCATTCCGGGTATTAATCTGCGTTCATCGGCCTTTAAAGTAATAAGCTGTTGATGCACATTTTTCAAATAAGGAATGTGCATTTTAAATGTGGTTATCTTGTTCATATCCAATAAAGGATATTCTTTTTTAATTATCATAGAAGCCAAGGTGTCAAACGAACCTGATGAACCAACTAACTTATAGATAGGATATTTCCTGCGTATTGCAAGCAAGGGTTCTAATTTTTTCTGAAGATGATTTTCAATAGCTTTTATTTCGGATGGACTAATAGGATCAGAAGGATTAAATTTTTCCAATAATCTGGCAATACCAATATTAAAACTTTCCTTCCAGATAATACCATTTTTATTGGCAATTATAAATTCAACGCTACCACCACCAATATCAATAATCAGTGCATAACCGTCAGATAAGGGAATGACCTGCTTTACTCCATCAAAGATTGTTTGCGCCTCCTCATCACCAGGAATCACACGTATTGTCAATCCCAATTCCTGTCGTACACGCCTAACAAACTCAGCTCCATTTGTTGCTGAACGAATAGCAGATGTAGCAAAACAAAATATGCTTTCAACCTGATATTCAGAAATGGAAATCAAATGAGCTGTTAAAGCTTCCACACCACGCTTCATAGCCAAAGGTGTAATTGTTGATTTATGAATTCCCCCTTCACCAAGTTTTACAGGATATTTGGATTCGGTAAGAATATTATAAGTTTTATCAACAACCTCGGTAATAAGCAGGTTAAAAGTGTTGGTTCCCAAATCAATAATAGCAACTCTAGTTTTTTCCATCTTTGACTAACTTATGCTTCTCAACCAATTATTTTAAGATATAATAAAATAACTCTTCCGGACAGTTAAACATTTATCAATATCCATAAACTATGCGGATAAATCCGGATTATATCTCAAAGTTATAAAAAATAGAATGAGTTTAACTCAAAAACAGGCATATAGTTTATCTGCCAGCATAACGAAACCATTTCCAAAGCTCTTTATAACTAATCTTTTTTCCATAAATTAATATACCTGTTCTGTAAATTCTTGCCGAAAACCAGGTAGTAAAAAGAAAACCCAAAATCAGCAAAACCATGGATAAAATAATTTCCCATCCCGGTACATCAAAAGGCATTCTTGCCATCATAACAACCGGAGAAGTTAATGGTATCATAGAAAACCAAAACACCAAACTACTATGCGGATTCCTAAATGCAACCATGGCCACCCATAGTGCTAAAATTATTGGAATTGTAACAGGCAGCATAAACTGCTGAGAATCGGTTTCATTATCAATAGCTGAGCCTATGGCCGCAAAAAGAGCCGCATACAACAAATAACCACCGATAAAATAAAACAAGAAAAGTGAAAGGGTCTTTAAGGGGTTCATGGAGCTTACAATCTCCTTAATCTTAATAATATTCAGATCTGAACCGCCCAACATTTCCATATCTACCTGCCCATTTATAGCAGCTACATTTTCAATGCCGGTAGATACTGCAGGATCTGAAAAAACAAAGGACTGAAGGGCAGTAATAATTATTAAAGTTAAAACCACCCAAAGAAAAAATTGAGTAAGTGCAACCAGAGCAATGCCACCAATTTTACCCAACATTAATTGAAAAGGCTTAACAGATGAAATTATAACCTCAACAATACGGTTGGTTTTTTCCTCCATAACACCGCGAAGCACCTGACTACCATAAATAAACACAAACATATAAGTCATAAAAGCAAATATCATGCTTATGACCATTGCAAATTCGGTTGAGGTATGCTTTTCTTTCCCATCATCGCCCAATCTTATTGTTGGAATTGAAACCCTTAGCGCTTCAATTTCTGAAATGATGGTACTAAGACCTTCCATTTCATAGGAAAGTAATTTTTCGCTACGCAAAAAATCTCTCAGAGAGCGTGAAATATGCTCCTTTATTTCTATAGTAATTTGCTTATCTGAATATAAGCTTATTGCTTCCGGCCTTATCAATAGATTATCTTCAATAAGAAGAAAAGCATAATAACCCTTGGACTTAAAATCACGTTTTAACTCAAACTCCTCTTCTTCAGCAAGATAATGAAACTTTAAAAGGTCGGTGTCATTAATTTTTTCATAATATAAGCCCGTATGATCAATAATGGCAATTTGACGCTCATCCTTATCTTCAATTGAAGTTAAGAGTACGGGTATAACAAACATAGCAGCAAAAATCAGAGGCCCTAAAAGTGTCATTATAATAAAGCTCTTCTTTCTGATTCTTGTCAGGTATTCTCTCTTGAGAATCAATAATGTTTTATTCATCTTAGGAAGGATTATTTTTTGTTTGATTTACTACTTTGATAAAAACTTCGTTCATTCCCGGTAAAACCTCATGACATGAATGAATTACACATTTACCCATCACAAGCTTTAATAAGTCATTCAAATTGTCGCCTTCAGGTAATTTTACCATAAGAGCGTCGAAGCCATTTAAAGATTTTGTGTCAAAAGCTTCATAGCTTTGATTGATAAATGCTTTAATTATCCCGCGATCACCGGAAAATTCGAGATACACTAAATTTTCACGATAACGATAACGTATATCATGAACCTCACCGGACAATATGGATTTACCATCATTTATTAAAGTGATATTATCACAAAGCTCTTCAACTGATGCCATATTATGGGTGGAAAAAATTATGGTAGCGCCTTCCCTTTTTAAATTAAGGATCTCTTCTTTCAAAAGATTGGTATTGATAGGGTCAAAACCACTGAATGGCTCATCAAAAATAAGTAGTTCGGGTTTATGCAGTACAGTGACAATAAACTGTACTTTTTGCTGCATACCCTTCGATAACTCTTCAATCTTTTTGTCCCACCAATCCTGAATTTCAAATTTCTCAAACCAGATTTTAAGTTTCTTTAAAGCATCATTACGACTTAGACCTTTAAGCTGAGCTAGATACAGTGCTTGCTCTCCAACTTTCATCTTCTTATATAAACCACGCTCTTCAGGCATATAACCAATACGTGAAACATCTTCACTTTTCAGCTTTTTACCTTTAAAATAGATCTCACCACTATCTGGACCGGTAATTTGATTAATGATCCGGATTAAGGTTGTTTTACCCGCACCGTTAGGACCTAAAAGGCCAAAAATAGTTTGGGAAGGAACTTCAATACTTGCATTATCCAAGGCAAGGTGACCTGCAAATTGCTTAACAATATTCCGGGCTTCTAAAAATGGCATATTTAATTATAGGATTAATTTAATTTTTTAAAAATGTGAAAATACAAAAATCATTTTATGAATACTTCAAAACAAGGTACAATTAATGCAATATTGATTATTTTTGTTTTTATGATCTCATTAATTTTCGACAAATATTATAATGAAAATGAAAAAGCACGCAATATTCTGTTAACCCATAGCAGGATGGTATGTGACAAAGCACTTTCAATAGTACAGGCACATCCTGAACTTAATGCTGATGTTGAAACAATAAAATTGGGATCTATGCTTCATGATATTGGTATAATAAAAACCAATGCTCCAAAGATATTCTGCTATGGCTTGCATCCTTATATTTGCCACGGAGTTCTGGGAAGAGAAATACTTGAATCGGAAGGACTCCATGAATTAGCGCTGATATCGGAACGGCATACAGGAGCAGGACTCTCGAAAGAAGAAATTATTCAACAAAATCTCCCTCTGCCCCACCGCGATATGCTGCCTAAATCAATTGAAGAAAAAATAATTTGTTTTGCCGATAAATTTTATTCAAAAAGTGGAGAACCAACAAAAGAAAAATCATTAAAAAAGATAAGAAAAGATATGGCAAAATATGGGCAAGCACAACTCGAAAGATTCAACATCTTATGCGAATTATTTCTTTAAACTGTTTTAAAAAAAAGCCGTAAATAAAAAAAGACAGCAAAATAAATTGTCTGAAAACCTCCTATAATGAAACACATACAAAAACTACAAACTAAAACAAGTTCATTTGATCTATCATGGGAAGGCTTATTAAGTATTCCGGCATTAATTAGAAATTTTCAACAAGCAGCACATGAGCATGCAACAAATTTAAAAGTGGGTTATCACCAACTGAAAAAAGAAAATGTCTTTTGGGTACTTTCTGCCATAACAATAAAACTAAACGATTTACCTGAATTCGATGAGGCATTTAGCATAGAAACAATGCCCGTAGATTTTAACGGATTTTTTACCTCAAGAGAATTCCTGGCGCAAACAAAGGACAAAATAATAGCAAAGGCAAGCTCACAATGGCTAATGGTTAACACATTAACAAAGAGACCGGTAAGACCCGACAAGCGAGTGGAAAACCTCCCTTTTACACCAAGTGGCTTTAATTTAAATTTTTCTACTGAAAAAATTAAAATGCCGAAAGATATGCTGTTAATAGAAGAAAGAAAAGTCAGATACAGTGATCTGGATATAAACAATCATGTGAATAATGTAAAATACCTTGAATGGATATTAGATATGATACATGACAAGGGCTACGGCAATATTAAAATTACTTCCCTGTCCTTAAAGTATGCAGGAGAATTTAGAAAAAACGACAAGGCACTATTATATATGAACGAAGAAGAAAAAAATAATTTATATATTAAAATAGCACACAAAAATAAAATAAGTGGTATCCTATGTAAGATTTCTTATAAATAAAAAAGTCGGTCTTAGCTAAGACCGACTTTTTTATTATGTTTATCTGTTATCTTATATTCTAAAAAAGCAAGAGAATCGGAGGGTAACACTTTTAAACCCAATCCATATTTCATTTTCCATTTTAATCGGAAAGAGAATAAACCTTTACTCAGGTATGCATACAGATAGGGATGTACCCACAAGGTCAATTTCTTTAATTTATGTTGTTGCACAGCCAGCCGGATACTGTTTTCAATTTTTTTATCAAAGATTATTGAAGGGCAAATAGTACCACTTCCAAGGCAAGAAGGACATTTCTCTGTGGTGTCAATATGCATTTCAGGTCTTACACGTTGACGAGTAATTTGCATTAAACCAAATTTGCTCAAGGGCAAAATATTATGCTTAGTGCGATCAGAAGCCATAGCTTCTTTCATCCTTTCAAACACTTTTTGCCGGTTTTCATTTTCCTGCATATCTATAAAGTCAACTACAATAATACCACCCATGTCTCTTAAACGAAGCTGACGAGCAATTTCATCAGCAGCAGCAAGATTTACATCAAGGGCATTACTTTCCTGATTATCGGCAGCTTTAGACCTGTTACCACTATTTACATCAATGGCATGTAAAGCTTCAGTATGTTCAATTATTAAATAAGCTCCCCTTTTAAAAGAAACAGTTTTCCCAAAAGATGCTTTGATCTGTTTTTCAATTCCAAACTGATCAAATAATGAAACATTGCCATTATGCAGTTTAACAATTTTTTCGCGCCCCGGAGCTATCAAGCCCACATAATCACGCATTTCACGGTAAACATCCTGATTGTTAACATATATTGAATGGAAAGAAGGATTAAATAAATCCCTAAGAAATGCTGTAGTTCTTTCTATTTCACCTATTATTAATGCAGGAGATTTCTTCTCACGAAGCTTTAATATGGATTCCTCCCATCGTTTTACAAGAGTACGCAATTCTTTATCAAGCTCTGCAACTCTTTTATTTTCAGCAACAGTCCGTATTATAATACCATAATTCTTTGGCTTAATACTTTGGAGTAAACGCTTTAAACGATTTCGCTCCTCGAGACCTTGTATTTTCTGGCTAACCGAAACCCTGTCAGAGAAAGGGATTAAAATAAGATTTCGGCCGGCAATTGAAATTTCGGAAGTTAACCTAGGTCCTTTCGTTGATATAGGCTCTTTAGCTATCTGAACCAATACCTCCTGGCCTGATTTTAACACTTCAGAAATAGTACCGTGTTTATTAATATCTACTTCCGGCTTAAGTTTGTGCAAAGCAACAACTCCTTTTTTGTTTTTTGCCTGATTGACATATTTTTGAAGGGTACGAAACTGAGGCCCAAGATCCAGATAATGAAGAAAAGCATCCTTTTCATAACCTACTTCAACAAATGCTGCATTTAATCCGGGCATGATTTTTTTTACTCTGCCCAAGAAAATGTCGCCAACGGCAAACTTAATATTACTCTGCTCTTTTCGTAACTCTGCAAGTTTACGATTTTCAAGTAAAGCAATAGTAAGTTCATTTGGAGTTACATCAACAAATAGTTCTGCACTCACTATACAATTAAATTAATTAAATAAAATTTCAAAGATCGTGATATATATAAAATAAAAGAACAAACAGACATCTTCCTGTTTGTTCTTTATATTATTTAAAAAAGACTATTTCCTCTTTTTATGTCTGTTTTTCCTTAGCCTTTTTTTCCTCTTATGCGTGGACATTTTATGTCTTTTCCTTTTTTTACCACTCGGCATAATGCTATATTTTATTATTTAAGTATTGAATACTACTTAACATTATTTTTCACGTCGGTTACAAAACTCTTTGAAGGTTTAAAGAAAGGAATATAGTGCTCCGGAATAATAATTGTCGTGTTTTTGGAAATATTTCGAGCCGTTTTTTGAGCACGCTTCTTAATGATAAAACTTCCAAATCCTCTAAGATAAACATTTTCACCTTTTACCAAGCTACCTTTAACGGTTTCCATGAAGGCTTCAATAGTCTTCTGAACGGCAACCTTCTCAATTCCAGTGTTTTTTGAAATTTCGTTTACGATGTCAGCCTTTGTCATTGTTTTAAAATTATTTAATTATCAGTTAATTAGAGATTATTTCTTTGATTTTTAGATTGCAAATATAAATCCTTTTAGCTAAAAAAAAAACTAAATACCGGTTTTTTGGATAATTTTTTAAAAATGACCAGTTTAAACATGGTAATCTAGCATCAATTAAATTGTAAAATACAGATGTTTTTAAATATGCTTTTCCAAAATCCAGGGCTTATAATTTGATTTGATTATGATAGTTTCGTAATTTAGCACTGTTAACTATTATCCTAACTTTAATAATATAATAACATGGTAAACAAGGCAATATTAATTGGTAATGTAGGTAAAGACCCTGATGTTCGTTATTTTGACAATGATCAAGCTGTTGCTAATTTCCCTTTGGCAACTACTGAACGTGGTTTTAAAACCAGAGACGGACAAGAAATTCCCGACCGTACTGAATGGCATAATATTGTAGCATGGCGTGGACTCGCCAAATTAGCTGAAAACTATATTAAAAAAGGCACACAGCTATACGTGGAAGGAAGAATACGCACCCGATCGTATGATGATGCCAATGGTGTAAAAAAATATATCACTGAAATTTTTGCTGATACTATAAATTTACTTGGCAAAAGAAGTGATAGAGAGCAGAGTCAACAATCAAGCCCTAGTCAGGCTTCCTATACAAATCAAACAACAAGCAGCCAATCAAACCGGCAAAGCACCGGAAATGATCAACAGGTAAAAGATGATCCGTTTGTTGATGGGGAGCCGGGCGTTGAAGACGACCTGCCATTTTAATTTATGCGGGATTAATAAATAAAAATAATAGTTGGAAACTGAATTAATCATTAATATTCACTCTTTCCTGTATTTCTTGCATTTTCAGACTATATTATCTGAAAGTGTAATTATATTGATAATAGCTATGTTGTTGTTATTTTGTTCAGGCTTAATTGCCGGAGCAGAAGCGGCATATCTTTCCTTAAAGCCATCTGACATATTATCACTCCACGAAAACAAAAAGAAAGCAGGTCACTTGGTATCAAAACATCTTGAAGATAAAGAGTCATTGATGGCAACAATACTGATAAGCAACATTTTTATAAAAATTGCCGCTATCACCTTATTTTATTTTCTTACAGAACAAATAAGGGTTTTTCCGTCTCATTATATTGTCGAATTTGTTTTGAAAATTGCAGTTATAATTGCTGTAATCCTTCTTTTTTCCGAAATTCTACCTAAAATATATGCCAGGCTTTATGCACAAAAAGTTGCTTTATTAATGGCAGGACCACTTAATATTTTGTTGATACTCACAAAACCTTTAAGCAGATTAATTATTTATTCATCAAATGCGATTAATAAACAACTGACAAAAAAAGAAAAAGGCTTCTCTATGAATGATATTTCTCAGGCACTCGAATTAAGTGATGACGAAATAACAGAAGGAAAAGAAATACTTAGGGGAATTGCCTCTTTTGGCACTTTAAATGTCGATGAAATTATGACTTCACGGGTTGATGTTGTGGATCTTGATATTGAGAATAAATTTTCTCGAGTAATTGATGTTATTATTGAATCGGGATATTCAAGGATACCTGTTTATGATAAAAGTCCTGATGAGGTTAAAGGGATATTGTACGTCAAAGATCTTTTGCCTCATCTTGAAAAAGGAGACAGCTTTAAGTGGCAGGACCTTATTCGTGAAGCATATTATGTACCCGACACTAAGCGTATCAATGACTTGCTTCAAGAATTTAAAGCACACAAAATCCATATGGCAGTTGTTGTTGATGAATATGGAGGAACTTCGGGCATCGTAACTCTTGAAGATATATTAGAAGAAATAGTTGGTGACATAATTGATGAGATGGATGAAGAAGACATTAATTATACAACTTTAAACGATGGAAGTTATATTTTCGACGGTAAAACGCTGCTGAGAGATTTTTATAAAATAACAGGAATCCCTGAAGAGCCTTTTGAGGAAATATCAGCTGAAGTGGATACAGTAGCCGGATTATTGCTTGAAATAAAAGGAGACATACCGGAAAAACATGAAATAATAGAATTTGCAAATTATAAATTTACAGTTTTATCGGTTGACCGCAGGCATATCAAAAAAATAAAAATATCACAATTCTAAGCTTAGAAAAATGATTAAGAGAATAGTCAAAATATTGTTGACTTTAATAATTATAATAAGTCTTTTCTCCTGCAAATACCAAGGAAGTCCCAAGCCCCTTGCTTATTTCAGGATAGATATGCCCGAAAAAGAGTATCACTTCTTCGACAGCCTAAAGCCCTACGGATTCGAACTCCCTATATATAGCACAATAGAAACTGATATCTCGCCGATTGCAGAACCGGATTGGATCAATCTTTATTTTATTCCCTTTGATGCACGTGTACATCTTAGTTATAAAAAAGTTGAAAACAATCTCTATGAACTTTTGGAAGATAATATTCGTTTAGCATATAATCATGTAGTTAAAGCCGATGCTATAGAAGAAACACTATTTTTAAATGAAAATGACAATGCTTATGGTATTTTGTTTGAAATAAAAGGGGATGCAGCTTCCCCGGTACAATTCCTAATTACTGATAGTGTAAAACATTTTGTACGCGGCTCACTTTATTTCAATACCCGTCCCAACAGAGATTCACTAAATCCGGTGATCTCTTTCATAACAGAAGATATAATTCATCTGATGACATCTTTACATTGGAAAGATTGATTCGGACAATTTATCAAATTTAAATTAAAATGTCACTTATTTTTAATCTCGAAAATACAAGCTCAGCAGAACTTGCAGTATGGAAAATTGAAGAAACAGAAGAAGAACTGCTTAGCATGCTCAGGTTTACCAAAAATATGACCACCGCCCTAAACCGGATAAACCATGAAGAGAAACGCCTTGAATGGCTGGCTTCCCGGATACTAATTCAAAAATTATCGGGAAACAGCCCCTGCGTACAATATCAGGAAAATGGCTCTCCCGAGCTTAATTCCTCAGAGGTTCATTTGAGCATTTCCCACACCAAAGGCTATGCAGCTGTTATAGTTTCTTCACAAAAAAAATGTGGTATCGATATTGAATATCCATCGCCAAGAGTAAGTAAAATAGCAGAGAAGTTTATTTCTGAAAGCGAAGCCGCTTATATACCCGTTGGCGAAGCAGACAAATATAATTTGTTGTTATGGTGTGCCAAAGAAACACTCTTTAAAACACATGATACACCGGGGCTAAATTTCAAAAAGCATCTTGAAGTTTCTCCTTTTAAATTAGCAAAGGAGGGAATACTTAAAGCCAAAACTAGTATGGAAGGCCTTAAGGGCACCAATCTGCTTTATTATGTGATAACAAACAATTATTATCTTGTTTGGCATTGGTAATTCACTTACTTTTGTTTGTGATAAAAAGTAGCATAGATACTATGATTTATAATTTGATCACAGATAAAATTAACAGTAAAGAAAAATTATTGGCATTATTAATTGACCCTGATAAATGCCAAGGACAGAATCTTGAAAACTTAGTTAATACTTTAAAACAAAATCCTCCACATTTCATCTTAGTGGGCGGCAGTCTAATTTCTTCTCCAATAAAGCCATTAATTGAAAATCTAAAATATGAATTAGATACTCCTGTTATTTTATATCCCGGGAGCCCTACTCACCTATGCAACAACGTAGATGCCATTCTTTTTTTATCAATGATATCAGGTCGAAATCCCGAGCTACTTATAGGAAATCATGTAATTGCCGCACCCTATATACACAGGAATCAATTGGAAGTAATTTCAACAGGTTATATTTTAATAGATGGCGGTAATTATACATCGGTTGAATATATCAGTCAAACAAAACCTATTCCTGCCGACAAAACCGATATTGCTATTGCAACAGCTATGGCCGGAGAAATGATAGGCATGAAAATGATATATATGGATGCCGGAAGTGGGGCAAAACAACCAATAAGCCCTCTTATGATTCGTGAAGTGAAAAAACAATTGCAAATACCACTGATGGTGGGAGGTGGCATTAGCAGTCCCGAATTACTCAGGGATGCTTATGATGCAGGAGCCGATATTGTTGTGGTTGGTAACAGTGTGGAAAAAGATCCACAATTGATACTTGATTTTATTAAAGAAACAGAGCTATAAGGCTGCCTTTATTAGACAGCTTCATTTTTTAAACAACTCCTCCCATCGAACTTTTACCTCATTAGGATGATTAATTCCCAATTGTTGTAATATCAATGGAGTTAAGTCATAGACTTCAAAAGGTGTAAACCAAGCACCATGCTTCACTCTCCAACCTCTTAAATACATAGGAACATAATTATGACCACTCAATCCCGTTTGACGTGAACCAAGTTCAGTAACATTAGTTTTCCAGCCGGGCAATAAACTTAAAATAATATCAGGCATGCGCTGAGGAAACAAATTGTCTGCATATTTTTTTGCCAATTCACAATCAAAGAGCATATCATGAGTTGGCATAGCAAACTTGATACCACTGAATTCCATAATAAACTCAGCACATTGTCTTTGTATTTCTTTAAGATCAAGCTCTTTCTCTTCTATTAATTTTTGATTTAAATAAACAAAATTATCACTAATGCCCAACACCCATTGTTCCCTGCCATGCAATGCCATAAGGTAAAGATTGAGCAAGGCAGATATTTTTCTGAATTCTACTGTTCCGGAGGTAATACCCGGCATACCGACGACAGTATTATCAGGAGCAGAAGAAGCTCCTGAGCTTAGTATCAGCAAATAGTTGTTACAACCATATTCAAAATCCAAAAACTCAACTAAAGAAGCTATGTCATCGTCAAGCCTTAATAACATATCCTCCTTTTCAACGGATAACAGACCTTCACTGTTCGAAACAAAAGGACGACTTGTAAAACCAAGAGTAAGCAAACAAGGAGCTCCTGTTTTTCCGAAATCGGAATTTGATAAAAACGAAACCGCAAAATCACGTAGCAAGGTATTGGCAAAGGGAGAAGATGCAACATAAGAATAAGGAATATCAGAGAAGGTTTTCATACTATAAAAAAAGCTTCTAAAATCTTTCCTTATTTCTTCCGGCAAATTACGATATTCAACATAGCCGGTAACATCTTTTATAGGACCCCATTGACGATTCAACAATGAAGCACTTTTTACATTTTTATTGAAATTGTTTAACCAATCCTCATTGTAGGATTCAGGAATTAATGCATTGTAAAAGCTCCCACAAACCTTATCGAAAGCAAAAATATAATCAGGTTTATAGCCAAGAGAATGTACCATCCAAGGAGAATTAATACCAATAGTGGCACTCTTTGCCTTGGAGCCATAAACCGACTTTAAATAATCTGCTAATGATTTACTTTGATTATAATTAATTATGGTTTCAAGTCCGGCCGAATCATAACATGCCGGTTCAATAAAATTACCAAACTTCCTGTTGACCCATGTTTCACCAATAATGCCATGATCGGAAGGCGGCGTTCCGCTAAATAAACTTGCAATCCTGGTTCCCGGATAACCGGAGATGTCAAATGAAACAGCCGACATAAACCGCATTCCCTCACTTGCTATACGGTTAAATCCTTTATCAGAAAACTCTCCTTGCAATACCAGCATTTGTTCGTTGTCAAGTTCATCAATTACAACAACAACTATCAGTTTGGGAAGAGCATCTTGCGATTCCGCCAAAAAAGATATTAAGAAAAATAAAATAAGTGCCAAAGGGAAAATTACTCTGCTCATAATCTGGAAGTCTGCATGGATTCTTGCCTTATCAAAAAAACAAACTCTACATTTTACGCCCGGGATAAACCTCTAAAGCTCTTCTTAATATTTCAACAGCATTTTTAAGGTCATCGATATTCAATACATAAGCAAGCCTTACCTCATCCACGCCCTTCCCGGGAGTTGAATAAAATCCGGATGCAGGCGCCATCATTACAGTTGCACCATTGTAAGTAAACTCACTCAAAACCCACTCACAAAAACGCCCGGCATCATCTACCGGAAGACGTGCTACAGTATAAAATGCACCTCCCGGCAGCGGTGAATAAACACCAGGAATACTATTGAGACCTTCAACAAGAAAGTTGCGACGCTGAATATATTCCTCAAAGACCTCTTTAAAATAAGAATCAGGAGTTGACAAAGAAGCTTCAGCAGCAAGCTGACCAAATAAGGGAGGACTTAAACGCGACTGAGCAAATTTTAAAGCTGTCTCAATAATAGCTCGATTACGAGTTACCAACATTCCTATGCGCAAACCACATTCGCTATATCGCTTAGATACTGAATCAATCATTACAGCATTATCTTCAATACCTTCTAAATGCATTACTGATATATGTGGATATCCGTTATAACAAAAATCACGATATACTTCGTCGGAAAAAAGAAATAACTTATGCCTTGATACCACGTCACGCAACTGCTCCATCTCTTCACGAGTATATAAATATCCGGTAGGATTATTAGGATTACAAATAAAAATAGCCTTGGTACGTGGAGTTATCATCTGCTCAATGTCAGATACAGGAGGCATGGCAAAATCATTCTCAATATCAGATACCACAGGAACTACCTTAACATCAGTGGCCGTAGCAAAACCTACATAATTAGCATAAAATGGCTCGGGAACTATTACTTCATCTCCGGGATCCAAGCAACTTAAAAAAGTGAAC
Organism: uncultured Alkalitalea sp.; assembly: GCA_964578485.1. Classification (GTDB taxonomy): domain Bacteria; phylum Bacteroidota; class Bacteroidia; order Bacteroidales; family Marinilabiliaceae; genus CAZODA01. The sequence continues at coordinate 13,862 of CAZODA010000021.1, read as the reverse complement.
AAAATAGTTTCCGACCCCCCTGTAGTAACAAGAATCTGATCCTTATCAACATCTATTCCAAGCTTGCCATAATATTGGGCAAGCTTCTCACGAAACGATTCTATACCGGCTGAATGGCTATATTCAACAACACGTAAATCTAAATTATGCATCGCTTCAAGAGCTTCACGGGGAGTTTTAATATCAGGCTGTCCAATATTCAAATGATAAATATGAACACCCTTTTTCTTTGCAGCCTCAGCAAATGGCACCAATTTACGAATCGGTGATGCAGGCATATTAAACCCTCGTTGCGAAATATTTGGCATATATTATGCGTTTTGTTTATGGTAAACGATTAAATACCAGTTTCCCGGAAAAGGCAAAAATAATCATTTTATTGAACTCAGCTCTATATTTAAAGCAAATTGATTAGTGAACAAGACAACAAACAAGAATTAAAAACTCTTCTCTTCAATACAAACACACTACTAATCAAGCGATTAAAAACAAGTCTAAACAAAAAAATGTAGAAAATGCCAAAAAACTTATTCCCACCATATCAAGATAAGAAGGCCATATTATTTATAAGTCAACCGACATAAGGTCTGCTACAGCTTTTTGATAATCGCGTTCTGTTTTCAAAGCAATATTTACAGCTTCATAATACATCTGAAGTTCTGTTAAATAATCAAGAAGTGAAATTTCACCTTCATCAAGGGCTTTCTTCAAAAGACCAATACTATAAGTGGTATCTAATAAGTCAAGATACTTTTGATTGATTTCCCAAAGTCGGGAAGCACGTTCATATTGTTTGTTAAGCTCATTGTAAAATTGCAGCACGCCATCAGCTTGGTTTGCTTCAGCAGCTAATATGGATGCTTTTGCCTGACTTATACGATTTTTATTTGCCCATAAGGGAATAGTTAAACCAACTTGAACACCCTGAAAATGCTCGCCTGTAACTTTTTCGCTTAAATAGCCTGCTGAGAATTCGGGTAAATTGCTTATCCTGTTTAAGTTAAGCAGTCGTTTACTTACTTCAACCTCCTGCTTTATATAAGCTATGACAGGATCTTTCTGTCCCGCATGTATATACCAATCATCGAAAGATGTAGGAAGCGAAACAGGCTCAAAATGATCATCCTCCAATTCTATATCCTCCCCTCCGTTATACCGCTTTAACTCAGCGAGCAATGCCTTGCGTTCATTCTCCAAAAGCAATAATTCGGCCTGAAAATTAACTAAATTAAATTTTGCCTTATTATATTCCAGCCAACTGACATCGCCACTTTCAAGGCGCCTTTCATAAACATCAGCAATACTTTGAATATGTGATAAACGCAAAGAAACTTCACGTATCATTGAGTTATAATAAATTAAATCAAGACAAAGCATTTTTGCATCAAGCAAAATTTTAATCCTTTCAGCTTTAAATTGCAATTCAAGAGAAATATTCCGGTCATTGGCAAGCCTGCTTTTATAACCAAATACTGTAGCAATATCGAAGGATTGCATTGCACTGATATCCTTACGATGACCAACTTCTCCGGGAGAGCCCCATAAATAACCAAAATCTATATCCGGATCAGATAAGCTGATTCCTGTTTTATTTTCAATCTTCCGGGCATTGGTAAATTCACGCAAGGCCTTAAGTTTCAAATTGTTTTCTTCAACTGCCATTAATACATTATCAATACTACTTTGAGACAAAAGCAATGGAAATTGACAAAAAACTAATGCTATAATTAAAAATAATTTTGTTGTTCTCATTTTATTCCTCTGTTAAGTCAACCTTACTCAATACTTCTTCCTTTACTTTTCCCTTTGTAATCAAAGAAATTATAGGGATTATAAATCCATTAAGTAAGGTTGATGTTAGTAAGCCTCCTAAAATCACTTTGGCCATTGGGCTTTGTATTTCATTACCGGGCAATTTCCCACCCAAAGCAAGTGGAATAAGGGCAAGAGTTGTTGTAAGTGCCGTCATAAGTATAGGATTCATTCTGTCAAGGGATCCATGCATCACACTATCAAAAAGTGAAAGTCCTTCTTTTTGAAGATCATTATAACGTTCTATCAACAACATTCCATTTCTGGTTGCAATACCAAAAAGGGAAATAAAACCAATAATTGCAGGAATACTTATATTCCCACTTGTGAAAAACAAAGTGAATATACCCCCCATTAGAGCTAAAGGCAGATTTAATAGGATTATTGCTGATTGTGTGATATTACGAAATTGATGATAAAGCAATAATAAAATTACTAATATCGAAAAAAATGAAGCTATCAATAAGGTACGAGAAGCACGCTGTTCACTTTCAAACTGACCTCCATATTCTATATGATAACCTTCAGGTAACTGGATATCTTCTGCAATTTTCTTTTGAATCTGATTCACTACCCCACGCAAATCTCCACCGGTGATATTTGCTGAAATCACAATTTTTCGCGATACATTTTCACGATTAATGGTATTAGGTCCCATTGAAGATCTGATTTCAGCAATATTTTCTAAAGGAATTTTTTCACCGCCGGCATCAATAAGAAGATTTTTAATATTCGCCATAGAAGAACGATTTTCATCCCTTACTTTTAAAGTAAGATCATAAACCTTGTTACCCTCATATACTTGAGAAACAACTTCTCCAGCCAACATTACACTTATCATTTCATAAAATTCGGGTAGTGAGATTCCGTACCTCGCTAATAATTCCCTCTTAGGAATTATTTTTAACTGTGGACGTTCAATCTGCTGTTCTACATTTAAATCCACAACTCCTTCAATATCATTAATGGATGATTTTATCATATTTGCTAAAGAGAATAAACGCTTAAGTTCTGTTCCAAAAAGTTTAATAGCAATATTGGAACTTGTACCCGATAACATAGCATCCATACGATGAGAAATAGGCTGGCCAATTTCAATATTGACACCGGGTATATCTTTCATTTTTTCACGAATTTCTTCAAGAACTTCATCCTTAGAGCGCTTTTCGAGTTCTATGGGAGCCTCAATTTCGGAAGCATTCACACCCAAAGCATGCTCATCCAATTCAGCACGCCCTGTTCTTCGTCCTACAGTCTGAACTTCAGGTATCGACAATAAAACATCCTCTGCAAGTTTTCCAATCTTATCAGATTCCTCTAATGAGATGCCGGGTAAAGTGTTAACATTAATGGTAAAAGATCCTTCATTAAATGGGGGTAAAAAACTTCGCCCTAAAGTGAAAAATATTATTAACGAAGCAAGAAATAGTATTCCTGTAACAGACAAAACCATTTTTTTATGAAGCAAGGTCCAGCGAAGTGCAAGGGCATAATATTTTTTTAAAAAGCGCACAAACAATGTTTCACGTTCTACACCTTCAGTTCGGGACTTTTCTTTTCCAAGCAAATAACTACTAAGTGCCGGAGTAAGAGTTAAAGCAACAATAGTTGATGAAATTAAAGCCACAATAAAAGAAATGCCAAGGGGTGCAAGCATGCGACCTTCCATACCGGAAAGAAAAAATAATGGAACAAAACCGGCAATAATAATTAATGTAGAATTTATAATAGGCAAACGTACTTCACTGGAGGCCAAATAAACAACCTCTAATACTCCCGACTGTAATTCTTTGGGCTTCCGGCGATTTTCGAATAAGCGTTTATAAACATTTTCAACATCCACAATTGCATCATCTACCAATGAGCCAATCGCAATTGCCATACCTCCCAAACTCATAGTGTTAAGAGTAAAGCCAAAAACTTTCATCACTAAAATGGTAGTAAAAAGAGATAAAGGAATGGTAACAAGCGAAATTACTGTTGTGCGTATATTCATAAGAAAAATAATAAGCACAATTACCACAAAAATTCCCCCTTCTAACAGGGCTTTTTGAATGTTGTTGATAGAGTTTTCAATAAAATGTGCCTGACGGAATATATCGGTAGAAATTTTAATGTCAGGTGGCAAAACCGGCTCTAACATAGCTACCGCCTCTTCCAGATTTTTTGTCAACTCTAAAGTGTTAGTTGATGGTTGCTTTGTTATTGTCATTATTACTGCCGATTGGCCTCGCACAGAGGCAACTCCGGTTTTTGGAGCTTTATTGCCAATAATTACCTCTGCTATACTTCCAAGAAGAATGGGCAAACCATCAACCATTTTAACCTGTGACTTCTCCAATTCTAAAATATCAGTTGTTGAAAGTAAGCCCCGTATAATATATTCATTGCCATATTGATTAAGGACTCCACCTGAAGCATTCTGATTCATCCCCTTTACTACTTTTAATACTTCGTCGAGTCCAATATCATAATGTTTCATTTTTAAGGGATCCAACAAAATCTGATACTCTTTTATTTCACCACCAAGAACAGTAACCTGGGCCACTCCACCTGTCGATAATAAACGAGGACGAATAGTCCAATCGGCAATAGTACGTAAATCCTGCATTGAAGTACTGTCGGAAGTAAGCCCTATCATCATTACTTCTCCCATAATTGATGATTGTGCTGCAAGTATTGGTGTACCCACATAAGAAGGTAAAACTGCATTTACAACAGCAAGCTTCTCAGATACTATTTGACGGGCAATATAAATATCAGTACCCCAATCAAATTCTACCCATACAACAGAGAAACCTGTTGTTGAAGAAGAACGAACACGCCTAACATCGGTAGCACCATTTAAGGCGGTTTCAACCGGAAAGGTAACCAATTGCTCTACCTCCTCTGCTGCCATTCCCTGAGCTTCAGTCATTACAACAACAGTAGGCGCATTTAAATCAGGAAAAACATCTACATCCATATTACTGGTGGTATAAAGACCACCAAATATTAACAGTACTGCTGCAACTAAAACAACAATTCTGTTATTTAAAGAAAATCTTATAATATTATTAAACATAAGCTGCTAACATTTTTAGTGAACATGACCCTCAGGAATAATTGAAGCTGTTGCTGCAAGTCGCACTTGATACACTCCTTTAGTAACAACCTCATCGCCCTCTTGTAATCCTGAAATAATCTGAATACGATCTCCATCACTAAAGCCCAAAGTTACTTCCTGCTTTTTATACTCCTCTTCATGCTGCTTTACATAAACAAAATGGAGTTCTTGCTCTTCTGTAACAGCTGATACCGGCAGTGAAACAACATTTTCTGTATCTTTAGAAATCAAATATACTTCTGCAAAAGAATTGGGAAGCAGATTGGCCAAATTATCAAAAACAAAAGTTATAGGAATAAAATGAGACTGACGACCTGATGCCCTCCCATATGAAAGCAGGCGTCCGTTCAAATCCGATAGCTTATATAATGTATCGTCATAGGCTAACTTAAAATTGGCATCATTCACGCTTGTAATCATTTTAAACATACTCTCGGGCACTTCTGCACGCAGTTGAAGCTTCTTATTTTGAGTTACAATAGCAACAGGCTCACCTACCGAAACAAAATCACCGTGAGAAACAAAAAGATCCTTTATAAATCCTCCAAAAGGGGATCGTACATTAATACCATCTGTACTATAACTTGATGCCTGTGATTCATAAGCTGTTTTTGCCAGTTCATAGCGCAAACGAACCTGCTCAAAATCTTTTTGTGAAATAATCCGGTCAGTCACTAAATTCTGAGCCCTCTGATATTCCTTAAGCGCTGTTTCATACACAATTTTTGCTTTTGTAGCAGGATCACCATCAGGAAGCTTTTGAGATGAAACTCTCAATATCGCATCCCCCGATTCAACAACAGAGCCGGGGACAATTATACTACCGGGAAATGATACAATGCCGGTAGCAGTAGATACTACTATGACCTCATCATCCTGAGAAGACAATATTTGACCACTTGTTTTTATTACCTGTCTGAAAACATCGGCCTTTACAGTTTCCAACTCTAAACCGGCAGCTTCAGCCTGAGCGTCAGAAAAATGAATTTCATCGGAATGATCGTGATCGTGATCATGTTCGTGACTATGGCCTTCACTATCTCCATGATGATGATGATGATGTGAATTATGACCACAACCCACAAATGCAAATGATAGGATTAAAAAGATAGATATATAAATGACTCTCATAAGTTCTGTTATGAAAAATATTATAAAATATGTGTTAAGGCTATCATTATATTTTATAAATGATGCCGAAATTTTTATTCACTAAAATTATTAAAGAAAGATGTTAAAAAGGAGGGGCACGTAATGCAGGGGGAGCTGATCTTTTCAAAGTAGATGCAAAGAAAGGGACTGCCCCATAAAATTGAAGTTTATTAAAACTATAAATAGATAAGTCTGAATTAAAGAAAACAAACAGATCAATCTGAAATTTTCCAAAATAAGGATGTTTTGTAAGAAATGCTTTTGAAGCAATATCCTGATCTGCCTCTTCTACGATAAAATCAGGATATACCCCGCAATTTGAATGTTCAGTAGGAATATTTTGCACAGGATTATGATTGGAATGCTGTTCAGAACATTTTTCCTCATGCCGGCCGGTTAAAAAACATGCCATTCCATTATCATGATGATGATGAGGCATAAAGCTTACTGCCAACATCATCATACTTGCAAAAACAACCGATGATATATGAACTATTTGTTTCAAATTATTTCGATTTACCTGAACAATAAAAAAACAATCTCACAAAAAATAAGTTCAAAACTCAGAATCTTGGCTAAAATAAAAAATATTAATACCATTCCAAATAAAAACTCATAGCTGTTTTCTGATTTTTATTTTTTAAACATCTGTACTATTATGTCCACCATTTAAACAGAAAAAGCCACCATGCAACTTACAAGAAACAAAGGGGAAATGCCTATTTTTGAAAAGGACTACAACCTTTTATTATAAGCCACAAAGTGAAATTATTTTCCTTTTAACAATATCACAATAGTGTCAACAATATTAAACCTTCCCTGAATCAATTTTTATTTTCCGTTTTCCGACTTTATAATGAAGCCGGATGCTTAAAATGTATTCATAGCTAAAAAATACAAAATGATGAAAAAAATTATTTGTTTCAAATTCAATCTTTCTCTAAAATTTTTAAAATTTTGGATTTTAAGTATTCCTTTTTTCCTTTCAACATCCATTGTTAGCAGCCAAAACAACTTAGTATTAAATGACTTGGATTACTATGAACAACAAGGCATTAATGTTTTGATGTTTGCTAATTGGTATGATGGAAGTTTTAGTGATGCAAAAATGAGTGGCATAGAAGTTATCCACCATGGTGAACGTATTGTTACAAATGGCGATGTGCGACTCAACAATACACCCGAACAATGGGATCCAATTCCTAAATTTCTGAATAAAGAAGTTGACCAAAAAAATAATACAATTAAAGCATGGCTTGAATATCCTGACTTTAAATACATGATAAAAACAGAATCTAAAGAGGATAAAATTATTATTTCTGTCCACCTTGATGAACCATTACCGGAAAAACTTGCAGGAAAAGCAGGATTTAACCTTGAATTTTTACCCTCAGCATATTTTGAAAAAACCTATCTATATGACGGAAAGCCTGCTGTTATTCCGCTTTATCCATCAGGACCTACAAGAATCAATGACCAGGGATTAACAGAGCCAAAGCCCATAGCAAGAGGATATAACTTTGTTTTTGCGCCTGAAGACAATTATCGAAGAATAACTGTTAAATCTGAAAATGAATTATTATTTTTTGATGGAAGAAATAAAGCACAAAATGGTTGGTTAGTATTACGTAGTCTTATACCCTCAAATAAAACAGGCTCTGTTATTGAATGGGAACTTCATCCTTCGCAAGTAAACAACTGGCTACGTGAACCGGTGATTAGTTTTTCTCAGGCAGGATATCATCCTGTACAAAATAAAAAAGCCGTTATTGAATTCGATAAAAATGATAAAATGCTCGATAAGGCATCAGTATTAAAAATTGATGAATCCGGTAAACGAACTGAGCTTATTAACAAAAATTTAATTGACTGGGGAAGATATAAGCGCTACAATTATGGAATACTCGATTTCTCAGAAATTAAGGAACCCGGCGTTTATGCACTTAAATATGGCGATATTGAAAGCAGCCCTTTTATCATTGATGAAAATGTATATGATAATATATGGTATCCAACACTTGATGTGTATTTACCCGTTCAAATGGATCATGTATTGGTGAATGAGGCATACAGAGTGTGGCACGGAGCTTCACATTTAGATGATGCACTACAAGCACCTGTCAACCACGAACATTTTGACATGTACAGACAAGGACCAACAACAGATACTCCCTATAAACCCGGAGAACATATACCCGGACTTAACGTTGGAGGCTGGTACGATGCCGGTGACTATGATATACGTACACAATCACAATACTTTACAGTTATGTACTTGGTACATGCCTGGGAAGATTTCCAAATATATAGGGATGAAACACTTGTAGAACAGGAAAACAGATATGTTGACCTTCACCACCCCGATGGAAAAAATGATATTATACAACAAATTGAACATGGAGCAATTGGACTACTGGCGCAACATAAAGCAGTTGGACATGCCATACCGGGAATTATTGCCGCACATATATCTCAATATACCCACCTTGGAGATGGTTTGACAAAAACAGACAACCTGATATATAATCCCGAACTCGATAGTCTGGAAGTCAGCTATCCTTATAGTGGAACTTTTGATGACAGATGGGCTTTCACAAATAAATCAACGCCCTTAAATTATGGATCGGCAGCAGGACTGGCAGCTTCATACAGAGCTTTAAAAGATTATAATCCCCAATTGGCACAAGAATGCCTCGAAACTGCAATAGGGGTATGGGATTATGAACAAAATAAAGAACCTGATATTTTCATATCAGGAAATACTACAGGCGGTTCATTGATACAAGAAGAACTAAGAGCTGCAACTGAATTGCTTATTTCAACGGGCAACAAACGATATGCCGACAGAATAGTGGAAATGTGGCCCCGATTAAGACAAGGCTTCTCTTTCTTGGCCTCAACATTAATGCCGGCACTTCCATATATGGATGACAGCTTTGTTAAACAAGTGGAAGAAAGAGCCAAGTTATATGCACAGGAAATTGAAATGATAAGTAAACAAAATCCATTTGAAGTACCAATTACCGAGGGTGGATGGGCAGGAAATGCAAGTATTATTTCCCATGGTATAACAAACTACATGATATACAAAGCTTTTCCGGGCATTATAGATAAAGAACATATCTTTAAAACATTAAATTATATTTTCGGCTGCCATCCACAATCAGATCTTTCTTTTGTATCAGGAATAGGTCTGAAATCTAAAAAAGTAGCCTATGGAATGAATAGAGCTGATTACTCATTTATTGCCGGCGGTATAGTACCCGGAGTGCTAATTTTAAAACCTGATTTCCCTGAAAATAAAGAAGACTGGCCATTTTTATGGGGAGAAAATGAATATGTAATAACAGTTGCAGGTTCCTATTTGTATCTTGCAAATGCTGTGCAAGAACTTTTAAACGATTTATAACATATAATTTTTAGTTGGTATGTTAAATAAAGCATACCAACTATTTTTTAACATTTCAATATTAATTTGTCTATGAAACGATTATTTTTACTATCATTTGTTTTATTCTTGTTAAGTCCTTTCCTGGGGAACAGTGTCAATGCACAAATTGAAACTCCTCCATCCTGTGTAATCACATATCCGCATACAAATGCATATTATCAGGAAGGAAGTGATATGGTGATTAGGGTTTATTCTACAGGCCTGGGAGGAACAACTATCAGTAGTATTGATAAAGTGGAATTTTTCGTTGATGATACAAAAATTTTTGAAACATCAGAGCATGATTCCAACACCTATTCCTTTATATGGGAAAACTTAGAAGCAGGAAGTTACAGAATAACCGCACGTGCTACCAACGACAGAGGAGTTTCATTTACATCAGCAGGAGCTCTCGTTACCGTAGGAAGTAAGCCTGTTGTAAAAAGAGGAATAAGTGCAGGAAAAGGAAAATATCTTGCAAATATTATTAGTCACCTAGCTCCAAGTCAGGATTTTTTACAATTATGGAATGGAGTAACAGCTGAAAACGGATCAAAATGGGGTACTATTGAAAGAACACAAGGTGTAAGGAATTGGACCCAATCTGATTTAGCTTATAATGTGGCAGAAGCCAATAATTTAAGCTTTCGCTATCATGCTATTGCATGGGGAAGTCAATATCCATCATGGATTGAAGCTTTAAGTGATGATGTTACTGCTTTTAGGGCAGCCGTAGAAAGCTATATAGCAGCAATTGCTGAGAGATATGAATATATCGACCAAATAGATGTATTAAATGAAAATTTATACCTGAACACATATAACGGACAGGAACATGCCAAAGGATCACCATATTTCAGAAAAGGATTGGGAGGACCCGGAGAAACAGGCTACGATTGGGCAGTATGGTTGTTTGAAAAGACAAGAGAATATTTTCCAAATTCAAGGCTTGTAATGAACGATTTTGAATTAGAAAACAACAGACCGGGAATAAACGAAATGCTTGATGTAATAAAAGTTTTAAGAGACCATGGCATAATAGACGGTTTTGGAACGCAGGCACATAGCTTTAATATTGATGGCATGACTCACAGAACAACAGCATTAAAAAACAATCTCGATTTAATGGCTGAAGGAGGAGTACCAATTTATGCTACTGAATATGATATGAAAGGTACAAGCAACAATGAAAGTTCACAAAAAACAAGCTATGAAAATGTATTTCCTGTTTATTGGGAACATCCCGCTGTTGCCGGAATAACCCTTTGGGGCTACATAGAAGGAAGAACATGGAGCCAAGGTACAGGGATAATCAATGCCAATGGTAGTAAACGTGCAGCATTGCTGTGGTTAGAAGAGTATATGGAGAATCAACCTGATGTAGGCTATCCACACTTTGGAGAAATAGATAACAGCGTAATTATCAACGGTGAGTTCGATAATAAAACGTATGGATGGACATTTCATACTTTTGGTGGTTCAAATGCAACAATGGAGGTTGTGCAGAATGCGGGTATGTCTGGAGAAAATGCTCTTATGATTTGTCCGTCCTCAGAAAGCCCCGGTCCCGCAAGAAGAAGTGTGCAACTTAGACAAGGAGTCCCGATTGTTGGAGGAAAATACTATCATCTTTCCTTTATTGCTAAAGCTGATGCCCCAAGATCTATTGACGTGTTAGTGCAACAGCATGTAGGACGAGCAGAAATTTTTTTTGAAAAAAGTATCAATTTAACCGAAGAAGCACAAGAATTCAATTTCTATTTCCATGAAGAAACAACACAATCAGGAGCCTACTTGACCTTTAATCTTGGTGCTGAAGCGATATGTGTATATTTGGACAAAGTGGGCTATGAAGAAACTGATCATGCTACAGCAATCAATGGATATGAAGATATAAAAGAACAAAGCAAATGGACTGTTTCTCCAAATCCCTTTAATAATCAAATAGAAATAAAAAATAACTTACAAGAAAATACAAATACTACTTATAAAGTTTTTAGCTCCGATGGAAAATTATTGACAAAAGGAATTTTAAATGAACAGGGAGAAGTTTATTTAAACAAGCTGCAAAAAGGCATCTATTTCTTACAACTCGAAAACAACAAAGAAGTCGATGTTATTAAGCTTATTAAAAATTAAGTTATTATAAATTCAAATAAATCATTCAAGGTTGCTTAGCTCTGTATAAGCAACCTTGTTTTTTATTTCCGGTATATTCCTGTTTTTTCGATAATTACCGGCATCTGCTGAAATAGTATGAGCAAGCATAAGATCAGAAGAGTAAGGCTGCATCAAATCTTTAATAAGCTTTAAATCTGTTGAAGGATCATTCCAGATACTGAGATCATCCTTAGATAAAATTAAAGGCATGCGCCTTTTACTATTATGGACCTTAGCCATCAAGGAATTTGCATCGGTAGTAATAATAGAAAATGTATCTCGCACTTCACCACTTTCACGATTAAGCCAAGTATTGTAAATACAAGCCATATAAAATGCCCTACCATCAGATGGATAAATATAAAAGGGATATTTCTTATTTCCTTTATGATGCCACTCAAAAAAACCATCAACAGGTAAAATACAACGGCTTTTCTTTATAGGATTTCGAAAAGAGGTTTTTTCAAAAATTGTATCACTCCTGGCATTTAAAGTCATCTTTGCCAACTCACCGGCTTTAACATCATTTGATGCAAAAAATGGTATCAAGCCCCATTCAGAGATTTCAATCCTATCGTGCTTTATTACAGGTAACTTTGGATGAGCAAAGCCGGAAACCAAATAATAAAGCTCGTCGAATTCTCCATAAGAATCAAAATCAGGATGATCCTTCAAATAATTATTTACTGCCTTGAGTGCCTTTTTTTCAAACGATAGTGTATAACACATCTCTTTTATTTAAAACACAAAAATAATGAAGCTGAAAACTGCCTTATAAATTAAACAACTTAAATATAATTTTTTATCATCCCTAATACAAATTCCGATATTTATCTTATTAAATATGAGAAATTCCCACTTTCAGCTACCTTCAACATACCAATTCTGTTCATTTCATCTGTTGCTTGAGTATAAATAAAATGATACCACCAAATAAAAAACTCTTCGAAAGAAATTTCTTCATTATAAGCTAACTTAGTATAAATATTTTTACAATATTTTCTTTTGCTTTCAAAAATTTCCAGTAAGGAGGGAAGATAAAGTTCTGAAATTTGATTGAAAATTTCATAATCCCTAGAGTTGATAATATTTAAAGTTGAAGCATCATTGAAATTATTCCGATTATTACCATAAACACATAAGTATTGTCCATTTTCAATCGATTGATAATGATTTCCATAAATTCCAAATGATTCTGTTTTCGGATTTGTATTTTCCATTATGCTATAATAATAATTTTTGCCATTCCGTAAAGGGCGCTTTTCTTTTTTTAAAAAATATTTTTCTACATTATCAATTTGCCAAGAGTCTAATAAAACATTACTTAAAATAAGAAAACTCCAATCCTCAAAATCAGCATTTTTAGAAATATCGGTCTTGCTGAACATAGCTTTTATTTCAGGCATTTCCTTTTTTATTGATTTTACAATAGATCTTGAAAGCGGTTTTCCGTATTTATAAAGTAATTCACCTTCTTCGGCGTTTACAATAAAAACTGTGGGTTTATAAGAATTATCAATTTTATGTAGGAAGTTTTTCGTTTCCAATAGTGAAATTATTGAATTAATTTTTTCATCATCAAATTTGGTAAATCCTTGAAAATCCCTAATTGAAAACCCCTGATGTAAGGCAATTAGAAATATGTCCATACTATCTTTTTGAATATTGAAATCCGGAAGATTATCACCCTTCGCAATAAGACTCCTTTCAATATTCATCTCAATTATTCGATTAATTTGAGCATTTGATACTTTAAAAGAAAAAATGAAAATGATAAAAATTATGATGTTAATCTTAAACATTTGAGTTTTAAAAAACATTCTTTTTGCCCTTAATAGATCTATATCTGTCATAATAATAAAAAATTAAATTAATAACTTATAAATCCTAATTCAAGCTTCATGCCAAGCCAGGATAACACGCTGATAAGCAGCGTAATAGAAGGACAGGCTTGAAAGTAAATAGTATGCGATTCCGTATATAACTGTCCGCCAACGGACATTAATATCAAGAAAAAACAATAAAATAAAATTAGAACCCCGAAGGGTAGAGTGTGTGAGGGTCACATTCTTACTATAATAATTTCACCCCTTCGGGGTTATTTATCTTAATGTCAGGACCTTTCTATAATAATTCATCAAGTTTCCTATGTAATCAGTAACTTCATTTCCGCATATTTTGGCAATTAGACTTCCCCACTCA
>CAZODA010000020.1:0-57108 GCA_964578485.1 uncultured Alkalitalea sp. | reverse complement strand
TTAATAAAAAATAAATATATAAGGGGCGCCCCTACGTGGTCGTCCGATATTGATGGTTATAACGACATATTATCTATGGGGATCTAATTTGTGTTCTTCGTTGATTTAATATGTGGATAAATAATATAATATGCAATTTAAGACATTAACATTATGATCTTTGCCTAAACCCGTGGATGATATTTCGCGCGTTTCGGCTTCGCTCAAAAATCTCTACGCCTTGAAAAAGCAGCCTTTTTTCTTTAAATTATTCTTTCAACATATAAATATCCATCGATCTTATAAACTCATCTATTCTTTTGCTTTTATATTCTTCAATGCTAAGGATTATAATGCCTTTAGTATTCCTGTTTTCATATGGTGAAGTTTCAATAGAGCTTACAAAGGCTTTTGCAATACTATCTGTTTTATGCAATGCTTTTAAATCATATCTCAATAAATCAATATAAACAGCACCTGAATGATCCTTTTTCTTTATGTCCGAATGTTCAAATCCATGCATGATACATGAATATAAGAAGTAATCCTTTAACATTTCCCTATTCTCACTAATGGATTCGGATTGCCCACTAACCGAACAACTAAGAGCAACTAAGACTGAAATAATATATATATAATTTCTCATAAACAAATGATTAAAATTTCCAAAGATTGTATCTGTAAGCATACGGACCATTATAACAGTGACCTCCAATGCAACCTGTCATGTTATATAAAGTCGCATGCCCCCATGCTCCAAACTGGCTTGGATAATGTGCCTGCATTATAAATACTCCACGACTGCCTGTAAATTTTGAAAAATCTGAAGTAGAGATATTGGGTTTGCCAAAAACAGCAGGTTTCGACATCCACTTATATAAATCAGAAACTCTATAAAAATAATTTTTACCATCTGCCCCTCTTAATGTTTGTCCAGGAATGTTAGGAATATTCGTTCCTGCATAATTTAAAGCTCTTGAAGTTCTCAAGGCACATGCGTTTTTATAAGCATTAGGATCTCTATTATGTTCCGCTAGCACATCTCCACCAATTAACTTATAAACTTCATTAGCTGACATATCACCTCCTTGCCCATTGGTTGAATAATTAGCTAATAAATCATCAAATTTTGGTCTTGTCAATCCCTGCTGTAAATGGTTTAATCCAGCAGTCATTAGACCTATAGCCGCTCCTTGCCAAAAATTACCTCCAGTTAATTCTGCACCTATACCTCCAGCTAATCCAGAAAAAGCATAATTTCCTAAAGTACTACTTGCAAAACGTCCTCCATACATCATGAATGCAGACCCTCCTAAAGAACCTAATCCACTCGCAGCAAAGCCTGTCATAAAATCACCCCCTGAAAATTCGGATATCATACCATTTGCAACACCATGAGTATATGCTCTTGCAATTTCTCCACCTATACCGTTACTACCTACCGCTCCAAATGCATTGCCAATGCCAGCAGTAACAACACCTGAAATCGCTCCAATCCCAACCGATTTTCCGAAACTTCCCCAGTTCCAATTATTAAAACCACCATCACTAAAGGCAACGCTTGCTGTGTAACCAGCTCCACCAATCACAGACCCCCAACATGCAGCATCAATTAAAGCTCCTAAGCCGGGTATTAATGCAGTAAAAATAAACTCCCCATCTGGGTCCGTGTACATCAGGGGGTTATTGTAGCAATAGGCGTAACGGTTGTAGTTGAGCCAATTGCCGGGGTCCAGGTATGCGGATCGGGACTTATAAACTGAGCCATAAGAGGGTCATAAACCCTGCCCTTGGGAGGTTGGCCTCGTAATCAGTATTTCCAAAGAACATAATTAGCTGAAAGGTACAAAATTTCTTTTTAAAACCCTGATATGTCCTTCTTTTCTAAGCAACAGTGATTATATCCACTTTCGTTGTTTGACTTTTTATTTTTAACTATCATTACACTTTGAAATAAACCAAGCTATAAAAAAGTATTTATGTATTATGGATCAGTCAAATCACAGATGTTCACTAAATAAATTCATCGAAAATTATGGGCTGCCATTATTCTTTCTTCTTATATATCTAATTTTTCCAACAAGCAACTCTACTGTTGATGGGTGGGGTTATGCAGAAGAAATAAAATATAATTATTCTCTGTTTCGACCTCATCACCTACTATATAATGCCTTTGGATATATATTGATAAAACTAATAAATCTTTTCAATTTCCATCCGGATGTATTAAGCACAATGAAAATAGTGAATGCTGTTACCGCTGCCCTTATTTTACTTTCTCTGGGACAAATAATGATCAAAATGCAGGTAAAAGCAAAAGAGCGAAATTGTTGGTTGTTTTTTGTTGGAAGTTCTTTCGGCATTTGGCGTTTTGCCGCCGAAAACGAAGTATATCTTATTCCTATTTTTCTTTCACTTATCGGCAGTTTCTTTTTCTTAACTTTTTTAAAAAATGCTAAAACAAAACACTTATTTTTCTCATCATTTTTTGCATCCTTAGCTTGCTTATTTCATCAAATTCATATCTTTTGGTGGCTTGCTTTGCTTATAGGCATACTTTTGGAAACGCAAAAATGGAAAAATCTAATTGTTTATCTTTCTGTTGCAGCCATTGTACCATTCACATATTTTGCAGTACTCATTTTCCATGAAAATAAAACTTTGACTTTTTCAAATATCACCTTCTTTATTCTTCATGACTACCTCGTCGGAGGAGCAGAAGCCTCAATAGATTATCGTAATTTTCTTTTAACTCCTATAAGTTTGTTTAGATCATTCTTTCAAGTACACGGAAATATAATTATACAACTCAAGAAGTTCCCATGGCTTTATGCACTTGCACTTTTATCAGTAATATTAGCTTTACGCTCACTTATCATGTTCAAAGAAATACGTCTTCACAAAAGTCCGTTTAAATCCACTTTCATAAAAGCTCTCTTTTCGGCTTTCATTCTGCATTTATTATTTGCATTCTTTTCACATGGAAATGCAGAATTCATGGTTGTGCTTCTCGTTCTTGTTCCCTTGATTACACCTCGCATCCTTCAAATTCCTACGAAGGTATTGCTGCCATTATCACTTTCAATGTTTATCTGGAATTTTTCATTTGCAATCTTTCCAAACTATTACTTTAATTATAATAATGATGAAGAACTTATTGATTATGTGCATGAACATCCTGAAGCAATTTTTATCTTAAAAGACAAAAACATTATTTGCAACCGCTACTTTTATGAAACCGGAGTATCGATTAACGACCGTGTTTTCGGCTTCCCCCTTGAAAAAGACTTGGATAAACTGTGTTTTCTGCAAAATGAAGGAAGAGAAATTTATTCGGATATCCCTTCAAAAAAGTCTCCACTTAGTCGGGCTACTCTGCTGGAAAATAATAATGCCGACTATTTACAAATAATAGAGTCAGGAAGCGACACTATTCCTTCATTTTATGGTGACTACACCATCGATAAAATCACTGTGCACTGCAAATAATCAACAAAATTGAAAAAATAATTTCAATAATCAATCGAGCAAGAGGGGCTGTTTAAAACGAATTTTGCAACTTGTAAAGCAGTAATTATAAGGATTTTACAATTTACATAATATCAAAAAATCGACTTTTTAGACAGTTCCGTTATTCCCATAATTCATGATCTTATCTTTGCGGGCTTTGCGTAAATCCGATGACTTAATTTACTAACCACTAATCTGCTAATTTATAAAACCCCTCCGACCTTCGGCCACCTCCCCTTTGCAGGGGAGGAGTTTGGAGTGATAATTCTGTTTAACGAGTTTAACCCCTCCGACCTTCGGCCACCTCCCCTTTGCAAGGGAGGAGTTTGGACGTTATATATTATAAAGACATCCCTAAACCTTTCTCAACGACATAGTCCTCAACCATTCTAAACTGGTTCCCGTTGCAAACGGGAACCTGTCCCGACGCAACCTGTCCCGCTTTAGCGGGAGTCGGGATTTCGCTTCGCTCAAAAACCCGAAACTCTAAACTCTAAACTATTTTATACGACGTAGTCCTCAACTTTTTCAACTTATAATTCATAACTTATCACTCATCACCGTTTACTTATCACTGATAATTATTTATTTACTTTGAATGTTTTTCTGTGCAGGGGTGACAGTCCTTTTTCAGTTATAGTATTTCTATGTTTTTTTGTAGGGTAGCCTTTATTTTTATCCCAGTGATAATGTGGATATTTCTGATGAGCTTTCATCATGTATTCATCGCGGTGGGTTTTAGCGAGTATGCTTGCAGCTGCAACTGAGAGATATGTGGCATCCCCTTTAACCACGCATTTATGTGGTATATCTTCAAAGGGATAAAAAGTATTTCCGTCTATGATCAAGAAATCGGGTTTTACTTTTAATTGTTTTATAGCTTTATGCATCGCTTCAATGGATGCTTTCAAAATGTTTATTCGATCAATTTGCTCATTATCTATTGCTGCCACTGCCCAGCTCAAGGCTTTTTCTTCAATTACTTTTCGCAGTTCCTCTCTTCTTTTGGCAGATAGTTGTTTTGAATCGTTAAGATAGGGGTGGGAGAAATCTTTTGGTAAGATAACAGCTGCAGCCATTACCGGTCCGGCAAGGCATCCTCTTCCTGCTTCATCACAACCTGCTTCGAGTCGATTATTTTCAAGAAAAGATTTCAGTTCACTCATTATTTTTCTCTATAAATCACTTCCATCACAGTTTGTCCAACAGCTTTCAGTGTGGATTTATCAATCACATCCATATTATCTGCATGTGTATGCCAATAACTTCCAAAACTTGTAGTTGATGAAGGGTCATATTGTATAATATCGACACAAGGAATATTCAAATGTTTATAAACATAAAAATGATCATCAGTTATCATTCCTCCATCTTGAAAGATAAACCACGCACCATAGCCTAACTCCTGCGCAATATTCCATATATAATTAACAAGTTTGGGGGCAAAATGCATACTATATTGTTCACGATAAAACAGAGCATCTTTAGCTCCCACCATATCCAACAGAATACCAAAACGGGCATAATAATTTCGGGTATGTGGATTTTGAGCCCAATATTGGCTGCCCAGGCACCAGGTATCGGGCTTATAAGGAAGATGATAATGATCGGGGATACCATAATCTTCGGCATCAAACAAAATAATATCAACTCCGGGGTAAGTAGGATTATCTTTAAGGTGACGAGCTATTTCCAGAAGTGCTCCTACTCCACTTGCTCCATCGTTAGCCCCTAATATTGCATTATCGCGAAGGGCGGGATCAGGGTCATGATCGGCAAAAGGTCGGGTATCCCAATGAGCAAACAGCAATATACGTTCTCTTATTTCAGGTTGAAACTGCGCTATAATATTACGTATATCCAAGGAAGTATCATCAAAAGCCTTTACTTCAGCTTTCTGCACAATAACATCGGCACCAAATTTTTCCAACTTATCAATCAGATAATCTGCACATTCTAAATGTCCCGGTCTATTCGGAACTCTTGGACCGAATGCAACTTGATCTTCTATATATCTGTATGCCGAGTCGGCGTTAAACTGCGGAGTTTTCAGATCTGGTTTTTCTGTTTTAGCAAGCGTTATCTGCTGTTGTCTATTGCTTTTTTTACAAGAAATAAAAGCAAGCAAAGCAACTACAAGCAAAGTAAAAAATATGTATTGTTTATTTTTCATTTAAGCGAAAATTATTATTACACTATGCTTTATATTTTTTATGATTTAGCAGCAAATTCCCATTCTACTCCTTCTTTTCCGTCTTTTACAACAATTCCCAATGCCGCAAGGTCATTACGTATTTTATCGGCAGTATTCCAATCTTTATTTATTTTGGCTTCCTGACGCAGCTGCAGTATTAAATCTATTATCTCTGTTAAAACTTCCGATTGAATTTCATTTTTCTGTTCAGGCATTAAACCAAGAACATTAAACACAAGGTCTTCCATAAGCACTTTTAGTTCCTGTCGGCCTTCAGTTGTAAAACCACCCTTACCGGCAACAGCCATATTTATAGCTCTAACTCCTTCAAATAAATGAGAAAGTAAAACCGGAGTATTCAGATCATCATTGAGAGCCTCAAAACATTTATTTCTAAACTCCTTAAGATCTAAAATATTAGTTTCTGCAGCCGGTACTTTATCAATATTCCGGATACCCTCCATTAATCTTTGCAAGCCTTTTTCTGCTGCCAGCAGAGCCTCATTGGAAAAATCAACTGTGCTTCTATAGTGAGCCTGCAGAATAAAAAAACGAACAGTCATTGGCGTCCAAGCCTTATCTAAAAGAGTATGATCACCACTAAACAATTCTTCAAGTGTGATAAAATTATCAAGGGATTTCCCCATTTTCTGCCCATTAATCGTTATCATATTGTTATGCATCCAATAGCGTGCAGGCCCTTGTCCATATGCAATAGTACTTTGGGCAATTTCACATTCATGGTGTGGAAATAAAAGGTCCATGCCACCTCCATGTATATCAAATGTTTCACCAAGGTATCGTGCACTCATAGCAGTACATTCAAGATGCCAGCCGGGGAATCCTTCACTATAAGCAGAAGGCCAGCGCATAATATGTAAAGGGTCGGCTTTTTTCCACAATGCAAAATCGAAGCTATTACGCTTTTCCTTTTGCCCTTCAAGCTCGCGTGTAGTACTATGTAACTCTTCAAGCACCCTTCCCGATAAAACCCCATAGTTATGTTCGCGAGAGTATTTTTCCACATCGAAATACACAGATCCATTGCTTTCGTAGGCATAACCTTTTTCCATAATTTTTTCAACTATGGCAAGTTGTTCAATGATATGGCCTGATGCTGTTGGTTCAATTGATGGGCGGGTTACATTCAGCAATTGCATAAAATCGTGATAGCGAACAGTATAAAACTGGACCACCTCCATTGGTTCTAATTGTTCTAATCTTGCTTTTTTCCCAATTTTATCTTCTCCTTCATCGGCATCATTTTCCAAGTGTCCCACATCCGTTATATTTCTAACATAACGAACCTTGTATCCCAAATACTTAAGGTAGCGAAACAAAACATCAAAAATAATTGCAGGCCTTGCATGCCCCAAGTGAGGGTCACCATAGACAGTGGGTCCACAAACGTACATTCCAACATTAGGAGGATTAAGGGCTTCAAACACTTCAAGTTTCCTTGTCAGTGAATTATAAATTTTAAATTGACTTTCCATAACTTTTTTCTTATTGCCTGCTAAGTTACAAAAATGAATTATTTTTTCATTAAATATGAGATTATTGATATTCAAAGGGCTTCATTTCTTAAAATATTCTATTTAACTTTAAACTTATTTACTGTTTAACAAGTTTACCGGTTTTACCGCTATTTAAATTATATCAGATCCATCAATTCATGCAAAAAGTCTTGTTAAAATTATTTCTTGATAGATTACTGTTGAATTGGGCAATATTTTTTTTGTTCAGTTTATCAACTTCAATTAATGCCGGTGATATAGTCCTCAGTTTTAAAGGTAGCGGAGCAGGTAGAGATATTGATATTATAGAAATCATCAATCTCAACAGTAGGGCTTCACTTATTATTGCAGGCTCAGAAAGTCTTTTACTAAGTAATTATACAGAGTCTCAAAGCAAGGGAGACAGCATTAAAAACCCTGTCATTCAAGTATTTCCTAATGCCTCAGAAGGCTCTTGTAAAATTGAATCAGAGTTATTTTTCCCGGCCTTTATAAAAATCTCTATAAACGATTCTTTTGGAAATGACCTTCTTGAATTTGCAGGAAATATTCCACGAGGTTCTCATAAATGGGAAATCAAAGGTTTGACAAAAGGTAGTTATCAAATAATTTTTCAAGCGGGTAACTTTAATTACACTCATTGGATTATGAGCAACTCCCTTACATCAGATCCAAATATTAAATATATAATTAGTGAGAATAAAAGCCTGACGGACAGAGATCAATCTTTGATACCAATGAAATTCACACAAGGTGATCGTATTCTTTTTAAAGCAACTGCCGGAGATTTTCAGCGAATTATTGCCTTAAGTCCTGAAGTTGATCAAACAATTAATTTTGAATTTCTACTCTGTAGTGATGCCGACAACAATCATTATCCTATTGTTCAAATAGGCAATCAAATTTGGATGGCTGAAAATTTAAGAACCACAAAACTAAAAAACGGAAAAGAAATAAAGCATATTCAGAACAGCTTGTTATGGCGTGAGATAAACTATGCCTCATACACTTGGTATGATCATAATGAAAATTATCAAAAACCCTTTGGCGCTCTTTATAATTGGCATGCTGTAGAAGAAGATCAGCTTTGTCCTGCCGGTTGGCGCATACCTAAGGATAGCGACTGGCATGAACTTGAAAATTATATTGATCCATCGATAAATATTTCTTCTGCAACCGGCTGGAGAGGTAAAGATGGAGCATATTTATTGAAATCGGCAAAGTTTTGGAAGATTAGCAACAAGGGCAACAATTATTATGGATTTTCGGCTCTTCCTTCCGGTCGCAGGAGTTTCGACGGATCATTTAACAGCATGGGCGATTACTGTTATTGGTGGACCCTCACTGCTGAAAATGAATTTGAAGCATGGAGTCGTTATATAATACCGGAATTCAATTATTTATACAGGGGAGCCTATTTAAAAAGATATGGGTTTTCTGTGAGATGTATTAAAGAGTGATTAATTCTTCACAAGCTCATTTTTTCAATCAACTTACAAGAATAAGGAGCAACCTTTACATCAGTAATTACTTATAGAAAAGTTTTCGAGTTCTACACCAGACCTAATTTTAACAATTCGTCCTCCTTCAAAAACACGAATCTGTCTTAAAGAGTCAAGATTATCATATATATATTCATGTCCCGTAATCAATTGTCCTTTTTCAAAGTATCCCTTTTTATATAGAGTCCCATCCAATTTATAAACTGTATGATATCCCGTCCCTTCAAAGGGGAGTAAATTTTTTGAAGAATCATTATCATGTATATTGCTGTTTATTTCAGAGCTGTTGGAAAATTTTCCTTTTTCATCATAATTCCTTATCTGAACCATAACACCGGTAGTGTCATAAACTTCAACAGCACCATCAATATTACCATTAGTCCATTTTCCTCGGTACTGTTTTTCCCCGTTGGAATAATAGTAAATTTGCTCTCCTTCCCTATTTCCTTTTTCATTATAAGTCCACTCATAGGCTGTTTGTCCATTAGGGTGATAATAACGGTATTCTCCTATCCAACATGTTTCATTCCAAAAACCTGCTTCCCTTAATGTGCCATCAGCATAATACATGCATGCTTGCCCTCTTGCCGTACCATGGTCATAGGTTATTTCATGCTTTAATTTACCATCCCGGTACCATGCTTTCCATATTCCATGTTTTGCTCCTTCCAGGAATTCACCTTTTTCCATAACTGTTCCATCATCATAATTACTTATCCACAGTCCGGTTTTCAGACCATTTTCATCCATTTTATTAATTTCTTGTTCCTGATCAGAATTTAAATAAAAAAAAGCTGAAAACACGAAAATTACAGAAAGCAAACTTATAATTCTGAAAAAAATATAAGCGGTTATATGTTTTTTCCCTTTCATATTTGTTTTAAAATGTAGGCACTAATATTGTCAGATCAAGATATTATACCATTATTCATCTTAATTCATCACTTACCTTTTATTAAGCTTTTTCGTAATAAAAACAATAAAGTTACATAGTCAGTTTAAAAAGGCAGTTCCAATTAAATTGGCTTAAATTTTATTTTAAAATTTAATCATTCGCCGATATATTCCTTATATTTGACCTTTTACTATCCTGATAAAGTTTATTAAAAAAATTTTCTTGATCTAAGAAAAGCTAAAATAAAAATAGAAGTTTTTATCTTACCTTTCTTTTTTAAATACAGAATTACAAACACTAATAATGTCAAATAAAAAAACCAGACGACCTAAGGGGTCAACAATTAAATCACAAATTAAGAGCGTCTTTCATCACAATTCAGAAAAAAGTTACAACTACAAACAAATGTCGGCTGCCATAGGCGTTTCAAAAAAAAGTGAGCGTCGGCTTGTTGAATTTATCTTATTTGAATTGGAGGAGGAGAAATATTTAACTATGGTCTCGGTAGGACGTTTTAAGCTATTAGAAAGAAAAGCCAGAGTAAGCGGTGTTGTTGATATGACAAACTCCGGTGCCGCTTATATCATTCCTGACGATGATGGTGAAGATATTTTTGTATCACAAGCCAATCTCCACAATGCTTTAGATGGGGATCGTGTAAAAGTGTTACAATATGCACATCGCAGGCGTCGCAGGCCTGAAGGTGAGGTTATCGAAATAATCAAACGCAAGCGTGAGCTTTTTGTTGGTACTATTGAACTAAGCTCGAAGTTTGCATTCTTAGTAAGCGACCCAAAAATAATCAACCATGACATTTTTATTCCCGGGGAGCATTTAATGGGGGCCAAAAATGGTCAAAAAGTTGTGGTCAAAATCATGGAATGGCCTGCCAAGGCTAAAAATCCTATTGGCAAAGTTGTGGACATTTTAGGTGAAACAGGTGATAACAATGCTGAGATGCATGCCATATTAGCTGAATTTAATCTTCCCTATAAATATCCTAAAAAGGCAATAAATGCAGCCAATAGAATAGCTGATCACATTTCTTCGGATGAAATAAAAAAGCGTAAGGATTTTCGTAAAGTAACGACCTTTACTATTGATCCTTCTGATGCCAAGGATTTTGATGATGCTCTTTCATTTCGTAAAATCAATGATAATTTATATGAAATTGGCATTCACATTGCTGATGTCACTTGGTATGTGCAGCAGGATTCAATTATCGACAAGGAAGCCGAAAACAGGGGAACTTCTGTTTACCTTGTTGACAGGGTTGTTCCAATGTTGCCTGAAAGACTAAGCAATCAACTTTGTTCTCTTCGTCCGGGTGAGGACAAGCTTTGTTTTTCTGTTGTTTTTGAAATGGAAAATTCGGGCATCATAAAAAAATATTGGATAGGAAAAACCATTATAAATTCTAATAAAGGTTTTTCATATGAAGAAGCTCAAAAGATCATTGACAGTGGTAAGGGAGAGTTTTCTGAAGAGCTCGTAACAATGAGTAATATAGCAAAAAATATTCGCAAGGCTCGTCATGAAAACGGAGCTATTAACTTCGAACGTATTGAAGTTAAATTCAATTTAGATAAAAAAGGGCATCCTTTAGGTGTTTATTTCACAGAATTGAAAGAAGCAAACCACCTAATTGAAGAGTTCATGCTTCAGGCAAATAAAAAAGTAGCCGAATTAATAGGTAAAAATGAGATAAGTAAAGGGAAGACTAAAAAACCAAAAACATTTGTTTATCGTATTCATGATGTTCCTGATCCTGAAAAGTTTGAGACTTTCAGTCGTTTTGTTCGCAAATTCGGTTTAGAAGCTGCTCCTCGTGGCAAGGAGAAGGTCAGTCAGGCACTTAACCGCTTATTAGATTCTGTCCAAGGGCGACGTGAGCAGAACATTATTGAAACATTGGCAATTCGTACCATGGCAAAAGCAGTTTATTCAACTCACAATATTGGTCATTACGGATTGGCTTTCCAACATTATTCTCATTTCACCTCTCCCATTCGTCGCTATCCTGATATGATGGCTCATCGTTTACTTGAACGTTATTTAAGTGGTCAACGCTCTGTTCAAGTTTCCAAGTATGAGAAAATGTGTGAACACAGCTCCGATATGGAACAAAGGGCTTCCGAAGCAGAACGGGCATCCATAAAATACAAGCAAGTTGAATTCATGAAGGACCATCAAGGGGAGTTTTTTGATGGTGTTATTTCAGGAGTTACAGAATGGGGATTATTTGTTGAAATAATTGAAAACAAATGTGAAGGTATGATTTCAATTCGTGACCTAAATGATGATTCCTATCAATTTGATGAGGAAAATTATTATCTTATCGGTCGTAACAGCAAGAAAAAGTATCAATTGGGTGATCCTTTAAGGATTCAGATTGCCAGGGCTAATCTTGAAAAACGTCAACTCGACTTTGTGCTTGCCAACGAACAATAACAAGCTTATTGTTTAACAAAGAATTATTTGTCTGAAATAGCCATTATTACAAACAATTTATATTTTTGTCTTTAACATCATAAAAAATCAAAAATCATGAGGCTGGATAATAAATCCCTGACTCCTGCACAAGATGCAACGAGATGTTCAATTTTGGATGCTGCCGGGGAACTATTTGCCCGATACGGATACAAAAAAACAACAATGGAAGATATTGCATTAACTCTTCACAAAGGAAAAAGTTCTCTTTATTATTATTTTAAAAATAAAGAGGAGATATTCCAAGCAGTTATAGAATCTGAGACTGAGATTTTATTGACACGATTATATGAAATTGTAAATTCTGACCTTAGTTCGCAAAACAAATTTCGCAAATATGTTGTTGTACGAATGGAAACCGTCAATAAATTAAAAAACTATCAAAATGTTTTAAAGGATGAGATGTCATTTGGGTACAACTTAGTTGAGCCTCTGAAAAAAAAGGTAAACAAATCTGAAGAGAAATATCTAAAAACAATCTTAAATGAAGGTGTTAAAAGCGGAATTTTTCAGATAAAAGATACACAGCTTGCTGCCTTTGGCATTGCCACGGCACTTAAAGGATTAGAGCTACCATTGTTTAACAATGAAACAAATCTGGATGATTTCAATGAGCAGCTCGAAAATATTTTAACCATACTATTTTACGGTATTATTAAAAGATAATTATTTTTGCATTTTTTGTTATTATATGCCTGTAAATATTCCTGATTCGCTGCCGGCCAAAGCTCTGCTGGAAGCGGAAAATGTTTTTGTGATGGGTGAAAGCAGGGCAATGACCCAAGATATTCGTCCATTAAAGATACTCATACTCAACCTCATGCCTCTGAAAATTGTTACAGAGTCGCATTTGTTGCGTGTATTATCCAACAGTCCTTTGCAGGTTGAGGTTGAATTATTAATGACTTCCACTCATGCCCACCGTCACACTCCACAGAAGCATCTCATAGCATTTTACAAAACTTTTGAGACCATTAAAAAAGAATATTTTGATGGTATGATAATTACCGGCGCACCTGTTGAATTAATTGATTTTGAACAGGTTACTTACTGGGAAGAGCTTTGTGAGATAATGGAATGGAGCAAAAAGCATGTCACTTCAACTTTTCATATATGTTGGGGTGCTCAGGCAGCTTTATATTATCATTACGGAATTAAAAAACATGAGCTGAGCCGTAAATTATTTGGTATTTTCCCTCACAAGGTATTATCACCACGGGAGCCTTTATTACGTGGCTTTGATGATGTATTTCATGTTCCTCACTCTCGTTATACAGAAGTTAAAAAACAAGATATAGAATCAATATCCGGGCTTATAACATTGAGTGAGTCAGAAGAAGCCGGTTTATATCTTATTATTTCTGAAGACAGAAGGCAGATTTTCGTCACCGGACATCCCGAATATGACGCAAACACCTTAGGTGAAGAATACCGGCGCGACATTAACAAGGGGATAGAAATCGACGTTCCTGAAAATTATTATCCAAACAACAATCCTGAAGCTGAACCTATGGTAAGTTGGAGGTCACATGCACACTTACTTTATTCAAACTGGCTAAATTACTATGTTTACCAATCTACCCCTTATGTATTAGGGGAGTTATAATTTTTAAAAAGATATAGACCTTTGATTTATTTCCTGCCAAAATCGGCAGGGATCTCTCCCCATTTTTCTGTTTCCCATTTTATAACAGGCGAGTTATAGGAATTTTCATTAAGCCATTTCTCAGCCCTTCTAATTAAATCAAACAATTTTTTTGTTTTTTCGTCCTCCCTTAATTTAGTCTTACACTTTTTATTTTTAACCCATCCAATAGCTATTGAAGAATCGCTATAAACCGGAATTTCAAGCCCTCTGCGTTTAATTTCAGCCAAACCATGTACTATGGCCAAAAACTCACCTATGTTATTGGTACCGAGATTAAATTTCATTAAAAACCATTCTTTTCCATTTTTTATATGAACGCCGCGATATTCCATTATTCCGGGATTTCCGCTACATGCGGCATCAACTGCAAGGCTGTTTTCTATAATTGTATGGGGGCCTGTTTCTTGTTGATTATTATTCTTTTCAAGCTTCTTGGTTTTAAAAAACTCATAAGGAGATTTATTGTATGCATCAATAGCTTGTTTCTGAGTTTTAAAACTTTTATATAAAGCTCCCGGATATCCTTTAATTTGATTTTGGCATTCACTCCATGAAGGATATATTCCGGGCTTATGCCCTTTCCAAACAACATAAAACTTTCCGGTGCTCATGAGTATTTTATTTTATCTTTTGCAATAAATCAATTAGCAGATTAGCAAAGTTCGACATAAAAAGTCTGATACCCATGGCCATTAAAATAATTCCGAAAAACTTTTTCAACATATATATTCCACCTGCACCAATAAGTCGCTCAATATTATCGGTATAATATAAAACAATAAATACAACGAAAATATTTAAAACAAGGGCAATAATAATATTGATTAGTGCAAATTCGGCTCTTAAAGCAAGTAAGGTTGTAAAGGAACCTGCCCCTGCAATTAAGGGAAAAGCAACCGGAACAATTGAGGCCCCTGCCGGTGAATCGTGTTTAAAAATCTGAACCCCTAATATCATCTCTAAAGCTATAAGCATTAACACAAAAGAACCTGCAATAGCAAATGAAGATATATCGACACCAAATAACCCTAATAAGGCTTCTCCTAAAAAAAGGAATACAACCAGAATGATCAAGGAAATGGATGCTGCCTGAAAAGCATTAATTACCCCTCCTTGTTTTCTGATATTAAGAACTATTGGAACTGATCCAAGGATATCTATTACAGCAAACAGTACAATAAAAGCTGAAGCGATGTCAGCAATATTAATTTGGCACATAATATTTATTTTTTTATAAAATTAATAAAGTTAGGAGAATTGAATAATTTTATTGAATTAAAATCAATTTTTTAAAATAATAAGTCAGTATAAAAATTGCTAAACATCTATTACCTTTGTAAGTGACATAATTTTATATGAGAAAAACACTTTTTATAATCATATTATTAATTGGGAAGGCAGCATTTACATCTTTAGAAGCACAATATAGTTTTCATTCTTCCTTTAACAGTTCCTTTCTTCATGGGGTTGGCGACAGTGCACCATTATGGTTTTATGCACGTCAGGAAGGCAGGTGGCACAACAGCGAAAAAAGTCAGTTTTTAAGTACTCTTAGTGGTCGTTATTTTTACAGGCCTTTTTCTAATTTACAATTATCTGCGAAGGCAGAAATTGACTATAACAATGAATTTGACAAATTATATCTTCATACGGGATATTTATCTGCTAACTGGCATTTTGCAGAACTTAGGGTTGGTCGTCATACTTTTGATCCTATTTTTGAAAAATCATATCAAGGTCAGGGTTCATTTTTATTTGGCGATAATTCCCGCCCTGTAACTCGAATAACTGTTTCCCTTCCCCGATATACATCCTTACCTTTTTCATTAAACAAAATTCAAGTCAAAGGAGGTATCAGTCATGGATGGTTAAATGATAAAAACGAATACCTTCATCACAACAAGGTGTTATTACATGAAAAGTATGCATATATTCGTTGGAATGGCCATATATGGAAGCCTTATGCCGGTCTAAACCATTCTGCACTATTGGGAGGCTATTATTATAGTGCCGGAAGCTATACAAAGGAAAAGATTCCTGTTGATTTTATTGCTACATTTTTTGGCAGCGAATCGTCAAAAATTGGAGGTGGAGAAGAAACAAATGCTGCAGGTGGTCATATGGGGCTCTATGACATAGGATTTTACAAAATCGTTCCTTATGGAAGTTTCAGGTTTTATTTCCAGCTTCCTTTTAGTGATGCTTCAGGGATGAAAAAGCCTTTTATCAGAAACAAAGATCAAATAATAGGAATCAACTGGCAGAGTGCTTCAAGTTCATATCTCAGCAATATAACAATAGAATGGGCTAAGACCTCTTATCAATCGGGAAACGGGACACCTGATGCGATGGTTATATGGCCTGACGGATCAGGTCGTGAACTAATAGTCACTTTCATGCTTGATGATGAAGCTTTCAGGAACAATCTTATGAAGAAATTATCAGGCAATGATATATATATTGAATACACTAAAGAAGAAGTTGTAAATTATTTACGAGACAGATTTAACCGGGGGAAACCTTTTGGAGGACGCGATGGTTATATGAACAATGGTATGTACCCTGCAGGATGGAGTTACTATGATATGATAATGGGATCTCCACTCAGCCTTAGTTACCGACAATTAAATCATTTAAAGAATGAACAAATTGGAAATTACAGACGAGTAAATATTTTAAATGATAGATATAAGGCCATTCATATCGGTGCGCGTGGTGATTTAAATTTAAATTTCACTTGGGAAGCTATGCTAACCTACAGTCTGAATTATGGATCATATTATCAGCAATATTCCGGAAGGTATACTTGGGATGAGTTAGAGGATTATTTTTTTAAGGGAGGGAAAAAACAATTATATTCAATGATAGGTTTAAGTTGGAAGCAACAATATCTGACAAATTTGGAGTTAAAAGCTAAAATAGCAGTTGACAATGGTGAAATTTATAGATCAAAAGGCATAAAATTTGAGGCATACTGGTTTTTTTGATGACAAATAATATTCATTTCATTCAAGCTATTAAAAACTTAACATTGAATTGTCTTGTAAGTATTGTAAACATTGAAAAAACAAAATAAAAAGATTATATTCGTAATGCCAATCAAAAATCCAAATTAATGTTAAAAGAGAAAGCCAAAGCAATCAACACATTAATGACTATGGTAGATATTATTATAGCCATTGTTGCATTTAATATTGCACTATATATTGAATTTGGTCGTTTTTCTCTTTTACATCATAAAGACAGTATTATACTCCAATTATTAATTGTCATTTTTTGGACTTTGCTTAGCAACAGCATGAACATTAATATAATGTATCGTTCACGTCCATATTCGGCGGTTCTTTTCAACTGTTTTGGTCTTGCTTTTATAGGAACTCTTTTACTAATTTTATCATCTTGGGCTTTCAATCTTATTCATCTTGGTTACCGCCCATTTTTTTATTTTGCCTCTCTTACCCTGATACTTACTTTTACTTTCAAAACTTTAACATATAAAACTCTCAAAGCGGCAAGGAAAAAGGGATACAACTATCTCAACATATTAATAATGGGTGATTTGTCAGCTGTCACCTTTATCCGTCAATTGGTGAATCACCCTGAATGGGGCTATCGAATTACTGCAATTATTGCTTCTGATGATCTTGAAAAGAAATGTGAATCGATTGCACCATTTTTACCTGTCGATACTGATGTTGAGAAGCTTCTACGTGAAAAAACCATAGACGAATTGGTTGTATGCAAAGAAGTAAGCAATCCGAAAGAAATTGAAGATCTCATTCAGATTTGCTCAGACATAGGCGTTGTATTCAGAATGTACTCGCCATTTTTTAATATGTTGGCCAATAAAACACAACTTAACTTTTTTGGAACAACTCCGTTTCTCACTATTTCCAATACACCAATAAACTATCTCGAATTAAAAGCCAAAGAAATTATTGATCGTTTAGTCTCATTTTTAGTATTGGTATTTTTATCCCCTATATATCTAAGCATAGCACTTGCAATAAAAATAGACTCAAGGGGACCTGTATTTTTTAAACAAAAACGTATGGGCTTAAGGGGGCGCAAGTTCTACGTTTACAAATTCCGCACCATGGTCACTGATGCAGAAAAACTAAAAGACCAGCTGATGGAACACAACGAAATGGATGGGCCTGTATTTAAAATAACTGATGATCCGAGGATAACGAGAGTTGGACGTATTTTACGCAAAACAAGTTTAGATGAATTGCCTCAATTTTTCAATGTTTTATTGGGGGAGATGTCAATTGTTGGGCCTCGACCTCCTATTCCTGAGGAAGTTAAAGAATACGAACGATGGCAACTACGCCGACTTTCTATGAAGCCGGGTATTACTTGTATCTGGCAGGTATCAGGCAGGAACGACATCCCTTTTGAGGAATGGATGAAAATGGATCTTCAATATATTGACAACTGGTCTTTAAAGTTAGATTTTATTATATTTCTTAAAACTATCCGCACCATGCTACGCTGTGATGGTAGATAACTGAATTTTTATATGCAGATTCGGCAAATTATAATTCTCATAATCATTATTCCCGGTCTCCTTATAACCGGTTGTAAGAGATATAAAATTCCAAGATCTTATCCCAAACCGGATAAGATGGCTGAAATACTTGCAGACATTCATTTGGCAGAGAACACTGTTACTCATGCATCCCCTCAATTTTCTACCGAACAAACCAGAAATATTCCCGGGCAGTACAAATATGTTCTTGCCAAGCATAATTTAACTCAGGCACAATTCGATACTATAAGAAAATGGTATGTTAAGCACCCGCAGCTATACCAAAAGGTTTACGGCATGGTTCTAACGCGCCTCAATGAATATGAAGCTGATATTCGTATTCAAATTGAAAGACAAAAGCAAGAAGAACAGGAACTTATTAAATTACGGGAAAAATTAGAGCAAGAAAGAAATATATGGAAAGACACTACTACAATAAAATTAAATCCTGAAGACAGCCTTTCAAAAAATTGTCCTTTCCGCTTCATTACCGATACGCTTAATTTGAGTGGTACTTTAAAGCTATCGGCATTTTATCGTTTTTTTAAGGAAGATGCCAGTCATTCTCCACAAATCATGCTTGCTGCATTATATAATGATGAGACGGCCGATACTGTATTCACAAAAATACCTCATTCATTTCATAGCACCAGGGCCGAATTGGAATTACAATTGAAGGAAGATCTTTCACCTATTGAGGTTTATGGTTATCTTTTATCACAAGATTCCTTACTTAATATTTCGGTTGAAATATTTCATATCAAATTACTCTATTACCCTCCCGGTGATACTTTATTTAAAAAGCTATCAACAGAGAAACAATTATCTGTTGATGGTATCATACATCAATAGGATAAAATATTACAAGGGTAATAATAATGACTATTCGTAAACTTTCTTCTCATTTTATTTTACTGCCAAATGGTAAGGTTAAACAGTGGCCCTTAGTTGAATGCGATAATATGGGTACAATATTAAATATCAGCTACCATCCCGGAGACTTAAAAGAAAGGCAGGGATTGGAATTTCATAGCGGCATAATGATACCCGGACTGATAGATATTGCATATACAAATGAGGCTGTAATTATTGACGATCGCCTTCTCAACCGACATTTTTCTTTTGGCACTCTTGTTTTTGGGCTTCCCAAACCCGAAGCTTTCCATCGTCAAGGACTTCCTCTTATCAGTAATAACAGCACAGCAGTAAAATCACCTTACAACTTTCTTGAACGAAATAAAGAAAGTATTTCAGTGCCCCTATTTAAAAGGATAGTTGATAGTCAAGCTATTCCTTTAAAAGAGCTTGGAAAGTCTATCGAATGGTCGGCATCTCACACAGAGTATCCTACTATGCTGGGAAGTCTCGAAAAGGGTAAAACACCGGGCATATTAATACTTAAGCAATACGATACAGAAAGGCAATTAGTAATGAACGAATCTACTGTCCAATGGCTTGTTAAGCCGGAATTGAAATTCATCCGATGAAAGCAAAATCTGATCATCGGATGAAAAACTTAATATTAACCGCGGATAGATTTAATTCCCGGTAATTCCTTTCCTTCCAAATATTCAAGCAATGCGCCTCCTGCCGTAGAAATATAACTGACATCATCGGCAAGTCCTAACTGGTTGATGCAAGCTACCGAATCTCCACCTCCTATAAGGGAGAAGGCTCCTTTTTTCGTTCCTGCAACAATTGCATCAGCAACAACCTTAGAACCTTTGGCAAATTTTTCCATTTCAAAAACACCAACCGGTCCATTCCACAAAATAGTAGCTGAATTCTCTATCACCTCGGAAAAAACTTTAAGGGTTTCCGGACCCGCATCTAATCCTTGCCATCCATCAGGGATATTATCTGCAGGGCTGATTTGTGTATTCGCATCATTGGCAAATTTATCTGCTGCCACCACATCAGTGGCCATATATAATTTCACTCCTTTTTCTTTTGCTTTTTTCTCAATCGATTTTGCCAAATCAAGATATTCATCCTCACAAATAGAATCTCCAATTTTGCCACCCCTTGCTTTCATAAAGGTAAAAGTCATACCACCACCAAGTATAAGATTGTCAACCTTATCAAGAAGATTTTCTATTATTGTAATTTTTGAAGATACTTTAGCTCCACCCATAATTGCAGTAAAAGGACGCTTAGGATCTTTTACAACTTTATCTAGGCTTTGGACTTCGCTTTCAATTAAAAATCCAAACATCTTACTGTCCTTATCAAAGTAATCAGCTATAATCGCTGTTGAAGCATGTGCACGATGCGCAGTTCCAAAAGCATCATTAACATACACATCAGCAAGAGAAGCAAGAGCTTTGGAAAACTCTTTTTGCTTTATTTTCATTTCTTCTTTAGCTGCTTTAACTTCATCATCGGATGCCCCTTCAGGCAATACCGGTTTACCTTCCTCTTCGGGATGAAAGCGTAAATTCTCTAAAAGTAATACCTCGCCGGGTTTTAATTCTTTAGCTTTTGCTTCAACTTCTGCACCAATGCTATCGCCGGCAAAAATCACTTCAGTACCCACAGTTTTTGAAAGATGATTCTGAATATATTTAAGTGAAAAATCAGGATTCACTTTTCCTTTTGGTCGGCCGAAATGCGACATAATAATGACAGATCCACCATCATTCAATATTTTTTGTATGGTTGGCAAAGCTGCTCTGATTCTTGTATCATCAGTTATTTCAAATTTATCATTTAAAGGAACATTAAAATCAACTCTTACAATGGCTTTCTTTCCGGAAAAATTATAGTTTTCAATTTTTGACATGCCGTGTTTTTTTAAAATTTATGAATAGAGTTATTTGTGATTAATTTTATGAAGCGCAAAGATACAAAAAATATAAATTTGTTTATATCCGAAACGATTGTTTAATAAGTATATTTGCAAGCAAAATTTTACTTCAATGAGCAGAACAAAACAAAAGGCAGTCATTGAACTAGAAAAGATGGAATTTTATGCTTTCCATGGCTGTTACAAAGAGGAACAAAGAGTAGGTAACAAATTTATTGTAAATATTTCTATTGAAACTAATATCAGTACTGCCCGTATATCT
This sequence comes from uncultured Alkalitalea sp., assembly GCA_964578485.1. Lineage (GTDB taxonomy): Bacteria > Bacteroidota > Bacteroidia > Bacteroidales > Marinilabiliaceae > CAZODA01. The sequence continues at coordinate 35,774 of CAZODA010000020.1, read as the reverse complement.
GACAATATTCAGGATACTATAAATTATGTAAAAATATACAATGCGGTAAAGGATGAAATGAAGCAAAACTCTCATTTACTTGAACATGTAGCCGGCAGGATCATTGATCGTTTGTTGCATGATTTTCCTCAAATCTTGCATATTACAGTAAAAATTTCTAAGATGAATCCGCCGATTGGTGGACAAATGAAAGCCTTTAGTTTAACATTATCGCAATAATAATGAACCTTAATTAGAAGATTTAGAAATATTTTTATACTTTTGCAGCATCCTTAATGGTCGGTTGGCCGAGTGGCTAGGCAGCGGTCTGCAAAACCGTGTAGGGCGGTTCGAATCCGCCACCGACCTCTTTTTTCTTTCAAAGCATTATTATTCTTCCATTTTAGTTAATTTTTATTTCTCTTTTCTTTTGTTGTTATTAACAACATTACATTGTTCTTTCTGGTTTAAAGCAAAAAAAACTTTATTTTTACGAGATAAAAATATCTTGTTTAATTCTTCAAAATAAGCAATCATGCTATTTTTCTGGGTCATTACTGCCTACCTTATATTTTTAATGGCTGTTTCTATTAGAAAGAGCTTTATGATAAAAAACCAGGAAGATTTTATGGTTGCAGGTCGCAAGGTTCCCACCTACAAACTTGTTGGCACATTGCTTTGCACTTGGATTGGTTCGGGGAGTTTGCTTGCAGGTGCCGGTTTGGCTGCAAATGTAGGATTTTCTGAATTATGGATGGCAGCCGGAGCCTGGGTAGCTATTATCATTGTTTATTTCCTTGCCGCTAAGGTAAGGCGAATTGCCGAATATACTGTTCCTGATATTCTTGAATTACGTTACAACAAATGGGCACGTATTTTAGGAACTCTGGTAATTGTTATTGCCTACACCACTATTGTAGGATATCAATTTAAGGCCGGCGGTTTTATACTTGATTTGGTTGCCGGTATTCCTGAATGGAAGGGGATACTGCTTACGGCCTCTTTTATTATCCTATTCACTGCCTTTGCAGGTATGATGTCTATTGTTTCTGTTGATATTATAAATGGTGCAGTGATAACCTTGGCCGTTGTTATAGCGGCTCCTATGGTCTTTTTCAAAATCGGAGGCTTAGAACATCTAACAACAACTTTGGATGCATCTCATTTTAAAGTATTTGGCGACAACAATTTCTTTTGGGCTATGGGAATTTTTCTGCCCACTTTTTTTCTACTTCTTGGGGAGTCCAATATGTATCAGAAGTTTTTTTCTGCTTCAAATGAAAGTTCAGCCAAAAAGGCAGTAATATGGTGGGTAATAGGCACCATCATAGTAGAAACTGCATTGGCTTGCTTGGCAATTTTTGCCTTCAGTCATTTTAATGCCTTAGATTCTATGTCCGAATTCTTTCTTGGCAGCAATGAATCGGAGAAAATTATTCTTCACACTGCAATTCACAGCACAGAAGTCGGACTTCCCCTTTGGTTGGGATTATTATTGATATGCGCAGCTGTAGCGATAATCACTTCAACAGGAAACAGTTTTTTACTAACTCCATCAACAAATATTACCCGTGATATATATCAACGTTTTATAAATCCTGATATATCAGGGAAAAGGATAATTTTCATTCAACGCATTATGGTGATACTTTTAGGTCTATTGGCTTATCTGCTATTAACCCAATTTTCAACCATATTAGCCATGGCCCTTACAGCCTACACCATGGTAGGGGCAGGTCTTACCCCTGCCTTGCTTGCAGCCTTTTTATGGAAGCGTGTAACCGTTGCAGGAGGTATAGCCTCCATAGCAACCGGAATGGGCGTAACACTTTTAATTACCATTGCCAATTCGGTAATGCATAGCATTAATCAAACACAATTATTGAATGAACAATATATTATCCTGCCTGCAGCATTTTTGTCGATAAGCGTATTAATAGTGGTGTCTTTGCTTACTCCTGCGGATACTGAGGATAAATGGGCAAGATTTTATAAAAAATAAAAAAACTAACAAAATCCTGTCCTCCCGCCCCTCATCAAAATTAAACAAGACTGAAGGTAGGAAATCATTGTTCGCATCTATATACTCATTTATTTTCAGCCAAAGGTTTGACAGAAGTCTCCGCCCTAAGTTCATTCATAAAATATCCCAGTAAAAGCATTGACATAAAACCTCTATTATTAGTAAAGGCAGCATCTGCAACACATTCAATCATAAGGAAGACGAAGGTAAGGATAATTAAAAAATAAGCATAGGAGTTATTTGTCATTAATTTATATTTATTAGCATTTTTTATCATCCAATACCAGAAAAGTAAAAATAAAGCTGCTCCCACCCATCCAAACTGAGCCAAGGAAGGAAAATGAGTGTCTGCCACAAAAGCCGAATAGTTCTCACTTAAGCCCCAAATTCTATCAAGGCCGTACTCAGAATAAGTTGAAGAATAATCAACACGCGAAGCATGGGTGGCAAATGAGCCAAAACCACTACCAAAGGGGAAATAATCATTCATAATATGGTAGCTGGTAAGATACAATAAAGGCCTGGCAAGATTATGCAACATTTCCTCCTCCTCCTCACTGCTTAGAAAGAAGCCTTGGGTATAATATAAAATTTTATCTTGAGCAGCCCAAAACACAAATCCCAGAGTTAAAATTCCAATAAAAGTGTTCTTCAGTGACAACTTAAAAAGAAACTTATCATTATAGAAAAATGTAAATAAGAATGCGAAAGCATAAAAGCCGAAAATTTTCCCCTTCATTGAAAACAAAGCACCTGATAACATTAACAAAAACAGTATGCGATTCTTCCAAGAAAAAGAAGAAGTAAACAGAAAAATAAGCGACAAGAGAACAATAGCGGAGCCATATTTGCTTTCATGTCCAAAAAACCAGTTTAAACCTCTGCCGGGGGCATAGCGAATTAATGCAAACAGCATAATAAGAATGCTTATCCCATACAAGATTAAAACAACAGTTTTCAAAATCCTCTTCTCTGCATGACTAAGGCGCTGCCTACTGTAGTAAACAACTAAAAAAGCAATAAAAGGCTTAGACTGAAGTATGATATCTAATAAGATTGCACGTGTTGTATTCGATCCTATCCGAAAACTATAAAAGGTATAAAAAATAAAAGCTCCAAGCACATACCAACCCACGCGCCCCATCTCCAACTCTCCTTTCCAGAATGAAAAAATAAGAAAAAGCATCAAAAAGGCAATCTGCAACATCTCGTCAATGGGTCCGAAGCCAATAAACTCATTAAAAAAAACACCAAAAATAAGCGTTAAGAAAAAAACTAAGGAAAAATAATTCACTTCAACTTTTGCTGCCTTTGCCTTATTCATATCATAGACTATTTTGAATCAAGCCCATACACTAATGAGTCTTCATCAACATGAGCAAGCTCAGAATGCTTTTCAGAACATTTTCTCAAATCCGGAAAAATTTCTAATGCATGTACTTTTCGTAAGTGTTCAGGTATAGGAATCATATAATCAGAGCCAAAAGAGGCACTCAAGAACATAGATATATTATTAGGGCAGGAAAACATATAGCCCTCAAATTCAATCGACTTTAAAGGAAATACTACATCTCTGGGGTAGTTAGCCTTGAAAGGAACATCAAAACCAAAGCCAATATAAGGTCGTGAAGTCTGTTTCTTACGACTAATACGAATCTCTGCCTCAGCCCATCTTAAAGAAACTCTAAACAAGAATAACCACAAAACATGAAACTTTGAATAAATTTTTCTCATTAAAGAAAAATCCTTGTATGCCAATGAATCTTTAAGCTTCCCCATTATTATAAAGGAATGTTTTACAATTCTTTCATAAAAATAACGTAGGCTTCCCTTTTTACTAAAGGCATCAAATGGAAATATATCAATAAAAAGTCCCTTTTCAGGATTAGCTTCTGTCTCGCCCGTCTCAACTATTCGGCTATTTCGATCACGAAGCTTGCATGGGTTATGATTATATCGTAAATATGCAGCCTGACCACGTAATTGCATAACAACAGAAGCAGGTAATTCATTTTTTGCAATTTCTATGAAGCGTTCATAATCCTCTCTGGACATGGCAACATCAATGTCATCATCCCAAGGAATAAACCCTCCGTGTCTAACTGCGCCCAGCAGGGTTCCTGAACATAACCAATAATTCAAGCCATATTTTTTACAAATAGCATCAGTAATACGCAACAAGCGTAACATCACCAATTGAGCCTGACGTAAAGTCGTAACACCTTCATTCCGCTTATCCTCTATTATCTCGTCTAAATCATGCATAACTATCCACCTTAGCTAATAAATTATATTTTCTTATACCTAACCATCTATTCACAAACAACAAGGACTCACTAAGCAATACCATTATTGAAACAGAGACCACTGATACCCATCCTCCCAGCCACAAAATACCCAAACCCGTTACATGGAAAACAGCTGATATCATTACTGTAGCATTAGTAAAACGTGGGTGCCCCATGGCTGCTAAAAAGGGGTATCCCATTAACACAGATGGAACAGTGATTAAGCAAGCAATTAGCAAGATCTTCAAAGCCTTCAAACTTTCGGCATTTTGCGTATCGAAAATAATCTTCAAAATTAAAGGCGAAAGTATAATGCTAACAATTATCAATAAGGTATTTCCCCCCACTACCCTAACTAAAAGCTTTTTATAAAAACCTGTATCTTTAGTCTTGGCCATATGAGGGAAAAGTACTCCGTTTATTGGATAAATCAATCCATTATATGCTTGATAAATTTTTTCTGCAATAGTATAATAAGCTACAGCAGCATTACCGGCTACTATACCTAAAACAAATGCATTACTGGTAGTAAACAGGGAAAGAGATGCCCGTGAAAGAAAGTAACCTGAACTTGCTTTCAAGACCTTAGTAATTGATGAAAAACCAGGCCAATAAAAGCGCTGGCCCAACTTGAAATACACTAAGTACATACTAAATAAACCGGCAATTAAATAACCGGCACTATAATAAAAAGGAACCTGAATATGATCTTCGGGGCCACGTACAAAAATAAAAAATGGCAACATGCTCAGGCATTTAGCTAAAACATTAATAAGGGTAATAAACTGCATTTTTTCTATTCCCTGAAAATACCATAGCGGGAAGAGTGCATTTCCTAAAACCATTCCCATAAAGCCCAGAAAAAAGAGTCGCTCTTCAGCAAATCGAGTAATGCTTAAAGACAATACGAAAACAATTACCAAACACAAAACACTCAAAGCTATACGTGCTAAAATCACACTATTTACGTGATGATTTATCAGCTCTTTATTACTTCTATTTTCTGATATAAACTTTACGGAAGATAAATTGAATCCAAAATCAGTAAGAATCATAAAATACTGGGTAAAAGCATAACCAAAGGCCACCAAGCCATAGCGTTCCGGTCCTAACACCCTAAAAAGATAAGGTATAGTTAATAGAGGTAATAAGTAGTTCATGCCTTGTAACACCAAAAGTGAAAAAGCATTTTTTAACATACCCTTATATTTCTTCAATCGTATCAAAACCTAAATTATTATACCCAAAATTTGTCTTTTTTAGCACTTAAATCAAATGATTGCAAGCCTGATCGATCAACTAACTTATAAATCTCATTAACAAAATACACATCCAATAAGGCTATGCCAATATTATAAACCAATATCCTGTCTCTATCTGATTCTCTTCCCAAACCGGGGCTTTTAATCAGTTCTGCAATTTCATATAGTAACTTAAAGCGTTCAAAAAAACGAAAATCCTTGATGTGGTCTATATCATCACAGTAAATCCTATCAAAAAACAAATCACAATTCTGAAAACCCATAGTATGGATAGGAACTACTAAAACCCCTTCCTTAAACCAGGAATCTTCACCCAAGGCACTATCAGCTACAGTTAACGAAGATATTACAACATCTGAACCTGATATTAATGCCTTATTATCCTCTACTATTTCAAAGCTGACATTGTTATAAGACTTAAATCGCTCAATAAAACCTTTAACTTGGTCCTTGTATTGAAGCAAGCGCACCTTAAAGTGCTTCCAAGGCCTTTCCTCCAACAAACAAAGCAGTGTAGCTCTGGCGGTGTTGCCCAAACCTATAAAGCCATACACCGATGCCTTAGGGCTCTCTAACATTCTTATAGACAAGGCGGCAGAAGCTCCGGTACGCATAGCCGTAATCCAATCACCATCGGCCATAAGTAAAGCTTGTCCACTCTTGCTATCATACAAAATAATATGGCTTGATAAAGATGGTGTCCGCAAAGGAAAGCGAGAAACTACCTTAACCCCAAAGCGAGATTCTGTGGACAGATAACAAGGCATTGTATTAAAAAAAATATTATGGTCCAAAGAAATACTTATTTTTGATGGTAATATTTCTTTATCTTTTTTAGATAAAGCCGCATAAACCCATGATACGCAATCAGCCGGTGCAAGGTTTAAAGCAACAATATCTTTATGTGATAAATAATACATACTACTTATTCTTTAGAGCTTTTATCAATAGTTCATTTTCTGATTTACTGCGGATTGCCAGTCTAATAAAGTCTGCACCCAAAAAACCTGACTTTGTGCTACAGTCTTTTATCAACACCTTATCTTCAACCAACAGACGAAGTGCAAGCTCCTTAGAGCTATGCGGAGACATAACTCTACAAAGGAAGTAATTAGCTTGCGAAGGAAACACTTCTAAATAAGGTACTTTCTGAAGCTCTGAAAAAAACTGCTGCCGTTCTTCACGAAAAAGATTACAAGCTTCAATATAATTATCTTTATACTTATCAATTATTTGCATAAAGAATTCGCCAAAGGAGTTAATATTCCATATAGGCAAATAAGCACGTATCTGGGAAAGAAGTTGAAAGTCAGAACTAGCCAAAACACCTAAGCGTAGTCCGGGCACACCATAAGATTTAGAAATACTTTTGACTAGCAATAAATTAGGAAAAGCCTTGAGAATTTCATTATCAATTAAACTCGCATCAGGGCCCTCATCTGAAAAATCAACAAATGACTCATCTAAAATTAATCGTTTATCATCTTTTAACAGATACTCTGCCAGCTCCAGCACTTCATCTTTCTGCAAGTAATTACCTGAAGGATTATCAGGATTAATTAATAAAAGCTGATCATTATCTGCCGACCACAATTTTAAATCTTCAAGGCCATAAGCAAACCCATCACGTTTTGAGCTATAATAATTTATTCGGGAAGCATCACCTGCATTAGGATACTCCTCAAAAGTAGGCAATACCACAGCTGTTGAGCCTGGCAAAACAGCCATTATTCCCTTTATCAATTCCGCTGCTCCATTTCCAAGCAAAATCATCTTCTCATCCACTCTAAAAACATTGCCGGCTAAACTGTTGTTAACATCTTGACCGGAAGGATAAGAAGTCAGCAAAATATCAAAGTTAGATCTTAACTCTGTCTTTAAACGCTCATTAGGGAAATAGGGATTAACTAAATAGCAGTAATCAAGAATATTAGGATACCTCCAATATCCTCCGTAGCGTTTTTGCAATAAATCATAGCTATCTTCTTCAGGAGCAAAAATTACTTCTGCATTTTTCAAATCCGGTATATCGTCAATTTCGTACCATTTGTCTGTGGTCTCCATTGCTTTAATCTCCGGTCGTTCCAACAAAGTGATAACCCTTAACACCTGCTCATAATACTCATTAGTACCTAAAGCATTGGTATAAGCTTGTAAGAATGGAACATAATGAGTTTGGCTGAAACTCTTGCTGAACTTATAGATATTTACTGTTTTGTAATATGTTTCAATACGCGAACTGTTAAAATCTCTTTTTGGGATAAAACCTGTAATATTACAATCCTTATCAATATTCATAACCGTTCCGTCCATCCAGCTCTGGTACTTCGCAACCACTGCGAGGCTAGGATAAGGGTTATTTATAAGATCAATGAGAATCCGGGAATCAATAATTAAGTCCGACTCCAATAATATTGTGTCATCCTCAAGAAGATAATCTTTTGCTAAATATAAAGAGTAGATATTATTAGTACTTTCATAAATAGGATTTTCGATATATACAACGGGAACAGATTTGAAGCTATCACCTACTAAATCCCTAACCTTTTTGCCCTCATACCCAATTACCAGAACTATACGATTAATCGGCAATTCTGAGAGTTGTTCCAACATGCGTATTATCAAAGATTTTCCATGAACCTCGACCATACATTTAGTGTTCGAACGAGTCAACTCCCCTAATCTTCGCCCCATTCCGGCAGCTAAAATCAATGCTTGCATATATTAATCAATTATAAATTCAAAATTTCCATCAACATCTGTCTTCCAAATATTATAAATTGGATTATATACCATCCCTTTCAACTCTATCGAACCCTCCTGACTTGCACTTAAAGTTTTAAACTCAAGCACCTGCATCCATCCATCGCCACCATTGGGTTGATTCGTTGGATCAAATCGAAGTTGTAACACATCGTTGCCAAATTCGTTAATTCCATCAACCTTAGCAGAAAAAAAGTTATGTCCACACAATACTATTTTTACCTGATTATTATCTTTTACCAAGTGGTCCCAAATATCTTGCCCATCTCCGGCTTCAGGGAAATAGGCAGAAGGTGCCCATTCTTGATAGTCTGATACTGTATTAGAATGATATCGATTTATATCATCATACAAATAAACATGAGTCAACAAAATAACCGGATACTCATCAAAGTCTTGCAGTAAAATTGCGGCCCATTCCAACACCTCTATACGAGGTCCGAACTCCAAGGATAATACATACCAAGGTTGATTCTGCACTCTTATTTGAAAAAGCAAATTAGCAATGCCGCTTCCAAAACGTTCAAGAACTATAGAATCCGGATAAGAGATGTACTGCTCATAAAAAGGCAAAGATCTGTCCCAAGCATGGGAACGTTGTTCAAGAGTCAAGTAGTCATGATTCCCCGGGCTATAAATTACAGGTACCTTTAAGTCAGCCTTCATCATAACATTAGAAAACCGCTGCCATTCAGTATTAGTATTATCGTTTGTAACATCTCCGGGATTTAAAACAGCCGCTACATCATATCCTTTCTCCGATGCTTGCTTAATCCATTCTATTATATCACTATAATACTCCGTGTTGTTATCCGACGTAAAATACATTTGGGTGTCACCCAAAAAAAATATATAAGAGGCATTTTCGGACAAGAAAGAATGATCAAATATTTTGCTAATTACGTCCTTATCGGAACAGGCATAGTTCAGTAACAGAACTACCATCACCATCCCTTTGATAACAATCTTTCTAATTTTAATTATTCTTAAAATCCCCATTTCTGCCTAATTGAATGATACAACGCAGAGCCTATAACTAAAAAAACCCCAAGGAAAACCCCTAAGAACAGACTAGCAATTGCAATTATAGATCGTCTAGGATATGATTTCTCTACAGGCACTGTAACGGGTTCTATTACTGAGAAGGCAGGTGTTTCCTTTTTCACGGCAATTTTTGCTTGTTCTACCTGCTCAGCTATGCTCTCATAAAGCTTTAAAGATAAATTATACCTGCCGTTTAATTCTCTCTCCTGAATGTCTGTTCGCTCTGCGACACGATTTCTATTAGCATCCAGATACTCAAAATATAACTCTTGAGCTTTTATTAATTCATCGCGCTGTTCCCTAAAACGTTCCTCTACAAAAACAAGATTACCGGCCACCTGACTTGTTTGATGGCGAATAATGCTTTCCTGTATATTTTCAACAGCATATTGAGCCATCTCTGCTGCTAACACAGGCTCATAAGCTTCAACATAAAGACTTACTAAACCTGTTTTACTATCAACATTAAGCGAAATCATTGAGCTCAATTTTCGCAGCACTTTTTCTTCCCGTCTGGAAATTGTCAACAAATGTCCATCCTCTTTAGGTATAAAACTTGAAGTATCATTTTTAAAATGATCTAAGATGGTCCATGGCAGATAAATAGTATAGCGGATCAAATTTTTTCTAAAAGAACCCAAGGTATCACTTACTTCCTTATGATAGAAACTCATAGGTTCTAACTCTCCAATAAAATTATATTCCGCATTCATCAATTTTTGCAGAAAAGGGATGCTATAAACCAAGGTAGGATAAACTTCAGCAGGGAACTCAGATGTCTCTCCCACCATACTACTTAAATTCACCCCTGCCAAGGAAGCAAGCCCTCCAAGGCGATCTAACTGAGAGACTCCTCCAGTCTTTGGAAGAATTATTGCACCGGCCCTATAACGATTAGGTATAAACAACAAAACAAGCAAGGTAATGGTAATGACAAGCAAAGAAGTCAGCAATATACGCTTCTTACCTTTACGCATAACCGCCACAAGAACCTTTAAATCAATCTTATCCCCATTAATCAAACTGCTTCCTTCCTTAAGTTCTTCTTTATTATCAATCATAACGCAATAGATATTACTTAATCACATTAATCAAGGTGGCCGGTATAAGGGTAATAGCTTGATGCTTGATGATATCCCCATAAAACATTGACCGGTATATAATTGCTTTTAAGCCGTCCTTGTCCTACATTGTCAGCTTTTACCCATTCGGATAATGCATCTTATATTTAACAACACTAACTTTTTATTAAATTCAACAGGTTTTAATACTTTTAAAAGTTGAGAGCTGTAACTCGCTGTACCTTGCTCAATTTTAAACAAAAACCAGGAATCTACTCCAATAATCATTCTTTTTATACTTGTTACAATAAAGTCTGCAATATTATATCTTAAAAAAACCTAAAATCTGCATTTTTATATAAAAAAAACAACATCATAGATTCTCTGCTATCATCCAATAAAATCAATGCCTCACGCATTTATCTAATAAATATAAATAATCCTTGTCTCGGTAACTTTCCTGACATATAGATTAACATGAGGCTTATCTTTTTTCAGAACGTAAAAATCTGCAATAAATTGCAAGAACTTATAAGATAATCTTACAATATTTTTAACTTTTTTTATAAATTGATAGACTTCAATACATTATGTATTAAAAACAAAACACCTCTTGCAAAAAGCAAGAGGCATAAGCATTATTATAATTTCCTTAATCAGTTTCAATTATTTTTTATTTGCCACAAAAATACTATAAAAATTTAATTCTAATACAGAAGATGAAGAATATTTCATTATAACAAAACCAGTCCCGGTGAAATTTCTTCCTTTTTCACCGGGCTGTTTTTTATCTATTTCAAATTATAATATTTTTCCTTTAGCATAGAGATCAAACAAGGCATTAAGCAGGCCATTGCGTATATTCTCTACATTGTGGCATCAATTAATTTTTTAACTACCGGCTTAGCTTTGTTTTGTCTGTCGAAAAGAAGCGGATAATCTGTTCTTCCTCGAACGGGGAATCCATTCTTCCATGAATTACCATCATTTACTCCCCAAACAGTAACTCTTGTAATATAATCATATTTCATAAACAGCTTGAAAAATTCCAAGTAACGATTCGTCAGTTCTTCATTAACTGAGTCGGGCAAACCTTCTCTATATGGATTCAATGTTTCACGATAATTAATATTACGTGATAGGTCGGCTCCTATATTTGTCTCAGGCATTGGTAAAACGCTGATTTCCATTTCTGTTACCATAACATTCACTCCAAGAGCCCCAAAAGCTTCTACGCTGGCTTGATACTCTTCAAGAGTGGGATAATCGAGTCCTATATGCGTTTGCATTCCTATTCCGTCAATTCTAATATTTTGTTCTTGAAGTTTTTTCACCATATTAACAACCCCTTCTCGTTTTCCGGGCAGGGCCATTGAAAAGTCGTTATAATATAATTCTGCGTCCGGATCGGCTTCATGGGCAAACTGAAATGCATATTTAATAAAATCTTCACCTAAGATTTGATAAAATTTACTATTCCTATAACTACCATCATCAAGGATAGCTTCGTTAACAACATCCCAGCCCTGTATTTTTCCTTTATATCTACCGGCTACAGTAAAGATATGCTTTCTCATTCTTTCGATTAAAACCTCAGGGCTTACATCATTCCCCTCTTCATCTCTAAAGAACCAAAATGGTGCCTGGGAGTGCCAGATAAGGGTATGTCCTATTATCTGCATATCATTTTCAACTCCAAATTCAATAAATTTATCGGCAAGTTCAAAATCAAACTCTTCTTCACGTGGTTGAAGTGGCCCGCTTTTCATGCAGTTTTCAGCAACTACCGAATTAAAATGAGTTTTAATTATTTCAATTTCTTCTTTTGCTGTTCCTAAAATTTGTGGTGTATTCAAAGCAGTTCCAATATGAAATTTATCTTGATAGGCATCTTTTAAAGTTGTAAGGGGCACAGGAAGATCGATAGGTTTAAAGAGTAAACGGGCAAAATTATAGAGATCATCTTTCCACACAGCAAAGTCATGATGTCCACCGGGTATAACCCTATATATATGTGGCATTTTATTTTCTGATAAAAAATCATGAGTTCTTTCACTTATTCTCAATAAGCCATCCTTATCGCCACAAGAAACATAGAGCAGATTAATCATATTTTTTGCTTTTTCAACGTCAGGTACAAGCTCTTCGGGTTCTTTAGTATTTGGTGCTGAAGAGAAAGCACCTATCCATGCAAAATGCTCTAAATTTCCAAGTCCAAAATTAAGTGACTGTCCCCCTCCCATTGACAAACCGGCAATTGCACGCGATTCACGATTTTTAAGGACTTTATATTTTTTTTCAATAAAAGGAATTAAATCATTTATAAGATCTTTTTCAAAAACAGCAAAAGCTTCGACTTTTTCCTTATCAAAAATATTTCCTGAAGCGCTATCATCTTTCATTGCTCTTCCGTTTGGAAAAACCACTATCATGGGTTCCATTTCATTCTCAGCAATCAAATTATCCAAGATAACATTAGCAGCCCCATTGTCAAGCCACTCATTTTCATCTCCTCCAATACCATGTAGTAAGTAAAGAACGGGATATTCAATTTTTTTTGAATATCCCGGAGGAGTGTAAATCTTTGCAGAACGCTTTACTCCAACAGTTTTAGATTTATAAGAAACAGTTTTTAGCTCTCCCTTTTTAATACTACCAACTTGATCAAAGCCTTTTGGTGCACTTTCAATTTTAATTTGTGAATAACCATTAGTAAAGGCCATGATTATCAATCCCAATAAAACAAAATAATTTTTTTTCATAATCGAAGAAAAAATTTAGTGAAACAAAAATAAAAATCAGGGATAACAATTAAGGCTCTTTGTTTTTACACAACAAATATATTCAAAACCATAAATAAGTATATCTAAATACAGACAATTCAAATTCAAATTAAGATAATCTCGATAAAAACTTCTTGTTCTTGCTGTAACATTTTATTGTTCCGAGCCGTCACATTCATAAAGCTTGGTTTTATTTAAAATAAATGGAATTCAATTATTATTATTAAATATCACTATAATATTTCTATTATTTATGAAAACACCATTCAAGAACACTATTAAGGTCTTTTGTCTTTCACTTATATTTTTTAGCTCACCACATTTTCTAAAATCACAAGACAAAGAAATAATTATCGAAAAAAAATGCGATGTAATCTTTTTTGAAGATACTAAGAATAGCACTCAATTGATAATTCCCCATGCTTCATTTATACATTGTTCTAATTGTGATACCATAGCAAGGGTTATTATTGGTCGTCGTTGTTTTGAATTGATTGAAGACCCATCTTCGGGAAGGGTGAAATCCAAAATAACATATTATCAAAGAAAATATTTTAGAGGTCATTGGACAGGTTTTGATTTTGGATGGAATAATTATTCCTCCGGAATATTTGGTGGGGCTTTACCCTCTGAAGCAAATTTCATGAGTTTAAATACAGGTTCTTCATTTATGGTAGGTTTAAACTTATGGCAATATGATATCGGTTTACAACAAAACAACAATAATTTTGGTCTTATTACAGGTATAGGAATTACTTGGAACAACTATCGTTTTGATTCACAATATATACTTACAAAAGATGACAATGGCTATGTCTCTTATTATTTGGAAACAGAAAAGAATATCAGCAAAAACAAATTAACGACAAGTTTTCTTACTATTCCCTTATTAATGGAGTATCAGTTTTCTCTTCCTCAGTCGTCTCATCGTATTTTTATCAATGGTGGCTTATATGGAGGATTCAGAATGGGCACTCATACAAAAATTGTATATAGCGGATCTTCAGGTAAGGGGAAAGAAAAAAATAGAGGAGATTTAAACCTCAACTCATTTAAATATGGAGTAAGCATACGGGCAGGATACCGTTTTGTAAAACTTTTTGGAAACTTCGACCTCAGCCCTTTATTTCAAAAAAATCAGGGACCGGAATTATATCCGTGGTCGGTTGGTTTAACTCTGCTGAGTTTATAAATAATAGCAGTCGTTTAAAAAGGCCTGTACCATAGTATGCCCTCTAATAAATAATTTTTCAACTAATATTTTTTAGATAATTTATGAATAAGCTTGTTACTACATTAAAAATATTCCTTTTCCTTTTCATAAGCCAAATGGCCGGTGCTGAATCTTTTTTAGAAATTGAAAATCCAAATATATGGGATAGGAAATGGCAAATAAAAACCGGTATTTATCGAGTAATGAAATCAGGGCAGATAGGAATAGTAGATGAAAATGACAAAATCTTGGTGCCCGTTCTCTATGATCAGGTTTATGATCTTGATGAGGAAGGATATGTACGCGTATTAAAAGATATGAAAATTGGTCTTTTTCATTTGGAGAAAGGTCTAATATTGCCTGTTGAATATGATCAAATTTGGCCCTTTGAAGACAAACGCACAAAAGTGCTTAAGGACAAGCATTTTGGTTACATCAATCCTGACGGAAGCATATTAATACCTGTTGAATACCATCATATTTGGTCTTTTGAGGATGGATATGCCAAAGTTATGAAAAATGGCAAAATAGGTCTTATCAATATTGAAGGTCATATAGTTCTACCTCCTGTTTACATGGAAATTGAAATATTAGCGTCAGACAGAATAAAAGTAATAGATGAAGATGAGATATTTTTTGTTGATTCCTCAGGCAAATATATTGGAACGGAAGAAAAAGATGCAAAAGAAAAACAAAACACGGATGACAGTAAATTAACAGCTCCTCGCATAAGCTACTCTGCTTCCTCCGATGATATACAAAGTGAGAGTAATCATAAGCAGACAAAAAAAGTTATTCATAAGAAACATTATACAACAAGCTATTACAATTATAGATTTAGAGGAAATTTAAAAGGAATCAATCTCGGATTGTCGGGCTTGATGAAATCCGGGTTTAAAGAGGGCATGCCTGAAGGTTATGAAGCCCTTGCACCTATACATTCAAAATCTCTGGTTTTTTCTATTTATCCCTTTCAAAAAAGCTTGACACTTATTGGTCCCAATGCCGGCATAGTAACAGCCTTAGGTTTAGAATTTCAAAATTATCGCTTTAATCCTGAAAAATTCAATGAGATAAATCAGCTTGTCAATGAATGGTTCCCTTTTACAAACGAAAACCCTGATGTAAAAAAATCGAAACTGGTGAATTTATATTTAAATGTTCCTTTAATGCTTGAACTCAAAATTAATGACGGAAGAGCACGCCATACCGCTTTATATTTAAGTGCCGGCATAATAGGAAGTTTACATTTAAAATCTCATACCAAAATAGTATATTATGGAGAAGATGGTAGGTCTAACACCCGCAAAAAGCATGACAGTTTCGACATTAACACTTTCCATTACTCATATTTGCTACGTGCCGGAGTTAAGCAAATTGGTATTTTTGCAACTTATTCTCCACAAAGTGTGTTTAGAAAAGGAAAGGGACCTGAAGTCTATCCTTATAGCGTAGGTATATCTTATAATTTTTATTAAGAATCACTGCTATCGGCAAAATTTAATTTATCACCATCATAAGCCCATTTAATATAAATGGCTCCCCATGTGAAACCGGCTCCAAAAGCTGTTAAAATTATATTATCTCCTTTTTTAAGTTGATTTTGCCATTCGTAGAGGCACAAAGGTATAGTAGCTGAGGTAGTATTTCCATATTTTTCAATATTAACCATCACCTGCTTTTTATCTATACCCATTCTTTCGGCTGTCGCATTAATGATACGTTTATTTGCCTGATGGGGAACTAACCATGCGAGCTCTTCCGGTGAGATATTGTGTTTTTTCATAATCTCAACAGAAACATCGGCCATTTTTGATACAGCATGTTTAAACACATGCTTACCATCTTGATACACGAAATGCTCTCTGTTGTTTATAGTTTCATGAGAAGGTGGTTTAACAGAACCACCGGCTTTCATGTGAAGATAAACACGCCCAAAACCGTCACTTTGTAATATGCTGTCCACTATTCCAAAATCCTCTTCAGAAGGCTCCAGAAGAACAGCACCGGCAGCATCTCCAAAGAGCACACAAGTGGTTCTATCGGTATAATCAGTTATAGAACTCATTTTATCGGCGCCAATTACAAGAACTTTTTTGCGCGCCCCCGATTCAATAAAACGTGCCCCTGTATCAAGTGCATACAAAAAACCTGAACACCCGGCATTAAGGTCAAAACTATGGGCATTACGA
Organism: uncultured Alkalitalea sp.; assembly: GCA_964578485.1. Lineage (GTDB taxonomy): Bacteria > Bacteroidota > Bacteroidia > Bacteroidales > Marinilabiliaceae > CAZODA01. The sequence goes on along the minus strand of CAZODA010000020.1, from coordinate 19,166 downwards.
ATATCTAATTTATCAGAAATAATATTGGCGGTTGCCGGAAAGATGTGATCGGGTGTACTAGTGGCACAAATAACCAGATCTATCTCATCAGGAGAAGTATTTGTTTTGGCAAATATTTTTTTTACAGCTTCAACAGCCATATCAGATGTTCCTTTGCCTTCACCCTTAAGTATGCGACGTTCTTTAATTCCAACACGCGAGCTTATCCATTCGTCGGTAGTATCAACCATTCTGCTGAGCTCGTCATTGCGAAGAATATAATCGGGGACATATGCTCCAACGGCGGTAATTATTGCATTTACTTTTTTCATTCACTTGTTAATTAAAATTTGATAAATCCGGTGATTTATATTTATTTTCAGTTATGAAAATAAAAAAGATTACAGGTGAAAAACATATATTGATAAGCCTGTTTCCGGATATCCCGCCAGTCATCCGGAAACCTTATTATAAGGCATAAGCTGAATTACACTGTTACTGTTTTCTCAACAGCTAATTTTCCTCTGTAATAACCACATTCACCACATACAGTATGCATCTTAACAGTTGCATTGCAGTTTGAACATATTCCAAGAGCAGGCATGCTTGCTTTATAATGCGTCCTTCTCTTGTCTCTTCTACTTTTCGATGTTTTTCTCTTAGGATGTGCCATTTTAAAATTCTTTATTAATTTTTATCCAATAATTTTTTCAGATCATTCCAACGTGGATCTATATCAGAATCTGATTCCTCATCTGTTATTTGTTCTTGAACAAGGTATTCCGACAAATAACCAAGCATTTCAGAATTACATGCTACATTTCCATCTTCATCCGCTTCATGTATATGTCTGATGGGGAGCGAGGTAACAATTAAATCATAAACATATTTAGCAAAGTTGAACTCTTGTTCTTCATGGGGTAAAATTATAACATCCTCACTTGGTTCATCATAATTATCCCCAAATTCTATCATCAAGTTGGCTTGAAAATCAACTTTAACATCTACAGTTTCCAAGCAATTATCACAAATTGATGATATTGTTCCATTTGCTTGAAAGTCTAGAGCCAGCATTTGCTCACTTTTTTTCAGCTCAATTGTTAGCTCAATCCTTCCTTTATTATATAAAGCATTTTCAACAGAAGCAAAATAATCATCTTCAAGAACATAGCTAAAGCAATGAAGACCATCATTAAGACCCTTAAAACCAATACTATATTTCTTCTCTTTCACAATTATGCCTCCGATAAAAACGGTGCAAAGTTATAAAAATATAAGTTGCATGGAAAAAAAACCTGTAAAATTTATAGATATTATAACAAATTGAACAAATGTTACAATATTTAATTTCTTTAATTATAATTTTTCTTTTTACCTGACTGCATTTGTGGTTCAAAAATCGGCTTATTACAGATCACTGTCAAGCATGGTTTTTATCATTTATATCGGATGAAGGAAGCGTAATACTGAATGTAGTTCCTTTTCCCGGAACTGAACTGAGAATAAAAATTTTTCCTTTATGATAATGTTCAATAATTCTTTTACTAAGTGTAAGTCCCAGTCCCCATCCCCTTGCTTTAGTTGAATATCCCGGTTTAAACACAGTTTTCTGAACAGTCCTTGCCATTCCTTTACCATTATCAGTAATATTTATGACAGCTTGTTCCTTTTGTCTCTCAATAGTAATAGTGATTTTCCCCTCTCCCTTCATTGCATCAATGGCATTTTTACACAGATTTTCTATTACCCATTCAAATAGCGGACGGCTTATAGGAATCAGCATAGTTTCCTGGGTAATATATATAAGATCGAAAACCACCAATTCAGAACTTCTCTTTTTTAAATAATCAATCATCCCTTTAATTACTTCAACAATATTTTCATACTCAAGTTGTGGCCTTGATCCAATTTTTGAAAACCTCGAAGTAATAGTTTGTAAACGTTTAACATCGAAACGAATTTCATTGACAAGCTTAGGATCAGTATTTCTAAGTGCCAATACATCAATCCAGCCAAGTAACGAAGTAGTTGGGGTTCCCAATTGATGGGCAGTTTCACGGGCCATACCCACCCATACCTGATCCTGTTCTAATTGCCGTGCTACACTAAAACCAAGATAAGCAACCAACATAAAAACAAAAACAACAATTAACTGCACTATGGGAAACCATTGCAGTTTTATAAGCATAGTGGAATCAGCATAATAGATATACTGAAAGTCATTTTCAGATAATTCAACAGGAAAAGGGGCATGATAACGTTTCATCTTTTGCAACATATTGTAAAGATCCTTTTCAGGCTTGCTTTTAGATAAATTAACGTTACGATGAGCTATTATACTATCAACACTATTGGTAATAATTACAGGGACAGTAGTATTCTGACTGATAATTTCTGTAAAAAGCGACATTTTTTCGCCGGGTGAAGCATCGATCGATAATAAACGGCTGGCTTCTGCCCAAATTAACATCTTCTTTTGTTCTTCAGATTTCAATTCAGCACTTAATCTATTAGTATAAAGAAGCGAAAACAAGCTAATTACTGCAGCACCAACGATTAACAGAAACTTCCACCATTTTTGTCTATTATATAATTCCATTATGCTATTAATTCATAAAGCATTATATCGGCATGCGAATTACTTCTCACAAAATACATTTAAAATAATTAAAACAAACAGCTATGTATTTTATTCCTCTTGCAAATTATCAAATCCCCAATTTAAAGTAGCCTGATAAACCGATTCACGATGAATTGGTTTAACAATAAAATCGGAAACACCTGCCTCTTGGTATTGTTTAAAAACTTTATTGTTAATTTCCTTTTGCAAGCTTAACAATATCGGGATATCATTGCTGACATTCTTTAATTGACGTATAAAATCAACAGATTCTGATAAGGGCAAGAATTCGTCCAACAAAATTAAATGTATCTCTTCTGACTTAATTATTGATATAGCCTTATCCCGATCATTTGCAAGAACAACTTTATACCCTAATTTCTTTAAAATATTAATGGCAACTTGCTGGTTTAAATAATCAGGCTCTATAAGTAAAATAATTATTTCATCCGGAATTGATAGGGGTTTATTTTTTTCTCTTTCCGATAATTTTGGAAAATTATATGTTATAACATTTTTAAGTGTAAGCAATGGGATAGGTTTTCGCAAATAGATATCAGCTCCAAGTCGATGTGCAAGTTTTGTATTGGTTACACGAAAATCATTGCTTTGTAAGAAGATCAAATATTCAACATGCAAATAATGACTATGTAAAGCCTGAAGGAAACTAATACCGTTGAGATCAAAGCGATGGTCTATTATCAGTAAATGATAATATTTGTTTTCTTTCAGCCTTTCAATAGTATCATTGGTAGGAGTGGCAATATCAAAATCTGTTCCTATCGAGATAAGATTCCTCTTTAGAGCCTTAACATTAACAGAATCATCGGTAATAATCAATATTTTAATTTGCGCATAAGAATAAATATTCGAAAAATCTAAGTTTTTTTGATGCCTTTTAGTTTTTAAAGGAAGAGTGAAAGATATTATAGTACCCGGAAGATCAGGGTCTTTTGAATAGCCACTGGGACTATCAGCCCATATCTCTCCACCCATCAGTTGTATCAATTGCTTGCATATTGTAGCCCCCATTCCCGTACCCCCATATTCTCGCGAAGGTGAAGTATCGACCTGTGAAAAAGGCTCAAAAAGAACAGAAAGCTTTTCTGGGCAAATTCCTATACCACTGTCGATAATGCTAAAGCGGATGGCAGGCTCACCATTTACTGTTTTATCGGCTTCGGAAGCAACCATTATTTTTCCATAAGGGGTAAACTTTATGGCATTATGCAATAAATTAATAAATACCTGTCTAATACGTAAAGGATCACCAATAAAATCCTCAGGCAAGGGTTTTTTGAAATCCTTGATTATCGTAATCTTCTTTTCCTTAGCTAAAGGTACACACTCATCAATAACATCGTTAACTTCCTTGTCGAGATTAAAAGAAAAAGATTCTATCTCAAATTTGCCTGCTTGTAATTTGCTGAAGTTGAGAATATCATTAATAAGCGACAATAATGTTTCGGCAGATCGTTTTGCAACATTTGTCATTTCCTTTGCCTTAGATGTTAATTCATCAGAATTCAGCATTAAATCGGTCATTCCAATAATACCATTCAAGGGCGTCCTTAATTCATGACTTATATTAGCAATAAATTCGGTTTGCTGAGGGCTGAGATCCGAAGAAGAATGATGAATAAAAGGAGTTAATTCTTGATAAGTCTCAATAATATATTTTACTGATTGATTATAAAAAGGAATACGTTCTTTAAGAAAGACTCTTTCGGCATCTGTATTATCAGTAACAATATAACGAGTTCCATTTGTTGCCACCTCCTTCTTATCTATTATCTTGAAATGTTGAAATAACTGATCTTCATCAAATTTTGTATCCTGTAACAAATATGCATCTTCAATTTTAAACAAGCTCTCAGATGCTCTGTTGATAAGCTTCAAGATACCGCTTTCATTAAACAAAACAATGTTGGAAGGAAGAAATAAAAGAACTTTTTTAAGGGCCTGTTCCGATTGTACTATTCTCTTTTTCTTAATTATATTCTTACGTACATGATCAAAATATATGAGTATAAGAAGAATAATAAAAAGAGTGGCTAAAATTAAAGATAAAAGGAAGGGGTTATTTGCAAACAACTCATTAACAGCGTTATTAGCAAGAGGAAAATTGAATTTTAACAGGCCTTTAAAGCTTAAAAGCATTAAACATATCAAAAGTCCATACATGATAGGGATTATGGTTTTTTTCATATTGTAAATTTATCTATATTTTTCATCTTTATCCAAAAAAATACTAACATAGCTATTATATCTTTCCAATGAAATTCTATTACTTTCAACAGCTTCCTTAACGGCACATCCCGGTTCGTGTAAATGAGTACAATTATAAAATCGACATTTATCAGATTCTACAAAAATTTCCTTAAAGAAATGAAACAGCTCTTCTTTTTCTATCATAACTAATCCAAAACCTCTTATTCCGGGAGTGTCAATTATATATCCACCGAAAGAAAAAGGATGCATCTCAGCAAAGGTAGTAGTATGCATTCCTGTTTCATGTATTTTGGATATTTCTTTTGTCCTAAGCTCCAGCCCCGGTTCAAGTCGATTTATAAGAGTACTTTTGCCAACTCCCGAATGCCCTGCAATCAGGGTAACTTTATCTTTTAATATTTCTTTCACCTCATCGAAATTATTTTGTGTTTTTGCCGATAGAGCTAAACATTGATATCCAATTTTTTCATAAATTGATATTAAATGTTGCATTTGGGATAGCTGAGACTCATTATAACGATCTGTTTTATTAAAAAGTAAAACTACGGGAACTCTAAAAGCTTCAGCAGATGCAAGGAAGCGATCAATAAACAAGCTAGTGGTCAATGGATAATTTATTGTTATCAAAAGTATAGCCTGATCAATATTTGCAGCAAGTATCTGGGATTGCTTCGACAGATTTGTTGAACGACGGATAATATAATTTTTTCGCTCCTCCAATCCTGTTATTACACCTTCGTTTGTTGATGCATCTTCTATTATAAATGTCACACGATCACCAACAGCAACAGGATTAGTGTTCTTAATCGATTCCAATCGAAATTTTCCTCTTATGCGACAAGGAACAATATTCCCCTGATCGTCTCTTACTGTATGCCAACTACCGGTCGATTTTATGACAACACCCTTTTTCAAAATATATGTTTTTTCAAAAATAATTATTTTATTACTATATTTTCAACTCAAGACTACTAAAAAAAATAAAAATTAGGAAAATAAAAAACACTATTCCAATGGGATTTACATTAGTAATTGATTTTTTTCGATGTTTTTTTAATGCTTTAAAATTGTTAAGAAATTTAAACTGCCCAAAATATTTGAAGTAGTAAAACATTATTTTATAAATTTGCCGATTAATTATATTCATAATTAATTTTGTTAAGTTAAATAGAACGACTTGTTATTTAATCGGTCAAAAGCTTGTTTGAAACAAAACACCGGCAAAGAATCTTTTGTTATTGAGTAAAAGAGGATTTAAGGAAATTATCATATACTCAATTCCATTTACTTGCTCTGAAAAATAATTATGATTTTAAGAATTTACAAATGACGCAAAAAGCGAAAGAAAAACCCATTAATCTGGTAATTGTTGAGTCGCCTGCAAAGGCAAAAACTATTGAAAAGTTTTTAGGAAAAAGTTTTACTGTAAAGTCAAGTTACGGCCATATCCGTGATCTTCAGAAGAAAAACTTTGGTGTTGATATTGCAAATAACTATGAACCTCAATATGTTATTTCTTCCGACAAAAAAAACATTGTTAAAGAACTGAAGTCTTTAGCTAAGGAATACGAAACTGTATGGTTGGCATCTGATGAAGATCGTGAAGGAGAAGCAATTGCCTGGCATTTATCTGAGGCCTTAAAGCTTGATGAGGATAAAACGAAACGCATAGTCTTTCATGAAATTACAAAGGAAGCTATTCTTAAAGCAATTGATAATCCACGGCCCATCAACAAAAACCTTGTTGATGCACAGCAGGCAAGGCGTGTTTTAGATCGTTTAGTAGGCTTTGAATTATCTCCGGTATTATGGAAAAAAGTTAAACCATCTCTTTCGGCCGGAAGAGTTCAGTCAGTAGCTGTAAGACTTTTAGTTGAGCGTGAAAGGGAGATTTTCAATTTTAAAGCTTTATCCTCATTTCGTATAACAGCACGTTTTCAGATAAGAGATGAAAATGGTAAACATCATGAATTTTCTGCAAGCTTAAACCATAGGTTTAAAGATGAAAAAGAAGCTTATGAATTTTTAAAGCTTTGTATCAGCACAGAATTTCATGTCGATAGTGTTGTAAGGAAGCCTTATACCAAAAGTCCTGCTCCTCCATTCACAACTTCAACACTGCAACAGGAAGCCTCTCGCAAGCTTGGTTTTTCTGTAGCCCAAACCATGACTGTGGCACAACGTTTATATGAAGCCGGAAAAATAACCTATATGCGTACCGATTCTGTTAACCTTGCCGATAGTGCCATAAGAATGGCAGCTGCGCAGATCAAGGAAGAAATGGGTGAAGAATATGTAAAAGTTAGAAAATATGTAACAAAATCCAAGGGAGCCCAAGAAGCTCATGAGGCCATTCGTCCTACCTATCTCGACAAAGAAACAGTATCGGGGAGTGCTGCAGAACAGAAGCTTTACAACTTGATTTATAAGCGCACTATGGCCAGTCAGATGAGTGATGCTCGCATAGAGAAAACCACTGTCTCTATAAATATCAAAGATTCCAAATACAAATTTCAAAGCTCCGGAGAGGTTATATTATTTGATGGTTTTTTAAAGATGTATCTCGAATCAAGCGATAATGAAAAGGACGAAGACAGCTCTACCGGCTTGCTTCCTCCATTAAAAGAAAAGGATGCTTTAATACTAAAACTAATGGAGGCAAGAGAACGCTGGACTCAAAAGCCCTCACGTTACTCAGAGGCCACCTTGGTTCGTAAATTAGAAGAACTTGGTATAGGGCGTCCTTCAACTTATGCCCCCACCATCAGCACCATACAACAAAGAGGATACGCTGTTAAAGAGGATCGTCCGGGCACTACCAGGGAATACAGATATTTATCTCTTACAGATGGGGAAATTTCCAAAAGCAATAAAAAAGAGATTACCGGCGCTGAAAGGTCTAAGCTTTTTTCAACGGATATTGGCATGGTTGTAAATGACTTTCTGGTAAAATATTTTCCAAATATTGTGAATTATGATTTTACAGCAAGGGTTGAAAAAGAATTTGATTTAATTGCAGTTGGCAAACTCGTATGGAATGAAGCTATTGACAAATTTTATCAGCCCTTCCATAAGCAAGTTGAAGAAACACTGGAAAAATCCGACAGAAATACCGGAGAAAGAATACTAGGCAAAGACCCCAAAACCGGTAAGCAGGTTAGTGTGAGAATAGGACGTTACGGCCCTATGGCACAATTGGGAGACACATCAAATGATGATGAAAAACCAAGCTTTGCTTCACTCACCAGAGGACAACATATAGAAACCATTACACTCGATGAAGCATTAAAACTATTTGAACTACCCAGAGATTTGGGCCTATTTGAAAATAAAGATGTAGTCGTAGGAATTGGACGATTTGGACCCTACGTAAGACACGACGGGAAATTTGCTTCGCTCAAAAAAGATGTAGATGATCCTATGGAAATAACTTTAGAAAGAGCTATTGAACTGATTGAAGAAAAAAGAGAAAGAGACAATAAAAAATTAATTAAATCGTTTGACAAAGAACCGGAGCTGTTTATATTGCAAGGCCGTTGGGGTCCTTATATAGCTTTTAAAGGAAAAAATTACAGGATTCCGAAAAGCACTAATGCCGAAGAGCTAACATTAGAGGATTGCCTTAAACTAATAACTGAAGCAGATAAAAAAGGGAAGAAAGCTTCCCCATCTAAAAAGCAGGGAAAATCCGGTGCTGGCGGCACAAAAAAAACGACGACAAAAAAGCCGGCAGCAAAAAAGGGAACAACAAAAAAAAGTTAAAATAATTTTAAGTGGAAATTGTTCATTATTTTGAAAAATATAATAATAGTCCCGGAAAATATCAGAACATTTTATCTGATGATTTTTTAGGTGCATCAGTTTCTTTTTTTAACGGTAAAGAAGATTGGTTCAGAAACTTTAATTATGATGTTGTAATAATAGGAGTACCCGAATCCCGAAATGGTGTCGATAATATTGATTGTCTTTCAGCACCTGATAAAATTAGATCTTGGCTTTATTCTCTCAGGTCCTTTGGATCAACGCTTAAAATTGCAGACCTTGGAAATATTCGCGGCAGTAATTTAAACGACAGATATCAAGCACTCAGAGAAGTAACAAATTATATTTGCAATCAAAATACTGTTATTATAATATTGGGAGGATCCCAGGATTTAACATTCCCCATTTATCAGGGTATGATAAATGAAAAACAAGCCGAACAGGCTCCAAACATAGCCATAGCAGATGCAATGGCCGATATAGATATTTATAGCGAAGACTTTTCATCACGTAGCTGGTTGAGTTACCTGATAAATTCCGGAGGTCCAATTCCGGAAGAATTAGTATTATTTGGCGTTCAGAAATATTTAATGACCCATGCCCAAGAAAAATTTTTGAAGGATAAGTTTTACGACATTGTTCGTCTCGGCGATATAAGAGGCTTTGGAATTGAACAAACAGAAGTGATCCTGCGCGACTCAAATCTCTTTAGTATGGATTACAGAGTCCTAAAAGATCAACCCCAGTTTGATCAAAATGTTAAGTCGCCACATGGCATAGAACCTCATGAAGCTTGCCGAATATGGAGATATGCCGGCTATAGCGATCAAATGAAAGTAGCCGCTTTATTTGAAGTTCCTGAAGACGAAAAAGGAAATAACAATAATTATTTACTTGGAGGCGAAATGATCTGGCATTTTTTGGATGGCATGTGTGGCAGGGAACAAGACTACCCCTATCGTTCGTCGGATGAATATAAAATGCAGATAGTTGCCTTTGAAGGTATGGAAGAAGGACTAAAGTTTTTTAAAAACATAAATAATAACAGGTGGTGGATGGAGGTTCCATCAGCACAGGGAAATGTTTTAATGGCGTGCAGACAGGAAGATTACAAGAAGGCATTAAAAAATGAGTTTCCCGATAAATGGTGGCGCTTTTATTTAAAGTACAGAAGCAAAGATGAAATAACATAATATTATTAAAAGTAAAACAGAAAAAAATGAAACCTTTGATTGTTTAAATTAGTATATGGTTTTAGTTTTAATGAATAAAATAAAACGCTCTTTGAAGCAAGTTCCATATTTGTTTTTTGTAAAAAGCATTTTTTTGCAAAAAAGAAGATTGCAAGGAATAAGTTATTTTTCTCAGTTTTTCAAAATATGGATTATTGCAATATTTATTTTACTTTGCCTCCCTTTACCCGGATACTCCCAAATGGAGCCACAGTTCAGCCAGAATATGTTTAATCCATTGGTAGTAAATCCCGGATTTGCCGGGAGTACAGGAAGAATAAACTTGGTGGCAGTTGATCGTCATCAGTGGGTTGGTTTAATAGGGGCGCCACGAACAACGGTTGTTGGTGCCGACATGGGCCTGCGAAATTTATTTGGAAATCCGGGAGGTGTTGGTTTAGTTGTTATGAATGATGAAATTGGTTTTTTTCGTAACATAACCATACAAGGGTCCATAGCACAAAGTTATTTTATTGGGGATGGCAGGCTAAGTGTCGGGTTAAATCTGGGTATAATAAATTCAGTTTTTGACGGAAGCAAAGTCATATTAAATCCCGGTGGTGGTAGCTATCATAATAATGATGATCCTTTAATTTCAATGACAGAAGAAAACGGATCTGCTTTGGATGCCGGAGTTGGTGCATGGTTTAGAAGCCCTAATTATTATGCAGGAATATCAATTTTGCATTTATTTGAACCAAAACCAAACTTTAATGAACAGTTAAACGTATATATACCACGTTCTTTTTTTTTGACGGCAGGTTATACCCGGCTTCTTTATGAAGCGCCAATTGAGTTACAACCTTCATTTTTTCTGAAAAATTCAGGGAATTCATGGCAACTTGACCTTAACATGAATGTTACATTCAAGAAAAAATATTGGGGAGGGCTCACTTACAGATTGCAAGATGCAGTGATAGTTCTTTTAGGATTAGAATTGCCGGGAGGATTAAAAATTGGGTATAGTTACGATATCACTACTTCACGCCTTGCAAGGGCAGGAAGTAATGGCAGTCATGAAATAATGGTTGCATATGTTTTTGATTTATCATTTGAAAAGAAAGAAAAAAAATATAGAAGTGTTAGATTTTTATAAAAAATATAGATTTTATATAGTACAGTTTAAGAATATCCATAAGCTATGAAGAAAATACTTGCCCTTGGTTTCATTTTACTCACAATTTTATACGGATGTGGTAAATCCGGAAATGGTGAACTTGTTGGAGTTGCACGTCGTGCGTCATTTTATGAACCTGAACCTTATGGGATGTTATTTGTTCCACAAGGTAGTTTAACCCTGGGATTAAACGATCAGGACATTACAGGTTCATTAACTACTGAAGTCAGGACTGTTTCTATTCCCTCATTTTGGATGGATGAAACAGAAATTACCAACACCAAATATCGTCAATTTGTTTACTGGGTGCGTGACAGTATTGCACGCAGGATGCTTGGCGAGCAATTTGATGAGTTCTTAATATCTGAGGACAGATTTGGTAATATTGTAGATCCTCCTTTCCTTAACTGGCGAACCAGGCTTCAATGGAATAACGAAGAATATGCAGAAGTACTCGAAGATTTATTTCTTCCGGAGCATGAAAGGTTTTTCCGTAGGAAAGAAGTAGATACGCGTCAATTAAATTATGATTATGAATGGGTTGATTTGCAACAAGCTGCAAAACGGACCAACCGTTACAATTTCGAAACAAACAGTTACGAGGGTGTAGTATATAATCAATTTGGCGAAGAGATTGAAATTAACGATCGTTCAGCTTTTATCATGAAAGACAGAGTAAATGTTTATCCTGATACGCTTGTATGGTTGGCCGATTTCACTTATTCTTTTAATGAACCTTGGACTGAAAAGTATTTTTGGCATCCAGGCTTCGATGAATATCCTGTTGTGGGTGTAACATGGAAACAGGCAACAGCCTTTTGTATATGGAGAACTCAACTTCTAAATAACTTTTTACGTTCAAAAGGTCAACCTGAAGTAATGGACTACCGTTTACCAAGTGAAACTGAATGGGAATATGCTGCACGTGGAGGATTAAACAGTAATGTTTATCCATGGGGTGGATTATATACAAGGAATGATCAAGGTTGTTTCCTTGCCAATTTCAAACCTCTCAGAGGTCGATACGGAGATGATGGTGGCATGTACACCATGTCGGTTGCATCGTTTTCTCCCAATGATTTTGGTTTATATGATATGGCCGGGAATGTTGCCGAATGGACGTCCAGTGCCTATGATGAATCCTCATACAGTTTTATGCATGATATCAGCCCCGATTATAAATATAATGCATTGCCGGGCGATCATCATGTTATGAAACGTAAAGTCATCAGAGGTGGATCTTGGAAAGACATAGGCTTTTTCCTACAAAACAGTACCCGTACTTATGAGTACCAGGATACAGCCAAGTCATTTATTGGATTCAGATGTGTTAGAAGTTATATTGGAAATTAATTTGTTAGCCCACTAAAGAAAAAATAATTATGAGTGGAAGTGGTTTTTTTGCAAGTCCTGCCTATAAAAAAATAATGTCGAAAGTATATGGCTTTGGGGCTTCAGTAGTAATCATGGGTGCATTGTTTAAAATTTTGCATTGGCCTGGAGCGAACTTTATGTTGATAGCCGGGCTTGGAACCGAGTCTTTAATTTTCTTCCTTTCAGCTTTTGAGCCTCCTCACGAGATGCCTGACTGGAGTCTTGTTTATCCTGAGCTCGTAGGCCTTGAGCCTCGTGAAACCAGGAGCCTTGGAGGAGGCGGAGGTGGTGGAAGCGAATTGGCTGCATTGGTGCAAAGTGGAAACATTGATGTATCAACAGTTGAAAAACTTAGTGAAGGCATTAAAAAATTGTCCCATACAGCAAGTAGTCTCTCCGATATCAGCGATGCTTCAATGGCAACCGAAGCTTACCTTCAGGCCATGAAAACAGCATCCAACAAGGTTGGTGAATTTTCAAACACACAATCACAGTTAGGATCATCGGCAGAAACTCTTTCAAATAGTTTCATAAATACAGCCAAAGCTGTTTCAGATAGTGGAGCACAATTTTCGGATAATCTCACAAAAAGTGGTGATTCATTTGTTGACACATTAAACGAAAGTGGAGAGCGCTTGATCAGTGCCTACCAAACCCTTGGGGAGACAATGGCAAATCAGGTTGAAAAAACAACCGCTGACAGTATAAAATATACAGAAGAGCTTTCCAAAGCAAATCAACAGTTGTCGGCTATTAATTCTATTTATGAGCTTCAACTCTCAAGTATTAATGAGCAAGTTCAATCATCTCAGAAGCTCACTAAGAGCCTTGACGAGATAAGCAAACAAATGGAAGAGTCGGTACCCGACACCCGTACGTATAAACAAGAAGTAGCCAATCTAACAAAAACTCTTGGAGAGCTCAATGTTATCTATGGTAATATGCTGAGTGCTATGAGTGTTGGAGGTAATAAATAATATCCTTAATCAGAAACAATAGAAATTTGAATTATGGCTGGTGCGAACTGTCCTGAAACGCCAAGACAAAAGATGATCGGAATGATGTATCTTTTTTTAACAGTAATGCTTGCATTGAACGTTTCAGCAGAGCTTTTAAATGCTTTTGTGCTTGTTGATCGGAGTATTCTCCAGGCAAAAGAATCGGTAGAATTGAAAAATGAAGAAATGTACTACGATTTTGGTGCCGCTTATAATCTGAATCCAACCCGTGTTGGAGATCATTACCATCAAGCTATGGAGGTTAAGCAACAAGCAGATAGTCTGGTAAAGTTTATACAGGAAATAAAAGAGTTGTTGGTTTTTACTTTAGCCGGAGAAGAGGCAACTCTTGATGATTATAAAGGACTGGAAAACACTATTGTGGTTGGGCAAGTACTTTTGTCTGATCCTACCGGACTAAGAAGAAGTGCAGAATTAAAACAAAATATTAACGATTATCGTGATTTCCTTATCACTATAGTTAAAGAAGACACAGCATTTGTTAACAGAATAAAGGTAATTTTAAATACTGAGGATCCTCCGGTACAAGACGGGGTTCAGCTGTCGTGGGAGTACAAGAAATTTAATTATGTACCAATGGCCGGGACCTTAGCGATTTTAAGCCAAATACAAGCCGACATTCGGAATATGGAAGCTGATGTTGTCAGACGTTTGTATATGAGAGTTGATGAGGATTCATTTAAGTTTAACCGTATTGAACCTCTTGTTATTCCTAACTCAAATTATGTAATTCAAGGGGATGAATATAAAGCCGACATTATGATGGCTGCTTATGATGATACAGATCCCCCGACAGTTATTGTAAACGGACAAAAATTAGATACCCGTGATGGAAAAGGCCTGCTCAGGCTTCCGGCCAACAGAATAGGCCCACAGAACTGGAGCGGTACAATTACCATAATGGGGCCCGATGGAACCCCAAGAACAGAAGATGTAACAGGTAGCTTTTTAGTGGCACAACCGAGTGTTGTAGTTTCTCCAACCAAAATGAATGTGTTTTATGAAGGAGTTGACAATCCGGTTGAGATTTCTGCCCCCGGTGTTCCCAGTGAAAATTTAAGGGTAACTATCAGTAATGCTACCTACACACGAAGAGGAAATGAATATATAGTTAAACCAAACGACCAATCTGCAGGAAGAGAATCAATAGTTACTGTTGCTACTGAAATTAATGGACGCAGGCAAAATCTTGGAAGCCGTCCTTTCAGAATTAACAGAGTGCCTAACCCGGTAGCAAAAGTTCACGGAATTAGTGGAGGGACAATTGCACGACAAATACTGCTGGCACAAATGGGTATTGTGGCAGATATGGAAAATTTTGATTTCGACCTTTCTTTCCGTGTTACTCAGTTTAGAGTTCAAACTCTTCAAAGAGGATATATGGTCGATGCCAGGTCAACATCCAACATGTTTACCGAGGAACAGAAAGAGTTGATACGTGGAACAACAAGAGGACAGAATGTTTTTATTGATGATATTAGAGCTGTTGGACCCGACGGAAGAACCAGAAGCCTTGGATCAATATCTTTAACGATAGATTAAAAGAAAGTATTAGAAATTTAAAAAATATAGCAATGAAAAAACAGGGATTTATTTTAATAAGTTTATTTGTTTTTGGATTGATGTTCTTTCCGGGCGAAATAGTCGCCCAAAGAGCTAATCAGCCATCAAATCATTTGTTCGACAAGGAACATATCAACAACATACGCCCTATACCATATCCTTCAATCAGGGAAGCAGATGTGATATGGTCAAAAAGGATATGGAGAATTATCGACCTGCGTGAGAAAATTAATATGTCCTTATATTATCCTACAAAACCTGCCGACGACAGGTATAGCTTGGTGAGCCTGCTATTACATGGTATCCAGTATGAAGGTCTTCCCGCCTATTCTGTTGCCGATGACGAATTCAGAGTGCAGGTTAGTATCGATGATGTAAATGAAGCCATGGGAGCAATAACCGAACTAACAGAGGTCTTTAATCCCGAAACGGAACTCATGGAGGAAGTAGAAATTACTACAGATATTAGAGTAGATGAGGTTGTGCAAATTATGGTGAAAGAAGAATGGTTCTTTGATAAAACCTATTCACGAATGGATGTAAGAATAATTGGAATATGCCCTATACGTGAATACCTTAATGAAGCGGGTGAAGTTGTGAAAAGACAAACTTTCTGGATTAATTTCCCGGAAGCACGCGACTTATTTGCAAGAAACGAAGTGTTTAATCCAAGAAACGATGCGCAAAGAAGATCTTTTGACGATGTTTTCATTAAACGGTATTTCGACAGCTTCATAGTGCAGGAATCAAATATGCACGAAAACAGACGTATCGAAGATTATGCAGTTGGTGTAGAAGCAATGTTAGAATCACAACGTGTGCATGATGAAATATCTACCTTCGAGCACGATCTGTGGGAGTTCTAAAACCTGCTGACATCTTGTTTTTTCAATGTTGAAAATATTTTAAAAAAGAGTAGAGACGCGATTATTCGCGTCTCTACTCTTTTTTATAGTGAGCTATCTCCAAATTCTGTCTTAATATCTGCTGTAAACTGTCTTATTTGTTGTTCATTTTCTTTTGGGCAAATTAATAGTGCATCACCGGAATCAACAACAATAAAATTATTAAGCCCTTGAATAACCACAACCTTTTTTTCAGGAACATTAACTATGCTGTTATTTGTATCATATAACAAAACATTTCCACTTATTACTGCATTATTTTTTTTATCCCTTGCCGAATATTCATATAATGATGACCATGTACCCAAATCTGACCAGCCAAAATCCACCGTCTGCACAAATACATTGGAGGCTTTTTCCATTATCCCATAGTCGATAGATATATTTTTACATTCCATATAAGTTTCGTTTAAGGCCTTATCGAAATCCTGAATATCAGGATCGCTGTATAATTTATCGAAAAGACTTTGGACCTCAGGTAAAAATGAAACAAAAGCACTTTCTATTGCACTTAAACTCCAAATAAAAATCCCACTATTCCAAAAGAATTCACCACTTTCAAAAAACACTTTAGCCAATTCAGAATTTGGCTTTTCAGTAAAAGTTTTAACCTTGCTAAAAGAGGATGGCATTTTATCACTTGTTTCTTCTACCTGAATGTAGCCATATCCTGTCTCGGGACGATTAGGCTTTATACCAAGCGTTAGCAACACATCTTTTCCAGACACAAACTCTAAACCCTTTTTTATTACCTTATGAAATTTCTTTTCATGAATAATCAAATGATCCGCAGGTGTTACCACTATATGTGCATCTTTATTTTTACTTTTTATTAATGAATTTGCATAAGCAATACATGGTGCAGTATTCCGCCTAAACGGCTCTAATAATATCTGCTCATCCTTTAATTCCGGAATTTGCTCAAGTACCTGCTCTTTATAATCGGAACTTGTTACTATTATAAAATTTTCGGCCTTACATACAGGTAAAAAACGATCATAAGTATGCCTTATAAGACTTTTCCCAGTTCCTAAGATATCAAGAAATTGCTTGGGTGTTGAGTTTTTACTCAAAGGCCAAAACCTACTCCCTATCCCACCGGCCATAATAATACAATAAGTGTTTTCTTTTGTCATAATATTAATATTTAAATAAAATAAGGCAGCTTTTATCAGCAAAGAAATAATCATCAGAAATAATACGGATTATTTTCTCTAATCATTACACTGAAAAAAGTACTTTATATTCTCTTTAATAATAAAACTGAAAATTATGTGATTTATTTCAAATCTATAAGAGCTATGAATATATTATTATAAACACAATTAGAGTGTTAATTTTTGTTAACACTCTAATTGTTGCTAATGTACAGGCTTAATATCTTAAATCGAAGCTCAATTTATAAGCTATTTTACTACCTTGCTGTGCAACTGTTAAATTATAGCGCCTAAAAAAGCTGCTTTAAAAATTTCAATCATTAAATTGTACTATATTTTATC
This sequence comes from uncultured Alkalitalea sp., assembly GCA_964578485.1. Lineage (GTDB taxonomy): Bacteria > Bacteroidota > Bacteroidia > Bacteroidales > Marinilabiliaceae > CAZODA01. The sequence continues at coordinate 1,864 of CAZODA010000020.1, read as the reverse complement.
TCTTATAGATAATATTTTTGTTTAGTGTATTTAATTGGAAATTAAGCTGAGAAAATCATCCAATTTGTGAATAAAGCAGCTTTAAAGTAAATTTGTAATATGTACGATATATAAGATTTTTATGAATATTTTTTTTCATTTAGGAAGGTATTTTATTTTTTTAGCACAAGTCTTCCAAAAGCCTATAAAATTTCGGGTTTTTTATCGTCAGGTAGTCAAAGAAATGGATAATCTCGGTATCAGCTCCGTAGGCATTATAGCTATTGTTTCATTTTTTATGGGAGCTGTTATTACCCTTCAGTTTGCTTATAATATTGATTTACCCATAATACCGAAATATGCAATTGGATTAGCCGCAAGGGATTCTATTATCTTGGAATTTTCAAGTACTATGGTAAGCCTTATTATGGCAGGAAAGGTAGGCTCTCATATAGCCTCTGAAATTGGTACTATGCGTGTATCCGAACAAATTGACGTGCTCGATGTCATGGGTATCAATTCTGCAGGATATCTGGCATTACCCAAAGTTGTTGCTCTGGTAATACTTATCCCTTTTTTGGTACTTTTAAGTATGGGTGTTGGCATCATAGGCGGTTGGATAGCAGGCGTTGTTACAGGAGTAGTGCCATCCGAAGAATATATTTATGGCATTCAATATTTGTTTGTCCCCTATTATATAACTTATTCCTTAATTAAATCCGTTGTTTTTGCCTTTTTAATAACTACAATATCCGCCTATTGGGGATATAATGTTTCAGGTGGTTCATTAGAAGTTGGACAATCAAGTACAAAAGCTGTTGTGGTTAGCAGTGTGCAGATTTTACTTTTCAACTTAATTCTTACTCAAATATTATTAACATGATAGAAGTTGTAGATATAAGTAAATCCTTTGATGGAAATCTGGTGCTCGATAAAGTGGGTGGAATATTCAAAGAAGGACAAACAAACCTGATAATAGGACAAAGTGGATCAGGAAAAACAGTCTTCCTAAAATCATTAGCAGGCTTACATGAGATTGATAATGGCCAAATACTTTATGATGGAAGAGATTTTACAAAAATGAGTAAAAATGAAAAGAAATTAATACGCCAAGAACTCGGAATGCTCTTTCAAGGATCAGCACTCTTCGACTCATATACAGTAGAAGAAAATGTACGCTTCCCACTTGATATGTTTACAAATAAAAATTTGGAGGAAAGAAGAGATAGAGCCAACTTTTGCCTTTGCAGAGTAAATCTGAAAAATATTGGACACCTCTACCCTTCAGAAATTAGTGGTGGCATGCAAAAACGTGTTGCAATTGCCAGAGCAATTGCACTAAATCCTAAATATCTTTTGTGTGATGAACCAAATTCAGGTTTAGACCCCCGTACTGCCATTGTTATTGATGAATTGGTTCAAGAGATTACCAAGGAATATAATATGACAACTATTATCAACACCCACGATATGAATTCGGTATTAGGAATTGGCGAACATATAATGTTTATCCACGAAGGTAGAAAATATTGGGAAGGCAGCAGTGAAGATATATTCCATAGTGACAACAAAGAACTGAATGATTTTATTTTTGCCTCTAAATATTTTAAAAAAATTAAAGAAAACAAATAAACTATTATCAGTAAACAGTTATCAGTCATCAGTAAACAGTGAAATTAGTTATGAATGATGAGTGATAAGTTGATTAGTTGATGTGATAATTAGCAGATTAGATAATTAGTTGATTAGCAAATGAAGGAATGAAGTCACCGATAATCGCAATTTTTTACGAATTTGAAGGCTGAAAGCCTATAAATTCGTGGATAATCCCGTAATTTTTAATTCGTAATTGACTTTTGCGCTTTGCGTGAAACCATTAACCACT
>CAZODA010000019.1:0-60400 GCA_964578485.1 uncultured Alkalitalea sp. | reverse complement strand
CATAATCTTTTGCATGCCCCCAGTCGCGTTGAGCCGAAAGATTACCCAAATAAAGCTTATCCTGTAATCCTAAACTTATCCTTGCAACAGCTCTTGTAATTTTTCTGGTTACAAAAGTTTCCCCCCTAATAGGAGATTCATGATTAAACAAAATGCCATTACAGGCATAAATATTGTAAGCTTCACGATAATTTACTGTGATCCAGTATCCATAAAGCTTTGCAACACCATAAGGAGAACGTGGATAAAATGGAGTTTTTTCGTTCTGAGGAACTTCCTGAACCAAACCATATAATTCACTGGTAGAAGCCTGATAAAATCGAGTTTTTTCAGTCAATCCTAAAAGACGTATTGCCTCCAAAAATCTTAAAGTACCTATGCCATCAGCATTTGCAGTATATTCTGGAGTATCAAAGCTGACGCTAACATGCGACATAGCAGCAAGATTATAAATCTCATCGGGTTGCGTTTCCTGAATGATACGAATTAAATTTGTTGAATCAGTTAAATCACCATAATGCAAAGTGAAATTTCGATTTTCAGTATGAGGATCTTGATAAATATGATCTATCCGTTCGGTATTGAATAACGAAGACCGACGTTTGATACCATGAACATTATATCCTTTTTTTAAAAGATATTCCGACAAATAAGCGCCATCCTGCCCTGTGACACCGGAAATCAAAGCTGTTTTTGCCATAATGTATTAATTTTAATCGATTCTAATTATTATTTTAAATTCCCCCAATACCAACTTATAGCCTCCTTTAAACCATCCCTAAACAAATGAGAGGGATGATATTGAAGGAGCTTTTGTGCTTTTTCAATTGATGCCTGCGAATGAGGAACATCACCCTTTCTAATCGGGCCATATTCAGCTTTGATAGTTTCTATTTCAGGATCAAATTGAACAAGTAAATTACGTAAGGTATCAACTAATTCATTTAAAGTAATCCTTTCTCCACAGGCTACATTATAAACTGTATTAATTGCTTGCGAAGATGAAGCAGTAGCTGCCAGCTGATTAGCATTCACAACATTGGCAACATAAGTAAAATCTCTTGAAAAACTCCCGTCGCCATTAATACGTGGCGGAATATGATTGATAAATGATTTGATAAATAAAGGGATTACTGCAGCATAGGCACCATGCGGGTCTTGCCTTGGACCAAATACATTGAAATAACGCAAACCAACCAGCTCTAATCCGTAAATCTGAGAAAAAACAGAAGCATAAAGTTCATTTACATATTTCGTGACAGCATAAGGCGACAAAGGATTACCAATCCGGTCTTCAACTTTTGGCAACTGTAAAGAATCACCATAAGTGGAGCTGCTGGCAGCATATACTACCCTTTTAATTCCTGCATCACGAGCGGCAACTAAAATATTTAGAAATCCGGATACATTAACTTCGTTGGAAGTTAATGGATCATCAATAGACCTGGGAACAGAACCTAAAGCAGCCTGATGAAGAACAAGCTCAGCACCGGCCATTGCTTTTCGACAAGTGGTTAAATCACGTATATCTCCTTCTATCAGAGTAAAATAAGGGTTATTTTTATGATGTTCTATATTCTCAATTTTTCCTGTGGAAAAATTATCAAGGCAAACAACCCGATTTTCTTGCTGCAATAAAGTATCAATAAGGTTTGAACCAATAAAACCGGCACCACCGGTAACTAATACTTTTGAATTTTGAATCTTACTCATCAAATAAAAAAATAAATCCTAAAGAGGAAAAGCTGTAAAAAAATAAAAATTATTTGGCATAATTAATTGCCCGTGTTTCCCTTATTACCGTAATTTTAACTTGGCCGGGATAGGTCATTTCTGTTTGAATTTTTGAGGCAATATCGAGTGAAAGCTTTTCTGCTTCTTTATCAGATACTTTTTCACTTCCTACTATAACTCTCAATTCACGCCCGGCTTGAATAGCATAGGTTTTTAATACTCCGGGATAACTAAGTGCGAGACTTTCCAGATCTTTTAAACGTTTAATGTAGGCTTCTACAACTTCGCGACGTGCACCGGGTCGAGCTCCTGAAATAGCATCACAAACCTGAATAATAGGTGCTATAAGTGTAGTCATTTCAATTTCATCATGATGAGCTCCTATGGCATTTACTATATCGGCCTTTTCCTTATATTTTTCAGCAAGCTTCATACCCAGAATTGCGTGTGGAAGTTCAGGATCCTCATCGGAAACTTTACCAATATCATGCAACAAACCGGCTCTTTTTGCGCGCTTATTGTTTAATCCGAGTTCGGAAGCCATTATTGCACTAAGATTTGCTGTCTCCCTGCTATGCTGTAATAAATTTTGACCATAAGAAGAACGATACTTCATCTTACCAATCAATTTAATAAGTTCAGGGTGTAAACCATGAACACCAAGATCAATGGATGTCCTTTTTCCTGTTTCGATAACCTCCTCTTCAACCTGCTTTTTAACTTTGTTTACAACCTCTTCAATTCTTGCAGGATGAATGCGCCCATCAGTAACCAACTGATGAAGAGCTAAGCGCGCAATTTCTCTACGCATAGGATCAAAAGCAGAAAGAACAATGGCCTCGGGAGTGTCATCAACAATTATTTCAACCCCCGTTGCTGCCTCCAGAGCTCTAATATTTCGACCCTCGCGACCAATTATTCTACCTTTGATCTCATCCGAATCAATATGAAATATAGTAACAGAATTCTCAATGGCAGTTTCAGTTGATACACGTTGGATAGTATTTATTACTATACGCTTGGCCTCTTTTGCAGCATTAATCCTTGCCTCATCCATTACATCATTCATATATGACATAGCTTCGGATTTGGCTTCAGATTTAAGTGATTCCATTAACAGTTCTTTTGCTTCCTCACCCGAAATACCGGAAATAGATTCAAGCTGAGTAATTTGTTGCCTGTGTAACTTATCAAGTTCTTCATTTTTCCTTTCAACTAATTCCAATTGAGAACTTAAATTCTCCCTGATGGTGTCAAGCTCCTTTTTCTTACGATGATAATCCTCCATACGTTGAGAAAAAGCAGTTTCTTTTTGCCGGATTTTATTTTCAAGATTCAACATACGTGAATTACGACTGTTAATCTCTTTTTCATGTTCTGCTTTTAGTTGCAAAAACTTATCCTTGGCCTGAAGTATCTTTTCTTTTTTGATTATTTCAGCCTCCACTTCGGCTTCCTGTATTACCCTTCGCGACCGTGTCTTAAAGGCGGTAAAAATTATGACCCAAGTCATAAAACCACCAATAATTAAAGCCAATATCAATAATAATATAGTCATTACAATAATTTAAGTTGTTAGTATATAATAAAAAAACGCATTCTTTCCCTGTTGTAAGTGATTATTTTACAGCAGAATAACTACTGTAAACTCAGGAAAAAAATGCGGAAAACAATGTCCCTATAAAAAAATAAACGCTAACTCTCTTTCAAATACTGTTCAAGCTTTTGATCCAATAATGAAATAGCCTCAATTACAGGCTCTACATTATGGCTTTGCTCCATTTCTAAATTCTTAATTACAAATTGCAATGCTGCCATGGCTAAAAAATCCTGAACATCTTTATCATTATATCGCTGCTTATACTGTAATACCTTATCGTTAATCAACTTCGCAGCTTCACGAATTTTCTCCTCATCCTCTCGATCAACACGTAAGGGATAAAATCGGTCAGCAACATTTACACGTATAGAAAGTTTGTTATCCATATTAAGTCATTAACGATTCAAAAGAGCTATGCACTTATCAATTTCCCGCACTAACTGGTTAATCCGCATCTTTGTGTCACGAACATCTTCACCTGACACCTCTAAAGTTTTAGATATCTTTAATTTATCAAAACGATCTTCAAGAGATGAATAAGATTGAGAAGCCTCTTCCAACTGATCAGTCAATTGCGAAAGCCTATTTTGCATCATTAAATTCTCTTCTTTTTCGGCTTGATATTTCTCAACTAAGCGATCAATCTTTTCTTCTAATTTAACTATCAGATCTATATTTGGATTAACCATGATTTAATAATTCACCTACAAAATAATATTGTCAAATATAAAAAAAATATTAGTTAATGATATCAGATTATATTAAATAGTCAACATTTTTTGATCAAAAAACATTTTAAGTCATAATTTTATTATATTTCGAAAGAAAAAATAATCTTTGGAAAAATTTGTTTGCAAATTTTAATGTCAGAGAATAAGTATTATTTCCATATTACAAAACTAATTTGCTGTTATGAAAAAATACGTTAAACTGCTATTCTTAAGTGCCTTGCTTATTTCAGGTTGTGCAGAGTTAGCTCAGGTATTACAGGGAATTGATAAAGATAGGCCTTTAACACAAACCGAAGTGGTTTCCGGTCTGAAAGATGCTTTAAAAGTTGGTACTAACTCTGCGTCTGCTACCTTATCCAAAATTGATGGATATTATAAAGATGAGTTAGTAAAAATCTTGCTTCCACCTGAAGCTTCTGTAATTACCGAAAATCTGCATAGGATACCCGGTGGTGATCAGTTACTTGAAGATCTTATTTTAAGAATTAACCGCTCGGCAGAAAATGCCGCAAAAGAAGTAACTCCCATTTTTGTCAATGCAATTACCCAAATGACGATTCAGGATGGTTTTGCTATTCTAAAGGGAGACAAAGATGCTGCTACACAGTATCTAAAGAATACAAGTTACCGGCAATTATTTAAACTCTATCAGCCAAAAATTGAAAACTCCTTAAATCAAAACCTGGTTGCAGGGGTGTCTGCCAATGAAACTTGGCAATCATTAACTTCGGAATGGAATAAGCTTGCAAATTCTGCCGTAGGTCGAGTAGCAGGTTTCAATCCTGTTAATATAAAATTAGATGAATATTTAACTAATAAAGCCTTAGATGGCCTTTTCCTTAAACTCGCTGTTGAAGAGGGAAAAATTAGAACAGATCCCTTAGCAAGAACTACTGAAATTATAAAACGTGTGTTCGGATCAAAAGAAGCTGAAAATATTTAAGAATAAAGCCTGCCTTGCCAGGTTTTTCTCTCTTCCATCCGCAGTTCAATTTTATGAACAAGTTCTGAATTCTTTAGTCCCCAAGCCGGAGCAAGTAATAGTCCGGATGGGGATTCACTTGCAAACCTTTCCATTACAATATCAGGACGGATAAGCTCCAAAAAGTCAATAACAAGATTTATATACTCATCAAGCTCAAAAACCTTGTATAGAGATGGGTCTTTTTCATATTCAGATCCTAATATTGAACCTTTTATATACTGAAGCTGGTGAATTTTAAGAAAATGAATAGGTAATTTCGATATTTCTCTTGCATGTGAAAGCATATCATTTTTTGTTTCACCGGGAAGTCCTAAGATTAAATGAGCTCCAACCAATATACCGGCATCAGCCAAACGATTCACCATTTCTTTTGCAATGCGATAATTGTGACCACGGTTAACATTTTTTAAAGTTTTATCTAAGGTAGATTCAATGCCCAATTCTATCACTAAATAAGTTGTATCCTTTAAATGTGTGAAATATTCAACTAACTCATTAGAAATACAATCAGGACGAGTTCCAATTATCAATCCACAAATATCCTTATAATTTAATGCCTGTTCATAAAGAGTTTTTAATTTAGAAAGTTCACCATAGCTATTGGTATAAGCTTGAAAATATGCTAAAAATGAACTTAGCTTATTATTTTTCCTAAAAAACTTTATTCCTGATTTTAATTGCTCTACAATACTTATATCTGATTGACAATAAGAAGGATTAAATGCCTTATTGTTACAAAAAGTACAACCTCCATACCCTAAAGTACCATCCCGATTTGGACAGGTAAAACCGGCATTAAGGGATAATTTTTGAACATAACCGTTAAATTCTTTACGTATATATTTTCCATAATCATTGTATCTCTTTTGATGACCCCACGAAAAGTCCATGCTTTTAACTATTTACGATTTTTTGAATTCACTAATAAAAATTATTATTTTAATATAGCTAAAACTTTTAATCGGGAAGAAAAAATTCGTTGTTTTCTAATGATTCTGCCAATTTCCTAAATACCCTCTTCTGATTTTCATATGATGTATTATTTTTTAATGCCTTGGTTATTCGAGTACTTAAGCTTCCCTTTTGAACGATTTGTTTAATAATTTCATAATTTGAACTTTGTGAAAATTTTTCAGACTTTTCAATTAAAAACTGCCATACTTCTGAGGCCTTAGCCTTTTTACATTTTAAACCCCAAATATTTAAATAATCCTCATTATTGATAACGGCATTTTCACCCTGATTAACAAGCGACAAAAAAATAGAAAAAAGATCTTTCTCATTCCAGATTTTTTGCTCAGAATAACTTATAAAATTTTCATTAACTATTTGTTTTAACAAAGCCTGAATTAAATCAAGAATGGCAATATCAACAGCAGGGGATTCTTGGACGTCAAGAATCCGAATTTCAATAGCACCCCTATCGAAACGAGCTATGGCACCACGTGAATTTAAAAAATGATGATCTAAAATCCCATTATTATTATATGGCTCAATGTCTTTTTTTATGGGATCGAATATATACTGATAATAATCGGCTTCTGAATAGACCATTTCGGGAATTACTATTCCGGCAAGAGAAGGGATTTTATCCTGATTATGAATATAAGCCTCAAGACGGTTGTCAGACACTCCGGTAATTTTTCCATTAAGAATAGGACTCCCGGAACTTAAAGCCGGTATTAAAGGAAGTATTAAACGAATAGCTGCATGAAGTCGTCCAAATTCATCATCCGAAGAAAAAGATAAATTAATATGTGAACTTTGCAAATTACTCCAACCATGCCCTCTGCAATCGAAAATACGATTATAAAGTTCATAAATTTCATTTAAATCGTGTTGCCACAAAACAGTCTCTTTATATGGATCCATCCATGGATGTACTCCTCCGGGCAATAACATGGCATTATGTTTTTTAAGAATGGAGTTAATCTCAATTATATTATTATGAAAATGATTGTCGAGACCGGTGAAATGTGAAACAGGACCGTTGGTCTTTAATTCAATAACATGATTAACCAACTCGTTCGACCAAGAAATTAAACCATTATCGTAATAAGTAACAAAATTATCACCAACCTCCTTCAATACAATATCACAGAGTGGACGTACATCTAAAGTATCAAGATCCACAATCATATACTCAAGCTCAATACCATAAGCCTCAAATAAACCATAACGCCTTGTTTTCATTGCTATTTATGTAATTAACTGTTTACCATGTTTAATAAATTTTCAATTATTATTCGGTATAAGTCTTCCTTGAGCAACTCGTCTTCTACGCCTGCGTCGATATTTGGATTATCATTAATTTCAATAACATAGGCTTTTTTATTAATACACTTCAAATCAACTCCATATAATCCCTTTCCTAACAAATGGGTGGCTTTTAATGCTGTTTTTATAATAACTTTTGGCACTTCATTTGTTTTTATTATTTCAAAACCACCACTAATTTCATTCTTTCTTGAATTTTGCCAATTATAGATTTGCCAATGATTTTTTGCCATATAGTATTTACAGACAAATAGAATTTCCTGATCAAGAACACCCACTCTCCAATCAAAATTAGTTGGTAAATACTCTTGGGCGATCAACAAATCAGATGTTTTCATCATTTCATGAACTTTGATTTTCATTTCTTCTATAGATTCAACTTTTATCACTCCTTGTGAAAAAGAAGAATCAGGCAGTTTTAGAACACAAGGAAAACCAATTTGTTCATTAATTTTCTTTTGTCTTTCAGAATGAATAATTATAGTTTTTGGAGTTGGAATATGTGAATATTGAAGTAACTCGGCCAGATAAACTTTATTGCAACATTTTAAAATTGAATCAGGAGAATCAATAACGGCAAGACCTTCATTTTGAGCACGACGTGCCATACGGTAGGTATGATGATTTACTGCTGTGGTTTCACGTATGAATAATGCATCAAACTCACCTAAACGGTGATAATCATCCTTTGTTATCAATTCAACATAACAACCAAGCTTAGCGGCTGCCTCACTAAAAAGTGAAATTGCCTTTTTATTTGAGGGCGGTGATATTTCTTCCGGATTTATTAAAATAGCCAAATCATAACGATACTTTTCGACTTTTATCTGATTATATCTTTTTTGAGAAAAATAACTAAGAGCATAAGATTCTACATAAGGTAAGTGATGTTCAGGAATTTCTTTAAATGATATGGTGCGCACCGAATGAATCTCCCATTTCTTTCCGTTAAAATTAAAACGTGCCCGTAAAAATGGAGCCTGAAATAACTTGTGCAGCTCTTTTGCCAACTTATCATATTGTTGGGAAACATTTCGTCCGAAATAGACACTTAGAATAAACTCTTTGGATTTAAGACGTTTAAGCGACTTTTGAATTAATGCTTCTTGTTGCTCTGAAATTGATTTAATAATGGTTTGGGCTCTTAAATCCATTATGTTTTTTACTGAGGGTATTACTTTTTGTCCCCTTGCCTCAGCCAGCAATGAAACATAATAGCCACGCTTTTGATATGCATAATCATAGCAAAGATTAAAAATTCTCAAACCTTTCATATGAGCATAACTGCTATCTGTAAGATAGGTCTTAGGACTAATGACTTCAACACCCGGAATATCAATTTTCCATTTTTTAGGATGATTGATCACAATTATTTTTTTCACAAAAAATTATTTTGGAATTATAATCAGTAGATTAGCATCATAGGTAACAATTCAATGTCAAAGCCATAATACTGATATACTGCCTGCAAACTGGTAGGTCCGCAGCTTACATCATCAGGCTGAGCCAACATTTTAACAGATATTAGAGATGACATAAATAGATCCTTAAAATTATTGCGAAATTTACAACAAATATGACTTAAGATGCTAAAGCATGAAAAACTTATTTTATTTTTGAAAGAAAAAAATGCAACTTTTCTATGAACCTGAAATTTTAACTAATGGTGGTCTTCTAAATATGGAAGAATCACATCATTGCATAAAGGTATTAAGATATCGTAAAGGGGATGCTATTACCATAATTGATGGTAAAGGCAGCAGTATTAGTGCTCGTATAACAGATGACTCACCAAAAGCTTGCAAAGTATCTGTTATTAAAACGAATTATCTTCCACCACCTCCGGTATCTTGTCATATAGCAGTAGCACCCACAAAAAATATAGATCGTTTTGAATGGTTTATTGAAAAAAGCTGTGAGATAGGCATAGAAAAAATAACCCCTCTTTTATGCGAAAAATCAGAACGAAAAATCCTTAAACTCGAAAGGCTTGAAAAAATTATTACTACGGCAAGCAAACAATCAGGAAATTTATGGAGGCCACAACTCTTTCCATTAACAAACTATAAAGACTTTATTTTAAAAACATCTGAAGGAGATAAATTTATTGCACATTGCCATGAAGGAGATAAGGAAAGTTTTTTTAAAATGTGCAAACAAGGAAAAAATACTAATATACTTATTGGGCCTGAAGGAGATTTTTCAAAAAATGAAATAAAATTGGCAGAAGAAAATGGCTTTAGGAGTATATCACTGGGAGAAACACGTTTAAGAACAGAAACTGCAGCTTTTGTTGCAGCCCACATTTTTAGACTCGTAAATTATAGCTGACAAACAAATTTTCAGCTTTCTTTAAAGATAATCACCAAGAGTTTTGCTTGAAAGATAAGATATAATTTCAAAAGAAATACGCTTTGACAAGTCTCCCAAAATACATTCGTTAAATGGACATACTTCTTTATCTCCGGGACAGGCATCAATATCAAACTGACCTTCAATTGATTCGTAAATATTTAGTAAACTGACTTCATCAGGCTTTTTTTTCATATAAAAACCACCTGCCGGACCGCGATTGGAGGATATATAACCATCCTTTGTCAATCGTTGCAATACTTTGGCTACATGATGCCTGGAACTATTAATAAACTCAGCAATTTCACTTACATTTATTACTTTATTGGAACGCGCAATTACTATCATGCTATGTAAACCAATTGAAGCTGCTTCAGAAAAGGCAATTATATTTGACATTGATACAGACTAACACAAATTAAATTTAATTTTCAAATATACATAAAATTAACAGTCATTCAGCTTAATTATAATCTACAATTTATCGGAGAGAAGATGAATTTTATTTTTTTATCAATAAAAGAATATAAATTACTTATAAAGAAAACCACATACAGCAAGATATTACATTATTATGTTTATGCAATTTGCTGCTGTATGTGGCTATAATATAAATTGGGCAAAAAGAAACATTAAGGAAAAAGGTATGTAATTATTCACCCAACTGTTCAAGTCTTAGAGTATGAGTAGTTAAATCACTCACTTCTGAAGGTCCGAAATACTGAATTGGACCGGGATATACATATTTTGTTCCTATGGCCCATTCTTCACGACATTCCAACAGTTTTTTAAATGGATTGCCATTCAAGTCAACAAGAGCTTTTTGAATAACAGGTTTCATTTCCCCATGACGTCTTTCCATATTCATCATCATTGTGATAGGGGCTCCACCGGGAATCCAATCTTCAACAGCTGCCGTCAGGTTTTTGACGTAAGCCATATAGCCGGTTTTGTTTTCCGAAATAAGAAATGATGCAGTATAACCCAAAGAATAACAATAATTGGCATCGAAATTTGAAGGTGATGCGCATCGTCCTTCATAACCAAAGAAATGACTCTGACCTGAGAATTTACCCCTAAAATCACTTGATTTTTTCAGCTTCTTCAATTTTGCCTTAACCATATCAATCAACAGCTTCTCAGTCTCAATTCTTGAAACTTGAACGTTTCCATGAGGATCACGATCAAGTAATAACTGATTGGCAAAACTATTTGGCAACTGTTGAAAAACAATAACAGAATCTTCTGATAATTTTGTTGATACGAAATCACGACGATCACGATTCCTTTCCAAAACATTCATCTCAGATTCGAATTTTGATAAGATATCATTTAATTCTGATATCAATTGTTTCATTGCAGGAACAAATTCAACAACGCCCTCAGGAATTAATACAGTACCAAAATTGTCGCCATTTTCCGCCCTGCGAATTACAATATCAACAATTTCATCAACAATATCTTCAAGTGTCATCCGTTTCGCCTCTACTTCTTCTGAAATAATAGTAATATTAGGCTGTGTTTGAAGTGCACATTCCAAACAAATATGAGAGGCCGAACGACCCATTAAGCGAATAAAATGATAATACTTCTTTGAAGAATTAGCATCACGCTGCAAATTACCAATTAATTCACTGTAAGTTTTACAAGCAGTATCAAATCCAAATGAAGCTTCAATAACTTCATTTTTTAAATCACCATCAATAGTTTTGGGAACACCAATAATCTGAATATTAGATTTTTTCTTTAGAAAATATTCAGCCAAAATACAAGCATTTGTATTTGAATCATCACCTCCTATTATAACTATCGCATTAACTCCCAGGGCCTTGCAATTCTCTATAACTTTGTCAAATTGCTCCTCGGTTTCAAGCTTAGTACGCCCCGAACCAATTATGTCAAAACCACCGGTATTACGATAGTGATCAACAACATTTGATGATAACTCAATATATTGATTATCAACCAAACCACTCGGACCTCCAAGAAAACCATATAAACGATTTTCCTTATTACATTTTAGAAGTCCATCAAATAAACCACTTATCACATTATGACCTCCGGGAGCCTGCCCTCCGGACAAAATAACTCCAACTTTAACCGGTGGATAACTAGAAGAAGTTTCACCGGGTTCAAAAGTAATAATGGGCATTCCATAAGTATTGGGGAACATCTCCTTAATCTCTTTCTGATCAGCAACTGATTGAGTCTTTTCACCCATTACAATTTTTACAGATCCCCTTAACGATTGGGGTAAGGAGGGAAAATAACTTTCTCTTGCAATTTCAAGCGGGCTTTTAATCATTATAACATTTTTTAAAAATAGATTGAACCACTTATAACGGGTACAAAATTGCTAATATTTTTCAAATCTCAAAATGAACTTTTAAAAACTTTTAATAAATCAAGCTCTTATAAACATTTTTTATGATTATTAAAGGCATTTAACTGTATTTTTAGCATTCATTATAATCTATATTATTTAGTATATTTGCTAAACAAATTTAAAGGAAATATGCCCATAATTTCAATTATTATTCCGGTTTATAATCGCGCTGAGGAGTTAGCCGAATTGCTTGAGACAATTTCTGTCCAAAGCTACCGTGACTTTGAAGTAATTATTGTCGAAGATGGCTCACAATATCCCTGCAAAAATGTTGTGGATAAATATAGTGAAAAAATGGAAATCCATTACTTAGTGCAAAAGAATCAGGGACCGGGGCCCGCAAGAAATACCGGCGCCAAATCGGCAAAAGGAAGATGGCTGATATTCCTTGACTCTGATTGCTTACTACCGGAAAACTACCTTGAGATTGTGTATGAAGCAATTAGCAGCGATGAATTTGACTGTTTTGGCGGACCCGATAAAGCGCATCCAAATTTTAACAGAATTCAAAAAGCCATTGGATATGCTATGAGCAGTATCCTTACTACCGGTGGAATTAGAGGGGCAGTAGAAAAATTAGATATATTTTATCCAAGAAGTTTTAATCTTGGAGTTTTAAATTCAGTTTTTCATGCAATGAATGGTTTTTCATCTATGCGATTTGGAGAAGACCTTGACTTTAGCATGAGAATACTTAAAAAAGGCTATATGGTACAACTACTAAAAGAAGCCTTTGTGTATCATAAAAGAAGAGATAAACTTTCTACATTCTATAAACAAGTCTATAATTCAGGAATCGCACGAGTAAACCTCGACATAAGACATCCGGGAACTATAAAATTTGTGCATTGGCTGCCATCCTTATTTATACTTGGGCATTTCTTTATAATATTCCTGGCAATTATTTATAACTGGTGGTTTATCCTCCTGTTTTTAGTTGTTCCTATCACAATACTGACACATTCATACTACACAATTAAAGAACTGAAGACCGCATTTATAGCTGTTATGGCAACTTATACGCAAACCATAGGCTATGGACTCGGATTTATGGATGGATTTATTTCAAGGAAAATTTTGAGGAAAAAAGAATTTTATGCATTTGGACCAAATTTTTATAAATAAAAATTAATACCAAAATGTAAAAGTAATTCCGGCTTTTTATAAAAACGATAAAAAACTGATCACAATATTTTAATTGCTTATTGAAATAATATCTGCCAATACTGATGTTTTTGCTTTGATTTGACTAATAACATGCTTTCGTGGCGCAGGCAAAATCTTAATTAATTCTTTATCAGGAATCTGGAGAATTAAATTTCGTAAAACTTTCCCTTTTTTATTCAAATAGGCAATGTGATCATTACAAGTAAAATTTTTCATGCAATGTGGTGCTTGGCGTCATCTAATAAACATAAAACGACAGAGCACGAAAAATAGTATTTATAAACAGCAAAAAAAGGAATAATTTACTATATAAAGTATAAAAGGCTTATAAACCGAACAGCTAATCCGGTGGTAAAAGATTATGTATAAACAATATAAGCAGTCATGCTTATATTGTTTATTATTCTAACTTTCAACTATGTTTTAAATTAGTTTTTTTACAAATCAATCAATAAATAAAAGAAGAAGCCAATGAAAAAATATGCTTATAAAACAAATCAACTAAGTTGTAGTGAGCGAAATATTTTTTTCTTCCATCATTCTTCTAAGATTAATCAATGCATAACGCATCCTACCTAAGGCTGTATTAATGCTAACATTGGTTTCTTCGGCTATTTCTTTAAAGCTCAAACCCATATAATGTCGCATTTTTACTACCTCCTTTTGATTGTGAGGTAACATTTCAACAAGTTCTGCTACTCCCTTGAGCACTTCATCCTGAACAATTTCATCCTCAATAGTACGATCCGAAAATTTTGACTGATTAAAGATATCTCGCGTATAATCTTCATTATATACCATTTGATAATGCTTTTGACGTCTATAATGATCAATTATCAAATTATGAGAAATTCTTATTACCCAAGAAGCAAATTTTCCTGAATCTAAGTATTTCCCTTTAATTAGCGTGGAATGTACTTTAAGAAAGGCATCCTGAAAAATATCCTCAGCGAGTTCCTGATTTCGGACCATTAAAAAAATATAGGAGAATACTTTTTGCTTATGGCGTTCAAGTAAAGCGTCAAAACACCTATTTTCACCGGAAACGAAACCTATAACAAGTTGTTCGTCCGACAGCTTAACTATATCTGTCATACTTAAAAATTTAACGTAACTTGTAAAGTTTCTTCAATAGGCAGAAAAGTTTAATTATTATTAAAGTACGAATAAATAAAAAAATGTCAACAAAACCAAAACTTTTTCACGCATTTTAACTTATTACTTAATTATTTCTGATTTTTCATCCCCTTTAGTGGTTTTATCTGTCATTTTGCTAATCGATTTCACATGCACAAACAAAATTATGAATTTTGTTTGGTAACTTTGCACATTCAATTTTTTTGATAATGAAACAACAAAATAATATAAATAATAATTCCATAACAATAAAAGGTGCACGTGTTCATAATCTGAAAAACATTTCACTTTCCATTCCAAGGGACAGGTTCATTGTTATCACCGGTGTTTCAGGCTCGGGAAAAAGCTCTTTGGCCTTTGATACTTTATATGCTGAAGGACAAAGGCGCTATGTTGAAAGTTTAAGTGCCTATGCACGTCAATTTTTAGGAAGAATAGATAAGCCGGAGGTTGATTTCATTAAAGGCATTCCTCCTGCCATTGCAATAGAACAAAAGGTAAACACAAGGAACCCTCGTTCTACAGTAGGCACTTCCACAGAAATATATGATTATATAAAGCTTTTATTTGCACGTATAGGAAAAACCTACTCTCCCATTTCCGGTAAGGAAGTAAAATGTCATCAGGTATTTGATGTTGTAAACTTTATAAATAGTCTGGCCTTTGGAACAAAGATTGCTATAATGGCCCCTTTACAGATCCCGGAAAATAGAAGTTTTCAGCAACATATGGAATTGCTGACTAAACAGGGATTTAGCAGGATAGAATACAAAGAAGAATTGCACTCTATTTCTGATTTGCTATTACAGGAGCAATTTATTAAAAATGAAAATAATAAAGATCTTAATTTACTAATCGACAGGGTTAGTGTTAACAAAGATGATGAAAATAATACTTCAAGGATAGCTGACTCTGTTGAAACGGCATTTTTTGAAAGCAAAGGTGAATGCATTATAAAAATTTATAGCGATAATAAAATTGCTACTAAAGCTTTCTCCAATAAATTTGAGGCCGACGGTATTGTTTTTGAAATACCTTCTGAGCATTTCTTTTCTTTTAACAACCCATTAGGTGCTTGCGAAAAATGTGAAGGCTTTGGAAGTATTATTGGTATTGATGAAGACTTGGTAATACCTAACAAAAACCTTTCTATCTACGAAAATGCAATATTTTGCTGGAGGGGTGAAAAAATGAGTAAATGGAATAAATTACTTATTAAAAATGCTCATAAATTCGGATTTCCCGTACATCAGCCCTATTACAAATTAACAGCTGAAGAAAAAAAGCTCTTGTGGACAGGAAACGAATATTTTTATGGAATAAATTATTTTTTCCAACGCCTTGAAGCAAAATTATATAAAATTCAAAACAGGGTGATGTTGGCCCGTTACAGAGGCAAAACCAAATGCCCTGAGTGTAATGGTACACGATTAAGAAAAGAAGTGTCATGGGTAAAAATTCATGGTAAAAGCATCAACGATCTCGTGTTAATGCCTATATCAGATCTTTATGCTTTTTTCTTCAATTTAAAATTGGATGAACACGAACAGCAGGTATCTAAAAGATTACTAACCGAAATATTATCACGCCTCACTTTTTTAAATAAAGTAGGATTATCTTACCTAACTCTTAATCGTTTATCTTCAACTTTAAGTGGAGGCGAAAGTCAAAGGATTAATCTTGCAACCTCACTTGGGAGTAGCCTTGTCGGCTCTTTATATATATTGGATGAGCCAAGCATAGGGCTTCATTCAAAGGATACTCAACTACTAATAATGGTATTAAAAGAATTGCAACAATTTGGAAATACTGTTATTGTTGTTGAACATGATGAAGATATCATCAGAGCATGCGATTATATTATTGATATTGGTCCGGGTGCAGGGCAATTTGGTGGTAAAATTGTCTATCAAGGAGATTTTAAAAATTTAATTAATACTCCCGGAAGCCTTACCACCAGCTATTTAACAAAAAAATTGAAAATCGAAATTCCGAAAAATAGAAGAAGAGCTTCTGAATTTATTGAATTAACGGGTATTAGAGAAAACAACTTAAAAAATATTGATGTTAGCTTTCCATTAAATTTATTAACAGTTATTTCAGGAGTAAGTGGATCGGGGAAATCCACTTTAGTGAAAAACATTCTCTATCCGGCATTAAAAAAATTAAAAGGAGGAACAGCCGACAAAACAGGTGATTTCGATTTAATTCAAGGAAGTATTAATTCCATAGATGATGTTGAATTTATAGATCAAAACCCTATTGGAAAATCTTCAAGATCAAATCCTGCAACTTATCTAAAAGCTTGGGACGACATCCGAAAACTTCTGTCTGATCTAAAACAGGCAAAACTTGAAGGCCTTAAACCTGCACATTTTTCTTTTAATGTTGATGGTGGTCGTTGTGAAGAATGCTTAGGTGAAGGCAGCATTAAAGTTGAGATGCAATTTATGGCTGATCTTGTTCTTACATGTGAAAGCTGTAATGGAAAGAAATTCAAGGATGAAATATTGGAAATTAAATATAAGGGCAAGAATGTCTATGATATCCTTGAAATGACAATTGATGAAGCAAGGGAATTTTTCTCACAGGAAGACAAGACAATTAATAAGCGCATTATTTCAAAATTAACACCTCTTGCTCAAGTTGGATTAGGCTATGTGCGTATGGGACAATCATCAAGTACCTTAAGCGGTGGGGAAAGTCAAAGGGTGAAACTTGCTTCCTTCCTTGCCATGGCAAAAAGTAAACCTACCTTGTTTATATTTGATGAGCCCACTACGGGTTTACATTTCCATGATATCAAAAAACTTATTGATTCGCTAAATGCACTAATTGATAAAGGACATTCAGTTATTGTTGTTGAACACAATATGGAAATAATAAAATCGGCAGATTATATTATCGACTTGGGACCTGATGGTGGAAATAATGGCGGAAATGTTATATTCAAAGGAAATCCCGAAAACCTTGTTAAAAACACAAAATCATATACAGGAAGGTTTTTAAAACCTTATCTGGTAAAATAGCAGTAAAAACATAGGTGATTTTTTTAGGATGTTTTAATCACGGACTTATATGAAATTAGAATTTCCTGACTATAAGCAGAAAAAGAAGCTATCTGCGCCTTCTATTACTTGTACCCGAACTTTTAACCCCAAACAATAAAGCTACACAACCACCGGTTAAAACATCAGCTCCGGTATCAGGTATTTCAACATGCACAATCATAGTACCGGTAAATTTGGCAGTAAAATCCCAAACTTTTGAATTATTATGATTTGCATTATCAAAAATCACATTTCTTTGATCATCTAAAAGACGAAAGCGTAAGGCGGGTAAACTTTCTACCCCGGTAACAACCAAACGATATTCCTCGCCTTCAAAAAATGTTTTATATAACTCAGCACTTTCTCCTTCTTCCATATAAGTTGCGTTATAATTACCATCATGAATATATTCGCCAAGCAGAGGCTTTGCTATATTACGGGCAAAGCTTATGCACTGCGCCTTTGCAGTACCGGAATTATAACAAACACTGAATAATAAAAACAGACAGACTAACTTCAATGATTTCATCTATGCAATAGAAGTGCTAAACTAAAATTTACTATAAAACTAATATATTATGTGATTTATTATGGCTAAAAACAAAAAAGATTTTAAAAATTAGGAAACAAATTCAGTTCTAATTTCTAAGACCTTGCTTATAAGACGATTAAAAGTCTCTTGAAGCATAAAAGTCTGAGCTTCGGAACGTAAAATTGTCATTTTCTCTTCAGGATGTGTTTCCGATTCAACCTGAGATGTGGTAATAATTTTTATTTCATTATAAATTTCTTCCAATTCATGAATACGATCAATAAGATAACTTATATCAGGATTATCTTTATATGAATCAAGAAGATTTAATACTGTATTTAAAGATAATTTTTGATATACTATTCTATCAACAAGGCCGGGATTGGCATTCATTGATCCGTTTGTAAGCTGGGTGGCTATATATAATCCTTCTATCCACCCTCCTACCAATACCATAACAGCAATTGCGGGTCTGTCTTGTTCGGTAAGATAGGCATTGGAATTCATGAATGTTTCAGAAATAATATCCATTACAATCTCCCGATTGCTCATATTCTCTTCAAGTTTGCGGATGGTCTCTTCATCTATAGCCTCCATTATTCCTAACTTTTCGGCTAACTGACGAGCAGTTCCCATATAATTAATAGTATTCTGCGTTTGATCAAACAAACTTGAATAACTCATATTAGCACTATAAATCCCAAGATTTAAAGCCATTTTAAGGTTGGTATTATACCTTGATACATTTGAGATACTATTTAATAAATCAGGATCATAACTGGCTCCAGATCTCTTTATAAGCATCGCAGTTTCTAAAGGAGATGGTAAAGAATAAAAAATCAACTTTGATTTATTAAAATCTTCCATTAACTGCTCATCAATGGTTATTGAACCAATAATTTCTTCTTCTTCATTCGCTTCTTTCTTTTGCTGTTGACAGGTGCATGAATAAGATACAACACTTATCAATGCAAGTAACAAGAAAGATAATTTAATTCCGGATAGCTTTTTCATAATTGAAATAAAATTGATATTGGGTGGTTTTTAAATTTTAATCTCTATCTAAAAATATTTGAATAATTTAAACAAAAATCATTAAAAAAAACATAAGGTCAAAAAGATAATGCATAATAATTATCTTCAATTAGAAAAAAATGAATTTTATCGCTTTATTCAAATTTAGAAAAATATCGCATAAACTGTGCACGCTCATAAATAAAAGGGTCCTTTATTTTTCCGTAACTCATTTTTCCACGGAAATCATCAATTGTAGAAAAACCCTTTTCGCCCATCCAAGTTTCCAAAGTTTTTATCATCTCAACAATAACCTCAGGCCCATTTTTATAAACGGTAGAACATATCTGAGTTGTTTTAGCTCCGGCCAACAATTGCTTAATCACTGCTTCACCGTCATGAATGCCTATTGACGCCGCCACTTCAATATTTGAAATTAAAGCACTAATAATAGCTACCCATCTTAATGAAAGACGTATATCATCGGGACTGCTGAAAACATGAGCTGCCGATAGCGAAAAATCATTTATATCAATATCAGGTTCATAAAAACGATTAAACAGAACCACGCCTTTTGCACCTGAAACAGATAAACGGTCAACAACAGTTACAAGATTTGAAAAATAAAAACCCAGTTTAATTACAATGGGTATTGATACTTTAGAACTAACAGTTTTAACAATCTGATAGTAAAGATTTTCATGATCTGTAGAGTTACTGTTTTTATCAGTATTTAATATAAATAAATTTAGCTCAATAGCATCGGCTCCGGCATCTTCAATACGTTTGGCAAACTCTATCCATTCGGAGGTTGAAAAACAATTAATGCTGGCAATAACGGGAATGCTGAGTGCCTTTTTACTCTCTGAAATTAATTTTAAATATTCAGATACCGAATTATCACGCGAGTAGTTCTGCATATAATCCATTGCTTCAGGATAATCAAAACCTTGTCCCGAGTATATTGCTCTGTTAATATCATAATTAATCTGCTCTTCAAATAATGATTTTAAAACTACAGCAGCTGCACCTGCTTCCTGAAGTTTTAAATTCTTATCAACGCTGTTGGTTAGTCCTGAGCTTCCTACAACAATAGGATTCCTTAATTTAATACCTAAAAAAGTTGTTTCAAGATTTGCCATAAAGAAAAAATTTACAAAAATATCCATTAACAATTTCGGGAGTACTAAAATTAACTATAGCTAATGAAGCATAGAGCTACTCGTCCCCAAAAAGTGCACTGCCTATCCTTATAATGGTACTGCCTGATTCAATGGCAATTTTATAATCATTAGACATGCCCATGCTTATATTACAAAAATAGCTTTTATCTTTAAAAAATCGTTGTTTAATTTGATCAAACAACTTTTTTAAACCCATAAACTCCTCTTCTATAATCTTTTTATCGTCTGTAAAGGTTGCCATACCCATTAAACCCGTAATTTGGATGTTCTTTAGTTCATTGAGATCAATATCTTCCAAGAGTTTTATTAATTCCTCTTCTGTGAATCCAAACTTTGAAGATTCACGGGCAATATGGACTTGTAACAAACAGGGTATCTGCCTTTCATTTTTAAGAGCTTCTCTATTA
This sequence comes from uncultured Alkalitalea sp., assembly GCA_964578485.1. Taxonomy (GTDB): domain Bacteria; phylum Bacteroidota; class Bacteroidia; order Bacteroidales; family Marinilabiliaceae; genus CAZODA01. The sequence goes on along the minus strand of CAZODA010000019.1, from coordinate 39,844 downwards.
ATCACTCTTAGCAATCTTAAGGAATCAACCCCATGTATCAAATCAATGAAGGGCGCAATAAATTTCACCTTATTTGTTTGTAAATGACCAATCATATGCCAGATTATATCTTTTGGAAGGGTGGCAGCTTTATTAATTAATTCTTGCACCCTGTTCTCACCAAAATGACGGTGCCCGGCATTATATGCTTCCATGATCACTTCATCAGGAAATGTTTTTGTAACAGCAACCAGAGTGACATTTTCCGGTAGCTGCTGATTAAATTTATTTAAACGATCTCTAACAGACATATTGGATATTTAATTATTCCAAATCATGTATAACAAGCCCCGAACGAAGCTTAGGCTCAAACCAAGTAGTTTTAGGTGGCATTATATTGCCTGTATCAGCAATATTTATGAGTTGTTCCATCGATACAGGATATAGGGCAAATGCTGCTTTCATTTCACCGGAATCAACCCTGTCTTGAAGCTCTTTTAATCCCCTAATACCTCCAACAAATTCAATACGCTTACTGGTACGTAAATCATTAATATCTAAAATGCTTTCTAATATATGTTTCGATAAAATAGTAACATCTAAAACACCAATAGGATCACTATCATCATAAGTTCCTTCACGAGCATTTAGCTTATACCATTTTCCATCAAGGTACATTCCAAATTCATGTAAAACAGTAGGCTTATAAATATTGGCTCCCATCTCCGATATTTCAAAGTTTTTATCTAAGGCAGCTAAAAACTCTGTTTCAGATAAATTGTTTAAATCCTTAATCACCCTATTATAATCAATAATTGCCAATTGATTATCAGGAAAAAATGTTGCCATAAAATAATTGTATTCTTCTTTGCCTGTGTGGCCGGGATTACTTTCCTTCCTTTTCTGACCTACACGAGCAGCAGCAGCTGTACGATGATGACCATCGGCAACATAAACTACAGGAACCTTAGCTGAAAATAATTGCTCAATTTTAGCATTAGTCTCGGCAGATTCTACAATCCAAAATTGATGCCTAAAACCATCTTCACTTAAAAAATCATATTCAGCTTCCTTAGTGCTCACAATTTTTTCTACTATGGCATCTATCTCAGAAACAGCTTTGTAAATAAAAAATACAGGCTCCATGTTGGCGTTGTTGACCAAAATATGCCTCATACGGTCATCTTCCTTGTCGGGCCTGGTCAATTCATGTTCTTTAATTACACCATTAAAATATTCTTCACAGGAAGCGCAGCCCATAATTCCATATTGAGTACGCCCTTCCATTGTTTGAGCATAAATATAAAAGTGGGATTCTTTATCTTTAACCAACCAACCTTTCTCCTGAAACTTCAAAAAGTTTTCTTTCGATTTCTTATAAACAGCTTCTGAATGGATATCAGTCCCAGGCGGACAATCAATTTCGGCACGCGTTATATGTAATAGTGAATGTTCTCTGCCACCAGCCATAATAAGAGCTTCCTCTGTATTCATAACATCATAAGGTAAACAAGAAAGCTCATGAACAATCTCACGTGGTGGACGTAGTCCCCTGAAAGGTTTTGCAATTGACATAATTATTTGATTATTATTATTAAAATGTTAAATATTTACTTTATAAGTCTCATTTCCGGTTGTAAAATAACTAATTACCTGACGTGCAGCAGCCAATCCGGCATTCATATTTGCTTCAAAGGTTTGAGCACCCATTTTTTTGGGAGTGAAAAAACAACGATCAGGAAATTTAGATTTTAATAAATCAGCATTGGAAGGAGCAATATCTGAAATATAACTGAAATCAGGACGCTCTTCCATTAATTCCAATAGTTCCTGCTCATCAATAACTTCCTTACGGGCTGTATTTACTAATACTGCGTTTTCAGGCATCAAGCCCAATAATAATTTGTTGACAGATTTTATTGTAGCAGCATTAGCAGGAATATGTAATGATATAAATTCACAGGTTTTATATAATTCTTCAGCAGAAAATAAGGGTTCAATACCTTTGGATTGCATCCTGTCGGGACTTACATAAGGGTCATAACCATATACTTTCATATCGAAACCATGAGCAATCTGACCTATATAATACCCTACATTACCATAGGCATGAATACCAAGAGACTTCCCCCTTAATTCACTACCAACACCCCCGTTAAATTGTTTTCTAATAAGGTAAATCATCATTCCAAAGGCAAGTTCAGCAACAGCATTTGAATTCTGACCGGGAGTGTTCATTGCAACAATATTCTTTTTTGTACATGCTTCCAAATCTAAATTGTCGTAACCGGCTCCTGCCCGTACAACAATTTGTAATTTTTTAGCAGCATCAATTACTTCTGATGTTACCTTATCAGATCGAACAATTAGTGCATCTACATCAACTACAGCATCTAATAATTGCTGTGGCTGTTGATAGTTTTCCAGCAAAACTAATTCACAGCCTGCCGAATCTATAACATCACGAATAACATCAATGGCTTTCCTGGAAAAAGGTTTCTCGGTTGCAAGCAATATTTTTTTCATCTTTCAGAAATTTTTATAAACATCAATCTTAAACCTAGCTTATTATTTTGAGTTAAAAAGGGAGACTGCTAAATATTATATTCACATCTCCCCTTTTTATAGCCTATGTATTTTCGTATTTTAAAATGTTAATGCTTCCTTTCAAATTCCTGCATAGCATCAATTAAAACTTTTACACTCTCTTCGGGAAGAGCATTGTAACAGGAAGCACGAAATCCGCCTACAGAACGATGTCCTTTAATTCCTACTATGCCCTTAGTTGTGGCAAATTCCAAAAACTTATTTTCAAGGTCCTTATATTCATCATTCATTACAAAACAAATATTCATTACAGAACGATCTTCATCATTTAAAATAGTAGGCTTAAATAATTTGTTTCGCTCTATTTCTTCATAAAGAAGATTGGCCTTATGCTTGTTGCGCTTTTCCATGGCAGTCACACCTCCCTCGTTTTTTAGCCATTGCAAAGTTTGTAAGGCTGAAAAAACCGGAAGAACAGGAGGAGTGTTAAACATTGAGCCACTCTTAATATGAACTTGATAATTTAACATGGTCGGAATTTCGCGCTCCACTTTACCAAGGGCTGACTCTTTTACAATAACAAAGGCAACACCAGAAGGACCAAGATTCTTTTGAGCTCCACCATAAATAACAGAAAATTTAGATACATCTATAGGGCGAGAAAGAATATCAGACGACATATCAGCAGCCAAAGGAACTTTAAGATCGGGGACATTCTTTATCTGAGTACCAAATATTGTATTGTTTGTTGTTATATGCAGATAATCAACATCTGAAGGCACATCAAAATTCTTTGGTATATAACTGAAGTTTTTATCGGCAGATGAAGCAACTTCTACTACTTCACCAAAAAAATGAGCCTCCTTCTGAGCCTTGGAAGCCCAAGAACCTGTATTTAAATAGGCAGCTTTTTTATTAAGCAAATTATAAGGAACCATACAAAATTGCATACTCGCACCTCCTCCAAGAAACAATACATGATAACCTGAGGGTATATCTAAAATTTCTTTCAATAAAGAGCTTGCCTGATCCATTACAGCAACGAACTCCTTACTTCGGTGTGATATCTCCATAATTGACAATCCTGTTCCTGCAAAATTCATTACAGCTTCAGCAGTATTTTTTACTGTAAAAGACGGAAGAATTGAAGGCCCCGCATAAAAGTTGTGTTTCTTCATAAACCAAAAGAATTAAGAATAATAAAAATTGATTGTTTCTTAAAATAAAATGCAAAAATGATTCTATAACTAATAAAATCAAAATTTATCGGGTAAATATTATCTTTTAAATTATCTAACATAACTTAAATCCCGTAAAAAATATTCGAAATAAAGAACTCAAAGACTTATAAAATCTGAAAAAACAATAAATCAAAAGAAACAGCTATCCCTTGTATGTAGAGGGATTAATACAACCAGGCAATTGAAATACTAAGCACTTTATCCATCATCCTTATCAAACCTGTCAGAATGTAACCGGCAAATTTGTTTGTTGTAACAAATTGTTTCATTAAAAAATTTAAAGTAGGATTAAACTTATATAAAACGAATTTTATATGGCAAAGTTACAACTATTCATTTTTTACATCCGATTCTAAAAAAATAAATTTCATTTTTTATTAACAAAACTTGGTTGTTCTGTCGGAAACATTGATATATAAAGAGCTTTAAAGAATTATATAAATGGTGGTTTTACAATTTTTGCTTTTATAGCACGATTTCTTATTCGTATGTAAACCATATCACCTATACGGCCAAATCCAGAATCGATATAGCCCATGCCAATACCTCTTTTTAAAACAAGAGAAATTGTTCCACTTGTTACAATACCAATATTTTCACCTTCTTCATTAATAATTTCATAATCCTTTCGGGGAATGCCCTTTTCTTCTAAAACAAACCAGCGCAAGCGCCTTTTTAACCCTTCATTTTTTTGTTTCTCTAATTTTTCACGACCAATGAAAGGTTTATTATCAACAAATTTAGTTATCCAAGCAAGACCGGCTTCTAAAGTTGAAGTAGTTTCATCTATATCGTTTCCATATAAACAATAACCCATTTCAAGTCTAAGGGTATCCCTGGCACCAAGCCCGGCAGGAACAATTCCCTCATCACTTCCTGCACTCATAATGGAAGTCCACAATTTTTCAGCCTGGTCATCATTTACATATAATTCAAAACCTCCTGCACCGGTATAACCGGTATTGGATATTATAACATCATCAATATCTGCAAACATTCCGGTTTTAAATGAATAAGAAGGAATGTCGTTTAATTCTATGGCAGTCAGCTTTTGTAAAACAGCTTGCGCTTTAGGACCTTGAACTGCTATTAAAGCCATTCGTTTACTGGCATCTTCTAAAATTGCGCCACTATTATTATGTTTATTTAACCATTCCCAATCCTTGCTTATATTTGAAGCATTTACAACCAAAAGATACTTCTCGGCTTCATAATGATAAATGAGCAAATCATCAACAATACCGGGATTTTCGTTGGTTAAACAAGTATATTGAACCCGACCGGGTTTTATCAATGATAAATCATTGGAACTTACTTTTTGAAGAAAATCGAAAGCATGAGGACCTTTAACCCAGAATGTGCCCATATGTGAAACGTCAAATATCCCAAGATTTTCGCGAACAGCCATATGTTCAAATGGTATTCCGGCGTACTCCAATGGCATTGCAAATCCGGCAAAGGGCACCATTTTTGCACCCAAAGAAATATGTTGATTATAAAGAGGAGTTTTTTGCATATTTACATGTTTTTGAATTCATAAATTTTTAAATCCTATTAAGGGGATAACAAAATTTTAATAGCTTTTGTTATTAAATCTCAAGCTAAGGTGATAAAATTATATAAAATCATTTGGAATATCTAAAAGAATATTTCCAATTTTTAATGGAATATGTTAGATTTGCATCTGATATTGTCAAACAATGTAAAAATTATTTATAATGTCAACGGGATTTAAAGTTATAGATCTTAGCTATCTTGAAAGTATTACCGATGGCGATGATGATTTAATCATTGAACTGATTGACATATTTATAAGCCAGATATCTGAATTTAACGAAGGATTTAAAAAATACTTGGAAGATAAAGAATGGAAAGAACTGGCTGCTCTGGCTCATAAAGCTAAATCATCAGTCATATCTATGGGTATGAATAATTTAGGTAATATAGACCTTAAAAACCTGGAATTAATTGCAAAAAAAATTCATTTAAATGAATTAAACGAGAAAACTGATAAAACAGAAAAAGATTTACAAGAAATTGATGTTTTAAACAAGAATTTTAATAACTTTCAGCCTAATAGAATAGAATGGATTGAAAAAAACACAAATATTAATGCTATAGACAGAATCATTACTGTTTTTAATGATACATGCCAAATAGCATCCAAAGAATTGACAAACTATTTAGAAAATAAAAACCATGTTGAGAACTGAAAAAATAGACAACATGCAAATTGGTTGGCTCGAAGGCACCGACCGTTTAAATGCACCCATAGCTCCAGTCATTAAAGAAGCATTGATTGGCCAGCTTGAAAAAAATGATTACAGATTTGCTTTCAATCTGGAAAATATTCGTTTCATCGACAGCTCCGGAATTGGCGTTTTAATTTCAGCTTTAAAAGCAACGCGGGAAAATAACGGAATATTTTTCCTCCAAAACGTAAATAAAGAAGTTATGTCGCTTTTAACCCTTATGAAACTTGATAAAGTTTTCGATTTCAGAGAAGTATAACAGATAAATTATAAATCTATTGAAAGGCAGAAATATTTATTTCTGCCTTTCAATAGATTTATTTATTAGCAAACACTAAGCCATCATTCGCAACATCAACTACTATTGTTTTATCTGATGTTACTTCTCCTGCTAATATCAGTTTCGATAAATGATTCAGCACATTTCTTTGAATTGCTCGTTTAACAGGCCTTGCACCATATAAAGGATCAAAACCTACTTTCACCAACCATTTTATTGCACCATCACTAATCTCAAGATTCATTCCCTTTAAAGCAGGCATAGAATTAATCTGTTTGAGTTGAATTTTTACAACTTCGGTAATTTCTTTTTCACTTAAAGGAGTAAAAATTATTATCTCATCTATCCTATTTAAAAATTCAGGCTTTAAAGTCTGACGCAACAATTCCATCAGCTTGTTTCTAACATCCTCACTTATTTCGCTTTCTTTTTCTTCAATATCTTTTTGAAGAATAAAGGAACCAAGATTGGAAGTCATTATTATTATAGTGTTTTTGAAATCAACAAGACGACCTTTATTATCAGTTAATCTGCCATCATCCAATACCTGTAAAAGAATATTGAAAACATCAGGATGAGCTTTTTCTATTTCATCCAAAAGAACCACAGAATAAGGCTTTCGCCTAACAGCCTCGGTTAACTGACCACCTTCATCATAACCTACATAACCGGGAGGAGCTCCTACAAGACGAGAAACAGAATAACGCTCCTGATATTCAGACATATCAATACGTGTCATAAGATGTTCATCATCAAAAAGTAATTCTGCAAGTGCTTTAGCTAATTCGGTCTTTCCAACTCCGGTAGATCCTAAAAATATAAATGAGCCTATCGGACGTCTAATATCTTGTAAACCGGCGCGACTACGTCGTATAGCATCAGCTACAGCAGTTATCGCTTCATTTTGACCAACTACGCGTTTATGCAATTCATCTTCGATTGCCAACAGCTTTTCACGCTCACTTTTTAACATCTTGCTAACAGGAATTCCGGTCCATCTACTAACAATCTGAGCCACATCCTCAGCATCAACCTCCTCCTTGATCATTGCGGTATCAGCCTGTTTTTCCATTAATTTCTCCTTCAAGCTTTCAATTGCCTCTTCACTTTCCTTAATACGTCCGTACCTTAATTCTGCTACTTTTTCATATAAACCTTCACGTTCTGCCTTTTCAGCCTCAAATCGATAATTTTCAATATCTGATTTATGATTTTGAATTTGCTCAATAATATCCTTCTCTTCTTGCCATTTTGAACGCAAAACTGAATGGTCTTGCTTTAATTCATCAATCTCACGCGAAAGAATTACTAATTTTGCATCATCCTTCTCCCTCTTAATTGCTTCCCTCTCAATCTCCAACTGCTTAATCTTCCTTTCTATCTCATCAATTTCCTCAGGAACAGAATTCATCTCTAAACGCAAACGAGCAGCAGCCTCATCTATCAAATCTATAGCCTTGTCGGGTAAAAACCTGTCGGAAATATACTGCCTTGACAATTCAACAGAGGCAATAATTGCTTCATCACGAATACGAACCTTATGATGAGATTCATAACGCTCCTTCAAACCCCTTAATATCGAAATAGATGATAATACATCAGGCTCTTCAACCATGACAATTTGAAAGCGCCTCTCAAGAGCTTTATCTTTTTCAAAATACTTTTGATATTCATTTAAGGTGGTTGCTCCTATAGCCCTTAATTCACCACGAGCTAAGGCAGGCTTCAAAATATTAGCTGCATCCATTGCACCATCAGTCTTGCCGGCACCAACTAAAGTATGAATCTCATCTATAAACAAAATAACTTCACCTTCATTCGAAATCACTTCATTTACAACAGCCTTTAAACGCTCCTCAAATTCTCCCCTGTATTTGGCCCCGGCAACAAGAGCACCCATGTCAAGAGAGAAAATTTGTTTGCTTTTTAAATTCTCCGGAACATCTCCCCTAATAATCCTGTGAGCAAGCCCCTCGGCTATGGCTGTTTTTCCAACTCCGGGCTCTCCAATAAGTATGGGATTGTTTTTTGTGCGTCGCGATAGTATCTGTAATATCCTCCTGATTTCTTCATCACGACCAATTACAGGATCTAAATTTCCAGAACGAGCCCTGTCATTAAGATTTACAGCAAAACGATCAAGCGCATTATAAGTATCCTCAGCAGTTTGACTGTCAACTTTATTGCCTTTACGAAGATCTTTTATAGCCTGTAATAAATTGTTTTCCGTAGCACCTGCATCCTTTAACATGGTGGCAACAGAACTTTTAGACTCTATAAGACCCAATAAAATATGTTCGATAGAAGCAAAAGTATCACCCATTTCCTTAGCACGACTCAAAGCAGCCTGTAAAGCAGAAACACTTTCTTTGCTCAAATATGGATCCCCGCCACTAACCTTGGGATAAGACTCAATAATTCCATCTAAAACAGCTGAAATATTTCCAACCCCTATTTTGCTAAATAGATATCCGATCAAGCCCTCTTCAGCCTGCATTAAACCTTTCAATAAATGACCGGGCTCTATGGCCTGATGGTTCATTCCTTGTGCGATTTGAAAAGCCTGTTGAACAGATTCCTGCGCTTTTATTGTATATTGATTTAAATTCATTTTATTGTTTTTTAAAATAATTACTTGATGTGTTTTTATTTTTTATAAAATCGACATCCTGTTAATTTTATTTATGCAGTTTATTTACTTCAAATCCATTGCCATTAAGTGTGCACTGCCAAAATGTCAGGATTATTTAAAAAGACCTGACAATATGTAAGTGGCAATCTTTAAATCCTATAAAGTTTTCTCTCTAAATCCATTTTAAATTAAGCTGAAAACGATTAAAAAAATGCATTTAAAAATGTAGTATTTTTAAATATCATCTATATACTAACAATTGATTATCAGTAGGTTGATGTGAGCATTATAAAAAAAACAAAAACTAATAAGCTAATAATGAGATTTACAGGTAACTTTTTTCAAAAAATATCGTTTGATATATTATAATATAGTGTAAGATTTATTTTAACTTGTGTAAGTAAAAAATGCTTCAAGTTTTTAGATAATAACATGTTTTAAATACCTTTGAATTAACAAGCATTTAAACCCAATAGAAATGAAAAAAAGAATGTTCTTAATTTCCGTTTTAATATTATTTTCATTTTTCCTGTCAATTGGATTAAGCTCTCAGGAAGAGGAACTTTATAAAGATTGTCGCACCCATATCGAGTTGCCCTTTATTACAGGTACAAGATCCATGAAGGCCTTACTAACAGGAAACGAAGTTGCTGAATTCAGAACCACTCTTTTTGATGGCAATACCTACCGCTTTGTATTATGTAGTCATCAAGAGGGTTTAATTGAATTTTCGGTGCTCGACACAAACCGGAATCTTCTTTTTTCAAGTACAGATTATGGTACTATAAATAAATGGGATTTTGTGATGGAGGGATCAATGGAGTGCATTATTGAAGCAAAGCTCAACAACGAAATTGCTTATTCAGGCATGGCAATGTTTCTTATTGGATATAAATACAGCGGTTCTAATCAATAAACTCACTTCCTAATTTACAAGCCCGCGTTTAATGTCAATTCCACTAAAGAATGAGCGAAGGTATCTTGAAAGTTTTGATGCAGCTTTTTGCATTGGTTTCTTCACCCGATCAAAATGAAGATAACCGTAGAAATGTTGTACATAATTACCTTCTTCAACAATTAAATCATCAAAGAGTTAATGAGTATCTAATTCTTTATGATGATTATTTAAAAAAGCAAGAATTCAGGTTAAAAGAAAAAAGCAAATTAGAAAAACGCCATGCATCAAGTTCTGTCAAGTTATTATATATTGCTACTAAGATTAACGAAGAACTTACTCATTATCAAAAAGTTGTTGTTACAATTCAATTACTTGAATTTTTAAACTCCAGTACAAAAGGAATTTCAGCCAAAGAACTCGAATTTGCAAATCTTCTGGCTCAAACTTTTAATATTGATTCGAGTGAATATCTTGAAATTTTTGCATTTATAACTGATGATTTTAAAAGTAGAGTAACAGGTAATAACCAACTTATAATTAGTGGCAATAAAGATCTTAAGGATAAAATTCGTTTTCTCTACCGCGAACACCTTCGTAATGAGCTTCGGCTACTAAATATCAGATCTGCAAATTTGGTAATAGTTAAAGCAATGCAAGGAAGCGATCTTACAATAAATGGTCAGATCATTCAACCCAAACGCATTCATTTTATGCGCCCCGGAAGCTCACTGCGGCACAATAGAATTACGCCAATTACCTTTACTGATATTACATCACATTTTTATAAATCCGAACAAGAAGAGCCTATAACATTTGATGTTAACAATATCTCTTTTAAATATTCAGGAAGTCAAAGCGGCCTCAATTCAATGAGTTTCATTTCTGAATCAGGCAGCCTTGTCGGAATTATGGGTGATTCAGGATCAGGAAAAACTACTTTAATCAATCTCCTGACCGGCATGTTAAAGCCCAAAAGTGGACAGGTTACCATCAATAATATTGATATTCATCAGGATGCAGAAAAATTGAAAGGATTGATTGGATATGTGTCGCAGGATGACCTTTTAATGGAGGATTTAACAGTTTATCAAAACTTATATTACAATGCGCGTCTTTGTTTTGATCATCTGTCTGACAGCAACATAAAACGCAAGGTACTAATGCTGTTAAAATCTCTTGGTCTTTACGAAATAAGAAGTATGAAAGTTGGAAATCCTCTGAATAAAAAAATAAGTGGTGGCCAACGGAAACGACTAAATATAGCCTTAGAATTAATTCGTGAACCTGCAATAATGTTCCTTGATGAGCCAACATCAGGACTTTCATCAAGTGATTCAGAAAATATTATGGATCTACTTAATGAACTCACACTAAAAGGCAAACTTATATTTGTTGTAATACATCAGCCCTCATCCGATATTTTCAAAATGTTTGATCAGCTTTTGGTACTGGATTCAGGAGGATACTTGATTTACGAAGGCGATCCTGTGGAAGCCATAAATTTCTTTAAAGATTGTGTTGATCATGTCAATCGCGAGGAAAGTGAATGTATGTTGTGTGGTAATGTAAACCCCGAACAAATACTTACCATTGTTAACAGTCATGTGCTCGACGAGTATGGAGCTCCTACCGATACAAGAAAAATATCTCCGGAGGAATGGTATCAAGTCTTTGATACTTCAGCAAAAAACAATAAAAAGAAAAAAAATAAATTCATTCCGGGCCGCTTGCCTGAAATTAATTTTAAAACGCCTAATAAGTTTAAGCAATTTATAATTTTTGTAACAAGGGATGTAGCATCCAAACTTGCAAACAAACAATATATTTTAATCAATCTTATAGAATCTCCCCTACTGGCATTAATACTGGCTTCACTCTTATTGTATTTCGATATAGGATCTGATAATCAAGCAGGCTATGTGTTTTATAATAATCCCAACCTTGTTGTATATATTATCATAGCTGTTATTATTTCAATATTTATTGGCTTATCGGTTAGTGCCGAAGAAATTATTAGTGATAGGAAAATTCTAAAAAGAGAAACTTTTCTAAATCTGAGCCGATTCAGCTACCTGCTTTCAAAAGTTTTTATTTTAGCAATTATATCCGCTATACAAACAGCTCTTTTTGTCTTAGTAGGACACTCAATTATAAAACTTAAAGGAATGGCATTTACATATTGGTTAATGCTGTTCTCTGCCTCGGTTTTTGCCAATTTATTAGGATTAAATATATCGGACAGCTTTAAAAAAAGTGTTAATATTTATATTATTATACCTTTTCTGATTATACCACAACTTATACTTAGTGGAGTTTTTGTTAGCTACGATAAACTTAATCCAAATTTATCTTCAGTGAAAACTATACCATGGTACGGAGAACTAATCGTGGCACGATGGGCCTTTGAAGGTCTGGCAGTACATCAATTTATGAATAACGAATACCAAAAAAACTTTTATATCTACGAAAAGCTTAAAAGTCAAGCAACATTCAGAAAAGATTTTTGGATAACAAAACTCAAAAATGAAATTAACCGTTATGAAACTACAGATTTAAATGAAAAAAAGAAAATCACATTATTTTTAAAGAAAGAAATAGAAACTTTAAATAAAAAAAATTATCCCGGGCTGAATTTTGATACTAATAAAATCACCACAGAAAGCTTCACTGCTGAAAATCAAGAGCTTCTTAAAACTTTTCTTGAAGATAGCAGACATTTTTTTGTAAAAATGTTTAATGCTGCAGATAATAAACAAGAAAGTTTTAAAAAAACAATAATTGATGAAGCAGGTAATGATTATCTGACAAATTTACGAAATCAATATCACAACGATAACCTTGAAAGATTTGTAAGAAGAAGCGATGATATATTTGCCAATCGAGTGTTAAAAACCGGTAATGAACTTATACAAAAATTTGACCCTATTTACATGGATACAAATCACAGCTTTGTTAAAGCTCATTTTATGGCACCAAATAAAAGAATTGGACGCTTCGAACATAACACCTTTAATGTGAACCTCTATGTTATTTGGGTATTTAACCTGATATTATTTGTAATATTATATGCCGGAGCTCTTAAAAAATTAATAAGGGCAGGAAATCGCTTCCGAAAGAAATATATAACTTCTATTCTACAAAATGATTATAAGAGTTTTGAAGTGTGAGATACTGCATAATCACTTGTTTAGCTTAAGCAATTAATATTATAAAATAAAAGTGTTTGTTAAGTCAATAATCCTAATAAAAGTATTTTATACAAAATAGGTCAAAACAACAATATTGTTATTTTGACCTATACCATATTTTAGTATGTAAATTACTCTTCCATTTCAATCATAGTAAAAGGGATATTGATAATTGACTGATAATCTTCACCTGCTTCAAACATATCTTCATCATCTTCTTCATAATACCAGTTAATATGTACTTTACTCCCTTTTTTGTATATCAATTCCAGTTTTTTGAAGATATCTAAAATACATTTAGATGAACTGGTATTGAAATATTCAAGCTGAATATTAACATTAGTGGCCTCAAGAGGTGTTGCACCATACGAATCTAACCAGTCAATCAAAGGCTTATAAAATTCAACGGAATTTTCAGGGATTGAACGGCCTTTGATTTCAATTAAGCCCTTTTCACCATCTAATCTAACATAAGGAGTTTTATTACTCCCTTCACGAATAATTGTTTCCATATTGGTCAACCATGTATTATTTAACTAATATAAACGTCTAAAGCAAAAAAAACATAAACATCATCATAAGGATAAATTACATACTCAAGCTTGTTCCCTGTTTTTCTGACAATATCAAGAATTCCAAGCCCGCCGCCTCCCTTCACACTCATTCTCTCACTCCCTAATATTTCTCGGTAAATAGATCTTAATTCCTCGTCTGAAAGCGAATTAACTTGATCTATCCTGTCTTTTACTACACTTATCCTATCGTATTTAACAAAATTACCGGTAGAAATCCGGTAAAAAGAACGATCACGTGCCAAAATTATAACACCAAATCTTTCATTATCACTCTTAGGAAAAGACGGGGGTGTATCTACATGATGAAATAAATTTTGAATACATTCTACAAAAACATTGTAGACTTTTTTACGGATTTGATTCTTTTCATTCTTTAAATTTAAATTTGTCTCTATTTCATTCAAAGATTCAGCAATTCTTTCCGATGTAATATCACCGGAATATTCAAGAACTACTTCACCTTGCATCTTTTGTGAGATCCACTTATTAAGATCAAATCCCATGTTTTAATTAAATCATTTCCTACACAAAGATAAAAATTTTGTGTACTATTCAATATTTATGACTAAATAATTATAACTTTTTTAAATAAATTTTAAACATCAAAGTTTTTAAAAATAGTTTAATTTATTGATTTACTAAAATAAATGAATAATATTTTGTAAAATAATAATTAAAATAAAATAATATACTTCCTAAATACCATCTCCTTCAATGAATCCTGAAGAGCGAAATTTCTTCTGAACTACCTTGCTATTGGCAGGAACATCAGAGGTAACCCAAACGTTTCCTCCAATAACAGAGTTTTTTCCTATGGTAACTTGTCCTAATATTGTTGCCTGCGCATAAATTATAACATTATCCTCAACAATAGGATGACGTGGAATGCCTTTAATGGGATTTCCTTTATCATCCAAAGGAAAACTTTTTGCACCAAGAGTAACACCTTGATATAATTTAACATTATTACCAATTATGGATGTAGCTCCAATAACAACTCCTGTTCCATGGTCGATAGTGAAGCTGTGACCAATTTTTGCTCGCGGATGAATATCTATACCGGTTTCAGAATGAGCCATTTCGGAAATTGCACGTGGTACTAGCGGAACACCTAATTCAAGCAAGGCATGGGCAATTCTGTAATTTGTTATAGCCCTGATAGCAGGATAGCAAAAAATTACCTCAGCTCTGCTTTTGGCTGCAGGATCACCTAAATAGGCAGCCTCAACATCGGTTGACATGAGATAGCGAATTTTTGGCAAAAGGGATATAAAATCAACAGCAATTTGTGTAGCTTTTTGCTTCCCTTCAACCAAAACAAATTCATCAGCATCATCGCAACCAAAACAAAGACCTGCAAATATCTGATGTCGTAGCTTTTCAAACAACATCTCAACATTTACACCCATATAATACTCCAAACTTCCGGGACGGGTTGGTGAATCACCAAAATAACCCGGAAAAATTATCTCGCGATGAAGATCCACAATTTCCTGCATTACTTTCATAGATGGCATAGGAAGATCAGGATAATGCCTGTGACACACCGACTTGTATGATTCCTCCTTTGACAGTTCTTTAATTATGTCACGTAATTCCAAGGGATATCTTAGTTTGTTCATTTTAGATAAATGTTAAAATATTCATTAATTAAATCTAAAGCTTTTAAGGTACGAAATTCCCCAAAACCATCAACAATAACATAGGGAATTTTATAATATGTTAATTCTTCAGCATAACAATTAAATAAATATTCGCGACGATGTTCGTTTTCCCTAACTCCATCAAAAATCCATTCCAAATCGGGACGACAAAGTAGAACAAGGTCAGGTTTATTATTTAACATAGCACGATGTATCCACAAAGGACTATATGAATATACTTCCTGAAACCAAACTTTTGTTATTTCTAAAAAAGTATCAAAAAATATAATTTTATCGCTTGAAAAATAATCTCTTCGAATTTTCTTAAATACAGCCAACTGACGTAAACCAATTGTTTCTACATCTTTCTCATTATATGGCACTTTTAGATGCTCAACATAATGACGGGCATATTCAGGTATAGCAAGACCACTATAACGAATTGCAAGTTCCTCAGTTAAAGTTGTTTTACCTGAAGCCTCAGGACCTGAAATTACAATTGTTTTCATCAAAAATTTAATTGTTAAAATACAGCCTAATATCTGGCAAAATGAAAAATTATATGGTTTTTAATTTTTCCGTCATATTCTTTTTCCATCTGAAATAGGCTAAAACAGCCATAATCAAATATAAAAGATACAACAAGGAAGTTACATGTAAGCCCTTATAAATATACATTAGAACCGATACAGAATTAGCAACTATCCATATTAACCAATTTTGTAATATCTTACGTGCCAACATCCAGGTTGCAATTATTCCGGCAGCAGTTGTAAAAGAATCAGCTAACATAAGATCAGAGTCAGCCATACCAACCATAGTGGGAAGAAAATGCAATAACAGAATAATTGATAAACATGTTAAGAATATTAAGGAAATATATCCCAACATCGATTTAACAGATATTGACTTTGTAGGCAAATTAGTTTCAATAGCTTGAGAAGCTTCTTTTTTACCTATCCAATGAAACCAACCATAAACACTAATAAATAAATAATAAAACTGCAAAGCCATGTTGGCATATAATTGTGAACGGTAAAAAATAATCAGATATATAAAAGAAGAAAGAAAGCCCATCAGCCATAAGAATACATTTTCACGTATTGATAGTAACATATAGCCAATGGCAAACAATGTTCCTGCTAACTCCATCCAATTATGCTGAAGCCATAAAATCATAAACCGGCTAATTTAATATTTCACTATATAGGTTTTGATTTTCAATCAGTTCTATTGCTTTTGTAAAAACAGTAAGCATTGGATTTAAAACTTGATAGTATTCACTGCTTCCCCAAATATCACGTGCTATAAGAGCTTTAAGTTGCATTTTGATGAAGTTCCCGGATATCTCAAATTGTTGCTCATCAAAGATGATATCTAACTCATTTGATCTTTGAACTAATGATTGCAGTAAATCATCTTCAACTGTAAAAAATTTATTAAAACTTATAAAATTGAAATATTTCTCCTTCAACTCAAATCGATGTTGATCTGTATAAGCCATTGCAACCTGATTAAGCAATCCCGTTGCTACAAGCTTACGATAATAATCTGAATAATATGAAGTATCGATAGGAACAAAAACATCGGGAATTATACCACCTCCACCATAAACAGGACGTTTACTTATTAAAGTTTCATATTGCTGTGCATCATCCAAATATGAATTTTCACCATCAGAAAGTTCACCATTGGAATAGCGCAAGCCAACTTCAGAACGGTATTCGTCAATACCATTATTATATGGCTTTTGAATGCTGCGACCCGAGGGAGTATAATAATTTGCAATGGTTAATCTAATTTCTGACCCATCGGAAAGACCAAAAGGCCGTTGAACCAATCCCTTGCCAAAACTTCGTCTTCCTATTACAACTCCTCTATCCCAATCCTGTACTGCACCGGCTACAATTTCACTGGCCGATGCCGAACCCTCATCAAGAATTATAAGTAACTCTCCTGTTACCCACAGCCCACCACGACTTGAATTATGTTCACGACGATTCATATGCTCACCCTCGGTATAAAGAAGCATACGTTTTGAATCAAAAAATTCATCTGCAATATCTAAAGCTGCTTTTAAATAACCACCACCATTCCCACGCAAATCCAATATTAAATTAGCCATACCACTACTCTTTAAGTCTTTTATAGCTGATATAAATTCATTATGAGTGGTAGCACTAAAACGACTTAATTTAATATAACCGGTTTTGGGTGTTGCCATATAGGAAGCATCCAAACTGTAAATGGGTATCTTATCCCTTGTAACAATGAAACTTAAAAGCTGGCCGGTATTCTTCCTTAAAACAGATAATTCTACCTTGCTGCCTTTTTTACCACGTAACATCGAAAAAACATCAGAGTTTTTTAAGCCTATAGAAGCTATATTTATTCCGTCAATGGCAATAATACGGTCGCCACTTCTTATACCAACCTCTTCGGAAGGACCTCCAACTATAGGAGTTATAACTATTAGCGTGTCTTTTAAAATTGAAAATTCAATACCAACTCCTTCAAAATTACCGTCTAAAGGCTCATTCATTGCTTTTACCTCTTCGGCCGGAATTAATACTGAATGAGGATCAAGTTTGACAAGCATAGATTTAATAGCCTCACGTGCCAATATCTCACTATCAACAGAATCAACATAAAAATTATTAATTAAATGCCAAGCTATCTGAATATCACTTATCCCCATTTTAGAAGATTGCCCATTCAAAAATATAAAAGGAAAAAGCAAAAATATTATAATACGATACTTCATCACTGTGGAATTTTGTTACAACAAATTATCAAAGCCCATTAACACAACAAAGGAACCTAAAATCTGTTTACGAATAAAGATCTTAATAGGTTAACATTAATATTTAAATTTATAAAAACAATCTATTTTAAAGTATTTTAATTTTTCATATATCTATAGATATCAGCTGCAATGTCACGGTTACATCACAAAAACAGTTAAGGCTTCAAAATTGAAGTTTAAATATTTTTAACAAAGAAGTTAAATAAAAGTATGATTTTTACTCCCATTCAATAGTTGCAGGCGGTTTTGAACTAATATCATATACGACCCGATTTACTCCACTCACTTTTTTTATAATTTCATTAGATATAGAAGTTAAAAAATCAAAAGGCAAATTTACACATTCTGCTGTCATACCATCCACAGATTGAACAGCCCTTAAAGCCACAACATTTTCATAAGTACGCTCGTGTCCGGTAATTCCAACCGAACGAACCGGAAGTAAAATCGCTCCGGCCTGCCAAACTTTATCATAAAGATCAGCCGATTTCAAGCCTTCAATAAAAATATGATCAACCTCCTGCAAAATCGCCACCTTTTCATGGCTGACTTCTCCTAAAATACGAATTGCCAATCCGGGACCCGGAAAAGGATGCCTATTTAATATTGTAGGTGAAAGATCTAATTCATGACCTACTTTACGTACTTCATCTTTAAATAATAAACGAAGCGGCTCTATAACCTTGAGATGCATTTTCTCAGGCAATCCACCAACATTGTGATGAGATTTAATTGTTAAAGAAGATCCCGATACTGAAACCGATTCAATAACATCGGGATAAATAGTTCCCTGTGCAAGCCACTTTACATTAGGAAGCTTTTTTGCCTCACTATCAAATACTTCAATAAAAAGATGACCAATTATTTTTCTTTTCTCTTCTGGGTCGCGAACGCCTTTTAATGCGTTTAAAAATATGTCCTTCGCGTCTATGCCTATTACATTTAAACCCATATCTTTGTATGATTCCAAAACATGATAATATTCATTCTTCCGAAGAAGACCGGTATCTACAAATATGCAAGTGAGATTCTTGCCTATGGCTCGATTTAATAAGATAGCAGCTACAGAACTGTCAACCCCTCCCGATAAGCCAAGTATAACCTTATCGTTAGTTAAACGAGCTTTAAGCGACTTTATAGAACTTTTAACAAAGGCAGAAGGACTCCAATTTTGAGCGCAAGAACAAATATCAACAACAAAGTTCTTAATTATCTGAGTCCCTTGAGTAGTGATATTTACCTCAGGGTGAAATTGAAGACCGTAAATATTTTTAGATGGTAAATAATAAGCTGCAATTTCATTATTTGTGCTGCTCGCTACTATCTCAAAAGCATTGGGAAGTTTTGTTATTTTATCACCAAAAGGCATCCATAGCTCTGTGTTATCTTCAATTTTTGTGAAAAGTAGATTTTCTTTATTGAAATATTTTAAGTTTTCTTTATTATAGCCTTTAGAAGTATTTGTTTCAATCGAAGCTCCAAGTAATTGTGCCATATATAAAGCTCCATATCCTATGCCTAAAATTGGAAAATGAGCTAAAATAGCAGATAAATCAGGTTTTGGCGCATTTTTATCATTAACAGCTATTTCACTTCCCGATAAAATTACACCTTTGACAGTTTCATCCAATTTAGGCACTTGCGTATATGGGTATATTTCACAATACACATAATTTTCCCTTATTCTACGTGCAATTAATTGCGTATATGGGGAACCGAAGTCGAGAATAATAATTTTGTTATGATTCAGCTGTCGATTATTTTATATTTTGAAAAGACTAAAATCAGGGGCAAATATAATGTTTTTTTTAAAATGTTGTATAAAATGAAATATAAATAGTCGCTATTTTATATCCTGTACCTTGGCTTCCTGAACTATTATATTTTTCAAGTTTGAGCAATCCACTGCTGAAAAATCCTTTACATCACGTAAAACAAAAAACGGCGAATTTTCAACTCTTTGAGCTTTCATACGATAAAACCTTGCACCATCAACATCCATAAGTACCACGGCAGGACGGGTATCCTCTTTGATAAAATGAATATTGACATTGTTTACTTCAAGGTTTTTTGCATGACGAACAAATAAACCATAAGCAGGCAGGATACCAAAGGTTGATGGTTCAGGATAATCTTTTTCTCGTTCGGGTATATCATAAGGATCCCGCGCACTTATAGGCATCGATCTTGTAAAAAAATTATTGATAAGCTCAGCCGGTTGCTTGGCTGCATCGTCCATGCTAAGTCCACCTTTATACTCTATGTGAATATTATCAAGTGTAAGGTCTTCGATTGGATGTCCGGGCAGGCCTGCTATGATCGAAGCATAACGCGCATCTGCATTTTTAACTGTCATATTTGAAATCTTCACCCTTCGGATTATGCCTACCGGTGTTGATTCCGGTCCGCGTGCACGATTTCCGAGACGTATATACAAAGGCGCGTTTGTAATATCCCTCATCGAGATATTGCTTATCGTGATATCTTCAATAATACCACCATCAACGGTTTCAAGTGCCAAACCCCGACAATTATCAAATACACAGTTGGATATTGTAATATTTTTGAATCCGCCGTTCGATTCGGTACCAAATTTAATGCGCCCTGTAGGGCCATCGCCATCGGGCGCTTTTAATATCGTTTTCTTGAATGTCCCGTCTAACATACTTCCTATATCATAGCCGGATACTTGGCAATTGGTGATGGTCACATTTTCGCTAGCCTTTAAATAACCAAGAGCATAAGAACTTTTGAGCACAATAGCATCGTCATTAGGGGTATTCACATAACAGTTCGAAATACGCACATTCGAGCAACAGTCTATATCAAATGCATCCCTGTTTGTATCGACTTTTATATTGTCGAGCGTCAAATTATCAACACCCGTCGCAAGCAAAGCAAAATGGCCGCACTTCAACATCGAAACATCGCGAATGCTTACATTTCGACATTCCTTTAATGCAATGGCCTTGTTGCCTACAGAGATAGCTCCGGCACGGTATATACCCCTTGACAGGCCTTCAGATCCATCAATTAAGCCAAATCCTATAATGGATATATCATGTAGTCCTATGCCCCAAATAAGGCTGTTTTTCCAATGACTGTGCCCAAAGTCCTGATACATATCGAAAGCGTTAGGCTCCGCTGCGTCATAGCCATTCGCTTCTGTGGCGGCAAGCGCATATATCACTGCTCCATGATCGATGAATAATGATATATTGCTTTTCAGACGTATGGAATAGCAGCCATATGTCCCGGCAGGAATATATACCGTTCCACCTCCGGCAGCTGAAGCTGCATCAATCGCTTTATTGATAGCTTCACTGTCAATGTTTTTACCGTCGCCTACCGCTCCATAATCTTTCACATTAAAAAAACCGGAAGGGAGTGCAGCTACCACTGTATTCACCGGGAGAAAAGCTATTGACATAAATAAATATGCAAGGAGAAGATTTTTTTTCATTCAACTATCTTTCATTGTTAATTAAGAAACTGTTTTGAGCTTATGATTATTATATACTTTTTAAACGAGTTATTGTTAATGTGAAATGTTTCAAGAAAATCTATTTCGATGGTTTTATTTCCACTTCAAAGATATCACCTTCCCTGGCAAGTTCGGTGGCAGCAAATACCTCCCGGGCTTGAGTAAGAAAGGGCTCAAGATCATAATACCTGGAACTAAAATGACCAATAATCAAAGAACCTACCTCAGCTTTCTTAGCAATTAAAGCTGCTTGTCGTGCAGTACTATGGAAAGTTGAATTTGCAAGTTCCTCTTTATCATCCAAAAAAGTTGCTTCATGGTACAATAAATCAACATTTCGAATTAAAGGAATTATTTTTTCTGAGTATTTTGTATCGGAACAAAAAGCATAACTTCGAGGTGGTGCCGGAGGCTTGGTTAATTTATCATTGGAAATAATTTCACCTTCATCCGTCACAAAATCTTTTCCGCTTTTAATTTCATGTAGTACTTTAATAGGCACTTTATAAAAATCAATCATTTCACGGATCAAATGATTTTGCCGAGGTTTTTCCCTAAACAAAAAACCACAGGTGGGTACTCTGTGCTCCATGGGGATGGTTGAAACCTCTATTTTATTGTCTTCATAAATAAGCTTGTTTACATCAGGATCAATATTATGAAAAATAATTTTATAGCTTAAATCAGAACAAAAATAATCTATCAAAGGCTGAAATATTTTTTCCAAATCGGAACTGCCAAAAATATGTAAATCCGACTTGCGACCAAGAAGTCGATAAGTAGAAATTAATCCGATTAAACCAAAACAATGATCACCATGCAAATGAGATATAAATATATGATTTATACGGTTCATTTTAATCCTGTTCCTTCTTAATTGAAGTTGGGTTCCTTCACCACAATCAATTAAAAAAAACCGCTCAGATACATTAAGTACCTGAGCGGTTGGGAATCTTTCTGATGTAGGTAAAGCCGAATTGCTTCCAAGAACAGTTACAGAAAATTTCATGTATCCCTATTTTGCCTGTAAAGATTTTCGCATTACTTCAATACCATCTTCAATGGTTGGTGCAATGTTTATTACAGTATTAAGCTGAGATACAGAAATCAACCGCTCAACGGCAGGTTGCAAGCCGGCTAAAACAAATACCCCATCGCTATTTTTACAAAGTCTATTGGCTACAAGAATGGCACTTAAACCGGAAGAATCACAATAAGTGCAACTGGTTAAATCCATTAGAATATTCTTCTCATTGTTACCTGCTAAGAGTACCAATTCAGATTTCAATCCTGGAGCTACAGAAGTATCTAACTTTTCTTTTAAAACCTTCACAAGAATGAAATCATCCAGTTTGTCTATTTTGAAATCCATTATTATGCCAATTTAGTAAATAACTTATTTTTGGGGTTTTTTCTCATCTTCTTCCATCTGATTTTTCAGAGCTGCAAGTTCTGAAATATCTCCAAGAGTGGTTTTCTCCAAACTATCTTTAAGCTTCTTCACACTTTTCTTGGTAGAAGCAGAAGCTTTTGCCTTTTCCTTTTTGGCAATTTGCTCCTCAGAACGTTTCTCATCCTCATAAATTCTTGAATGAGACAAAATTATACGTTTTGCACCTTTGTTAAACTCAATTACCTTAAACTCAAGCTTCTCTTCAGCTTTAGCTTGACTTCCATCTTCTTTAACAAGATGACGTGGAGTAGCAAAACCTTCAACACCATAAGGTAATGCAATTACTGCACCCTTATCAAATACATCAACTAATGTACCCTCGTGAATTGAATCAACAGTGAAAATAGTTTCAAAAACATCCCAGGGATTCTCTTCCAATTGCTTGTGTCCAAGACTCAAACGGCGGTTTTCCTTATCAATTTCCAAAACCACAACATCTATCTCTTCACCAATATTAGTGAATTCGGCAGGATGCTTGACTTTTTTAGTCCATGACAAATCTGAGATATGTATAAGACCATCAATTCCTTCTTCTATTTCAACAAACACACCAAAATTGGTGAAATTACGAACTTTAGCCGCATGCTTACTTTCCAAAGGATATTTCTCTTCAATATTATCCCAGGGATCAGGCTTTAATTGCTTGATACCAAGTGACATTTTCCTTTCCTCACGGTCAAGCGTTAATATAGTCGCTTCAACCTCATCACCTACCTTTAGGAAATCTTGTGCACTCCTTAAATGTTGAGACCATGACATTTCAGAAACGTGGATTAAGCCTTCAACACCGGGAGCTATCTCAACAAAAGCACCGTAATCAGCCATAACCACTACTTTTCCTTTTACAATATCACCTATCTTTAAATTCTCATCCAATGAATCCCACGGATGATCGGTAAGTTGTTTTAAACCAAGGGCAATACGCTTTTTCTCGTCGTCAAAATCAAGAATAACAACATTAAGCTTCTGATCCAATTGAACAATCTCTTCCGGATGAGATACCCTGCCCCATGATAAATCAGTAATATGAATTAAGCCATCAACACCACCCAAATCAATAAATACTCCATAGGAGGTGATATTCTTAACAGTTCCTTCCAATACCTGACCTTTCTCAAGCTTGGAGATAATTTCTTTCTTCTGTTGTTCTAATTCGGCTTCTATCAAGGCCTTGTGAGAAACAACTACGTTTTTAAATTCGGGATTAATCTTAACTACTTTAAACTCCATAGTCTTGCCTACAAAAGCATCATAATCACGAATAGGCTTAACATCAATTTGTGAACCGGGAAGGAAAGCTTCAATACCAAATACATCAACTATCATTCCACCCTTAGTACGGCATTTGATGTAACCTTTTATAATTTCATCCTTGTCAAGGGCCTCATTAACACGATCCCATGAACGCAAAGCACGTGCCTTTTTATGTGAAAGAACTAATTGACCTTTCTTGTCTTCCTGACTTTCTACATAAACCTCTACCTCATCTCCAATTTTTAAATCAGGATTATAGCGAAATTCGTTGCGACTGACAATACCATCAGATTTAAATCCAATGTTTATTACAACTTCACGCTTGTTAAGAGCTATTACTACTCCATCAATTACTTCCTTCTCAGAAATGGTCGATAAAGTTTCATCATATAATTTTTCAAGCTCTTCTTTTTTAGAATCTTCAAGTTTTATTTCATCAGATTCAAAACTTTCCCAATCAAAATCTTCATCAGCAGTTTCACCAACTACTACCTTTGTTTCTTCTTTAGAGACTACAGGCTCTTCAACTTTCTCTTCAGAAACAATTTCCTTAGAATCTTCAGCCTCTGCAGTAACAGACTCTTCTGATACTTCTGCATCAACAGTAACAGCCTCTTTTGTATCCTCTTCTTTAACAGAATCAGACTCTTTTAAATCTTCTGCGTCTTCTAATACCGGGCTTTCTTCTTTTACTTCGGCAGATACAACTTCTTGAGTTTCTTCTTTTTCAACTACCTCTTCAGGAGTTTCTAAGGCTTCAGATTCTGAAGTAGTAGTATCAGAACCAGCCTTGTCATCAGACTTTAAAGCTTCTTCTTGTTGAATTTCTTCTTCATTGTTTACGGCTTGAGACAATGACTCTTGACCGTCTTTTTCTTCGTGTTTTACCATCAAATAAAATTTACAAATCTAGTTGTTAGACATTATGTTAATTCAAAATTGCTGCAAAAATACCATTTTTACATTAAAACTAAGCAAAAAATACAAAAAATATCAGAACTAATAAAGTTTTAAAGCTTTTCATTAATTATTTTATAATATTATTCAAAATATTGCAGTTTTATATCACTGATATTTATTCAATTAATTATTGATCATTGTAATTTTCTTTTTTCAGATCTTCTTTATGTCAACTTTTCTGTATATTTCGATAAAATTTGGATTACAAAATATTAAATTGGATAAGGACAGTTTGAATTAAGCATTTGACCGGCAAAGTCAAATGCTTATTATCATTATAAAAACCAGCAATTTATGAAAAGGATTTTAGTAACCGGTGGTGCCGGTTTCATTGGTTCCCACTTGTGTGATCGCTTAATAAATGAAGGACATGAAGTTATCTGCCTTGACAATTATTTTACAGGCAGCAAAAGTAACATAGTTCATCTTATGAGTAATCCTTATTTTGAATTGATTCGTCATGATGTAACGCATCCCTTCTATGTTGAAGTGGATGAAATTTATAATCTGGCATGTCCTGCCTCTCCTATTCACTATCAGTTTAATCCTATTAAAACTATTAAAACATCGGTAATGGGGGCTATTAATATGCTGGGACTAGCAAAACGAATAAAGGCAAAGGTTCTACAAGCTTCTACGAGCGAAGTTTATGGCGACCCCTTAGAACATCCCCAATCGGAAAGCTATTGGGGCAATGTAAACCCCATCGGTGTTCGTTCGTGTTATGATGAGGGGAAAAGATGTGCTGAAAGTTTGTTTTTAAATTATCACAGACAAAATGATGTAAAAATTAAAGTAGTACGGATATTTAATACCTATGGCCCGCGGATGCATCCAAATGATGGACGCGTTGTATCCAACTTTATTGTTCAGGCATTAAAAAAAGAAGCAATTACTATTTTTGGAGATGGTACTCAAACCAGAAGTTTTCAATATGTAGATGATTTGGTGGAAGGAATGATACGCATGATGGAAACGCCGGATGAAATTACAGGACCGGTAAATATTGGTAATCCACATGAATTTTCAATGTTAGAGCTTGCAGGGAAAATACTGGAAATTACCGGGTCACCTTCAAAAATCGAATACAAACCTTTGCCCGATGATGATCCGGCACAAAGACAACCGGATATATCACTCGCCAAGGAAATTTTAGATGATTGGGAGCCTAAAGTTCAATTACAAGAAGGCTTAGAAAAAACCATAAATTATTTTGATCACTTACTATCAAAAAAATCATATAATCGCGAATATTATTAAGCAAAATTAATTATGAAGGGAATTATTTTAGCCGGAGGTTCAGGAACACGCTTATATCCTGCAACAAGAAGTATTTCAAAACAAATCATTCCGGTTTTTGACAAACCAATGATTTATTATCCACTGTCGGTTCTTATGCTTTCAGGCATTAGGGAAATTTTAATTATTTCAACTCCTGAGGATTTACCCCTATATAAACGTTTGTTTGGAAATGGGAATAAGCTCGGACTATCTTTTTCTTATGCTGAACAACCATCTCCCGACGGACTGGCGCAAGCTTTCCTAATTGGCGAAGAATTCATCGGTGACAGCCCGGTTTGTTTAATTTTAGGAGACAATATCTTTTATGGTTTCGAATTAGGGAAATTCCTGCGTGCAGCCAATAAATTAACATCAGGTGCCTTAGTGTTCGGATATTATGTAAATGATCCTCAACGTTATGGAGTGGCTGAATTTGATAATACCGGCAAAGTCCTGAGCATTGAAGAAAAACCGAAAGAACCAAAATCAAATTTTGCCATTACAGGGCTTTATTATTATGGACCCGATGTAGTTGAAAAAGCAAAATCCCTAAAACCAAGCAAGAGAGGTGAACTCGAAATCACAGATCTAAATCGTCTTTATTTGAATGAAGAACAATTACGTTTGCAAATATTGGGACGTGGAATGGCTTGGCTTGATACAGGAACCCATGAAAGTTTGCTTCAGGCTTCAAATTATATTGCAACAATTGAAAATAGACAAGGCCTAAAGGTCGCTTGCATTGAGGAAATTGCCTATAAAAAAGGCTGGATAAATAGACAAGAACTTCTTGACTTAGCTAAGCCTCTTGAAAAAAATGAATATGGGCAATACTTATATAAAATTGCAGCCGAAGATTTGCAAAATATTAAACATGAATTGTAAATTTGAAAAAATATTTTTCTATCTCTGTTTTTTAATGACAGAAAAAACATACTTATTTTTTTTAAATGAATATTAAAACCACCGATATCCCGGGTTTATTAATTATTAAACCTTTAGTTTTTGAAGACAAAAGAGGATGCTTTTTTGAATCATATAACAAAAAACTCTTTGACAAAAATATTAAACCAATAAATTTTATTCAAGATAATGTCTCCCATTCAGTAAAAAACACAATAAGGGGATTACATTATCAGCTTTCACCATATTCACAAACCAAGCTGGTGCAAGCTGTTTATGGAAAAATTTTGGATGTGGCAGTTGATCTAAGAGAAAATTCACCCGGCTACGGGAAATATTATGCTGTTGAATTGTCGGATGAAAACAAACTTCAATTTTTAATCCCCAAAGGATGTGCTCATGGATTTAGTGTTCTGAGTGATAAGGCTGTCATACATTATAAGTGTGATAATTTTTTCAATAAAACAGCCGAAAGAGGAATTTATTATAAGGACCCCTTCCTTGCCATTGATTGGAAAATACCGCTTGACAAAGCTGTTCTCTCTGAAAAAGATGAAATTTTACCATCATTTGAAAATGCTGAAAAAAACTTTTTCTTTAGCGGAAATATATTGGATATATAAGCAAGGAAAAATAATTAATTTATGATTTAAGAAGGATGCCTTTATTATGCAAATTTTAATTATTGGTGGTGAAGGACAATTGGGAAGGTCAATTAATAAATTGATTTCCGAATACGATTTTGCCAAATTTCGTTTTACTTACCAAGAAGAATTAGATATTGGAAGCGAAGACAATATACGTTTATTTTTGAAAGAGAATAAATTTGACTATTTAGTTAATTGCACCGGATATACTGCGGTTGACAAAGCAGAAAACGACCAAGAATATGCTCATTACATTAACTCTTTGGCGCCTGCTTGGATGGCAAAATATTCGAAAAAAGCAAATGCAGGATTTATCCATATTTCAACAGATTTTGTTTTTGATGGGAAATCAAACATCCCACTTACAACAGATATAATTCCGGAACCGATTTCTGTTTACGGAAAAACCAAATTGGAAGGAGAACAAAATGTTAGCAAAGAAAATCCTCATTCCATGATCATCAGAACTTCATGGCTATACTCAGAATTTGGCGCTAACTTTTTAATTTCTATGCTGAAATTGGGTGAAAAACAAAAACAATTAAAAGTTGTTTTTGATCAGGTTGGAACTCCTTGCTACGCCGGAGATTTGGCAAATACAATATTGACCATACTAAAATTTGCATCAAAAGATAAAAAGAGTTTTGTACCGGGAATTTATCATTATTCAAATGAAGGAGTTTGCAGCTGGTACGATTTTGCCGTAATGATTATGAAGCTTT
Organism: uncultured Alkalitalea sp.; assembly: GCA_964578485.1. Taxonomy (GTDB): domain Bacteria; phylum Bacteroidota; class Bacteroidia; order Bacteroidales; family Marinilabiliaceae; genus CAZODA01. The sequence continues at coordinate 11,099 of CAZODA010000019.1, read as the reverse complement.
ATAATTTACCCTGCACAGTCATCCCTATAAGATCAGCAGAATACCCAACAGCAGCAAAGCGTCCTGCATTTTCAGTACTCGATAAAAGTAAAATAAAAAAACAATACAATATTATTATTCCTCACTGGATTGATAGTCTTGAAAATTGCATAAAAATCTTACAAAATAGTCCATGAAAATCACTACTTTTAAAGATCAAACAAAGCTATAAATTTAAATATGGATATTTTAACAAAAGTAAAAGCCGGAGCTCAAAAGTGGCTCGATGGTCCATATGATGAGGCCACCAAACAGGAAGTAAGAGAAATGTTGTCGAATCCCGACAATAGCTTATTGATAGATTCATTTTATAAAAGCCTTGAATTTGGAACCGGAGGCTTGCGTGGAATAATGGGTGTTGGCACCAACCGTATTAATAAATATACAATAGGGCTTGCAACTCAAGGGCTTGCCAATTATATTAATAAGGAATTTGCACATCTGCCTGAAAGAAAAATTGTTATTGGTCATGACAGCCGTAACAACAGCAGAGTATATGCAGAAATATGTGCCGATATTTTTTCGGCAAATAATATTGTTGCATATATTTTTGAAGATCTAAGGCCAACACCGGAAATTTCCTATGCTATACGAAAACTTGCCTGTCAAAGTGGAGTGATTATAACAGCTTCACACAATCCAAAGGAATATAATGGATATAAAGCATATTGGGATGATGGAGCACAAATAATAGCTCCTCACGACAAAAATATAATTGATGAAGTATCCAAAGTAGAACCGGAGGATGTAAATTTTAATGCCAATCCCGATCTTATAAAAATTTTGGGAGAGGAAATGGATAAACTCTTTATAGATGAAGTTTGTAAAATATCGCTTAATCCGGATATTGTTGATAAACACAAAAATTTAAAAATAGTCTTTACTCCTATTCATGGAACAACAGTGAAAATTGTTCCGGATGCACTTAGGAAGTTTGGTTTTCAAAATATTATAAATGTTCCTGAACAGGATGTGGTAAGTGGTAATTTCCCTACGGTAATTTCACCCAATCCCGAAGAACCAGAAGCTCTTAAAATGGCAATTGAAAAAGCTCGAAAAACCAATGCCGATCTTGTAGCCGCCTCCGATCCTGATGGCGATAGATTGGGAATAGCTATAAAGAATAATAAAGATGAATTTATTTTGGTAAATGGTAATCAAACGGCCCTTTTAATCTCATGGTATATGATTAGTCAATGGAAAGAAAAGGGTTTACTTAGCGGAAATGAATTTACAGTTAAAACTATTGTTACTTCTGAGGCAATAAAGAAAACTGCTGACCTATACGGCGTTAAATGCTATGATACCTACACAGGCTTTAAATGGATAGCAGCAATCATCAGAGATCTTGAAGGAGTAAACAAATATATTTGTGGAGGTGAAGAGAGTTACGGCTTTTTACCGGGCGATTATGTCAGGGATAAAGATTCTGTTGGCTCAATTTGCATGATAGCAGAACTCGCAGCATGGGCTAAAGAAAATAATAAATCTATCTTTGATCTGCTACGCGATATTTATCTTGAAATAGGCTTTTCATATGAAAGACTTCTATCTATTGTCAGAAAAGGTAAATCAGGATCTGAAGAAATAAAAGCAATGATGGAAAGATTCAGAAAGAATCCTCCTAAATCACTTGGCGGATCAAAAGTTACTCTTATAAAAGATTTTCTGGTATTGAAAGCAAGCAATCCGCAAAATGGTGAAAATGAAACTTTGGAAATGCCAACAAAATCAGATGTTTTACAATTTTTCACTGAAGATAATTCAAAAATATCAGTACGCCCATCAGGTACTGAACCAAAAATAAAATTTTATTTTGAAGTGAAAGAAGAAATGAAAAATAGAGACGATTTTGAAAATTCAATCCGCAAAGCAAATAATAAAATAGATAGAATTATTGATGATTTAGATATTCAATGAACAATGAACAATGAACAATGATCAATGATCAATGATCAATGATCAATGAACAGTCAACAGTCATCAAAAACAATGGATATTCGTAGAGACCTTGCATGCAACGTCTTTCTACAAGACACATCGCGTCCGTCTAGAGTTATAAGTTTTTAATGTACTCAAAGCATCCTGCTTTGAGAAAAATTGAATACGTGTGCTTCAACAGAATTAACAGTAAATATGACAATCCGTTAGGATTGCATCACTCGGTAGAAAATATGCCATCTCTCTCAACCCGCATTCCGTTAGGAATGTGACCTTTTTCTATTTTTTTTAAATTAACTAATTCACTAATTATCACATCAACTAATCTGCTAATCTGCTAATCTACTAATCTACTAATCTACTAATTTACTAATTTACTAATTGATTACCCTAAAGTCGAAACTGGTCGTTTCGACTCCGCTCAACGACCAGTTTTGATTATCTTGGTCATTGAGCGAAGCCGAAATGCCCAAGATAGCCGAAACTCGAAACACCAAACACGAAACTCGAAACCCGGAGCTAATTACTGTTGACTGTTTTATTTATTCATTAAAAAATTTGTCGGGAAAATTAACAAGAAACAGCTTTTTCCTGGCTCTTGTTATAGCTGTATATAACCATCTTAACAAATCACGCGATAAATATTCATCAGTAAAATAACCCAAATCAACAAAAACTGCCTTCCACTGTCCCCCTTGAGCCTTATGACAAGTCATTGCATAAGCAAATTTTATTTGCAGAGCATTATAAAAATCATTTTCCCTTGCCAACTCATATTGCTTTCTTTTCGATTTGTAATTCTGATAATCCTCCATTACAATATTTAAAAAGTTTTCATATTCTTCTTTTGAAAATCCGGCACCGGCACTATTAATACTATCCAAATTCACTCTCAAATCCAATTCTATATCTTTATAATCAAGAAGCCGGCAAGTAACATCGGCAAAGTGAAAGCCATATAAATCATAATGTTTTTTTATCCTTTCGATCCTCGCAATATCTCCATTGGCAATAAAGCCTATTTCATCTTCTTCTTTAACCCAATGGTAATTATTTTTCATCACCAAAATATAATCTCCCGTAGATAATTCTTCTTCACGAAACAAAATTGAATTGCGTATCCCCTGATTGTATAAATTGGCCCTTTTATTGGTCCTACAAATTACAAGGGTTTCTTCAAGACCAAAGATGTCATAACAATTATTCAACTCCTCCATTAATTGTGCACCTGAAATACGATGGATATCATCAAAACCCTCTGTCTTAATTTTGGGATAATCACGAATTTCATAGGTAGTATCCAACAATTGACGTAAAGAAGTAGCATTTTGCAATATTCCTCCGGCAAATTGTTGCCGTACCACATCAGTCATAGTGAGCTCTAATACCTCAAGATCATAAGCTTTAAGATAATCAGCTTCTAAAGCCGGACTTAAGGATATGCCTACAGGAGGCAACTGGGCAGTATCACCCAATAATAATAATCTGCAATTCTGAGCAGCATAAACAAACTGAATAAGATCGTCAAGCAAATATCCGGAACCAAATAAAAAACTTCCGGCCGAATCATTGGAAATCATCGAAGCTTCATCTACAATAAATATAGTATCCTTATGTAAATTTCGGTCGAGATTAAAACTGCCAAAACCATTTTTGGAAGAAGCCTGACGATAAATCTTTTTATGAATGGTATAAGCAACTTGACCAACTTCAGCACTTAGCACTTTGGCAGCCCTGCCCGTTGGAGCTAATAACACAACTTTTATCGATAATTCTTTTAAAACTTTGACAAAAGAGCCAACTAAAGCAGTTTTTCCGGTTCCTGCATATCCTTTTATCAATAATAATGGGTTTTTTGAATTTATAGTTATAAATTCGGCCATTTGTTTCATTGCTGAAATTTGAGAAGCAGTAGGAGAAAATGAAAAATTAGATACTATTTTATTAAATATATGTTCTTTAACCATTTTTATACTATTTATTGGCTCTTATAATTCAGAAATTGTTTTTTTTATTAAATTTGTAAAACATATCTAACACGAAAATCATAAAGATAATGAAAACAGTATTTCAAATCCTATTAACCATCGCTATTATCGTTTTGGTATATATGAACGTTGAAAGCATCAACAGGCCTGTACGCTTTAAAAAAGAGTACGAAGAAAGAACTAATGATGTTGTTAATCGCCTGAAAGATATCAGAACTGCACAAGTAGCTTTTAGGTCGAAAAACAAAACCTACGCCGAGAATTTCGATACTTTGATAAATTTTATCAAATACGATTCACTCGCACTTATTAGAATGGAAGGAAGCCTTACGGATAGTATGCTTGCGGAAGGCATTACTGAAAAAATGGCTTTAGAATTAGGAAAAATTACACGTGATACCATTAGAATTAGTGTAAGAGATTCACTTTTTGGAAGAAATCCTTGGATTGTTGATTCTTTAAGATATGTACCTCACTCAGATGGTGTTGAATTTGAAATGGGAGCTACTATCCTTAAAACAACATCAGGAGTTGAAGTACCGGTTTTCGAAGCTAAGGTACATAATGATGTTTTTCTAAAAGGCCTTGAACGACAAGAAGTTGTGAATATCAATGATAGGTTGAACAAACTTGAAAGATATCAAGGAATAAGTGTGGGATCATTGGAGGAAGCGAATAATAATGCAGGAAACTGGGAATAAAAATATTGTATCATGACAAACTTTGCTGTTGTTGACGATACTTTTGACCCCGGAATTACTCTATCATATTTTTTATCCATCCAGATTAATCTGGATGGATTTTCTTTTTGTATCCTCGACCCGGTAAAAAATAAATATATACAAATACAACATATAAGTTTTAATCAACAACAAAAAATTGAAGAACAAATTAATCAATGCTTTAGAGAGGTTGATAAGTTAAACCTACCCTATAAAAAAACACTAATACTTATTCCTTCAAACCAAGCTACACTCGTACCTTCTGCTTTGTTTGACACAGGAAATTATTCTGATTGGTTAACATTCAGCAACAATTTAAATGATCGGACAGTATTGCTTTACAACAAAATAAAAATGGCCGATGCATTTAATGTCTTTACTGTGCCCGAAAAAATATTTTCAATCATGAAAAGACAATTTCCTGATCCATGGTTTTTTCAACAATACACCCCTATCATTGAAAGTAATCTCGCTACCAGCATGACTAATTTTAAGGATACTCTACTATATATAAATATTGAAAAAAAATTCTTCGATTTGCTCGCTTTTAAAAACAATAATTTAAAACTGTGCAATTCATTTAAAATGAAAAGTGATAACGACTTTATTTATTTTACACTTTTTGCATTTGAACAGCTTAAACTCAGCCCTGCCGAAACAAATATTGTTGTTGGCGGTAATCATCCTGATTTTCACAATTTAACTGATCATCTTAAACAGTATATTAAAAATGTGAATTACAATAATATACCACGGCATTTTCAGTACAGCCACCTGTTTAGAAATATAAATAACCATGCCTATTATAATATGTTAACTCTTCCAATATGCGTATAGTAAGTGGATACCTAAAAGGAAGGAGACTTTTTCCTCCTAAAAATTTTAAAGCTCGTCCAACTACTGATACGGCTAAAGAAGCATTGTTCAACATCCTTTATCACTCAATAGAATTTGAAGAATTAAATGTTCTGGACCTTTTTGCCGGTACCGGAGCCATTTCCTATGAGTTTGCTTCAAGAGGCGTAAAATCTGTTACTGCAATCGAAAAAGATTTTTTTCATTTTAAGTTTATAAAAGATTGCGTATCGGAATTATTACTTGAAAATATTGTATATCCAATTAAAGCTGATGTCTTTTATTATCTTGCAAATACACAAAATCAACAATTTGATCTGATATTTGCTGACCCTCCTTTTGACTTTATTAAATTTGATGAAGTAGTACCGGCAGTATTAAACAGCTCACTTTTAAAACCTCAAGGACTCTTTATATTGGAACACGGACCAACAAGAAACTTTTCGGAACATCCGGAATTCCGGCAAATCCGAAAATATGGAAAAGTTCATTTTTCTTTCTTCGAAAAAAATAAACATTAATACCATTTTAAAATACTATGTTTATCCATTGACCTCGTTGGTGATTCATACTGCTTACAAACAAAGCATAGAGAGTGATCATCTCAAAAAATAAGATACACAATAGCTGAAGTTTTCTTTATATTGCTGTTTTGAAGCGATGAAAGCTGATCTTTATTGAAATAAATATCTTATCCTGATATTACGATATATTTATTAATTTTATAAGAAAATTTTTACCGGGAAACAGATAAAAACTGATTCCCTGATAGATATTAAAAAACACAATATTCCTATGAAAAAATATATCTTATCACTTGTAGTAGTTATGCTACTAACTATTAGCAAGAGTTATGCAGTGCTCCCTCCCGTTTTCGGACCCGAATACACAACAATTGCACAGAAGGATGAACTAAGCCGTGTTTATATCCCGCCAATTAAAGTACTCTGGACTTCCGATTCCACAGCCGGTAAAATCAAAAATACAGAAGTATTGCTGAAACCGGGCAATAGTCAATCGGATATGAGCCGTACCACAGGCTTCTGTTCCATTACAAGTACCGATACCGACACTTCCTCCATTTTGCTGGACTACGGCAAGGAGCTACATGGCGGACTTCAACTGGTCATGGGTGGGTCTTCACGAAGAGAACCCTCGCTTGTGCGCATACGATTCGGAGAATCGGTAGGTGAAGCAAATAGCGACACATACAACTCCGACTGGCTGATGGGATTTTCTACCGATGACCATGCCAAACGCGATATCATAATGGAAATACCTCGTACAGGTATGATAGAAATTGGTAATACCGGATTCCGCTTTGTCAGAATTGACCTCTTACAAGCAAATACAACTATTAATATTAAAGAAGCAAGGGCCATTCTGCGATATAGAGATATCCCCTATCTCGGCTCATTCAAAAGCAGCGATCCGCGACTCGACTCAATATGGATTACGGGAGCCTATACAACTCATCTCAATATGCAGGAGTATCTCTGGGATGGAATTAAACGTGACCGCTTGGTATGGCTTGGTGATTTCCACCCCGAATTAAAAACTATTAATACTGTATTTGGATACAATGAGATCATTCCTCAAAGCTTAGATTTGGCCTGTGAACAATATCCACTACCCCAATGGTTGAACGGTATGAGTTCCTACTCAATGTGGTATCTAATTATTCATCACGACTGGTATATGCAAAATGCGGATCTTGATTTTTTGGAAAAGCATAGAGAATATATCGTGGGACTAATAGCTTTGATTGATTCAAAAATTGCAGATGACGGAACAGAAAATCTAAGTCCGGCTCGTTTTCTCGACTGGCCATCAACTCCCAATAAAGAAGGTGTGGAAGCAGGATACAGAGCTTTATTGGTCTGGGCATTAAAGGATGCACAAAAATTATGTGAAGTACTTGGAGAAAGCGAAGCTATGCAGGTGGCAGCTGCGGCAATAGAAAAACTGAAGCGGAAAATAATGGACCATAACCAGCTTAAACAAGCAGCTTCATTGATGGCTGTAGCAGGGATACTTGACCCTGAAAAAGCTTGTAACGAAGTGGTTGCAGTTGATGGAGCAAAAAGATTTTCCACATTCTATGGACTCTATATGCTTGATGCACTTTCTCTGGCAAACATGAAAGATCAGGCCATAGAAATTATACGCCAATACTGGGGAGGAATGCTGGATATGGGAGCAACCACCTTCTGGGAAGATTTTAATATCGAATGGATGGAGAATTCAGCACGAATAGACCAAATAACACCGGAAGGAATGAACGATATCCATGGTGACTTCGGTGATTATTGCTATCCAAGTTTCAGACACAGCCTGTGCCACGGCTGGTCTTCCGGTCCAACTTCCTGGCTCACAGAGAATGTACTGGGTATCAAAATTGTTGAAGTGGGAGCTAAAGTCCTGAATATAAAACCTTACCTGGGCGACCTCGACTGGGTGGAAGGAAGCTTCCCCACTCCCTATGGTGTGGTGAAAGTTAAACATACTAAACAGCCAAATGGAGAAATAAAAACAGTAGTTGATGCTCCAAAAGAAATTAAAATATTACAATAGTTTAAATGTTTCCAAAGCAAGGGTGCTTTGGAAACATTTATAAAACTTATTATATATAAAAGAAATCGAAACTTTTATTGAATTATTCTACTTCTTTTCTTTTCAAAACAAATGGTTTATACTTTTAAATCAAGAAAATATTCAATTATCCACCTTTTGCATTCGTTTTTCTACCTCAAATTTTATTTTTAAATATTACTTTATTTCACACAATAAGTTGATTTAAAAATTAAAGTATAACTCATAAATAACAAATACAAAATGAAAAGAAAAACTACTCTATTATCCACTTTGTTGAGCTTGTTTATTACTATTTCAATGCAAGCACAGCATAATGAAATGATAATCGATCTGAAAAAACCGGGGGCAGAAATACAAGCCACCATGTATGGATTATTTTTTGAAGATATAAATTATGCAGCCGATGGAGGACTCTATGGTGAACTCATTAAGAATCGTTCTTTTGAATTCCCACAAAATTTTATGGGATGGGAAACATTCGGAAATATAACTTTAAAAAACGATGGACCTTTTGAAAGAAATCCTCATTATGTGCGCCTTCAATATTCAGGGCATGATCATAAACGTACGGGACTGCAAAACGAAGGTTTTTTTGGAATCGGGGTTGAGAAAGATAAAGAATATCGTTTTTCTGTATGGGCAAAAAGTTTAAATGAAAACAGCAGAATACGTGTTGAGCTTATTAACCCTGCATCAATGGGTGAACATCAGGCAGTTGCTTCAAGGAATCTGAATATTAATACGAAAGAATGGAAAAAATATGAACTGATTTTGAAAGCCAATGAAACAAATGCAAAGCTGAAATTGCGTATTTTCTTGGAGTCAAAAAATCCTGTTGACCTTGAGCATATCTCCCTTTTTCCCGTTGACACCTGGAAAGGACATGAAAATGGATTACGCAAAGATCTGGCTCAGGCTCTTTATGACCTCAAACCCGGAGTTTTTCGCTTCCCGGGCGGCTGTATAGTTGAAGGCACAGATCTGGAAACCCGCTATGACTGGAAAAAAAGTGTTGGTGCGGTCGAAAATCGTCCCTTAAATGAAAATCGCTGGCACTATACATTTTCACATCGCTTTTTCCCCGATTACTACCAAAGCTATGGAATGGGATTTTATGAATATTTTTTATTGGCAGAAGAGCTTGGGGCAGAACCCCTTCCGGTAGTTAACAGTGGAATGGCCTGTCAGTTTCAAAATAATGATGAAAGTGCTCATGCTGCAATCTCAGAATTAGACTCTTATATTCAGGATGCACTGGATCTAATTGAGTTTGCAAATGGCGATATTAACAGCGAATGGGGTAAATTACGTGCAGAAATGGGACATCCCGAACCATTCAATATGAAATATATTGGTGTTGGAAATGAACAATGGGGACAAGAATATGTGGTACGCCTAAAACCATTCGTCGAAGCTATCAGAAAAGCTTATCCTGAAATAAAAATTATCGGTGGCTCTGGTCCGGGTTCTGAAGGTGAACAGTTTGAATACCTCTGGCCTGAAATGAAAAAACTTAAAGTGGATCTTGTAGATGAGCACTTCTATCGCCCCGAAAGCTGGTTCTTGAAACAAGGTGCAAGATATGATAATTACGATCGCAGAGGACCAAAAGTATTTGCCGGTGAATATGCTTGTCATGGAGCAGGTAAAAAATGGAATCATTTTTATACTGCATTATTGGAAGCAGCTTTTATGACAGGTATAGAAAGAAATGCAGATATCGTACATATGGCTACCTACGCCCCCCTATTTGCCCATGTTGAAGGCTGGCAATGGCGCCCGGATATGATATGGTACGATAACCTGAACACTTTCAATACAGCAAGTTATTACGTACAACAACTTTTTTCACTAAATAAAGGAACTAATGTCCTTCCACTTACTATGAATAAAAAAGCTGTAACAGGAGCTGATGATCAAAATGGATTATTTGCCAGTGCCGTGTGGGATAAAGAGCAAAATGAAGTTATAGTGAAAGTTGTAAACACCTCTGATAAATCACAAAATCTTAATCTTAATTTTAAAGGTATCAAAAGGAAGGAAAAATTAGCCAAAGGTAAACTGATAACTTTCAGCTCACCGGATCCGCTTGCTGAAAATACCATTAACAATCCAACTCTGCTACAACCTATTGAAAGTAACTTTGAAATAGAAGGAACAAATATCTCTAATGAAATTAATGCTCAAACTTTTCATGTGTATAAATTTAAACTGATTGAATAATTACATTTAATTTTTATAAAATAAAGATCTGAATATTTAAAATTTAAAAAATCCGGCACATATTATTTTGTAGCCGGATTTTTATTTCTTTAAATTAATGATGATGATGTCCCCCACTCTCTAATATATCATGTATCGCTTCTACAGCATGAGTGTAATCTACATAAGCAGCCACATAGGCCCGACCATCTTCAACCGAACGATCTTTTATTTTATACAATGCAGCAGCTTTCTCATACTTCTCCATTAATTGGCGATTCACGTGCTTGTTGAGTGCTGCCAAAAGCCCTTCAAAATTACCCTCCTCAAGTGCTTTATCACTCATTACAGTGATATGAGCAGTAGTACCGGCAGGTTTAAGTCCTGTAAAGGTAGCTCCTTCCATTTCCCGATGTAGGCGAACAAAGGTCTCATAGAAATGTGCTTTAACAATTTCATATATTTCAAAATCACCATCTTTTAAACTATAGGCTTTATGAAATAAAGGTACAACTACTGCTTCATCTTCGGCTAAAATCCACTTCTTGATTAACTCCACATTGTTAGTTTCTAATGCTTTTGCTGCATCTGTCAAAGCAGGACCATCAAAAGAATCACAATGTGCCATAACTTTTTGAGAACTCAACAGGAAGAAAACAAACAAAAATGATAGACTAATGAATGATTTTAATAGTCTAATTATAAACATCTGATTTTTTGCTTTCATATTATTTTATTTTTAGTAGTTAATAAAAAT